>NZ_JBBOVE010000009.1:0-3872 GCF_038006445.1 Bacillus sp. FSL K6-1218 | reverse complement strand
ATGTAGAAAAAGCTGATTGTTTTGGTCGATAGATTAAAGCGGTTCGGCAGGTACAATTGCTTGTTCAAGTCGTACTACCTAAATTCTCGTTTTTGGTATGTTCGGCTTGGCGACATGTTATCACCTGCCGAATTTCTCTATGCAATGGAAAAAAGGTGGAGATTTTTTGAGTGGGTTTCTCAAAAAATACTACCTGACCGTTGCATGGAGAAAAGCTCTTTTGATTATAGAAGAGAGTAAATTAAACAAAAAAACAGGACAAGTCCAGTTGTATCAATGGTTTTGGACGTTTTAGGCACTTAACTTTTTTTAAGTCTTTACTTAACTCTTGTTTCGTGTTTGCTTAATTTTCTTTTAAGTGTTTACTTCACTTTGTTTTTATTATAAAATTTAAAACATTAAGTGGTTACTAAAATGAAAATTAAGTATAAGGAGCTTAAGATTATGACGGAAAATCTAGAATATCATGCTGAAAGTCAAACTTTAGTCGGTCAAAAAAAACGAGAATTAGTGGATACTGAAACTGGAGAAGTTATTCATGTAGACCAAATAACAAAAAGAGTATATGGAACTAAGAATTTTTGGAAAATGTATTTAATGGACTTCTTAACAGTTCTAGGAATCATAGACAATAAACAATTAGATATTTTTATTTACATAGCAGAAAACACAAATCAATCTAATAACTTATTTATAGGAACATACAAACAAATCTCAAAAGATGTCGGAGTTTCCGAGCCTACTATTGCAAAATTAATGAAAAAGCTACAAGCAAACAACTTCATCAAGAAAAAGCAAAACGGCGTTTATATCGTAAATCCTAACATCATGATGAAAGGAAACGATACAAAACGACAAATACTATTAAGTTATTACGAAGAAGATAAACCTTTAAATTCCATTGAAGTTTTAAGAGGAAAACAAAAAGCTCTTCCAAAACAAGAAATATCCAAGAACGAATTAGGAAAATTGGAGATGAAAAATAATGATTGAAGGCATTGAATTAAATATTTATCTAGATAACGACACAGTATCATTTAGCTTGTCACCTGTACAAACAGAGGTTGTATTTAAAGCATTAGGATTACAATTTGATCCAAATACACAATCAATAAGTGCATTTAGTGACAACAGTTTACAAAAGCACATTCTTCCTAAAGTAAATTTTTCACCAAAATAAAAAGCATTACACCAATTGGTATAATGCTTTTTATTTATTTCTCTAAACCACTATCTTTATTTCTATTTTTCTTCTTTTTCTTCTGCTGTATATCTCTTGAAGCAAGATCATATCCCTTTCTTTCATGTTCAGTTAAATTATTTTCACTAAATCGAGTATTACTAAAGGGATTTAAAGTGATATTCACTTTCTTCTTGCAATACCCTACAATTTGTTGGAATTTCTCCAATCCTTGAGGAACTCGTTCTTTATAAAACTCCTGCATTTGTGCAAATAACTTTTGAAGTCTCTCATATTTCGCTTTATATGGTTCTAATTCTTTTTTCTCTTTTTCTAAACGTTTTACAGTAGTATGTAAATCTGTATGATTCACTTTCAACGCATGGTTTTGCCTCAGTAACATCTCATTTTCCCTTTTAAAGGCCTCTGACGCTTTTGCAAGGGTTTTAATCCTTTGAAAGTCTTCTAAGCCAATTTCAACCGTTTTAGAGCGGATAAGACCCCCTTTTTCCTTCACAGGCATCTCTTCTATTTGTTTTCCTACTTTAACAGCTCTTTTTAAAACATTTAAACGATTTTGCATTTGTTGCATTGATTTCTCTATTTGTTGTTTTTCCAATTCTTTTTCTATAAGTGTATCTTGTAACACTTGCACTTCTTCTTTTGCTGTCAAAGCTTTAAAACGTGCGGTTTCAATATGTTTTTTATCACTCGATACTCCACGCTCTAAATCAAAGCCTTTCTCCACCATATGAGCATGAAAATCATCCTGAAGTGAAACTAATTCCTTACGGTTAAAAATCTGTTTCGCTGATAACTTCTTTTCTTCCGTCACTGGAACCATTCCTACATGCATATGAGGTGTTTTTTCATCCAAATGTACCACTGCATGTACAATGTTTTGTTCTCCATACCGCTCTTTAAGAAAGCTATAAGCTTCCTCAAAAAATTCTTTTTGAGAATCCGGATTTTCTTCACTTAAACATTCAAAGAAACTTCTATCACTTGTGACTACAAATTCACACATGACAACTGCATCTTTTCGAATTGCTCGATTGGTTTCTACATTCTGTTCAATTTTTTCTTTTACTGTTCTTAAGTAATCAATGTACTGATCATTATGTAAATCATAATTTAAATGACTTTGTTCTTTTTCAATATCAAGATTTGTATGACTCTCTTTTTCTCGTTGATTATGAATCTGGATTCCTTTCACATCTCGCATTTTAAATTTCTGCATTCTACAAATGGCAAAACTCATGAATCCTCACCTCAACTTGTTCTATTTTTTTCTTTATTTTGTTCACGACCACTCTATAAAGTATATATACTTCTCTACTGTTTTTCGGTGGACTTCCATGTAAAGTATAGCACACTATACTTTACTATCGTAAAGGTGTGCCCTGCGGGGCTATTCGGCAAAGCCGAATTAAGGCCTTTCGGCTTTGCCGAGCTATGCCCCTGCATAACAAAAACCATCTCGTAAACATGTCATAGTCGTCCCCCGATGGACGCTATTTATTTCACGTTTTCTTGACTACGAGCCTCTAAACCCTCAAACTCCCGAAGGTAATCCCGCAGGGCAAAAACCGCCCTTGTGGGACAACCTCCAGTAGTTTGCATGAGGGTTCCCCTCATAGTAAAGAAACTTTCGCGACATAATCGCTTAGTAATTTTCCAAAATATAAAACACAAAAACAAAAAATCCCTCAGCTAAGCTGAGAGATCCTTAAAACAATAATGATTTTTTATAAAATTTCCACGAAGGCTCTATTATCTAATATCCCAAACTCTACACGTGAAGGGAATGGATTCATTCCTTGCATTGTTAAAAACATTGCATTTTCAACCCATCCTTGCAAATCTTTTGGTAAACGATATGCAATAGCTTCTTGATTGGATTTTTTTATCGTTACAATCGGCTCTCTTTGTGCCCCTTGTAGCCCTACCGAAAGAACTTCGTGAATAATCCCATTAGATTTATTGTTTACTAACACTGGTAATTCTAACATTTCATGTTTATTAATATCAGAATAAATTTTTGCACCTGCTTTGTTTACAACGGAATTTGTCATTATTGCTACGCCTCCTAGGTTGAATGTACATGGATAATTCTAGCATTTCTAAAAGATTAGAAAAAGAATTTCCTTATTTTTGGGTGTAGTAAATCTGTCAACTTCTTAATACTCACTATGTTCCGCTAACGGTTGACAAAGACAATGTATATTAAAAAAAAACATGCTCATATTAAAAATAAATATTAAACTTAACAGGAGGATTTTTTAATGTCACTACCATTAAGTCGTGCAATAGTAGATCAATTAAGCGAGTCAGAAAAACAGACAATTGAACAAATTTTATTAATAATGGGCGATGTAAAAATAGAAAATAATGATGGTTGTAGAGACACTTGTGAAATATCAGCTACAATCGGAAATGCTGGTTGTGATGCTATGAGTAGCCCTATAGCTAGAGCAGCTTGTCGTCTTGCTGTAAAAGTAGCCAAAGATATTTGTATTAAAAACTGTGGTAGCTAAAACCACTTGTAATTATTTTAACTACTAGAGAGAATTTCTTTTTTGAAATTCTCTCTTTTTTTTGATGAAATCATTTATTTTAAATCCTCTTGTTTTTGGGTGTGAGTGCTGGCTGGGGGTTTGGGGGCTAGCCCCCAAGAACTTAACGTAACAAA
>NZ_JBBOVE010000008.1:0-8285 GCF_038006445.1 Bacillus sp. FSL K6-1218 | reverse complement strand
CAAAAATTTTCTTGCATTCTTTTTTTTTTTTTTTTTTGTTTTTTTACCTTTTTTTAGGTGTCACTTTTTTTTGACACTGGTGTCGCTTTTTTTTGACACCCTACTTTCTATAAAACCTTGATATTACTGACTTTCTTTACTTTGCCCTTCTCACTCTTATATATAGGGCTAAAAGTTCCGCAAGGAACGGGTTGTATTTTTGAGAAGATCACTCAAAAATCTCCACCCTCAATATCAAAAAAGTCGGTTCGTTAGTCCTCACCTAAAGGCTATCGCCTTTTTTTTTTGATATTGTCCTTGCAAAACTTTTTTCGGCGGGTTTTTAGTTTTCGCCAAGCCGAACAGACCAAAAACGGGGTTAAGTTGCTCGACTTGGATCAGCAATTATACCCGCCGAACCGCTAGTTCTATCGATTTAAATAATAAGTTTATTCTATATTCAGTTACGTTAAGTTCTTGGGGTCTAGCCCCCAACCCCCCAGCCAGCACTCACACCCAAAAACAGGGAGAATAGCATGATAAAACATTTTTACACCTTAGAATCACGTTATTATAAAGAAATTTGGTAGTCTTTAATTAGCCTTTAACTTAACCTCAAACTTAAGGGAGATGTATAGATGAACATTGGTAGACAAATACAATATTTTCGTAAACGGGATAATATGTCCCAAGAGAAGTTAGCAGAAAAAATTCATGTTTCCAGACAATCTATTTCTAACTGGGAAAATGAAAGGAACTATCCAGATATTCATAATTTACTAATGATGAGTATTCTCTTTAATGTCTCCCTGGATGATTTAGTTAAAGGAGATGTAAAGATCATGAAAGAAGAACTTCAAAAATCAACTTTCTTTAAGTGGAGTTACATCATGTTAGCATTAATGATTATACTTCCTATTTCTATTGCACCTGTATTTTACTTTTTTGGTTATTATGGTCTTATAATACCTGTGGTACTTACGATTTTGCTTATGTTTTCATTACAACAAGTTGAAAACATAAAAAAAGAGCACAATTTAAAGACTTATCGTCAAATAATTGATTTTATAGAGGGAAAACCTGTAAGTGAAGTAAAGCCTAATATAAAAGACAAATTATTAAAAATAGGTTTGATACTTGCAAGTGCTTTAATTAGTTATAGTTTGATTTATTTAGGATTGAGTGTATTTGGAAGATAACTTAGAAAACTATTAAAAGTCCTCCGGATTGTTTAACTGGAGGACTTTTGTGTTTACATAATGATCGAAAACGGAAGTAATTCTGCTTGTATTTCTTGAAAGTACTTGTGTTGTGGTTTGTTATATATTATTCTTCCCACCACTCATTTTCAATTGCATTTTCAATTTTCTCTAATAAGTGTTTGTAAAAATTGTCCGCTGCTGGATAGATACCTTTTTCATGGGCACTCCAGTTTACAACAGGACATTCATTGTTCATCATTTTTTCCGTATCTAAACAATAGGAATACTCATCGCAATGCTCAATAATAATATATCCTTTCGGAATGTTGAAGGTCTTAAATCTGTCATGATAATGCAAAATATCGTTGCAATCATTCACATATAGACCATTACCTCCGCCTCCATATTCCTTTAGAAACCATCGGTAACTGTCTGGAAGCGTTACGTTAAGTTTCTCTTCAACTTCTTGAATGGCTTCTTCTTTCTCTTTATAGAAATATTTCCTTTGATTATTGAATTCAAGCAATTCTCTAATTTTACTGCGATACAACTCCATTTATGTTCCCTTCCTTTTCTTTATCTCAACAACAACTCCCTCTGTTTGGAGGGTCAATCTTTATTTTGTTTTTCTAACAGTTGAATAACCCTATCTAACTTTTGCTCAACTGATTCTTGCTTTTTGTGATTGCTGGTATGCCGAATTATACGTATAATCCCTCCAAATAGTGCACCAATAATTATTGCAATAATGATGCAAGAAATAGTGGTTTCTAAAGGCATTATTTAGCCCTCCTTTTTCCTTATTGTACCATTTAGAAGAACTAATATGTTTTGTGATTTGATTTGTATATTGTATACAAGTTAAGTTAACATAACGTCCTATTATCGGTAGCAAATACTTTGCTAGAATCCTTGTATTTATAAGGATTCTTCTTTTTTTGTCTGTTTATTTGGTATACAGGATTTTATACATTGTTGATATAGCGAGGATTCTAGGGATCCCCGCTATTCTTTTTTTGCATAAAATTTTGTATATAGAAAAAAGATTTTGATGTTATTATCGAGAAGTAATACATATCGGTGGTAAAATCGGAATGTATTTCGAAATTAAATTGTTTTTAAAATCGGTTGTTATATCGGTTGTAAGTGCATTCCGATTTTGATTGGAATGTTGATTTAATCGTGTTTTTTAAGTAAAAAACGTATTCCGTTTTGGGGGAGGAATGAAAATTGGAACTAAAATCGGAAATGCATACACCGAAAATTGTTGCGGATTTTTTAGGGATCACACCCGATTTACTAAAGGTATGGTCAAATGAATTTAATATACAAACGGAGCGAAGTCAGGGGGGGCATCGCAGATACTCGAAGGAAAATATAGAAGAATTAAAAGCAATAAAAGAAAAAATACAGGTACAAAAATGGTCTTATGATCAAGTTAGGGCATGGAGAAACGGAGAAATTGATTCGTTTGTTTCAAAAGAAGAAAAATCAGAATTAGAAAAGAAATTGAATGAAGTATTAGAAAATCAGCAGTTACAAAATCAATTTAATCAAGCACTCGTTCAAAAATTGCAAGAAATTACGAATGAATTGGTTACGACAAAAGAGTATTTAGTGAATACGGAGAAAAAGTTAACTGAAGTAGAAAGTAAAAACAGTGAGTTAGAAATTTTTATAGAGAAGAAGCTAGAGAAGCGAGATCAGTTATTGCTTGAAAATATTAGAGATATACAAAAACAAAAAAGGAAAGGTTTTTTAGGTTGGTTTAAAGGTTAAATGTAGAATACACTTTATGTAAAATTTTTAATGTTTTAAAATATAAAATGGAAGTTATTGCGTAAATGTAATAAGGGGATGCAATATAAATTAATTTAAAAGCATCTCCTTATTATATTTATGTGTTTTTGGAATTTTATTTAATATTTTGTGTTTATACTGGAAAATATTCTATTCTTTTAGTTGCTGCATCTTTGTTTAGTAATATTATTTCGTGATTTCCAGTACTATGTTCAAAACTTGGAAATCCACCAGCAAACCCGTTTCTTTCTGCGTACATTTGTGCTCTTGTCATTAGATTTTCATCAGTTTCTGATCCAATTATGCCTAATTCTGAATCAGATACCCATCTTCTTTCTCCTGCATTTTTGAATAATCTAGTGGCTCCAAAAAGATTTCCTGATGCTGATACATGAAAATTAGGAAATCCACTTAAATATCTTGGGTTTTCTTTTAAGTTTCTATCTGTATTTCTAATATGTTGAGCAAAATTAGCAGGTGAAGGTAAATTTCTTACATCTTCTTTTACTCCATATTGTGGATTGATTAATATAATTTCATAGATTGAACGTGCTGGGTCTCTTCTGAAGGTTGGGAAGCCTCCTGCAAAATTATTTATTGCAGCGTAATCAGCGATTCTTCTGAAAAGATCAGAGTAAGGTACATCAATATTTCTTATTTCCTCCCAGTTTGTATTATGGATGTAAGGATCTTGATTATATATGGGATGTGTGTGCTCTTGATAGTAAGAAGGAGAAGAATATGATGGATTTTGCATATTGTCTCTAATATTGGGGTATTGTGAATTATAATAAGGATTATAAGAATAATAATTTGGATTATCGGTTTGATGATAAAACATGTTTTATCACTCCTTTTTAGTGTTTTGGATAATAAGAAGAGAACAAAGAAGGATTTAATATACAAAATATTTCTATTCTATAAGGGGATTTGTGTATCAGCAATTATCTTTGTTATATAAGCCCTAATAAAAAATTAAGCCATACAAGTTTTGAGGGATTATTAGAATATTGTAGTTAAGTGAATAGTGGAATTCAAAGTTGTAAGACGTGTATTAAATTGTTTTTAAGGAGTTAAATTCATTGTAAAATTATCTGCAGTGGCTGTGAATAATCTTAAACCTAAATTTCTACTGTCAGTACCTCCAGGGATGGTCCAGCATCTATTAAATGCTGTACGTGGAAGGTCAGTAAATCTATCACCTGCCCATATACGAGTAGGTCCATCATTTTCAGCATAGTAGAGAAACATTTTATTATTAGCTGATCCATTCCATACAAGTACTGTATTATTGGGTGTTATAGTCCACCAACCTCTTTTTCTCCATTGGATATTCCCTTCAGATTGACAATCAACATCAGAATAAGCTATAGCCACATATATTTTTTCATTAGTTTGATTATGAAAAGAGAGTCCCATAAATATTCCTCCTTAATATTAATTGATTTTATTGATATTGTATTTTTTTCTAATGTTTTAGATATTTGTCTTTATATAAATTGGGTGAATCTTTCTGTATAGAGATTTTTTTTAGTTAAAAAAAGGATTAAACAAAACAATGCCATATAGAATTTTTATATGGCATTGTTTTGTTTTTTGATTTTTAATTTCTTTATTTATAGCGTTTTGAATGTATACTTTTATTATATAAATTGAGAGTATCAAGGTATTTGGTGTTGAGATAATGTTTTAGGGTTTCTGAAAGTAAACTAATAATAAAAAGTTTACATTGGAACTTTTTATTATTAATTGTATAAAATATCGTGAAATTAAAAGTGTATTAAGGTGAAAAAATGGTATTTTTTTAAATAAAAAGCCTAGTAAAAACTAGGCTTTTTATTTAACTTGTTTATGTTTTATATAGGTTAGCACCAACAAGACGCGAATTTCATATGCTAAGAAGTTAGTAAAACATTTATTAAAGAGTTTTACATATTAACACTTTTTTAAATCCAACGTATAATGCAATGAGCATTCACAATATAGCCTTGGCTGTTCTTAAAGTAAACTTCTATTCAAAAGCTTATATTCGAACTGATTATAAAAATGAATATACAATAATGGGAACTTTGAAGATGGTATGACATGAAAATAGTATTTTTCTCATATGCAAAAAACCTAGCAATTGCTAGGTTTTTTGTTTTTATATAATGCTATTGAAAGTAAGTCTTTATTCAAAAATTTATAAAGGATTTTATTAAATTATTGGAAAATAATTAAAATGGCCCTAGATATCAAATACTATTGTTAAAATATTATAACTGAAATGCGATAATTAAGATCATTAGGCCAATCAATTTTTCCTCGTATACCTACTGTGCCGTCATCATATGGAACAACGTTATAAATCTGCATATTAGCAGATCCTAGTTTTGGTTTTACTTGACCATCACTAATACTAACTTCGGTAATTGATGCTACCACTATGCTTGTGGAGTTAACACCTGGTAGGTTCAATGCTCTTTCAAATAGACCATGACCGACTAAATTATAATAGTATGCGCGACCTTGACGATTTTCACCTGTGTTATAAAAATCAGGTTGTATAATTGATTCGGCTGCTCTTGAAATTGTTTCAAATGATGGTTGTTGATAAGGAGAAATTTGCTGCGATTGATTTGAAAAATGTTGATTTGTGGGATAAGGAGTATACCAATTCATAAAAACACTTCCTTTATTTACCTATTTTTTGTCATTAAATTAATTTTATGTAAAACTCTCCTTCATGCATCCGCTAATGTTCCTAATATATAAGCCTTATATTAAATTTTTAAAAATTGTATGTGTTGGTCAATCAAAACGGACCTAGCAAAGCGAAGGGAGTATTTGACTTGACCAACTGAACTACACCCGAACCCTCTTGGCATTGAACAAACAATCGTTTGTTCCTGCTAACCGGCGAGGGAGCCCCTCAAGGATTGAGGGGTTGGGGAGTTCGATGGATGGGGGCTGGGGAAGAGTTCCCCAGTGGGTTTGGGCAAAGCCCAAGGTTTTATTTTTGCCACGTGAAATGTGGCTCGGCAAAGCCGAAAAGCGTCGCAGACCCCTATCGATTTTGATGCGAAAGCGTCAAAATACGTATAGGGTTACGTCAATTGACACAATTTCGTCGCTTTGCTAGACTAATTGTATCAATTGATCTAGAGAAAGTGGTGGCACTTTATGTTGTTTTCTATCTCATTTAATCAATCTCACCAAAGTTCATTAAGCCATAATAACAGAGAAAACATTCATGGGAATCCTGGCATAGATCCATCCAGGTTAGAAGAGAATATCTATTTTGTTCAAAAGGACATCCGAAGTGTATACAAGGATGTCTTTCAAGAAGCAGTAAATAAGTATAACGAGAAACAAAAACGTAATGATCGCAAAATTAAGGATTATTATGACAAGATAAAAAAAGATACAAAGACACATGAACAACGAGAATTGGTTGTAGCGGTTGGAGAGGGTAAAGATGACCCAAAGTATAGGGAAGCTAAAAAAGAAGCGTTAAAACAGTATGCGGAGGCGTTTCAAGGGCGAAATCCAAATCTAGCAGTCTATAACATGGTATTACATGATGATGAAGCAAATCCGCATTTACATATTAACTATGTACCGAACTTCGAAAGTAGTCGAGGATTAACGAGGCGTGTCGGAATGGATAGAGCCTTGCAACAACAAGGTGTACAAGGAAAAGGAACGGAGCTAATTGCGAATTGGAGACAATTAGAAACGGCTTATATTGAATCTTTAGCTAAAGAACAAATTCCAAATTTTGAACGTGCTAATGTGGGTTCACATAAATATATGAAAGTCCGTCAATACAAGGAATATGCTGAAGCTGTTTCTAACATAGAGAATCAAATTACGGAGATAAGCAAGAGATTACCGGATAGCAAGATTACGCTAAAGCCCAAAAAGAAAGAGATCAAGACGGAGGTAAAGCCAAAATTAATTGGTAAACCTGAAATCATTGAAAAAGAAACAGGTAATTATGTTTTTTCACCAAAGCAACTCGAAAAAGTAGAAGAATTGATAACTGCAGCAGTCACTGTAAAAAAAGATTATGAGCGTTTGCAAAATACGGATTTGGTAAAAGAAAATAGGGAATTGAATCGTCAAGTCAATAGTTTGTATGATTCTTTAAAAGAATCTCAAAAGATAAATTTAGATTTGAAAGAGGAAAATAAAAAGTTACATACTGAAATAGGCTCATTAAAAGCTCATATAAAGGATTTGAAGGAGAATATAAGAGTTTTGTATCAACAGACGAAAAAAGCTTTTAAAGAGAAATTTAAGGTATTTAGAGGGATTATTAAAAATGAATTGGATAGCAAGGGAATAGATAATCAATTTGAACGTGAGCATAAGAAAGAAATGAGCAGACATGGAGATTTTGATAGGGAAAGATAAGAGTGATAATGATGAAAGTATTGAGTTGTATGAGTTTGAAAAAGAAAAAGAGGATTGAATGTTGTGCTTTTGTAAGAGATGGAAAGCTTTAACAAGGTGTTTCATGTTATTATAAAGAAAGACATACAAACGAGAAAAACCGCCCATGCTTTGGTCGGCAGGCGGTTTTTCATAATAAGGTTGGGATCAACCAATATATATTCTATATACATTCTAACATATAAAAGTTGATTCCTTCCACTAAGGGAGAGAATTATTTTATGACAAAAGTTGTAGATTTTGGACAAGCTGAAAAAAAAGCGAAAATAAGAGATAGCAAGATTGATAGTATTTATGACCAATTGCAAACTGGTGGTTATTCGGAAGAAGAAAGAGCTATGCTTTTACAGATGTTAAGTAAAATGTCTGGTGGGGAAGAATATTTCATAGGTAAAAAGAAAAAGCCTACAGATCGGGTGAGATTTGTGCAAATTATAATGGATAATATAGATTATTTGATTGAAATAGGTTATTTAAGCAGTAAGGAAGAAGCTTTTTTATTCAAATTAACTTCATCTGTAGAATTTAAAACCAATGTTCTTGTAGAACGTGAGACAAATAATCCAGCATCACCTACATATTTAGCTGAAAAGTTTAAAATGACTCGTCAAAGTATTTCTAGTGTTATGAATGGTTTATTAAAAAAAGGAGTATTAGCAGTTGCACAATCAGGTGTTACAACTGAAGATGGACGAGTTTGTACTAGTCGTACATGGTTTGTAAACCCAAATGTTATGTGTTGCTCTCCTAAAGATGGAATAGACAAAGCAACTCAACATATCTTTAGGGATTCATTAAGAAATTTTAAAGTTGAAGATCAAGGAAAGAAAAAACATAAATTACCCATTTATTTATTTTAAAAGAATG
>NZ_JBBOVE010000007.1:0-8443 GCF_038006445.1 Bacillus sp. FSL K6-1218 | reverse complement strand
GTCCTCGCTTTTTATTCCACGGTTCCCTTGACCACGAGCCTCCGAACCCTCAAACTCCCAAAGATAACCCCAGCGGGCAAAAACCGCCCTTCTGGGGCCACCTCTGGCGAGTTTGCATGAGGGTTCCCCTCATCGTCAAGGAACTTTCGCGGCATAAACGCCAGGACTCAGATCATAAATCTTAAAATAGTTATTTTCCAAATAACCTCGCAAAAAAACCTTTAGATTCAGTAGATGCTGTTAATACTTTTGTTTCTTGTACTTCACGAATTGTTTCAAGTAACTTCTGATCCCGCTTCTCTAACTTATTATCAATATAATCTTGTTGTTTTTGTAATTGTTCAATTAACAACTTATTAAATTCTTCTTGTTTCTCACTATGTTCTCTAAGTCTACTAACCTCATTTTTTAGTAATTTTAATTCTTCAGCTAAAATCTCTCCAACTTCTTTACTAGGAACAGGTTTTATACTCTCTCCACCCGTAGCAAAGTAATGTTCAATTTGTTTTATTGAGTAATTTTGTTCTCGATGTAATTGTTTAACTATCTTCATTTGTTCAAGAGCTTTCTCGTTAAAAACATTGTATCCTGATTCATTTTTCTCTAAAGGAATATACATCCTTAATTCTTTCATCCAATTTCTTATAACATTTGGCGATTCATCTAAACACAATGCAACTTCTTTAACAGTCATCGCTATATAACCTGGTTTTTCTTCACCTAGGTTTTCACTTTTATCCATCTTTTTACCCACCTTTAAAACCTAGATAAAAACCTAAGTTTTTTAAATATCAAGGGTTATTTTCAAAAATATCAACCTTGATACCTAGGTATTAAACCTAGGTTTTTACTAATTCATTTTACTAAGGTTCATATCCTTCTGTCATATAAAAATAACAAATTCTTCACGGATCTAAGTTATACTCCATTTTTTTCTTAATAAATGATTATTTAATCCATATAGCGAAGACTATGGCCGCGCCACAAAATTTTTCTAATAACTTTGGAACAAATCATTTTATAAAATTAGAAATTAGAGATTCCAGATCAAAAAAGAAAAGAACAATTTTAACAAGTGCAAGAGCATAAGGGATTTTTGCTATCACCAAGGGTGACAGGTTAGGCAAAGCCTAACAAAAACGTGATATCACAAATACAAAAAATTCAATGGAGTTCCAACGTACTTTCAATGTATTTTCAATGTACATCCAATGGGTTTTCAATGGATATTTCAGAGGACTAAAAACTTGTTTTTTTACTCTTAGATCAAAAATTCTTCCTTGTATATAAAACAAACAAGGCTTTTATAACTTCTCAAAATCGTTTCTATTAGATTTTAAACACAAACTAATAGATTTCCTAATAAAATCAAAATAACGCTCTTAGAACGAAAAATGAGCGCTATGATGACATGTTTAATTACAAGTACAATGGAACGGCAACAGCCGCGCCATTGTACTTCGCTTTTCCGTTGACTTTTGGAGTAGAGGCTGGTTCGTCGTGTGGGGGCGAAACCCCGCGTATTACGTATCTATACATGTGGTAAATGAAATTATAATACGAAAGCATTAGCGGTTCGGCTCGTATAATAGCAAATTCAAGCCGATAAACCTAAATAGTTGCTTTTGGATGTATCGGCTTGGTGCCGCCAAAACTCGAGCCGAAAAAAGTTTTGCAAGGATGTAGCAAAGCGAAAAGGGTGGAGATTTTCTGTAGCAAAGCGAAAGAAAATACGACCCGTTCCTTGCGGAACTTTTAGCTATTTCTATATAGAGTAAGAAGGGACAAGCATACCAAAGTATAAAATACCCAGTAATACCAAGGGTTTCAGGATTTTTCGTACTTACCGTTTTTGGTAAGTAAACTTACCGTTTTTGGTAAGTACGAAATTAACAAAAAAAGTCTACTAATTAAAGTAGACTTAAAATAATTTAATAGGTAAATTTTTAAGTTGTTTAGGAACCTTTCTAAACATAGCTTTAAGTGTCGGATTAACTTCATCTCTATTCCCTGAAAACATAACATGAGGATTTATAAACAAAGCATATGCCCTAACATTATTATCATCAACACCACTCTCTGAACGAGCAATAATGCCTTTATCAATTAATTTTCTAACCAAAGGACTAACTTTCGTTTCATGTCTTCCTATTTTTTTTGCTAATTCTCGCTGAGTTAATGGAATTTGTTCTTTAGAGTTAATATCACTAACCAAACAATTACTTAAAAAACCTACACACATTGAAATATCTAATAAAAATACCTTCTCAGCATTTGTTAAATAATCAATTTCAAATAAATACTGGATGTTTTGTTGAATGATCTGAACAAATTTAGCTTTATTTTTTATCTTTCGTTCAGGTACTAACTTCATTCCATGCGAATTAGCTTTTGCTTGAAGTTCATTTGCTATGTACATTTCTTCTTCTGACAATATCTTCGAATTCTCGATATCTCTCAATCTTGAATTCCTTTCAGCTTGTTTTAAATTGATAGTATTTGTCATAATCTTTCTCCTTGTTCCTAGTATTTACAACTAGTATGGAGACTTCTTTTATGCTATTATGTAGTTAGAATTATATAAGAATAAAAAAGCCTCTTATGTATAGTTGTAGCGTCGCAACTCAATTATATCATGATTGGCTTTTTTTTATTTAAATTCTTTTTGTGAGTTTAACATCATTTAATTCAAATAAATAGATTTAAATTGAATATGTTTTTTAGTTAATGATTATTGATAAAATAAATATATATAAAAATTATAATAAAAGGAGAATACCATGACCACTGAAAATGAAAGAAAAGGGATTATAAAACAAAACATTAAACAAAAAACATGCTTTATTGTTACTCCAATAGGTAACGCAAAAGATAATATTAGAAGACAAGCGGAAGGTGTAATAGATGCAGCAATTCAACCAGTACTAGATGAACAAAATATAAAAGTCGAAGTAGCTCATAGAATAAATGAAACAGGATCAATTACAAGACAAGTAATTGATAGATTAATTAATGCTGATTTAGTAGTTGCAAACTTAACAGAACTAAATCCAAATGTTATGTATGAATTAGGCGTAAGACATGCAGCAAGAAAGCCAGTTATCGTTATATGTCAAAATCCTACAAATTTACCCTTTGATGTGAATGACGAGAGGACTATTTTCTACACCAATGACATGCAAGGAGTCATAGAATTACAAGAAAATTTTAGAAATATGTTGCCTAAAGCCTTACAAGAAAAAGAACCAGACAACCCAGTATATAGAGCAATTACATATAAAAACATCCTAAAAGAAGTTAAACCAGAAAACAGAGAAGATACAATGCACTTATTCCTATTAGAAAAAATTGAATCTCTAGATTCAAAATTAAACATGTTAACTCAAGATGAAAATGAAAGAATTTTTCTTGCTAATAAAAATAATTCAAAGCTAAGAAGAAAAAATAAAACAGAGGATTACATATTAGAATTAGGAATAGGTAAAACACCTACAGAAGAAATGCTAGAAAGTCCTATATTATCACGATTTGCATTAGATATTGATATTAAACATGAATTCAAAAATGTTCCTTTAAAATATGATTTCCAAATAAATAGTATTGACCCAATTATTATGGGAGGAAGTAAACCTAATCGAAATGTTATTGGTCTCCTCATTAAAATAACATTTGCAGAAGAATTAAAAAATAATTCAATCATAAAGAGCATTCTATCAGAACTAATAAATGAAACTATAGAAAATGATTCAGAATATAAACAACAAGGATTCGAATTAGTATCTCTATATCCTATTCTTTAAAACAAATGAAAGTAAAAACTTTTGAATAAAGGTTCACTTTCATTTATCACTCAAAAAAGGAAAAAAGACAGCAATAGATCAGCTGTCTTTTCTTTTTTGATTTATAAACATTCTATTTTTTAGGCATCCATGTATGTCCGCAATTCATACAACCATTGACAATATTTTTTCTACCAATAAATCCACTGAATAAAGTTATCGGTGCCCCTAGGAGCATCATTAAAAAAACAACAAATAAAGCCATACCCTGAAGTGGAGAATCTCGAGGAACTATTTCAACAACTATTCTAATAGCTATAAGTGTAGCTAACATAAGAAACAGAATTAAAAACATCCTTTTAAAATTATACCCACGTTTGTTACCAACTATTTGATCAGATTTACATTTCCTACAAACAACCCGCCTAGTTACCTTTTCTTTTTGTACTGTCATATCCAATCATCCTTTTAACTATAAATTTTAATAACCTAATTATAAAATATAAAAACTACAATAAGATACAAATATTATCAAAATAAGAAAAGGAACCCTAAAAACTAGGTTCTTTTTCTTATTCTTCAATGTAAACTTTTAAATATTAGTTTACATTCAATTCTCCTTAAATATTGACTTCTCACCAATTCCCTTGATATCCTCAATTTACATAACAAAAGTATACATTCAAAACACTGTAGATAAAGAGGTCATAAATCCATGAATAAAAAGCCACATCTTATTGATGTCCAACCCATTCGTAGCAAAGAACAGATCGAAGATATCAAATGGGCTCTTAAACGTCATTGTTCCGAACGAGACTATATTCTCTTTCTTGTTGGCATTCATACCGGACTACGCATAAGTGATCTACTCCAACTCGAAACCCAAACCATAATAAAGCTGAAACGAAAAAAGAGAAAAGAATTCAAAATCAAAGAAGGGAAAACGAAGAAAGAACGCATAATTAACCTGACTTCTATTTTTAATGAAGTATACTCTTATAGCCAAACACTAGAAAGTACCTGGTTATTCCCTTCCCGAAAAGGAGACAAACCCATTAGTAAGATCCAGGCTTATCGACAATTGCAAAAAGCCGGAGATTTTGCCGGCGTAGAATCCATTGGTACCCACACCATGCGCAAAACCTTCGGCTATTGGTTCTATAAACAAACAAAAGATGTTGCTATGTTGCAAGAAATACTGAATCACAGCACACCACAAATCACACTTAAATATATTGGAATCAATAAAGAAGAAAAAGACAATATCTTAGATACCTTCCAACTATAAAAGAAAACATTTTTTTAGAAAAAGCCTTGTTTCAATTACAAGGCTTTTTCTAAAATCAATGATTTAATTTCTTTTTAAATTCATTTATCAAATCTTTCAGTTCTTTAGGATAAGGAGAACCCTCCATATAATTATCCACTGTAAGCATTAATATTGATCTAAGAGCTCCAATTTGAGCCCATTTTAATTCATCATCATCAAATAATTCACGTTCAGCTTCTTCTAAATCCAATAATAAATCTTTACATTTTTCATGTAAATCCAATAATTTAGGAAGATTAATATCTAACCGTTTAAGTTCACTAACAAGATCACTTGCACCATCTTTATATATTTTTCTATCAGAAAAATATTTATCTAAAAATGCTTGTAAATTATCAGCATTAAGATCTTCATCCAGAATAACAGGTGAATTAGCCCTACTATCCCTATACACACTAATATCACTTTTTAAATCTTCAAATTGTTCATCTGCTTCTTCTAATTTAGCGCTTATTCTAGAAAATTTCCGTCTGAATTCTGATGGAATATCTTCTTCTTTTTTATAACCTAATTCATGTTCAATTTCAGCCCATGTATGCATTAGATTAGTCCGGATTTGGATTTCTGCTTTTAAATCAGCTAAACCTTTATAATTTGGCGTACATAACCACTCTTCTTTTATCTTTACTATAAAATGATGTGACCTGTATCCAAATTGATCTGGTTTTAAAAGTTCTTCTTTATCTTGAGACTCTAAAACATCAAATTCCTCATTAATTACATTACAAATCTTATCAATATCACTTTTGTAATAACAAATAATTCTAATACCACAAATATCTTCAACTTCATTAAAAGGATCTATATATCTTTTTCGATCAGTTTTTCCCATAAATGAATCAGATTCTTTAATCCTATAATAAACTTTAAGATACTGAATAGAGTGCTCCTCTAACAATAATTCAATTGCTTGAGTTAAATTAATACCTAATTTATTATACTTAGGTATCATATTTTCATACATATTTACCAAACTAACATCTTCTTTTATCGATGGTTCCATTAAAATATACCCCCGTAAAGTACAATAACTAATAACTATATTAAAAATATAACATATTAATAAGAAAATGCTTGTAAATTGATCTATACTACACTCCCTTATTCTATGTATGCTATATTCCTATTCTTTTCCACAACATTATTACTTAATTAAAAGTAATAAAAAATTCATTTCTTTTTTTACTTCATACTCATCAATTACTTTAATTACAAGCTTATTAATATCCTCATTCCCAAATTGATCTAGATAATAAGAATTATTCAAAGAAAACTTAATTCCATTCAACATATCAATAAGATCAATAATTCTTTGCTCCCTTAACTGCAATATATCCCCAATACAATAATGACAAATCAATATCCAAAACAAAAAAACAAAAATCAAAATAATAAATGCTAATCCAAAATAAGCTGTGGCTTGTCCAAACTCAAAATTATTCTTTTGATATACCCAATTATTAAAAGCTGTCCAAAGAGGTACAAATACAGCTATCAGTATGGCACTATAAGACATTACAATCGTTGAAAATTTCCTTTTATTTTTTCGCTCAAGATGCTTTTCAAATCTTTCTATACAAAAGTCTAATGCCTCAATACTTTTAGTTTTAGACTTATTAGGTTTATGTAAAATCTTTTTATTTATTAAAAACTTCTTTAACAATAAATATTTAAAGGTATACCATTCTTTACTTCCAAATTTAATTCTATACTCTTTTAAAATATAACTTCGAATATAATTACGAATGAATAATAAAGAAGTAATAAATAACTCTGTTTCAAATAAAACTATAAACATCCCCATAAAATCTAAGGTCTTTTTAAAAAGAATACATATTGTTATAAAAGATAATATTACACACATTTGTATTATAAAGAACCAAATTACTCTTCTTTTCACAGAATTAAACATAAAAAAAATATTCATTCCTCTATTACAAAAATCTAATAATTCTTTTTCAAACACACTAACAACTCCATTTGATTTTAATATTAAAATTAATTAATTTATAAATCGCAAATTATCCTAAACTTTTTCTCTCCACTAAAAACTTGATATTCTTCTATTCTCCTTTAAATAAACTTATTTCTAAGATTATCACATAAAAAAGGTCTGCAACACATCGTTGCATGCCTTTTTTATAACGCTACGATGCGTTTCTTACTATTTAACATTAGAATAATTAAAGTAATTAAAGGAGGTACATATATGGACATTGGAAAAAAAATAAAACATTTAAGATTAATAAATAACATGACACAAGAAGATATAGCCAACCAATTATTTATTTCAAGACAAGTTATATCTAAATGGGAACTAGGAAAAAGTCTTCCCGATCTAACCAATTTATTAGCCTTAAGCAATCTATTTAATGTTTCAATTGATTCTTTATTAAAGGAGGATTCAAATTTGCAAGATCAGATAATAAAACAAAGCAATTATAAAAGATATTTATTAATAGCGTCTCTCTACATATATTCTTTAATTGCTATTGTTGTTATATTTTATTGTCTTATTGCCTTTTTACTTATGCCAAAAGACATCAAAACATCAGATCTAAAGATTATTAATTCCCACTTTTATCAAGAAAACGATAAAAAAGAAATTCTATATATTTACAGCAAATTAACACCTTTTTTCTCCAATTATTCAGGGGATTATAGACTCAATATAAAAGAACATGAAATAAATATTCATGCTAATCGAAATTCAATTCCATTTAGAAATAAAGATGTTTTATTTTCAATCGAAAAAGATATAGCTCACGGGATAGATTGGCAAGAAAAAGATGTTTACATTGTAGACGAAAACAATAACAAAGTACTTATATATAACCATAAAAATAAACAACTATATTATCAAACAAAAAATTAAAGTAGGTGATCAAAATTAAAAACATCTATAAATATATTTTTATAATAACTACATTTATCCTTAACATAATCAGTACTCTACTTATTGCAAATACCGGATTTACACCAAGCGTTATAGTATTTTCTATTAGCTTTTTATTTTTCACCATTTTATTTCAATCAATCACAATTCTATTCATTATCTATATGATTAAAAATGATACATCTAAAAAAATAAAAATAATTTTATACGTTTTTTTAACACTAGATATATTTATCTTTTTATCTTTACTATACATGGCCTATATCGTAATAACTCAAACTCTATAAAAAATAACATACTGATAGCAAGGGAATGCTTGTAAATTGATCTATACTGCATTCCCTTATTGTATGTATGCTATATTCTTATTCGTCTTTTTCTAACAGTAGAACCACGAATCTTGGCGAAGACATTGGTTTTTGCCCTGTCCTGGGGTCC
>NZ_JBBOVE010000006.1:0-10739 GCF_038006445.1 Bacillus sp. FSL K6-1218 | reverse complement strand
CTGAGTCCTGGCGTTTATGCCGCGAAAGTTCCTTGACGATGAGGGGAACCCTCATGCAAACTCGCCAGAGGTGGCCCCAGAAGGGCGGTTTTTGCCCGCTGGGGTTATCTTTGGGAGTTTGAGGGTTCGGAGGCTCGTGGTCAAGGGAACCGTGGAATAAAAAGCGAGGACAGACCCCAGGACAGGGCAAAAACCAATGTCTTCGCCAAGATTTGCGGTTCTACTGTTAGAAAAAGGCGAATAAGAATATAGCATACATACAATAAGGGAATGCAGTATAGATCAGTCTACAAGCATTTCCTTGCTATTATTATGTTTTATTTTAATGCAATTAAATGATTTTATAATATTTATATATATGTTATATGTAGTTTACTTTTGTTTTTTCTATAGGATATAATAGGACGTACGTTCTGTTATTATGTGAAAACGGAGGTAATATTATGATAGATAAGTTAAAACAAGATTTATTATTATCCAATAGAAAAGAATTTGTGAAGTTTATAGAAAAAGAATATAATTTTTTTAGTTATAAAGATTTTGAAGAGATAGAGAATAAAAAATCTCAATTGTCTAAGTTGGATTTAGAAGTAATAAAAGAATGTTTAAATCGTATTAATTCTATAAAAAGTTATTATGATTTATCTAAAGGATTTCCATTTTTAGCTGCTATTATAAGTTTAGTATTTGTTTATTTAATAAAAGATTATTGGCCTATGGTATTCATGGATTCAAAAGAAGATTTTAAAAAAATGTCAATTTTGATAGCTTTACTTAATTTAGGTATATGTGGAGCGTTGTTATTTGTATGTATGCTTATAATGAGAAAATGCCAAGATAATAACTGTTTGTTATTGCAATTTGAAGGTGTGTTACAAGATATAAAAGAAAAACAAGAAAAAAAATTAGTTAATGATAAATCAAATAGACGAATAATCATAAAGGTTCCTTATAAAAGAAATAAACAAAGAAAAAAAGCATGAATCATTGTTTATTTAAGATTTGTATTTTTTGTTTATGGGGTACCACCAGCATTTCGGAAAAAAACCACGCTAAGAGTATGCAAGATTTTATACAGTTTTTCGGCTAATCGGATAACAAATGAGAACCCTAAAACCCATGCCAGGATAGGAATGTATAAAAAGATGAATAGCGTTATAGAAAATAAAAAAGGGGATTCCTTCTGAGAGTAAGGATTCCCCTTTTTCTTTGCTACCGATAATAGGACGTTATGTTAACTCTCTATGAATAAGATATACAAAATAAGAATTGAGAAGCAAATAAAAAACGGTTCTTTTTATGGTGAAATTTGTTATAGATAGATAATACAATTAAACAAACGAGCCATTTGGCGGCACATAAAGGTGCAACCTTTTGTTGCACCTTTATGTGCCTATAACTATCTTTACTTTAGCCATCCACTTCAATAATACTGAAATAAGAAAGGGCGATAAACAATATGTTTTTTGGAGATAAATTAAAAAAAGAAAGAGAAAAAAAAGGTTGGTCACAGGAGTACCTTGCTACAAAAATACATGTTAGCCGTCAATCAGTTTCAAAATGGGAAACAGGTAAAAACTATCCCAATATTGGAGTAATTATCGATTTAAGTGATTTATTCGGCATAACAATCGATGAATTATTAAGGAGTGATAGAGAGTTGAAAGAAAAAATAATTCAAGATAGTAAAGGATCGACAGATTTAAATTGGAAATCATACCTTTTAACAAGTTTAGGTATTCTTATGGGGATTATGATTGTTAGTATAATTAAACATGATGGAATTGATTGGATATCCATTAGTTGGTCAGCAGTTGCAACAGCAGCCTTATTGTACCTTATTTCTCTTCTTTTTCCACAAGGGAGCAAAAAGAGTGAAACAAAAAGGTAGGTGGAAGATTCCACAAACAGATTCGATTGCTTAATAAACCTGATTTTAAAAAACGATTCCTACTGTTTGTAAAGGAATCGTTTTTTTGATATAAATTACCTTTTAGATTAAAAGTATAGGAAATATTATTAATAAACATTTATAAATTTAACTTCCGCTAACGTTAATTATGTAAATAAGCTGTCCATATGGGCAGCTTATTTTATTTTTTGCTTAGCGTGGTTTTTTTCCGAAATGCTGGCGGTACCCCTTTATAAAATAATTTGTAAATTAGATTAAATATAAAACGTATCTAATATATTATCTTTTTCTTCTTTATTGATTCCAATATATTTTAATGTGATTTGTGGTGTGCTGTGATTTAAGATTTCTTGTAACATAGCAACATCTTTTGTTTGTTTATAGAACCAATAGCCGAAGGTTTTGCGCATGGTGTGGGTACCAATGGATTCTACGCCGGCAAAATCTCCGGCTTTTTGCAATTGTCGATAAGCCTGGATTTTACTAATGGGTTGATCTCCTTTTCGGGAAGGAAATAACCAGGTATTTTCTAGGGTTTGGGCATACGAATAGGCTTCATCAAAAATGGAAGTAAGGTTAATCATGCGTTCTTTCTTCGTTTTTCCTTCTTTGATCTTAAATTCTTTTCTCTTTTTTCGTTTCAGTTTTACTATAGTTTGTGTTTCGAGTTGGAGTAAATCACTTACGCGTAGTCCGGTATGAATTCCAATAAGAAAGAGAATATAGTCTCGTTCGGAACAATGACGTTTCAGAGCCCATTTCATATCTTCAATCTGTTCTTTGCTACGGATAGGTTGGACATCAATGAGATGTGGTTTTTTGTTCATGGTTTTATGACCTCTTTATTTATAGTGTTTTGAATGTATACTTTTATCATATAAATTGAGGATATCAGGGGAATCATTGAAAAGTCAATGATTTAGGGAAAATGAATGTAAACTAATATTTAAAAGTTTACATTCAAAAAATAGAAAATCGAGTGAAGCGACAACCGTTTTAGGACGAAGAAATGAAATTTTGAGGACAAAAAAATGGTAAAGGTACTAGGAAATTTCCTAGCAAGACAAAAACGTAGTTTTTGGGGATTACCATGGTAATCCCGTAGCTTGCCCTTCCTTTTTTTACTCTTATAGAGTTCTACACTTAATTGCTACTTTGTTCTTGATTAAAAAATGTTGGTACTGGGCCACAAAAGATGGCTGATGTTAAGCCATCTTTTATTTTTTATAGTAAAAATGAAAGTAATCTTTTATTCAAAAGCTTACATTGGAACTTACAATTGAAATCCAACATACAATACTATGAGTATTTAAAATATGGTCTTGATCGACAAAAAGAAAAACCACAGCAATTGCTATGATTTTTCTTTTTGTCGAAACTGAAATTTGAATAGATAAATATCTTTTAGTTTATTTTAGAGTTAGTAATTTCATGATTTTCTATATTTCCTTTATTCATAGTAAAAATTTCATCACTTATATTTTTTAAAAAATCATAATCATGACTAGCAATTAATATTGTTTTAGACTGTTGTTTTAATTCGTTAATTATATTCTTGACCATTTCTATACCTTCTTTATCTAAAGCGTTTGTTGGTTCATCAAGAATAAGTAACTTTGGATCTTCCATTATTGCTTGAGCAATTCCAAGACGCTGTTTCATTCCTAAGGAGTATTTTTTATATTTTCTAGTATCAGTAGGTGATAGTTCTACTTTTTTTATTGCATTGTGAATTTGTTCTTCATTAATTTGTTTTTTTATAGAAGCTAATATTTTAAGGTTTTTAAGTCCTGAATATTGAGGTAAAAAACCAGGATATTCAATTAGCACTCCAACACTATTAGGAAAAGAAATATCTTTACCAATTTGTTTTCCTTCAATTGTTATTTCTCCAGTTGTAGGAATAATTAGACCACATATAGAGCGAAATAACATTGTTTTACCGGAACCATTATGACCGTTAAAACCATATACTTTTCCTTTATTTAGTGAAAGATTTATGTTATCTAAAATCTTATTTTCACCTATAATTTTAGATACATTTTTTAACTCTATATATTTGGACATATTATTTATTCTCCATTCTACTATTTATATTAAATTCATTTTATTGAAATATTTATATCCTAAAAATGTTATAAAAATAAACGAAATAATTTCATAGGTGAAAATATTCACCCCTTCAAAAATACCGTTTTTGAAGAAAGTAGCAAAATGAATTGCCATTAGGTATTTAGAGATTAAAAGTGAGGAAGAAAAATAAATTGATGCTAATAATATGCTTACTATGATGCAAAAACTATATATTGGTTTTATTAGTAAGGTTAATATAACTTGTATTATAGAAATTAATAGTGATGTAATAAAACAACTTAGTAAAAATAACAAAAAGAAATTAATAGGGTTTGTTAATTTTGTTAAATTGCTATCAAATGTATAGTTAGAATATTCTCCCCATGTGGTGAAGTTTAGATCTAGCCAAAAAGAAGAGAAAATTAATATGATTATAATAGTGAAATAAAATAGACTAACAGTACCAATGATCCATATTATTTTTCCTAGAAACCAATTTAATCGACTTTGAGACTTTATTAGTGTATAAAAACTATTTTCTTTTAATTCTTTAAATACATAATCCCCCATTAAATATGCTAAGAATATTTGTATTAGTAACCAAGAAAATGGAGGAATATAGAAACTTTGTTGATTATTTTTTACTCCTTCAAATAGTAAGAACCATAAATCTAAAATACTATTTTGTTGATTAGTTATTTTTAAGTTGGCTATAGATATAATGGTTAACATAATTAAACAACCAAACCATAGTATCCATTTATTTAGGTTTTTTCGAAATATGTTTTTTATATCATGCATAATAATATTCATATTGTGTACTTTCCTTTATGAAAATTTTTATTGTTTTTTAATAGAAATTATACTTTTTGATTATTTTTTCAAGTGCGATAATTAAGGCATAACTAAGTAGTAATAAATATAAAGAATTGTAGATTAGACTAAGTGGATCTGCTATTTGATCAACATTAATTGTTGCTTGTTTAAAGATAAAAGAAATCGAAAAAAAGGAATCGATAAAAGACAAAATAATAGGTATAGTTACAGCAATAAATAGTTTCTTAGTTATTAATCCTATAATTATAATAAGTATTCCTAAAATAAAAAGACATAGGAATAAAAAGATAAAATTTATAATAAGCCATTTAAGAGTACTTATTGAAAAGAAACTTTTTGATAAACCAATGAATGATACTGAAATCCCAAAACTGAAAATAAAAAGAATAACTATAAATATAAAAGAAGCAAATAGTATGTTTGATATGAGAATATTTTTTAGTTGTTGACGATTAGTTAAGCGTATAATTTTTAAAATTTGGATCTCACTAATATACATATCTGAACAAGATAGTATAAAAAGAACAAAAATAACGGTAGAGAAAAACGGTAGAGAAAAGGTGATTGACATTATTTCTACTACATTGATTTTTTCATATGAATTTGTAAAGGGTATCATTGAAAATTGAATAAGGATAAATACGCTGATAAATAAAGATATATAAGAAATTAATAATCTAGTTTTCCTTGTAAAAGTATAATTATTCCAAAGAAGATTAAGTGTATTCATTTTTTTTTGCTCCCCATATGTATATCAAAATGCTAATACTAAAAAATAATAAAAATTCTATTGGTATAAATAATGGATTAGTACCTCTTATTGGTTGGCTAGGATCAATTAAAAATGTAGGAACAAATTGAGGTATTCCTATTCCTTCAAAAATTACACATAGAATGGTATTTAATAAGAAGGGAACTAATAAAACAACATAAATGTTTTTGATAAACATAGATATTGATAAGCTTAAAACAGCAAACATTCCAGCGAATAAAAAATCAATTATTAAGTATAAAAGAATATAGTTTAATGGCGAGTTAAAAAAAATATCGCTAAACATTGAATTTAAATTTATTGCAATCAATTTAGAATTAGGATTAGTAGGAGGATAGGTTGGTAATGTTGATCCAACTAAAATTAAACTAATTAATAGTGGTAAGATGAAAGATATGCCTCCTATAATAAAAATTGAAATGTATTTAGCAAATAAATAAGTTTTTTTAGAAATTCTTGTGTATACTCCATTTAAAAAGTTTGATTCTTTTTCAATTAAATAACTATTTGAAAAAACAATCACAGAAATGATTGGCATTAGAAAGAATAGTATTGTTGCTGTAGAATTTTCGAATCCTATCCATCGGTATGATAAAGTTAAGAATTCTTTATTAAATTTATCTGATTGACTAGGAAGATAAATATTGGAAAAATATTGATATGTGTTTAACGATATAGAAAATATAACTATTATAAAAAAGGATTTATTGGTAAATGCTTGTTTTAAATTTAAAGATATAAGTTTTTGTATGTTCAATGTTTTTAACCTCCAAAATTTATTACTATTGTAATTGATAAAAGACAATCTTGAAATCTCAAGATTGTCTTTTATCAATTAATTTCTGATACTATCTGATACTATCTGGACTCCATTTACCATAAGCTTTCATTGGCATTGCAGCATATCCTCTTAGGTTGGCTGCTACACCACCATACATTCTTCCTTCTTCATGAATATAATTTGTCATAAATGCTGTATCACCTGATTCTAAGAAATATTTATGTCCGTCAGACATATCTTCTCCATTTTGTCCATCTATTGCCCATGCATATAATTGTCTGCCATTTTCAACTACTTGAGGGTGGAAATATACAGCTGTAGCATTGTCTTTTCGTTCTGGGTCAGTATGTTTTTCTCCTACTCCACCAGCTGGGTATTTAAATGAAAAATTCTTATCTGAATGATTGGATGCTGAAACTATATTAGTACCAACTACTCCTAATAATGCTCCCGATACCACTAGTGTTCTACAAACATTTTTCCACTTTTTCATATTTTAAAATCCTCCTAAAAATTAATAGATTAATTACATAGATGAAATATGGATATGTCTGTGATAAATTTTCGATTTACTATATTTATAGGACTATTAGGAATGAAAATTAATATAATATAAAATCTAAATAAAATAATGTATTAAAAAATAAATAAGACAAATTTTTATTATAAATAAATAATTTTTCATCTATGCTTAATCCATTAATATATAATATCTTTTATTTATTATTGACTGATCCAGAATTCAACTAGTTATAATCTTGTAAAGAAATCATAAACCATTTTATAACAATAATAAACATTTTATTACATTCATATGCAATATTGCATAATTAATATTTATTTTATGGATATAATTATTTTCGTGTTGTCCATAATTATAATTTTTTAACCATATATAATAATTATTAAATAAATAATAGAGAATTACTAAAAAAATGTGTTAGTCAACGGTAAGCGGAACGAAGTGAGCATTAAGGAGTTGACTAACTCACAATACCCAAAACCCTTTCGATGTGTCAAAATGAAAAAAGTTTTTAAAGATCAATTTAAGGCGTTTAGAGGGATTATTAAAAATGAATTGGGGGATAGCAAGGGAAATAGATAATCAATTTGAACGTGAACATAAGAGAGAAATGAATAGACATCGTGGATTTGACATGGAGCGTTAAAAAAATAAGGAAACTTTGTTTTTATCTTTAAGGTTATTGAAAACGTGATAGAATGAAAAAAAGAGTCATGCGGGAACATGACTCTTTTCATAGGGTATTCTACGAAAATACCTAAACTTCATTTATCTGATTATAGATTATCATAATTTAATTTATAATCAAATAGCAAAAAATAGGTGTTTTTGTTGATTCCCTCAATTAAGGAGGAATTAACTTAGATATGACAAAGAAAGTTATTGATTTTGGACAAGCTGAAAAAAAGGCAAAAGAAAGAGATAGTAAGATTAATAGCATTTATGAAAAACTTGAAGGTAGTGGTGGACTTTCTGAAGAAGAAAGAGTCATTATGTTACAAGTATTAAGTAAAATGTCTGGTGGAGAAGAGTATTTTATTGGTAAAAAGAAAAAACCTACAGATCGGGTGAGATTTGTCCAAATGATTACAGAGAATATTGATTATTTATGTGAAATTGGCTATTTAACTCAACCAGAAAAGGCATTTTTATTTGATATTTCAAGATTTCTAGAATTTAAATCAAATGTTATTGTTGAAAAAAATAAAGATGATGATATAAAACCGAATACAGCGTCTCCTAGTTATTTAGCTAAGAAATTAGGGAAAACAAGAACTTCTATTTCAAAAATGATGAACGAATTGCTTGAAAAAGGGGTTTTAGGAGTTGCAGAAACAGGTGTAATAACTGAAGATGGAAGGGCTTGTTCAGCAAGAACTTGGTTTGTTAACCCCAATATATTATGTAATTCACCTAAAGATGATATTGATAGAGCGACTCAACAAATTTTTTCAAAAGCGCTATGTAATATCAAAATCGAAGGTAATAAGAAAAAACATAAACTACCAATTTATTTATTTTAGATGTCAATTTTTATATTGACATCTTTTTTTATGTCGAATTTTCTATTTTTTAGGTGTTAAAAAAAATTAACACAGGTGTTAAAAAAAATTAACACCTCATGTCTTATAAACCCTTGTTATTACTGAATTTCTTTACTTTGCTCTTCTCACTCTTATATATAGTGCTAAAAGTTCCGTAAGGAACGGGTCGTATTTTCTTTCGCTTTGCTACAGAAAATCTCCACCCTTTTCGCTTTGCTACATCCTTGCGGAACTTTTTTCGGCTCGAGTTTTGGCGGCACCAAGCCGATACATCCAAAAGCAACTATTTAGGTTTATCGGCTTGAATTTGCTATTATACGAGCCGAACCGCTAATGCTTTCGAATTATAATTTCATTTACCATATGTATAGATACGTAATACGTGGGGTTTCGCCCCCACACGACGAACCAGCCTCTACTCCAAAAGTCAACGGAAAAGCGAAGTACAATGGAACGGCAACAGCCGCGCCATTGTACTTGTAATTAAATACACCATCATAGCGCTCATTTTTTGTTCTAAGGGCGTTATTTTGATTTTATTAGGAAATCTATTAGTTTGTGTTTGAAATCTAATAGAAACGATTTTGAGAGGTTATAAAAGTCTTGTTTGTTTTATATACGAGGAAGAATTGTTGATCTAAGAGTAAAAAAACAAGTTTTTAGTCTTCCGAAATATCCATTGAAAACCCATTGGATGTACATTGAAAATACATTGAAAGTACGTTGGAACTCCATTGAATTTTTTGTATTTGTGATATCACGTTTTTGTTAGGCTCTGCCTAACCTGTCACCCTTGGTGATAGCAAAAATCCCTTATGCTCTTGCAATCTCTTTATTTAGATCAGAGAGGAATGTTTTTGATTAGGTATATAATTAGATTTAGTGCGATGGAAAATAAGGATTGGAGGATTAAAATGCAGAAAATAATAAGCTTTTATAATAAAGAGATGAGCAACCATAAATGGTTCCAAAAACAAATTTCATGGATTATATTTTATATGGTTTTTATAACTAGTTTTTTTCTAATATTAATAATTAATCCAAGAGGTTATATCTGGACAATAATATTATCTATACTTACTTTTTTTATAATGTTTATTCTTATGGTTTCAACTTATAAATTTGTAAATGAATTAGAGGTTGATGAAACTTTAACATTTTCTAATAAGATGAAAAAATGTTTTAAAATTATGGTTACGACTAAACTATTATTATCGATTAATAATAGTGAGCTAGTTAGGTTAAAAAAGATAAATACATTACGTGTTTTTTTAAGGAAAAAAGGTTTATATAATGAAAAATGTTTAAGTAAATATATAGAAGTATTGGACAAAGAATATCAAACTCAATTTTCTACAACATCAATCTTTCCGGTGATCATAGGTCTTTTTGTTCCAATTTGGACATTTTTTATTCAGATAGTATTTAATCCTAAGGAATTTTCACCTGAAAGCATTACAGATTTTGATATGGTAAAATATGCAGCCTTAACATTGATGCTTTATATGATATGTTATTATCTATTTTTTAGAAGTTATTGTTTAATTATTAAACCATTATTTTTACTAGTAATTCCAATAAGAAAATATGAAATGTTAGATTTATTAAGCATTTTAAGAGAATTACATTTAGAGCGTTTTGTTTTTGAATTAGAGCAAGAAGAAAAGAAAGTTATAAAAGGTTTTATAAATACTGATTGAAAGGAACAAGATAATGGAACAAACATTATTAACTATTTCTCAAATAGCAAAAGAGTTACAAATACCAGAATCAACAGCCCGTTATTATAGAGATCGGTTTATTAATTACATTCCATTTGTGGGGAAAGGCCGAGCAAAAAAGTATCGTCCAGAGACTGTGGAGATATTGCGATTCATTGCGGAAGGGTTCAATCGCAACCTAACCGCAATGGAGATTGAAGAGGGTTTATCCCGCATGGTTGCAAGGAATGTGGAGGTTGAAGAAGAGACCGCAACTACAATCGCAGCAGCGCAGCAACAATGGGAAGACAGAGGGATTCCTATACAAGTAGAAGTTGGAGAAAAGTTTCAACAAATGATGAACCAATTTACTTTAGCTATGGAAGTAATAGCGGATCAAAAACAAGAAATTGCTGAATTAAGAAAAACTGTTGGAGAACTTCAAGATAAGCAAAAAGAACAGGAAAAACAGATAGAAAGTAAACTAAAATTAAGTGATGAAAAGCTAATTGAAGTAATAAAAGAGATTCAAGAAACAAAAGAACAAATAGAAACTACTGAAAGTAGTTCCTGGTGGCGTCGTTTATGGGGGAATCG
>NZ_JBBOVE010000005.1:0-18810 GCF_038006445.1 Bacillus sp. FSL K6-1218 | reverse complement strand
CCCTTTAAATTCAAGTTTTTTACTATCAATTTTCACAAATTCAGCTTGTGGAAACTCCGAATAATACTTTGCAATGACTTGATTCGCTATATTTTGATTTGGAAACCACATTCTATAAGAAATTGACTTATAATCAGCTACAATCTCCCAACAAATCCAATCCTTCTTAAAAATACGCTTATACCATGCCTTTTCTAATACCGCGAGTACATTTTCCCATGATTGCTCCACTTTGAAATATTTAACTTCATCATCATACGGAAACAAAATTTCATAGCAAACACTCTCTTTAGGTATCAAACCCGAAAACAAATGATATCTCAACCAAACCCCTCCTTCCTCCGATCACTCACCATCTGCATACAAAACTCAAAACTACAATTCAACCACTACCCAAAACCATCAAACTTACATCTACCACTATCCAAACTTTATACACTACACTACCTCTCTTCCTCTATCCCCCTATCCCTCACTCTCTCCTCTATCCTCTCTCTCTCTCCCTCTCCCTCCTTACCTTACCTTCCTTCCCTTCCTTCTTCCTACCCCATCCCTCCTACACTACTACTACTACTATACTTACTTCCCTCTCTCTCTTCTTACCCAACCCCCAACCAACCCAACCCCACTACCCCCACTATATACTCTCTCCTCTTAGGTTGATTAGATAAATACTAACCTTTCGAGAAAAGTCACGGATTGTAACATAGTGGAAAGCCGTGACTTTTCTCGAAAGGTGGCGGTTTTCCACTGCACAATAGGTTTCATTTATGGTTTCGGTCATGGAAAGTAAGTTGAAAGTAGGTAAGAAGAGATAGATGGAAGGTAAGATGAAATGTTAAATGAAATGTTTGTATCTTCATTATAACCCCCTGTATTTGGAAAATCAAGCTAATTTTTAAATTTTCAGAAATTATCTTACTATAAGATTCTAATGCTTTTAAGTATGAATTTTTCTTCTAAATTCCCACTTTTAAAAAGCAAAAAAACATGCATGATTTTATGCATGTTTTCATCAATTTTTAAAAATCACCAAATGCTCAAACCCGCATCATTACAGCAATGTATAAAATGATGCATAACAAACAGAAAAAGAAAGAAAACAAAAACCCTTATTCCAAAAGGATTTCTTACGAAATCTCAACTGTACATAATCCTAGTTATGTAAACCTCACATGGATTTTTATTCATTTTATCTTTTCTCTTTTTTTATGTCTTTGTTCTTGTCTTTTGGTCTAAAATTTGCTTTTTGGCTAGAGCGCTGGCTTGTCGTGTGGGGGCAAAACCCCACGTATTAAACGTATCATTTTTTGGATAAGAACTATTTTTAAGCGAATGATCTAAGCGGTTCGGCTCGTATACTTGCTATCACAAGTCGATAACCATTGCTTTGCTTTTTGTCTGTCGGCTTGGCGATAAAAGCTAATCGAGCCGAAAAAAGTTTTGCAAGGACTATATAAAAAAGTCGGTTCGTTAGCCTTTAGGTGAGGACTAACGAACCGACTTTTTTATATAGAAGGTGGAGATTTTTTATTGGCCGCATGCAACGTAGTGAAATGCTGACAATAAAAAATACTACCTGTTCCTTGCGGAACTTTTAGCCCTATATATAAGAGTGAGAAGAGCAATATAAAGAAACATAGTAATATCAAGGGTTTATAAGACATAGGGTGTTCGAAAATTCGAACACCTGTGTTCGGAAATTCGAACACCTAAAAAATGGAAAAATAGCATAAAAAAAAGATGTCAATATGAAAATGACATCTAAAATAAATAAATTGGTAAATTGTGTTTCTTGTTATTTCCTTCTATTTTAAAGTTTCTAAGAGACTTCTTAAAAATCTTTCTAGTAGCCTTATCCACTCCATCTTTAGGTGAACAACATAAAACATTAGGATTCACAAACCATGTTCTAGAACTACAAATCCGACCATCTTCAGTTGTCATTCCTGCTTCTGCAACTGCTAAAATCCCTTTTGTTAATAAACTATTCATCAAAAGAGAAAGATTACTCCTACTTTTTTCTAATTTCTTAGCTAAATAACTTGGTGTAGCTGCATCAGCATCAATTTCATCTGAATCCTCATCTGAACATTCAACCAAAATATTAGTTTTAAATTCTATATACGGTGCTAGATCAATTAAAAAAGCTTTTTCAGCATTCGTCAGATACCCTAATTTACATAAATAATTTATATTATCAGTGATTATCTGCACAAATCTCACCCTATCAGTAGGTTTTTTCTTTTTGCCTATAAAATACTCTTCTCCACCTGACATTTTACTCAATAGCTGTAAGAGCATACCTCTTTCTTCCTCAGAATATCCACCGGCTTGCAATTGGTCATAAATGTTATTAATCTTACTATCTCTCGTTTTAGCTTTCTTTTCAGCTTCTTCAAGTAAGACAATTACTTTCTTCTTACTCACTTTTTTTCACTCCTTCACTAGAAGGAGTTAACCCGCTTATGTTAGAATATGTATAGTATCAATAAATAAGCTGATAAGGGATTAACCCCTTTATAGATTGAAATTGTAAGAAGCCCCCCTTAGTCGGCAAACTTTAGGGGCTTTTTACTTTTTGTTCGTCTGTTATTCGACAAAAAACCTTTATAACCCTTTTTTTGAGCGTTAGTCAACCAATGGACTAACGTTATTTCTTTGTCCAAAACTGCCACCACTTATTATTTTTTTCGGTTGCTGCATGTTCTAACTGCTTTTGTTCTTGTATCAGCCGTATAGATTCCATCAAAGCACTATCTCTTTTCTCTAAATGCTCTGATATGTACTTATCTCTTTGCTCAATCTTAAAGATCAATTCCTGATTAAATTTCATTTGCTGTTCTTTAAAATCCTGAAATTCTTTCAAAAGGTCATCGTAAGCTTGTAACGGCTCTTGTGCAACCTCATTCACTGTATCGACACCTTGTATATCACCCTCGTTATTCGTTGATACAACAGCATTTGCTGCGCTTTCAAGTGTCATATCAGGGTGTTTTGAATACCTTATCAAATCTCGCATTGCTATAACATCTTTATCGTAATAACCACGATAACCATTGTCATTTTTATAAAATTTATAACCTGCCTTTTCCAATGTTTGAGCATACTTTCTAACCGTTGAATCTTTCACTTCTAAAAGCTTAGCAACATCGCCAGCATTATATATTCTTTGTGTTAGGTCTGTGTTGCCTGTCATGGCATGCACCTCCTTGTAGATTAGCAATTCGAGAAGTACAAAGCCGTCCCTCTTACAAACTCTCTACAATAATTTCATACTCTGTCGAAAATAAACAAAACTTTTTATTTCGATGGAAAAAGTACATTCATCGCTTCAACTGTTATAATCCATTCTCCACGCACATTTCCTTCTGGTCGGTAATACTTTAGTTTCCCTTCTTTTATCAAATCCTCAATTTTATTACTGCGTTTTAACTTCATTCGTAGGGCTTCAAGACTCACCCCTCTTCTATCACATGCTTCTCTAGGTGTCATAATTTCATCTAACATAAATAACATTATCCTCACCCTCTTTAAATTGTTACTTCCAAGTAACTGCACTCTTCATTATAAGTTACTCCTAAGTAACATGTAAAGCGAAAAAATAGAAAGAATGAAAACTCCATCCTTTCTCACTTTACAACTATTTTAATACTCCCGTTTTGAGATGCTATTTGCTTCGATACAGCGTTTTTGTTAGTTTCTAAAGATTTTCTATTCTCTTGTTTCCCATGTTTCTTCATAAAAGCGTGAATATCAGGAAACTGTAAAACCTTCAATTCACTCTCTATTCGATAATGAGTATCTGTAATTAAAATAATAATAGGAAAAACCTCTTTCCCTTCTTGCTGCCACTCAAACCGCTTCCATTCACGAGAATCATATAACTGTTCATAACGATCAATTTTTTCACTCATAACTTTTTCACTGTACACGCTTCTTTGCACTTCTATAAAAAATGGTGTATTTCTAAAAATACAGAACAAATCAGGTTCAACAGTACCTTTTGTTCCTATTTTAGGCTCAATTAACACATGCGAAACCTTACGGTCATACTTTTTCAACTGTATATAAACATCAACAATTTTGAGAAAATGAAATGCCTTTTGACTATTTTCTTTAATTTTACTATCGGCTGATACATACAAATATGGTCTAAAATCCTTACAAGCCTTGATATATCCTCTATCTTGCAATCTCTTCAACACTAAATTGCATGTGCTAATTGGGTTTTTTAAATGAGAAAAATATAAATCAATTATTTGGTCACGGCTTAAAACACGAAATTTATTAATATCTTCAACAATCAATTTATCACGCTTATTCATATAAAAACCCCCAATCAACCTAATAAATTAAATACTTCTTCACCCTTCATTTCCTTAGTCTCATTAGACTTTCTACATAAAAAAGGTTCAATCAATTCTTGTGCTTCTTCTACTTCAAGGAAAGGCGCTTGAACATCTTTCATATCATCCGTATCAATCTTAAAAATCATTCTTCCGCTTTCTTCCCTTAAAATCTTTTCAGCCCCAATAACTCCTGCGATCTCACTATTTGTTTTATCTTCTGTCTTAAAGACCGCTCTCACATTCAAAACACCTCTAAGCGCTGTATCAAGCGATTTATGACATGGTCTCTGTAATGAAATAACGGTAAAACAGCCCAATGCCCTGCCTAATGCCGCCCATTTTAACAGCATTTCTTTGACTTCTTTTCCTTCTTTCGTTCCATCATTCAATAACAACACTTCATCAATCATCAAAAGAACGTAATTCATCCGCTTTCCTTTTGGTAATTTATCTATATGAGCAACACCATGTTCTCTCAAAACCCTTCCCCTTCTATCCAACTCTTTGCGTAACTTCCGCATAGTTGGGCTAAATTCTTGAACCGTGACACTCATACTTTTTACATGTTCGCAATGCTCAAATATGTGAAATTCGCTCCCTTTTAAGTCTAATAAATGTATTTCAAGTTCTTTTGCCGTATGATGTAACATCAATGTTGTTAAAAGCTGCCTACACATAACCGATTTCCCTGAACCTGGTATTCCCGCAATCAGTACATTTGGATTTTTAATCATCGAAAAAGCAATCCACTGATTAAATCTGTCTTTCCCTGCCACAATTGGCATTTTCATGTTTTCAATCGGAAAATCCTCATAAGAATATGGCACAAAATCCATTCTTTCAGGAAAAACTTGAATTTTAAAATACGATACACCTGTATGAATCGCTATATTCTCACCAAAATATTGTTGGAAAATATACTCTTTCTGCTGAAAAACACTTGGATTCATCCCTTTTGGAATATGACCAACAATTTCAACATGCGTATCCGATATACAAACCCTCGAAATCGTTGGATAAACATAGTTTTTTGTATAATCGCTCTTAAACTCTAGAAATATTTGTGCCGTATGAAAAGCCTTTTCCAACAACTTTTTTGTTTCCTCTTCTAAAAATTTCATTTGTTTACGCTCTTGATATTGAATCCATTTACCCCTAATCCCACGAAACATACAAAAAACCTCCCCATCTACACAAAATATATTTTTCCATGTATCAAGTCTGAAGTTTTGGAGCAAATGACATTCCTCCGCTCCCCTCGTCGCTCCGTCGTCATTAACAAACCTTTTATTTCCTTATTTTTCAAGACGTAATCACAAATAACTTAAGTAATACTAACAAAGTAAATAATCAAGTAACTGATAAAGTATTTCTGTGATAACAGCCTATGTAATACTTAAGTAGACGGTACATTGTCCGTTTTTGAAAGGATGAAATTTAATGTTTGTCATTGCTATTACTCTTCTTGCTGCATACGGCTTGTTTTTTGCTATGAAAAATTTAAAATTCGAAAAGATAAATAAGCCTTCTCATGATTCACGATCAATAGGAATCGAACACAATCGAAAAAAATGTAGCAATCGTTTTGAATTAGATATGTTCAATACTTTAGTTCAAATGGGATACTATCCACTTTGCCAAATAAAAGAAAAACGCTATAAATTAGATTTCGTTTTAATCGAAAATGGCAAAAAAGTTGCAATTGAAGCCGACGGAGACATTTTCCATGACAAAAAACGTGATACCAAGCGTGACCACTATTTAAAACAAATAGGCTACAAATCCGTTATTCGCATCAAATACAGCGCATGGAAAGAAGATAAAATGAAATGCATTAGTAGGCTTGAAATGCGCTTATATGAACTGGAACTCTTACCATCTTCACACCCTTCTTTTGAATTACAATTCCAAACAGCGCCTATTCCAAAAAGCTAATGATTAGTCAAGAATCAGGTAGTATTTTTTGAAAAGAGCATTCAAAAAATCTCCACCTTCTTCGCTGCGCTGCGTTCTTGTCAAATCATTTTCGGCTCTGTTTACTTGTATTACCAAGCCGTACAAACAAAACGCAAAGCAATGGTTATCGACTTGGATTAGCAATTATACGAGCCGAACCGCTTAGGATTTCCGCTCAAAAATAGTCCTTATCCTAAAAAATGATACGCTTAATACGTGGGGTCTCGCCCCCACACGACGAACCAGCCACCAACCAAAACGCAAACGGCGTGCCAAAAAACAAAAAGCCTTTCATTTTGGCTTACAAGACGTTCGAACGCCCTTTACGATAAATAACACTAGGCAAAAATAAAAAACGCTCACGAGTTAAAATGAGCGTTTTAGTGGTGTTTTTTATTAATTAATATAACCATCTTCTTTTAAAGGCTGCTGTATTTTCGTTTCATCCACGATCCATTTGTTTTTCTCTTGGTCATAAACCAATGAAATATCTAAAGGCATTTGTGTCACACTAGAAACCCCATTAACAGTTATCTTTTGCCATACACGAGCAAATACATTTGCATGTGTGGCATCTACTTCCGTATAGTACAACAACAGCTTATCAATGTCAGAAACTATTGTTTTATCAGGTTCAGTTTTTTCCACTGGTTGATTAATATCTGTTCCTGCGGGAACTAGCATTTTCAAAGCTTTATCAGTAGCAAAAGGCTTGATTTTAGTCCATGCCCTTTCTCCTTTTGATGTGTCATAAGCAAAAAACGCTTTTAAAAACTCTTCAGTATCTTTTTTCACTTGCCCTTCTGTATTTCGGTCTTTCCCTTTCAATTCTTGCTCTATTTTTTTCTTTTCTGCTTGCGTTTCTTTTAATTTTTTCTTAGTATCTTCATATTTCCATTGATAATCATCTGCTTTAGAAGTTTGAGAGTTAGCATATACGCCAACTCCCAAGACTAGCACTACTAAAATAGCTGTAATCCATTTATTCATAAGTATTCCTCCTTTATTTAACACGTCGAATTCCTGAAAAATGTTCTTTCCAATAAGGTTTATCTAAATCCGCATAGTGTAAATGAGTACCACCCGCATTAAACATTTTGTTATCACCAATATAAATTCCAATATGAGAAATTCCTTTTCTGTATGTGTTACTAAAAAATACTAAATCCCCCGGCGCTGGATTATCAACAGGTACAGTTTGATTGTACATATCCTCTGCTGTCCCTGATAACTTAATACCTAATTTATTAAAACTCCATTCTATCAATCCCGAACAATCGAAATACGGCGGAGCCCTTCCTCCGAATACATAAGGATAACCGTCAAAGGGTGAAACAAGCGCCATAATCTCGTTAAATTTAGCATTTGCTATGCCGTCCCCTGTGCCATCTGTCGCACCAGTACCTCCACCGCCATTATTAACAGCAACATAGTTTTTTAAAACCTTGTCAACATAGGTTATATCCCCGTAACAATAGGGACTTCTAAAGCCGCACTGTGTTCTCCCTCCGTTATGATCCAGAGCGAATTGTTTTGCTAAATCGAGAGTATAAGCCCCTCCATTTTTTTGTACATAGTAGAAAAAACCTGGACCGAAATTATAGCTTTGAAGTGCTAGTTTGATTCTTTCAATGTCTGTTGGTCCCGTCACTCCTGCTAGTTCAAGAGAATGCTTAAGTTCTTGAATCCCACACCAAACCGAATAATCAGAGTCAGTGATACCATTCATTACTTTTGGATACTTTGTATTAAATGCTCCCTCGGCACTTTGCATAACATCGACCAAACGCCCGCCGCTCTCCTGTTCAATTAGAGCCAATGCAAGAAAAACATACGGTTCCATGCCAAAAGTCTGTGCATGTTTCCTTACTAACGGTTCCCATTTCAAAACATCAGCCGATACAGTAGCCGTTCCTATTCCACCAGTACCCATTGGAATTTGCGGGGCTTTTTTGTCCTCCTGCAATAAATTTAAGAGGAAAATACCAACTACCATCAAAAGCATAATCGGAACAAGCAACGCACCAATTAATAATTTTTTCATAGAGCATTACCCCTTATTCCTATCAGAAGTTCTGTTTAAACCTTGTGGTTTCTGCTTTGGACTACTAATTGGCTGCTGTTCTGTATTACTTTGACCAACTACTTTTCTATTAACCTCTTGTTTTTGATTATTATTTTTCATTGGCGGTTCTTGCCTTTGGCGTTTTTCCTTCACGATTTCATCCTGTTTTACTGGTTCTCTTCTTGGCTGTTCCTGTGTTTCAATTGGTTTTTGCTGAGTCGTTTGCTGTCTTACATAAGATTCTCTTTTGGGCTGAGTTCTTGGCTGTGGCTGTTGTTGTTCATGTTGAGGTTGTTCTTTTTTTAATTGTGGTTTTTCTGATGGTGTTTTTATCTGTGGCTTACGATCTTGTTGCTGATATCGAGTTTCTTTTTTTGGTTCAGTAGGTTGTTGTTGAACACCTCCTGATTTAGCATGTGATTGCTCCATTCTCTCTATATTTTCACGTTTTTGCGCTCTCTTTTGTTCTCTTGCTTGTTGACTCGTTTGACGTTCTTGTTCACCTTGTTGAAGGTCACCTTTCATCGCTTGTTTCGCTCTCTCTGGCATATTTACAATATTATCTTTCGCTTTAAGAGCTGCATGCTTTGCGTTTAAAGGTAAATCCTCTTTTACAGCTTCTTTTGCTGTCTTGGCTTTATCTTTCAAATCAGCCGGTAAATTAAGTGCCTTCTTACGAAATTGAGCCAATTTCCCCGTTTTCCTTGCATTGGCTCTCTGCTCTTGAACACCACCAACTCCCACACCTTTGTTATTCTGTGCAACTTGTGGGTCATTTTGGGAATCATTTTGACCTTTTCTATTTGAAATTCGTTCTTGAACTTTTCCTGCTGTATATCCCGCTGCCCCTCCAACAGCCATTTTTGCAAGTTCTGTCGCTTTACTAGCGGGCTGTTTAACTCCTTGGTTATATAACTGACTCATTGGGTTTGCACCTTCCAATGAAACTCTCCCACCTGTTGCCACTTCAATAATTTTGTCACGATATTTATATACAACGAATAAAACAACTGCTGTAGCAACTATGTTCAACATGTACATTCCTTGTGATACTGGAGGAAAAAAGCTTTTCATAAGTTCGACTATAACGAACATAAACAGAATTGCTAAACCAATAAATGCTTTCATAAGAGCAATTCCTATTAATTTCTCAAAGTTTTTCCAACCGCTCTGCGAAAAAGCTGGCAATATTGAAAGTAACAATGAAACTCCTAAAACAATCGCAAATGCTAAAAGAAGTATTTGTAATGCGATATTTAGAAAAGCAATAACTAAAAACGGTATCCCTAAAACAATCGCAAAGAGAAGCGAAAAGAATGCAACACCAATTTTCCCCGAAACCGTACTAGCGGACATAAATACATTATCCATTTCAGTTGCTTCTTTTTTAGCTATTTTTTCCCTTTCTTTATAGCCTTCTTTATTTGTCTTGTACTCTAATAATTTTGTGATTCTATCCTTTTTCTCATTATCATCAACAATCTTCTTTTCGTCAGGCGTACCATAATTCATCAATAAATAGCTTTTATATACAACTAAATCAAAATATGTGTTTCTCATAATCGCAAGCGAACCCTTTAATTCTTCACCTTTTTTAACTTGTTCACCTGAAAACGGGATTCCCGCTCTCATGACTTGCCCTTGCAATTCATTACTTAAACTGTTCATTGTTTTCAAATAGTGACCTGCGTTTGAAAACCAAATCATTGAAACAGCTATTACCGCAAATAAAGCAAATGTTGTTCTACCTGCTTTCATGCTATTTTTTTCAAAAGAATAATAAAAGAAAATTTGTAAAACCGCTATAACAAAGAGCAAAATTCCAAGTGATTGATACAAATTGTCATAAAGTAAATTTGAAACGTTCGCTACCTTATCAGCTACCCGATCAATAGCATTCAATCCGTATAGTTCTTCAATTGCTGTATCAATTAAACTTGCTGTCATTTTAGTTAAGCTGAAAAAAAGATTCGCTATTGCATTCAATCCTCTATCTAACGTTTCACTAGAAAATGGATTCCATGAACCTTCAATGTAAGTGACAGCTTCATATTGTTCATAATCATATATTTTACTTTGAAGCTTTACCCCTCCTGATTCAACATTCTGTGGTTCTACTTTAATGTTTTTATCATCTGCTAAAATGTGAGTTGGAATGAAAATACATACAAACATCAATACAAAAGTTATTAAATACTTTCTATATTTCATCTGCTCACCTTCTCTTTATTTAGTCGCAATTCTCTATATACATCGGTTCTTCATTGTCTTTAAAACCCGCAACACTATACGTCACCCATTCATAACTACCTTTAACTTTTTTATAGTAAGATTTGATACTGTCGCCTTTTCTAATCTGATACTCTATTTGAATCAAGTCACCGTCACGAAATACCTTTGAACAAGTTTTTTTCCGCTCAACCCTTTTAATATCTTTCTTAGCATCTTTAATTTCAGCCGTTTCCAAGCTAATTACTTTATCAATTTCTTTATCATATTTGTTAGTACAGCCACTCAATAAAGTGACTGCACTAACAAATATTGCGATTGCTAATGCTACATTTTTTTTCATATCAGAAGACCTCCTCGGCTAGTGCTGCATTTGACTTCTCAACTGTTTTGAAAGCTAAAACCCATTCTTCAAACAAGCAATCTATTGCGATTTTTCCCGTTCTACCATAAAAATCACGGAACAAACATTGTCCTTTCATCATGTTTTCAAGCATCTTATGATTAACATCTGAATTTTCCATTTGCATATGTTTTAAAATCTCTTCTCTTTCACTCGATTCATCGAATGCGAACGTAACACCAAAATTCCCTTTATCATCTTCATTTTGAACATCTGATACGCTTTGAGTAACAAAGATTAAAGCATTGTTATAAGAACGTCCTACACGCCTTGCCGATTTTGTAAGTTTTTTACCACCTCTGGCACGGGTAATCATCCACGCTTCATCAAATATCTCTGCCGTTTCTTCGTCCTTGTCTTTACTACCGAATTTCTCACAAAACTTAGCAAGTGGAAGCATTAAGCATAAGCTTTTGCGTTCACTATCTGTGTAATACCTTGGATCATCCTCTTCGTTTGGTAAATCCAATCCTTCAATTTGAAGAATATTTACTTTTTCATCTAAATCTAAAGCTTTTGTATTTCCGTAACTAAAAACTAACTGCAATACACTGTTTTGAGTCATTTCATACAGTAAATCACCCGCACTTTTAATGCTTTTTTCCTCATGCGCTTGAAGTTGTGTAATAACATTCATAAAACCAACTTTTTCACCTGTCGCTCGTTTTTCAACAACATCACCAAGTGATTTTAACAAAGCTGTTTTTACATCATCTTTTCCGTGCATATCATAAATTTGTTCAATAATGCCTTGTGCAACATCCTTCGCTTCCGCACCATCCAAGAAACAAATCGGGTCTAATACTCCCCAATTTTCTTCAATTGATACATCCAATGTGACATAATGAAACTTCTTCAAGTGCTCTACGAACAAAGGATAATTTTCACGGATTTCAGGATTTTCTATTGCTTGGTCAAACCATTTTTTCATCTCTGACTTCGGGTCAATATATAACACCTTTACATCTAAAAACGTTAAATACATAAATAATAACTTTGTAAGGAACGATTTCCCTTTCCCTGTCTGTCCAGTAATCGCAATATGTGGACTATCAGTAAAAGCACCTTTAATCCCTTTATTAGCAAGCATTGGATGAAATAAAACAAGGTCACGGCTACTAGCAATTGATTGCTCTAAATCAACTCCTGCTGTAATGAATTTATCAACTCTTCCAAGATAAAACCCGATATTACTGCCTAATTGATTTGAAACTGCAAAAAGATTCTCTGCAAAAGTAACATGTGTAGTTTGTTGAACCCAATTACGCTCGAATTGTAACGGCTGACCATGTAAAAATTTATAGAAAAGCTGTAATTGGTCTGCAATTGGTCGAACACAATGAATATCAGCGCTTTTCATATATCGCTTCACTTCATCAGCTCTATATTTACATTCTTTCTTTGTCTTACCATGTACAACAAATGTCGCAACCCACTTCATAAAACTCGCTTTTCCGTTAGTTAACTGGTTTTTTAAACGATTTAACATATACTTACCATTTGCAATTTGGTCGTCCTCGTCATCCCCTGCATCCCAACGATCATTATCCGTCTCTTTAAAACGCTGCTTTACCATATTCACTTTACGCAACGTATCTTGTGTATCCTGATATTTAGCCTTGATATGAATTTCTACGGGAAAGGGCAACTGCTGTGCCCTTTGAAATAAATGCGTGTGCTCCATATCAAGTGGAAATTCATCTACAACAACAAACGATGTATAGCATTCACCTTCTGTCGTTTTAAGCTTCAAATATCCCATTTCTCTTGGGTCAATGATGCAATCTGTAATATTCGTAATGCCTCGTTTTTTCTTTTCTTCTTCAACTGAATGATGAATATCACGTAAAAAGTTATAACGATTAATATAAATTAGTTCATCCTCTGTTAGTCTTGCACCATTAGCCATTTGGATTTGTTCAAATAACTCCTGTTCCAAGCTTTCAAAGCGTTCAAAAAACTCACTTGAAATATTCTTTTCAAATCCTAATAAATTCACTAAAGTATCTGTTACCGAACCAAACGCATTTTTTAAAACGTCTTTAAAGTCTTCACTACCATTTAATAAGTTGTTTTTAATCCGTACACCTAGAATAAATTCGTATTGCGTAACAGCCCCTAATTCATTTTCTAAAAGGCGTTTTGTCTCACCGTTGTAATAACTAGCAATCCCTTGTGTTTCTTCACTAAAATCCTTTTCTAACACTTCAAAACGTTTATCTAAATCCATATCTCTAGGGTACATTTCAAGATGAATATCTTTATACTTTTCTAACTCTGCAAATAACATAGACATTTGAGCCTTATGTCTTTCTGACTTTTCCTTGTCACTTATAGGGATAACTCGTGGACTTACTTTATAATAGGCAAAAAGGTCACCCAACTTTGTAAGCATCAGATTTTTGTGTACTGTCTTGAATGGCGTTTTTATTTTCATCGCTATCACCTTCCTCTTCACCGTAATTAACTAGCACTTCTTCAAAAGTTACCTCTTTTTCATTTGAGTAAAGAACCTCTTGATCATTGCAATATGTCTTTTTTGGTAAATAGATTGTGAAAAGATAATCGAAAAAATCATAAGCGAAATTAAAAATCTTTTTCCCGTTATACTTTTGTTTTGTTAGGAATCCACTTAAAAAATAAGGGATTCCTAAAAATAAAATTGCTGTTAATCCTGGTATCAATGAACCAATCTTTATAACAACGCTTCTGAAAGCTAGTAATATCAACAAAATCAGAATGAACAACATGAAACGAACTAACGTAACACCAAATGGTAATGTGTATTTTCCCAATTTGTATAAAGTCACTGGATGCTCCATAATTCCTTTGAAATTGTAAGCTTCCTTTTCTCTCATACCATCAACCACCAAGAACCATATCAATAATTTTTTTAAATGAATTCAATGCTTTTTCAGGATTACCAACTGTAAAGAATACCAATGCCGCTACTAATAGGAAACCAATCATTTTACCCCAAGATTGCTTCACTAAATAGAAAATTGTGAATCCTACACAAACCAATGCAACAGCGTTTCCACCTTCCGTTGTAATCCATCCACGAAGCCCCCCAAGTGTTGGTAATGAACCTAAAATGAAATTGTTTAAGAATAATAAAGTTGACATATTATTTTCCCCCTAATGTGTTTTTAAAGTTTTCTACAAAATACTTACCATCTTTCAATTTCAATTGAAGGCTGAAAGCTTCTTTATTTTGCAAATCAATGTCCTTCTCCTTAAACGTCACAACAGCTTTCACTGTAAAAACTTTCTCTTCTTCAGTTGGATAAACGTTTAATTCTTCAATTTTCACAAATGATTTAATGCCACTTAATGCCTTCGGCTCTGACATCATATAAGACATATCTTGCGGTTTACTGTCTGCATACTTTGTGAAAAACTCATTCAGCCATTTTTCAATAGGCTCTTTTTTATCAAATTTTAGTTGTTCTTTCGTTGCTAATGGATTTTCTACGGATTTAATATCGTCGGCTTGGAGTTCGTCTGATGCTGTGAAATATGGGTTTTCCACGACTGCATACTTGCCATTCTTTGAGGAAATCGGAACATTTAGTAAAGCTGTATGCTTTGTTTTCACTTCTTCTTCTTTTGTTTCCGGTGGTGGTGGTGGTTGATTAGGATCTGTTTGTGGTGGCTGCACCTGTTTCTTTTCGATTTTTACATTTTCATAGGTGACTTTGTAACTTAAAACTGTATAATCTTTTTCATAACTTACATCGTAAAGTGTTTTTCCTATAAGCTTTCTATACCCCTCAAAATTCTTAGCTTCATCAAGCTTGAAATTCTTAGCATAAAGCTTCGATAACGCTTCTTGTCGCTTTTCCTTACCGTCCTTAGGGACATTCATATATACATCAATAAAATAATTTGCATAAACCTCTATTTTCGGGCTAGTGTAAGCATCTTGCTTATGTTCACCAGCGCTTTCTTGCATTTTAGCTAAAACTTGTTGTGAATTTTTTGCCTTGTTTAATGCGTTTTGACTTCGCAATAAAGCTAAAACCCCACTGACTGAAATGAATACAATCACTGTCCAAATGAGAAACCTTAAAACTTTCCCATTCCCCTTTGCTTGAGGTAACTTTCTTTTATCCTTCGGCTGCCTGTGAACCTTGTTTTCTTCAACAAATTCACTAGATTTTGATTTAAAACTTTTTAATTTATCGATAAGTTTCAACAATTCTCACCCCTTTTTTGGATAAAAAAAGCGTGTGTTTTCAATAAACACACACAATACTTTTACCTCTTCACAAACTCACAATGTCGATAATTGAGACTTGAGTTTTTAACAAAGTCTCTTACAATTGAGTTTGGAAGGTGTAAGCGTGTTTATTCAAGACAGCCCTACTGTCTTGATGAACGGTTGTTATAAAAATCTCGCAAATTTTTATGTCAACGTGCTCACCTTCTTTATTTAGTTTTTATATAGAAACAGCTTATAAAAGCTGATATTACCTCTCATCTCTTCTTCTATCCTGCTGCTCTAGCCATAAGAAGAATAAAGCAAATGCTGCACCTGTAAACAATAAGGTCATTCCTAAACCAAATTCCCCTACTAATTTGTTGAAAATACCTATCACTTTATCTACAAATTCATGAATTGATGGAACAAATTTATAAGCTATATAAATAAGTACAGCCATTACAGAAACCCCAATAACTGTTCTTCGTAAAACTCGAAAGAACTTTCTTAACCCCCTGCGAGCCTTCTGCTCATGCGCTTTCGGCTTAACATCATAAGCCATAACTACCCATCCCCTTTCAAAAATCATTTGATTTTATCAGTCAAACAAACTAATGAATCAGGTTTGCCCTTAACACGCCATATCGCCCCATACGGATTAGTTATAACTTGCTCATAAGTTGTATAAAGAACAGCGCTCAAATTCGTTGTAGGGACACCTTCTGTATGCTTGATTAAATTGTTCATTTCGCCTTCCGCTTCTGAAATGAATAGTACCCGCACATTACCCGATATATCACGTTCAAGCCTTTCATGCTCCTTATATGCCTTTTCTTTTGCATACGCATCAAAACGCTTTAATTTATTGCAACTAACACTCCGCATCTGACGACTTCTTTCAACTTCTATAAAGTAAGGAACATAAACAACTTTTGAAATATCTGCTTCTCTTGTTGAAAAAATCAATGTCCCATCAGGTCTAATGACATCCATTTTCCCTTTTCCATACTGGAAAAAAGAATTACGTTCTGATACAAAAGAATTATAATCAAGCAATTCTGCAACATTTTCCTCTTTCTTAGCTTCAAAAGATGCCTTTATATGAGCTCCCCTTAAAGCATGGTAGATATATGTTGGAGTTCTTTCAGTCCACCTATTATCCCAATGAGAATCACCTAGCAAAGCTTTAACCTCTTCCACTCCATTACGATCCAATGTAAAAACTCTTTTATAAGACCTAACATGTTCATCATTAACAATGTTATAAATCTTGATATACTCTTGCTTTTCCAAGTCTCTTAAAATATTTCTAACATAAACCTCATGATAAGATGTGCCGTCATCTTTTATATAAACATTGTTTAAAAGATAAGCCATATCAACAAAAATTAAATCGTGTATATCTAAAAATAATTGCTGTTCTTTTTGACCAATTTTCATTTGCTTAACCAAATACATCAACCTCTTCCTCTTCTTCGATGTTTGCTGTCTCTGTTGCTACAATTGGAATTTCGACATTATTTTTTACCTTCATTTCCTCTTGTTCTGGAGTCTCAACCGCTTCTTTTACTTCATCATTTGCTTTGTCTAAATTTACTTTTGGTTTTTCAACTTCTTCAGGCTCGGCACTTTCTTTGCTATCAAATACATCCGGTTCTTCCTCTTTCTCCTCCCTCTCTAAAGCTTCATTTTCTTCTCTGAACGCTTTTTCTTCTTCTAACACTCTAACTAACAAACTTTCTATAACAGGTGCTACATCGTCCTCATATGGCTTTGTAGGTGCTTTCATATGAACAAGAAATGGTCTTGTAGTTTCCCTGCCTACTGCCATTCTCATATAAGCAAAATTCGGTTCGATTTCTTTGAAATCATCAGCTGATAAATAATCCACCTGTAAATTTCGGTAAATATTTTGACGGTCAACTTCATTCCCAACTCTATAAGCAATCATAAAACCAAAGTTCCTAAATATCGCACTTGCTACATCGTCAGGCACTTGCCCTTCAAGTCCTTGCATCCCTAGCACAACAGGAACATTATATTTCCTCGCTTCATCTGCAAATGATTGGATTGCATCCGCCGATTGCTCCATAAATGTTGGAGCTTCATCGACAACGATCGGATGAAGTGGCATATATTCACCGCTTCTATGGGAATCCTCTCTGCTCATAGCTGCTAACTGCGAAAACGTTAAACATAAAGAGCCTATCAATTGTTTTTCAAAGCTTGTAAGCCCTGATAAATCAAATATAGTAAAATACCCTTCGTCCATCCCTGTACGCCACTTAATGCCGTTTGTATGGGCTGAAAATAAAGAATTTAACGTTTCAGACAATGTAATTTTCCTTAATTTATTTAATGTCGAACCTACTTTTTGCTGATAATCCCTATCTTTCATTGAATACAAGCTAGAAAAATAAAGAATTAATTGCCTATCAAGTTCTTTTGTCTCATCAAATTTGGAAAGAAGTTGCGCTCCAAATTTAAAATCTTCTAAAATCCTTTGTAAATTCGGAATTGAAGCTTTCCCCGCCTTTTGTAAAGCAATTCCACCATTTATAAAATTATCATCTACGTTCGGTCCCCAAAAATCTGACCAAACCCTTTTCAAAACGTCTTGTATGTTTTGTGCAACTTTATCAGGTGCTGCTTGAAAATCCACTTTATAAATATTGAATGGAAACTTACCATCTGCAAACCTTACATAACGTACCAAATGCCTTTGTTCTTCGGGAATTCTCGCTACAACATCCGCTGCCGTTGAACCATGAGGGTCAATTAATGTAAAACCAACTCTATTTTCATCTGTCCTAACCTTTGCTAAATCCTCGCAAAAATTAACTAAAAATGTTGATTTACCCATTGATGTACCACCCCATATAGCCATGTGACGATTTAAGCCCTCTAATGGTAAATGTACAGGTGATGCAACCCCATGATATGAATGGTTACCAATATAAAGTTTTCCAGTATCTAAAGCATTTAAAGCCTCAAATTCTTTAGGTAATGGCGTTCGCTTCATCTTCATTCGATTTAACAAGTTAGATGAAACCTTTTTACTAGGAGTTCTTAACAAAATTGATAACTCACGGGTACTCAAAATCGTTTTTTTCTTACTCTTTTCTAATGAAAAGAGACGATTTTTAAACTCATATCGGTAAATTGGTTGGATTATTTGCCACCATTCTCTTGCTACAAATGAATTCAACTGTTTCTGTGAGAATGTACCAAATGCATTTTGAATACCTGTTACAATCACTTTTGCTTCACTTTGGTTATCCGCAAAAGCAACTGCTTTAATGTTTACCCGTGATAAATTCCTAGAACGCTTTGTACTAATGGCATCATAATAAATATCGTCCCTGTTATCTTCAAATTCTTCGTCTTGATCTTCGGTGATTTGGTCTAATACTTTTTCAAAAGTAGAATCCGTCCTATAAACTGGCTGTATTAAAAATTGAAGAATAACCTTCTGACCTTCTTTTAAACTCTCTAATACAGCAATTAACTCACTTTGCGAATCCACCGCATCATCACTATACGTTTTAAATGGTAAACTCCAGTGTCGCTTTAATTTGAGTTTAGTACCTGCATGAGACTT
>NZ_JBBOVE010000004.1:0-73049 GCF_038006445.1 Bacillus sp. FSL K6-1218 | reverse complement strand
AACCAGAACCAAAACCAGAGCCGAAACCAGAACCAAAACCAGAGCCGAAACCAGAGCCGAAACCAGAACCAAAACCAGAGCCGAAACCAGAACCAAAACCAGAGCCGAAGCCAGAACCGAAGCCAGAACCGAAGCCAGAGCCGAAACCAGAGCCGAAGCCAGATGGTAATAAAATTCCAGAGAAACCAACAGAAAAACCAGATGGCAATAAAGAGACAGAAACGCCAAATGGCAATAGAATTCCAGAGAAACCGATTGAAAAACCTACTACAAAACCAAACTTCTTTATTCCTAAACAAGAAGTAGTTCCAGAAGCTAAATATGTAGTAGTAGAGGATAAAAAGGTAACTTCAAATCCAGTAGATGTACCTAAACAAGACAATAAACCAAAAGCTGAAAGTATTGCTAAAGGTGAAATTAAATTTGTAGAGAATAATGGTGTAGTTGTTCCAATGAAGAATAAAGAAGATGATGTTGCTTTATCTGTGAATACTACCCTTAAAGATCTTGCAGATAATAAAGGTAACAAGGAAAAATTAAATACTTCCGATGAACAAGTAAAACAAGAAGAAGCAAAGCAAAATGAAGAGAAAAAAGAAGAAAATAAACCGGAAGAAGTAAAACAAGAAGAAGTAAAAACAGAGGATAAAAAAGAAGAGAAAAAAGATAAAGATAAAGATAAAGATAAAGATAAAGCCTCTAAGCAAAAAGAAAAAACTCTCTGAGGTGAAAGATGAACAAGGTGGCTTATCACCAATTGCGGTAGCTGGTGGAGTTGCTGCTGCTGGAGCTGTAGGTGTTGGTGCTGCTGCTGGAGTTAGTCCAACATTTAGAAGATCCATTCAAAATGGTTTAAGAAGATTGAAGGACCTATTTAGAAAATAATTATTTTAAAAGACTAGGATGAATAATCCTAGTCTTTTTTTTATTTCTCTAAGAACAAAAAAATTTGGGAGTTTTATGAGAGTTTTATGAGAGTTTCTTGATAGTTTCTTGGCAGGGAGGAGATTGGAATTGACGATATGATATTACCAGAAGCAAAACATGTGTGGAGAAGCGTCTACCTCCCTTATCAATGACGAACCGTGTATAGGTAAAAGATGTTTCGAAAAGTGTAACCATAAGAGAGGACACTTGGTTTCTGGATCGCACTAGTTTGCGACTACTTATATGGGGGATTTGGACTATTATTTTTAATGGTTTTACTAGGTTCGGTTTTTATCCTCTCTATCTTAGTGATTTAATAAACCATTAGTTTTATTCTTTTTTGAATTAATGATTTTTTATTTAGCAATGGATAATAAACATGTATGCAAGATATTGAATCGTTAATTGAAAGAGGTGTAGGACTAGTAAAGTAATACATCCAGTGTGAGTTTTTTGCATCCATTATGGATGTTTTTTTATTGAATTGTTAAGAGGGGGTGAAAAGAGTGGGTGAACAAAAAGGAGCGATTTTAATTATTGTAGTATGTCTAGTGATTTTTGGATTATGCGTAGGATTTGCGACAGGTGTGATCCAACCATTATTAAGTCAAATTGGTACAGGAATGAGCAACATGGTAAACAATGTGTTTAAAGCGATTCCAACGGCTGGTAAGTAGGAAATAGCAGGAATGAATTTAAAGGAGGTGAAATGAAGTGGGTGAACAAAAAGGAGCGATTTTAATCATTGTAGTATGTCTAGTGATCTTTGGATTATGCGTAGGATTTGCGACAGGTGTGATCCAGCCATTATTAAATCAAATTGGTACAGGAATGAGCAATATGGTAAGTAATGTATTCAAAGCAATTCCAACGGCTGGTAAGTAAATTAGTTGTTTTAATATAGGATGTGAAACGAAACATGAAAGTAAAGCATTGGCTAATGGTAATTGGTTTTTCGTTTCTTTTTGCTTTAAGTTTTTTTAGCAACCCTACATATGGGGCGGCATATTCGCCCTATCCTTCTCATAACGTTTCTCCTGGCGAGGTTGGAGGGAAAAAGCAAGATTGGAACAGTGGTAAAAAGCTAGTATACGATGTTTATAGTGGTGTGGATGGAAAACCTAGATGGCAAATCACAAATAGAGATTATGGCCGAGGAACACAACCTTATTTAGAATTTACAGGTTGGAGTGCGCTAGTAGGGTATCATGAGCATAATGCTTCCAATCAAGAAACGTATTTATGGGCGATAAATGAGAGAACAGGTAAAAGTTACATTTATCAAGCTGAAATGACGGACTTAGATGCCTCTAAGGACTTGGAGTACAACCGGCAAAACAGTACAGGGGAAGTTTATAATGCATGTCCACAAGGTACTTATAACAAAAGTAACGATGAGTGTAACATGTATTATCATAATGTAGGATTTGTTGCGCATATCCCTTTAAACGAACTATTTCCTAATGGAACTACTGAAGATTCATGGAATCTAAGGATTATTAAAAAGGTAGAAAATAATGTTGTTTGGGACTATTTAAAAGTACCATTTCAATTTAGTGATTTAGATTTCAGTCTTGGTAAAATTTCGTTAGATTCTGGTTTAAATGCAGCAACCTTATTTATGGCGAATGATGAAGTAGCAAGAAGACATTATCCCCGTCAAACAGGTTGGTCTGGTGGAAGATACTTTACTAGAAATGATAAATATCAAAGGGTCGCGCAAAATGAAGCGAATACTGTTGTATGGTATGGAGTAAGTTCTCCAGAAGAAGCTGGGCAAACAAGATGGGCTGGTAGTGCGTATTGGATATTTGGCGGTCAACCAGCTACATTATCCTATAAAATTGGTCAAAAAACTTGTCCAGATGGTTCCATTGTAAACTTGGATCAAACTTGCTCTATTAAAGTAGACATAAAGCATGTAGATGCTAAGTCTAATAAAATTTTAAGAGAAGACCATCATAAGATGAAGATAGGTTCAGATTATAGTTATACTCCAGAAAATAAAGGGGTATTTAAGGATTCACAAAATAATTCTTATGTTGCTGCGCCTTCAAACCAGCAATATAAAGGAAAAGCTCCAGAAAACAACTTGAGTTTTACTTTTACGTATAAGAGTTCTCTCACTGATCCAACTAGGATTGTAGAAATGGAAGGCTCTACAGAAGGAATGACAAAAGGTGATTATTTATGGGAGCTTAGACGTGTAGATCCATCTAAACCGAGCCAAATATATGCAAGTAGTAATTTTGAAATTACAGGTAAGCATTATTCGGTTAGAAATGTCTTAAATCGTATAAGTGCAAATGGTGTTTTTTCAGAACAAAGTGATAAACCAATGGCACTTTTATTAGATCTGAAAAACCTACAAAATAAGAATATACAATATGATTCTTCTTATGAATATACGAATCATTACAGTGAAAATTATATGTGTAAAGATCAACAAGGTAGTGATTGCTTTGATTGGGTCTACAAGGATACAACAGCCGTTTGGTCCGAACCATATAAAAAAGTATTTGATTTAGTTAAACATTATGGTGAAAACCTCCGACTTTTAGTAGATCCAAGTTTTGAAAAAATGTTCAATGTAACTGGCGCTAAAGATTTACAAAATATCACGGGCAATGGAGCGTCAGGTGAAAAGGGTGGCAATCTAATTGTAGGTAAAAAGAAAGCCATTGATATGAGTAAGGATAAAGCGAAAGTAGTCTTTAATAAAAATTACTACGAAAGATTTAAACAAGCTGCAACTTCAAAGGCTAAAGATGACAATAGTTTACCTACGCAATCATGGATTGATGTTTCACCTGGAACGATGGAATATGAAGTAGAATTACCTACTGATTCCCAAAAATCTAAGTCTTTCATGTATCAACGCAAAAATGGAGCGAATAGTTATTATTACACTGTTGATGTTGATAAGAATTTAAGAAGTACATATCAAAATCAAAGTCCCTATGCATATACGAAGTATGCATTGCCCCTTCAACTAGAGAATATGAAGGATAAGGGCTTATTGAATGATACAAAACGTAGCTATACTTTAAATTGGACCTCTGATTATTTCTTTGTTGGAAAACAAACAGGGTTTATTCAGCCGTTTCCTTATACAAAGTATTTACGTGATATGGAACAGGGAAAAGGAAAGTTACCATCAGCTGACGAGATTAAGAACATTGTAAATCAAGAAGCTAAAACCAATTATGAACAGCAAACAGGACAGAAATTCAATGATACACTCTTACATGCAGATTCTAATAGTAAGGATGGTTTGTATGGATCAAGAACAAATCTAAATCGTTACTACCTTCCTATTTCGTCTGATTCAGCTTTAAAAGTCAAACAACCCTATGAAAATAAGGTTTTGTTAGCAAATATGGGCTTAAATGATGCCACTTTAATATTTGGACAAAAATTTAATTTCGAGCGCTATTTAGTGGGAAGTGTTATTGACGATGCTTATGTAGTAGAGCAACATGATCCAACGGTAGAGATTTCATCATATCCACATCAAGTGAATGTGAAGAATAATCAACAATCTAAGATTAATGCGATTACAAAGGCCCACTCAGCAGAAAAATTGTTTGAGTTTAGAAAGACTGATACTTTAAGTTTGTATGAGCAATTGAAGAAAGTAATTAATTTAGGTATATAACTAAATTTATGTGTAAAAGACCATTTTCCTAAGGGAAACGGTCTTTTTTTATGAATTCATTGAAAGGAGGTGATATGAGTGACGGAATATCAAAACCACAATCCTTCAGTTCAAGAAGAAACACCGGTAAAGAAGCCGAAGGTGCAAAGGCCACCCACATTTAAAAAAATGGAAACAGCTGCGAAAAATATTTTGGCAGCGAAGGGTATTAGTTACTATGATTGGCTCCATGAAGCACATGAGAAGCTAGTTCAAGAAACAATGCTTGCAAATGTGGACTCAATTGGTTCACTAGTAAAATCTTAAAAAAAAGGGGTAGGAAAATTCAATGAATGAATTTATTTCAACGATTGGTAATTTTACAAACACAATTAAGCCAGTTGCGCCAGCATTAGCAGGTTTAATTTTAGTTATTATTGGTATTATTTACATGGTTTCAAAAGATCCACAGCGTAAAGAACAATGTACAGGCTGGATGGTCAATGTAGTAAAAGGATTTTGTATTGTATATCTTGGAATCGCTATTGTTTCTTGGTTATCAGGCCAAGTAGTAGGGTTCGGTTGATAAAGAGGTCGTATGACCTCTTTATATTTTTTTTATAAAAAAACGGAGGTGTCCAACTTATGTGTTTAGGAAATGGATTAAAGATTGATTTTTATCCCAATCATAGTATGGGAAATGGACTAATTGAAATTGTAGAAATTAAAGCAAATGGAGAAGAAAAACCATATACATATCATTTATGTAGTAATAAAGATGCGCAAGAATTTATTCGGAACGTTAGAGAGAAAAGAAGAAGTTTCTTAATTGCTCAAGATACTGGAACAAAAAGCTTTGAATTACTAGTAGATGGTGATAGACATGTAACATTCAGATATCCAGAGTGGAATACCATTAAAGAAATGGAAACACGTTTATTAAGTGTGCAGTGTAAAGTTAAATTTTCACTATTGCCAGGAGAGAATTTTAGGGAGTTAGTTGAAAAATACGTGGATACTGAATTTAATAGATTGTTTGGGGTAGAAGAAATTCTTTTCCGAGAACAAGAAATTGCGAAAGACAGTATTTTTGATTCTTATTTTAAGGATTTAGATAAAGAAGAGAACTTACAAGAGGATATTTACGATTTTCTCACATTAGAAGAATGGATGTATCAAAAAAATTTAATTAATGGGTGTGAAAAGTAAAGGAGGGAGTGATCTTGAGAGAAATAATTATTAAATTCTCAACGGAAGGTGAACGTTTTAGAGAACTTGATGAATCAAAGAGCTACTTTTTACAAGAAGCTGAAGAAATTATTTTTCAATTGCGCCATAAAGTAAAAAGTAGATCACAAGAGGTTCAACCGAAACGATTCGGATTATATTTAAACGGCAAATTCCTGCTTGATTCAAAAGTTTCCTTTTCTGATAAGAACTCAATAGAGCAGCAAATTAAAGATACTTTTCTGCGTACTGATGTATGGTCAGATGAAATAAAAAAACAGTATGTAAATATCTTAAGTAATTATGCAAAGGAAGAAAAACAAGCATTTCTTAATCAAGAATTTCGTTCGTTTATTTTTTTGAAGCGGGATTTATTTGAGAAAAAGGCAGATTTTTTATTTTCATTAAAACAATCAGAGAGATTGTTCAAAAGCGTATACGCAAAGATTTCGAATGGTTTCTTCTCACAGCTTGAGGATATCGTAGCCTCGATTTTTGATTCTTACGAGTATATTGTACACTATCATGATTTACTAAATGGGAATTATGAGGAAGTTAAAGGGAAAAAAGAAGAATGGTTTGGGAATGTGGAACATTTCGGGGATTTTGTGCGATTCGTAACCGCAAATTATTTTTCTATAAATCGTTCCAGGTTAAAAGCGATACAAACTAATAATCCATTATATCATTCGTTTCAAGATTATTTATTCGAATGGCGTGCTAAAACTGATTTTCAAGATTCACTAAAGGTCCATGAGGATATCAATCAGAAATTACAAAACAAATGGACGGAAGTACTGCTTAACGGATTAACATTTGTAAATGCTGAAAGTGTGGAAAAGTGGGTTATTGAGAAGGTATTAAGGGAATTCTTTGAAGAAGAAACAAAACGTGAAGGTTTATCAGAAGAGGAAAAACAATTTTGTGAGATAGCTGCTGGAACAGAAACTAGGTTTTAGGAGGTAGATTTTAATGACACGTTCAGAAGTTATTACTTATTCCTATCAAAATGTAGAGGAAGCTTTAGCGGCTGTTAACGCTCAGGATCAGGGGCGTTATTTTTTATGTACCTGTCCAGAATGTAATCAGCCCGAAGCTTTTATTTATAAAAATAATCCTCAATTTCTACAATGTAACCGTGAAAATGTGTGTGGTTCGTCCATTGTATTTGAGTATGAAGAGAATAAAAAGGTGAATGACTGGAAAGGGAAACAGAATATTAAAGATCCCGAAGTCACGCCAGAACAAAGAAAAGAAATAGATTTGGTAACTAAGTTATTAAAGCATATTCAATATAATACAGAAAATAAGAATCTTGAGAGTTTTAGGGGAATGAGTAGGAACACGACACAAGACTTTATTCTAGACTTGGAGAAAGAAAAGCTCGTGAAGAAAATGTTCGAAATCGCTCCTAATATTTTTTACTCGAAGAAGACGATGCAAAATGAAGGCAAAAAGATAAATTATTCTTCCATTCCAGATATGGTTAAAAGGAATATTGTGATGCCAATCTATGGTGATGGTGGCATGATTGACAGAATTTTATTACGGTCAACAATCGATTCGAATTTAGCTAAAAAGGAAATTCAATTACAAGTAAATCCAAAATCAAATGCGAAGGATTATTTTAAAGATATTCCAGAGAAGGCAACACATATTGTAATTGGAGAATCACCAATAGATGCATATTCCTTTCGTGAAATAGACGCCGATGTCGGTATATACGCTCTTACAGGATCACGAAAGTGGAGAAAGGTAATAGAAGATATAAAGAGTAATAAGGAAGCCTTACAAGATAAGGTATTTATTATAGCAACAGATAATGATAAGGCTGGAATTGAGGCTAATGAGAATATAAAGAAAGCATTGGAAGAAGAAAACTTAAATTATAGGTCATTTAAGTATCAATTAGAAGATGTAAAAGATACAAATGAATATCTTCAAAAAAATAGGCTGGAATTTAAAAAAGCTTATGAAGCCATTAAACATAATATGTGGGATAAAAACTTAATAGATGCACCAAAATTAGAGCAGAGATTAGTAATTAACCGTTTATATCGTTCGGATCAAGAAAGTATTGATCGTACACAATTTAAAGTTAGTTATGAAGGGGTAACACTTCATAACATTTCATTTGATAATCCACCAGGAAGCGTGAATATTCCAGGGCTAGAAGCTAATAAATTGCTTGTAGAAGTGGATAAAAGAATGGAAGGATTCTTAAAACATATTGCTCAAAAAGCACCGAAAAATCAAGATTATCAAGACATAGTAATCCCTACTAAAAACAGTAAACCAGCACAATTAAAGATGCTTTCTTATAAAAAAGAGAATGATATGACAAGGAAAGTCTCGTTTCAGATAGGTGAGATTATCGTTAGGGATGCAGAGGTTAATTCTTTACCAGGTGGTGAAGATCCTATGGTTTTTTATCCTCGACATTCTAATAGAACTACTTTAGTAACGGGAACTGAGGAATTTAATAGGGATTTAATTAAATTTGTGAAGCAATATGAAAAAAATATGGACAAACAGCCAATAGTGAAACAACGCTCTAACGAAAGTACTTTGGGGCGTTAGAAAGATAGGGGATGAAATACTATGGCAGTGCCATTTAAATACTTTTTCGTAATCGTAAGTGTTGCATGTATTATTTTAGCAGCCTCCATATTTGGTTTAAATCAAAACAGTAATACCAGGACCATTACAGAAGTAAAATCATTACTTTCAACAATGGCAGTAGGTCAATTAAGAGAATCACAAAAAATTGAACAAGATCCAACAGAATTAGTCGCTAATTTAGTATCAGAAGTGATTAAAGTTCAAAAGAATCATGGGAATGATATTCGAATTAGTTATGTATTTTTAAATCATGCTGAAAAACCAACGGAGAATTCGCATGAGATTGAAAGTGTTCAATTTAAAATTGAGCAATTAAATGAAGAGAAAGAAGTCCGTTCACAAGCCGAACAGAGATTATCTTTAAATAAGATATCAAATTAGTGAGGCGGAAAGGAGCTGTGACATGGGGGAGCTGAAAGGTTTTATTCTTTCATTGCTTTTATTTATATCTATTTTCTTACCCTTTCAATTATTTTTAAGCATTCAATCTATTCATCAAAATGCTTTTATGAAAGTAACCACTGAGATTCAGCAAATGGTTGATTCAGAGGGCGGCGTAACGCCAAAAATTCAAGGGGTAGCTAATAGATTACGTTCTAAAGGATATGAGCTGAATTTTAAGGATCAGAAGGGTGCTAATGTTTCTGGAAAACAGTCCGTTGGTACTGTTATCGAGATTCAGTATCGTTACAAATATATAAATGTATATCGTGAGCAAACGCTAGAAACGTCCAATTATGTTTCAGTATTAAGAAGATAGGAAAGGAGGGCGCTTGTGAAACAGTCAATAAATAAATTAGCCGAAACCAAAGTATTAATGTTGATTAGTATTTTGGTTTTATTTTTTAATTTTTTCTTTGCTAATTTCTTATTAGCATTTTTACAAAATGTATTAGTGGTTTTTAAAGCATTTGCTAATCAAAATATGCAAGCAATGGATCTATTCCACCTTTCGTGGGAGGATTGTTTCAATTTTCAACGTGATATCATTACCTTCTATATAGGTGCATATGCACTTACTCTCTTTGGATTATTAAAATTTTGCTACAGCATGAAAACAAATTACGCAACAATGAATGAGAATCAGCATGGTAGTGCGGAGTTTGAAGATCCAAAAGAATTAATGAAGCAATATAAGGTTGTACCAGGAAGTGACAAAGAGTACAAAGGGGGAAGTGGTGTAATTGTTTCTGCTCTCCAAAGAGGAAAGAAATATCAACTTATGCTAGATACTGGCCCAGTACATACAGCGGTTATCGGTATATCCCGTTCAGGTAAAGGGGAACGATACGTTTTTCCATCAGTTGATGTAATTTCTCGTGCAGAAGAAAAAGACTCCATGATCGTTAATGATCCTAAAGGTGAAATTGCTGCGGCAAGCTATGAAACTTTGAAAAAGAGAGGTTATGAAGTCTATATTTACAACTTAATGCAGCAAAAGAAATCAATGGGATTCAACCCACTTCAATTGGTTATTGAAGCATATAAAAAAGGGGATACTGCTTTAGCTCAACAGTATGCCAATAGTGTGACATTTTCCTTGTATCAAGATCCAAATGCTAAAGATCCATTTTGGAATAACTCTTCAATATCCCTAGTAACAGCTATTATTTTAGCTATTACAGCCGATTCTTTAAAAGTGGGAAAAGAAGAAAGAGTAAATATGTATTCTGTAGCCAATTTCCTTGCGACAAAGGGTAGTGATAATAATGAGGAAACAGGAGAAAATGCATTGGATATGTTTTTCCAAGCAAGAGATGAAAATGACCCAGCACGTATGATGTATGCAACGAGTAACTTTGCAGCTGGTAATACACGTTCTGGTATTTTTAGTAATGCAATGGCTAAACTGCAAATTTTCACATTAACGCCAAATGCAAAGTTAACATCGTATAATTCGCTAGATTTAACAAAGATTGGGTTTGGTGAAAAACCAGTAGCCATTTTTATGGTAACGCCTGATTTTGATAAATCAAATCATGTATTGGCTTCAATTTTTGTAAGTCAAGCCTATCGTGTGAATGCCGAAAAAGCAACAATGAGTGCAAGTGGAAAAATGAAAAGAAGAGTACAAGTATTACTTGATGAATTCGGTAATATGCCAGCTATTGATGGTATGGACGGTATGATTACGGTTGGTGCTGGTAAAGGTTTCCGCTTCCATTTAGTTTTACAAGCATATTCACAAGTTAAGAGTTTATATGGGGATGAAGCCGACACTATTATTGGTAACTGTTCGAACCAAATTTATATCTTAACAATGGATAAATCTACAGCAGAACACTATGCTGCCTTAATAGGGAAACAGACGATTCAAGACTATACTCGAAGTGGTAAATTCTTATCTACGGATAAGAGTACAAGTGAAAGTACAAAAGAACGTTATTTATTAATGCCTGATGAATTAATGCGATTACAGGAGGGTGAAAGTGTAGTCGTACGTGTAAATAAAAGGCAAGATAATAAGTTTGGAAAGATTGTACCAAAGCCAATTTATAATCGCAATGAAACGGCAGCTAAAGCTCGTTACGAGTATTTAAGTCATGATTTTGATAATTCAAAGTCAGTATTGAATTTACCAATTATTTCAGAACATGAAAACATCATCTTAGAAAATATTGTATATACTGCAAAATCAGAGACTGATAGTTATGTATTAATGAGAGATTTAATGCCGAAAGATGCCATTTTAGAGATAAAAGACACGATTAGGACGGAATTAGGAGATTATATTCATGATCGAGCTGATATTGCTTTAAGTATTGTAGAAACTCATTTTGATGAATTCACATTCCAACAATGTTTATCGTTCATTGTATATGCTTCCTACTTATCTTTAAAAACAAAAGTAGAATTAGTTGGTCAATTGAATCAGTATTTACCTAAATCAGTAATTGAATTATGGCGTGAAAGAGCAAAAAAATCTGATTGTTATGAGCCTCTAGAGGAAGAAGCGTTTCTTCAAGTAGAACAATTTGCAGAATACGAGGAACGTGAAGAACCTAGAGGACATGCAGAGTATGACGAAATTGATGTAAGAGATCAGTGGGCTACTGTTGCGAGCGATGGTTGGGATAACGTTTCAAATGATGATTAATATAAATGGGGGATATTAATATGAATATTAAAGAGAAATTAGAAACAGAAGAGATACAACAAGCAATTTATAAATTTGCTTTAGATGTTACGGAAAAGGATCAATCAGAATTTATACCAGAACAATTTGTATTAAATAAAGCTAATAGTGAGTATACGAAATTTGAGTTAAAGTCCAATGATCGTAGTAAACAGGAGCAAAGATATGTGATTGTTGAAGTTGATCATGAAACAGAAAACGTAAAAGTTTTTGAACAAAATATAGATAAAGATGAATTTGATACTAAGGGGAATTATTATGTGGGGAGGGGAAAATTAAGTGAAATTCTAAAAAAATATAATCTAAGTAAAGAGGATTATAAAGAATCTTTAGATGAAATTAATGAGGAAATTGAACAAAATCAATATAAAGAATTTTTTAAAGGGCAGGTATTAAGTAATATAGAAGAAAAAGAAACCGCAAAAGAGAAGTGGCAGTATAAGGAGCGTTTCAAAGCCGGAGTTCTAAAACTACTTAATGTAGAACCTAAAGAGCCTATGAAATATGTGAAAAAAGAAGATGATAAAGCCAATCATGATAAAAATGTAAAAGCAATGAAAGAGTTTGAGAAATCCCATTCTGTTGAAACAATATATCAACTTAGAAAAGAAGCATTTAAAGAGTTAAAAGAGTTGGATCTAACAGAATCTCAAAAAGAAAAATTAATAAAGTTAGAGAAAAATTTAGATAAACAAAAACAAGAATATGATAAAAACATAAATAAAACTAATTCTAGTAAAGAAATTAACGAAAAGAAAAATGAGAAACAGAAGAAAAAAAGTGTAGAAATGGAAAGATAGGAAGGGATAATTCCCTTCCTTTTATTATTTGTGGATTAAAAAGGAGTGAAAGAAGATGTTTGGAGAGATTTTGCGTGAAAAACATTTAGAAATGTATTTAGAATACTTTAATTTAAATAAAAAAGCATATCTGATTACAAAATGGATGTTAACTGTAGTAATTTTTATGGTTTATACATTAGTTGTAATGCTTACAAAGAAATATGTATTTTTCTTAGGATTACCGGTAGTTGTAATTGCTGCAAATAAATTTAACTATTTTAATTTAGTGCTACGCAATACAAATGCCAATATAGAGAAAACCTTTTTGTTTCCAGAGTTTTTGAGATATTTTTTAGGGTCATTAGGTACTTCTGGGAATGTTTATACAACATTAAAAGAAACTGCTCCTTATTTAAAAGGACCGATGCAAGCGCAATTAAATGTATTAGTTGAAAAGATAGAAAAGAGTAATGATCGTGAGCATTATATTGAATTTGCTGACTTTGTTGGAACAAGTGAAGCAAATATGGTTATGAGTATTATTTATGAATTTAGTGAGTATGGGGTAAAGAAGGAAGCTTTACAAGAGTTAGAAATGTTTATTGATCGTATTCAAGAAAATAAAATTAATGAGCTAGTTGATAAAAAAGTAGAAGCAATGGATATCTTTTCTGTGCCAGCCCTATTTTTAGCTGTAGGTTTTGTTGCTGGATTTGCAGGGATTATTTTTATCTATTATATGAATCAAATATCAAATGCCATTACATTTTAATTGAAGGGAAATGAAAAGTATGAATACCAAAACGCAAAAACAACAAAGGGTAGAAAAAATTTTAGCAGAAAGTTTTTTAAAATCATATCGAGAGGATAATGATATTACAGATATGAAATGGAATGGTTCTTTCTTGGTAATAGAGAATCGAGTGACTGGAAGATATAGACCTAAAAAGCAACCAACACAAGAAGAAGTAAAAAGTTTGATAAAACAAATTGCTGATATTCAAGGGGATGAATTCACGGAAAGTAATCCAATCTTAGATACTGCCTTTGGGAACTTGCGAGTGAATGCAATACATCCAGTTTGTGCGAATGGTGGTACATTCGCTATACGTGTGAGTAAACCACATTTAGCAATTCCTGATTTATCAGGACTAGTTAATAAAGATGTAGCAGTACTATTAGAATTATTAATGAAGGCAAGGGGTAATGTCACAATTAGTGGTGCAACAGGGACGGGAAAAACAGAGTTACAAAAGCTATTGGTAGGGTTTATGAATGATGATGATGCAATCTTTTTAATTGAGGATACTCCAGATAGTCACTTGAAGGAATTATACCCACATAAAGACATTAGTAGTTTAATAACCCTAACAGGTGATGATAGGGAGAAAAAGATAGATATATGGGATCTAAATAAAGCCGGGCTACGTAATAATCCAGATTGGATTTTAATTTCAGAAACTCGTGGCGTTGAGGCAGCTGGCGTATTAGATAGTGTAAAAACAAGTCATTCTATCATTACAACGCTCCATGCCAAGAGTGCAGCAGCTATTCCAAGTCGATATATTCCAATGATGAAACAAGCCCCATCGTATGCTAAATCGGATGATCTTACAATTGCAAGGGATATTGTAGAATTATTACCATATGGTATCCAAATGAGCAAAGAAAATGTCAATGGTAGCGTTGTACGTGAGATAAAGGAATTCGTAGAGTTCCTAGAATATAATGATAAAGGTCTGGTATATCGACACATATACCAGAAAGAAAATGAATGGAATCCAGAATTAGAAAAGTATGAAACCATTGAAAAGATACAACCCATTTCAGAACGGACGATAAAGCTGTTGAGGGATGCAAAGATTTATCATTTACTTCCAGATGTATTTAAGGAGAAAGTTGAAAAATAGGAGTTTCCTGAGAGTTTTATGACAGTATCCTGAGAGTTTGTTGATAGGATTGGGCTAAAAAAAGCTGATAACATGTTAATATCAAATAATTTAGGTGGGATAAATGATGAAAAGATTGGTCTTCATGTTATCAGCTATTATTGTAGTTTTTGGTGCTTTCATGGCTTTTGATACATATAAAAATGCACAAAAACAAAAAGTAAGTCCATATGGAAACAAACAAGTGTCTATGCAAACTTTAGATCAAGCAGAGAAAGATCCGTTTTACCAGAATATAATCTTACCAGCGCAATTGAAAGAAAATAAAAAAAATGGGCAGAATGAAGTGGTTTATTTTTTTAGTCCAGTATGTTCATATTGTGAGGCGCTAGAGCCTAACTTAAAGGATGCAGTAAAAAAATATGATAATACGAAGTTTAGTCTATATAATGCTTACGAGTTTCAAGAAGGCTGGCATGATTATGACCTAAAAGGAACGCCTACAATAATTCATTTTAAGGATGGTAAAGAGGTGAATAGATTAGTAGGATACCAGCCTAAAGAGGCTGTAAATCAATTCTTTGATGCAATTAATTGAGAATAAGTCTAGTACATGCAGCTGTAAATTTAGTAAACTATACTTATACGGATTTATAAATATACAGTTGGAGTGATTGGATTGAAAATCATGAAATTAAATTGGATTATTGCACTCGTAATTCTATCTATAATGGTTGTAAGTGGTTGTTCTAAAGATACAAATGGAACAAGTAGTGAATCTAATAAGAATGAGAAATCTGTTAGTTCTGGTGTAGTGGAAGTCTCTTATGATGAATTAATGAAATTAGTTAAACAAGAAAAGCCTGTATTTGTAATGATGGCTCATAATGATGACCTTCAAAATACAAATGCAAAACAAGTGTTAGATTATGATGCAAAACAATTAGAGAAAAAGGTATATCTCTTTTCTTGGAAAGATGCACCAAAAGATTTAGATTGGAGTCCTCTTGTATCGAATAAAACGAGAGAAGAATTCGAGAGTATAGGTATAACTGAACCTCAAAGTAGGTATTTAGTTTTTAAGGCTGGGAAAGAAGTTACTGGTTCAAGTACTATTTTTACTGGAAATACAAGACCTTTTGAAAAAGGCGAATTTAGCAATACCATTAAGAAGGCAATAGATAAATAATGATTTCGAGAACTTATTCTAAAGAATAGGTTCTTTTTTTATTAAAGGAGGTTTATAAAAGTGGCAAAATCAAAAAAGAAAAAAAAGTCTTTGTGGCAAGAAGCAAGATTACTATTTAGTGGATGGGCAATAGTAGGATGGTTAGCATTTTTATTTATGATGCATACAGGATATGTATACATAATTTTAAAGGATGTTCCAATAAGCATAATCGCAGGTGCTTTTGGTTCAGTAATATGGTTCTCTGCCTTTACTGTTGGAAATAAGAAAGTCAAAGTTTATCAATTTCAATTAAATGAGCTATTAAAGTATGCAACGAATATGTCTTTCTTTATGCAGTCGGGGAAAAATCCCTATTATAGCTTAATAGAAACAAAGAAAACATTAGATATTTCTATTCAAAAAGAAATTGATAAAACACTAGCTAAATTGGAAGAAGAGGCAAAATTAGATACAAAACACTTTGAAAAATATAATTTCCCAGCTTTGAATCAATTTCATAAAATTTTAAAGATTAAAGATGAAAAAGGTGGTTCAGCGAGGGAAATGTTTGGCCGAGTTATTAAAAGTATGAACTTTGAAATCTCAAAGCGTGATGATCTGCATCGTAAGAAGAAAGGGAAAGCAAAAACAATTTATATGATTATTGGTATGGTTGGCGCAATGCCAGTTATGCTAGATTTCATGACAGCTAATATATACGAACAGTTTTTATCAGTGAAAGGACCAGCTACTATACTGCTCCTTCTTTTTTATATAGTTATACTTTTCACTTGTAAATTCGCACAAAAGAATAAAAATGATATTTCAATTCGATTATAGAAAGAGGTGAATGCATTGAGTAAGGAAGAAATACTAACTCAATATCAAGATATATTAGATATAAACGGGATTGCGAGTAATATATTTCGTTGGTTAGGTCAGAAACTTCTGTTTATACTTCTTTATATAAATGAGGTTGTAGAAAAGGTAGTAATGCAAGTTATTACAGGTAATGATTTCTTTCAGTATTCGGGAATTAATGATCTAAGGAACGGAATGAGTATGGTAATATGGGCACTTTTGACCGTTACCATAATAGCAGTTGGTTACCAATTGATGTTCAATAAAATAGAAAAAAGAACAAATGTTATATTAAACGGATTACTTTCAATATTGTTTCTTGTAGGTGGACCGATTTTAATGGACAATCTGAATAAAATAGCGAGTGCTGGTGTGAAAGATTTACATGCAGCTCCTGGTTCAATAGGTATGAGCATTGTAAAAAGTAATTTAGCGGACCTTAACTTTTACGCTAAAGCAAAATTTGAATTGCCGAAGCCAAATGAAAAAAGAATTAATGGTGTCTCGGAAGAAAATATTAAATATATTGATTTCAATGAAACTGTAAATATGAAATTAGCCAGCGGTGCTGGAGAAGATGCCTTAAACAGTAGGTTAGTTCTTTCGTATGATAATAAGCTTGAAGCAGATAAGTTAGATAATGGTTGGTTTGATGTGTTTAAAGAAGCTTACTATAGATGGAGCATAAATTGGGGATCGGTATTAATCTCACTCATTGTGACTGCATTTGCTTTATTAATTAGCATAGTAAAAGTAGGTCGAATTATCTATGAATTGGCTTTTCATAATATATTTGGAGCACTAGTAGCCGCAACTGATATAAGCGGTGGTCAGAGATTAAAAAAGATAATAAATGAAATTTTTAGTTGCTATGCAGTTATTTTTTGTATGGCTTTACTTTTAAAAATATATTCCCTTTATATTGGATGGCTAGCTACAAAAGATTTTGGTTTTATGGGTTGGGGGAACGCATTACTTCTTCTCGCTGGCTCTTGGGCTGTAATAGATGGGCCAAATATTGTTGAACGTATACTTGGCATTGATGCAGGCTTACAAAGTGGCTGGAAGACCATGATGGGCGGCATGATGGCTGCAAAGGCTGGATTTGATGTTGCAAAAGCGACAGGGAAAATGGTGAAAAAAGGGGCAACAGGAACAGCAGGTATGATTAATAAGCTTAGAGGGAAAGAAGAGCCAGCAGGTCCACGGATGCCAGGTGTTGGAGATAATGATTTAAACAACTTTGATATGAAAAATGGTAATGATGATACTGGTGAGGATGGAGATGACGGTCCTCCACCTTCTGACGATGGGGGTGCAATTGATAGTCCTGACGATTCAGAAGAGAAAGATAAGAAAGCCCCAAAAGGTCGAGGTGGTGCAGAAGCAATACCAGGCACATCTTCAATCGGCAGTGGAAATAATAGAGATGTAAAAGGGAAGAATGGTTCCAACGTTAATCCTGGTGGATTTTCAACAAATGAGGAATCGTTATTTGATGGAGGGAAGTCTAATATTCCATTACCAATACCGGTTAAATCAAATATAGGTCCAAAATCAGCAGGATCAAAGGCAGGGGTTAAGAAACCTGCAAAGAACGGTGAAAAATCAATTGATAAGATTACACCAATGAAAAACCAATATGACGGACCGATAGGACCACATCCAGCAGGACCAAAAGCAGGAGTAGGCCAGTCCACAATGAACGGAGAAAAAGCAGAAAGTAAGATTACTCCAATGGAAAATCAATATGATGGACCGATAGGACCACATCCAGCAGGACCAAAAGCGGGAGTGGAACAGTCTACAATGAACGGACCAAAAGCAAATGGATCACAACCAACGATTCCAGGAACAGAACAAGGAGTTGCGGACGGACCAAAAGCAAATGGATCACAACCAGCGATTCCAGCAGCAGGACAAGGAGCTGTGGACGGACCAAAAGTAAATGGATCACAACCAGCGATTCCAGCAGCAGGACAAGGAGTTGCGAACGGACCAAAAGCAAATGGATCACAACCAGCGATTCCAGCAGCAGGACAAGGAGTTGCGAACGGACCAAAAGCAAATGGATCACAACCAGCGATTCCAGCAGCAGGACAAGGAGTTGCGAACGGACCAAAAGCAAATGGATCACAACCAGCGATTCCAGGAACAGGGCAAGGAGCTGCCAACGGACCAAAAGCAAATGGATCACAACCAGCGATTCCAGCAGCAGGACAAGGAGTTGCGAACGGACCAAAAGCAAATGGATCACAACCAGCGATTCCAGGAACAGGGCAAGGAGCTGCCAACGGACCAAAAGCAAATGGATCACAACCAGCGATTCCAGCAGCAGGACAAGGAGTTGCGAACGGACCAAAAGCAAATGGATCACAACCAGCGATTCCAGCAGCAGGACAAGGAGTTGCGAACGGACCAAAAGCAAATGGATCACAACCAGCGATTCCAGCAGCAGGACAAGGAGTTGCGAACGAACCAAAAGTAAATGGATCACAACCAGCGATTCCAGCAGCAGGACAAGGAGTTGCGAACGAACCAAAAGCAAATGAACCACAACCAGCGATTCCAGCAACGGGACAAGGGGCTGTGAGTGGACCAAAAGCAAATGGATCACAACCAGCGATTCCAGCAATGGGACAAGGAGCTGTAAACCAACCAAAAATACAGGCAGCGCCTGGTCAATCCGCACCAGCGCTACAGCGCTCAACACCGACAATGAGCCAGCCAGAACCAGCGGTACAAGGTTCAGTGCCAACAATGAGTCAACCAACACCGAAGGTACAAGGCTCAGCACCGACAGTGAGCCAACCAACACCGAAGGTACAAGACTCAGCACCAACAATGAGTCAACCAACACCGAAGGTACAAGGCTCAGCACCGACAGTGAGTCAACCAGCACCAAGTGTACAGGGTTCAGCACCGACAGTGAGCCAACCAGCACCAAGTGTACAAGGTTCAGTGCCAACAATAAGTCAACCAACACCAAAGGTACAGGGTTCAGCACCAACAGTGAGCCAATCCGCACCGAGTGTACAGGGTTCAATACCAACAGTGAGCCAACCAGCACCGAGTGTGCAAGGTTCAGCACCGACAGTGAGCCAATCCGCACCGAGTGTACAGGGTTCAATACCAACAGTGAGTCAACCAGCACCAAGTGTACAGGGTTCAGCACCGACAGTGAGCCAACCAGCACCAAGTATACAGGGTTCAGCACCGACAGTGAGCCAACCAGCACCAGCGGTACAAGGTTCAGCACCGACAGTGAGTCAACCAGCATCAGCGGGGCAAGGTTCAACACCAGCGATGGGTCAATCCGCACCAGCGCTACAGCGCACAACACCAACAGTGAATCAACCAGCACCAACGGTACAAGGTTCAGCACCGACAGTGAGTCAACCAGCATCAGCGGGGCAAGGTTCAACACCGACAGTGAGCCAGCCAGCACCAGCGGTAAAAGGCTCAACACCGACAATGAGTCAACCAGCACCGAGTGTACAAGGCTCAACACCAGCGATGGGTCAATCCGCACCAGCGCTACAGCGCACAACATCAACAGTGAATCAACCAGCACCAACGGTACAAGGTTCAGCACCGACAGTGAGTCAACCAGCATCAGCGGGGCAAGGTTCAACACCGACAGTGAGCCAGCCAGCACCAGCGGTAAAAGGCTCAACACCGACAATGAGTCAACCAGCACCGAGTGTACAAGGCTCAGCGCCAGTGATGGGTCAATCCGCACCAGCGCTACAGCGCACAACACCGACAGTGAGTCAACCAGCACCGAGTGTACAAGGCTCAGCACCAACAGTGAGCCAACCAGCACCGAGTGTACAAGGCTCAGCGCCAGCGATGGGTCAATCCGCACCAGCGCTACAGCGCACAACACCGACAGTGAGTCAACCAGCACCGAGTGTACAAGGCTCAGCACCGACAGTGAGCCAATCCGCACCGAGTGTACAGGGTTCAGCACCGACAGTTAGTCAAAAGAAAGTCGTTCAGCAAGAAAATAAGGTTATTCAAAAGACTGAGATTGTACAAGAGACAGAGGTAATTCAAAGAAATCATGTGAAGCAAGAAACAGGAAGTGTCTCACAAGAAAATAATAAGCAGACTGTATTACAAAGTGAACGTTTGGATGATAATGCTGAACAAAAGTTTAGCGTTCATGAAGATATGTAAGTACTAAATAATAGAAAGGTGAAGATGTAATTGAGTTATGAAATCCCTAAAGAGATAAAATCACCGATTAAATTAATTTTCTCATTGTATGCAAAGGATCTATCCATTATCGGCGTAGGAACATTGTTCCTATTAAATGTTGGAAGTGAATTTGTCCACAATTGGTTTACCATTCCCTACTATATTGTAGGGTTTGGTGCTTTACTTTTTATGGTTATGAGTTCTTCTACGAATCCAGGAAAACGAAATTATGTTGCTTTATATTTTTTAATTAAGCGTAATAAAACTACTTATCATCCTATTGATGCTAATGCGATAGAAAATGAATCTAAATACTCGAATGAAAATAAGGAGGAAAAGAGAAATGAGTACGGAGCCAAAATTAAATGATGCTGCAGGTGTTCCAACAATAGTTGTACCTGTAATAACAGATGAAGAAAAACCAGAGAAATTTGGTTTTTTTTCTAGAAAAAAGAAAGAAAAGAAACCGAAAAAGAATATAAAGAAGGAAAAAAAGAAAAAAACCAAAGGTTAGAGTGCCAAACCAAACGATAAGCATGCTTCCTTTTATACGGTATGAGGGGAATCATATTGTTCTAAAAAATGGAGTCATGGATATTTTACAAATTACAACTACTGATTTAAATACGCTAAATGAATCTGATGAAATGATGATGATTTATCAAAGGGTTAGGTTCATGCGGAGTTATGCGTATGATTATAAAGAAGTATCTTTAAATTTCCCTTCTAATACATCTATCCAACAAGAATATTGGAGGAAAAAAGAGAAGAAACGCAAGATCCTATTAATCACAAATATATTGATCGTAAATTATTTGAATTGAACTTTTTAGAAGAAAAGAGAACGGATAGAGAGTTTTTCCTATTTATCTATGGTAGTAATAAAGAACAATTATCAGAAAGGCGTAGAATGGCAGAGAACCATTTTAAAAATTCCTTTCCATTAGTAAGAATCACAAAAGAAAAGAAAATAGATGTGCTGTGTGTACTAAATAACCAAAATTCTAAATTGTAAGGAGGACTAATCATGGCGTTTGAATTAGCTAATATCATTCCAATGTTAGATAGAAAGAAAAAGAAGGGGGATCAAGATGAAAATAAGCAAAAACAGAAACATGATTTAGAATTTCTTGCAAAGATTCAACCGAAAGGCGGTTTAAGGTTTGGTGATAACTTTGTAAGAAAGGGAGACGGTTATGAAGCTTGTATTCACATTGTTGACTATCCTACTAATGTAGATGCAAAGTGGATGAAGACGATTACTACAATGAAGAACGTTATAGTGGTTACAGATGTTTCTACAATGGAGAGAAGTGAGACCGTAACCAATATTAATAAGTCCATGTTAGAACAAAAAATGCGTTTTAGTAATGAAAAACAAGGGATTGCTCAACTAGATGCTGTTCAAAAACATGATGAGTTAACCAAACTATATCACCAAATATCACAATTAGGAGAAGTCATTAAGTTGGTTCATGTTCGTTTATACGTTCATGGAAAAACGACTTTAGAATTAGAAAAGAGCGTTGGAGACGTTTTAACGGAGCTAGAGGCACAAAGCTTCAAGGGGACTGTACTTTTAAATGAGCAAGAGCATGAGTGGAAAGCTTTGTTTAGCCCGTATGAAGAACAAATTACATACGCAAATAAGAGAGAAGGAAAGGGAATGCCTGGGCTTACATTAGCTGCTGGGCTTCCCTTTCATTATGCGCAATTACGTGATCCGCGAGGATCTTATCTAGGGACTACATTTACGGGTGGTAGCGTGTTATTTGATTTGTTTCATAAAGATAAGCAACGTAGATACTATAACGGTGTACTCATTGGAGAAATGGGTTCAGGAAAAAGTACACTTCTGAAAAAGTTGTTTTTAGATAATAAAATTAGAAATAACTTTATTAGGGGGTTTGATGTAACAGGAGAATTTGAAACATTAATTAAAGAAGTAAACGGACAAATGGTAGCACTTGATGGTACACAAGGTTTAATTAACCCGTTGCAAATTTATCGTTCAAGGATAGACGATGAAGATAAAAAAACAATGGAAGAAATAGAGACACATTCTTTCTTACAACATCTTTCTAAGGCAGCTACTTTTTATTGTCTGTTATCTCCACAAGTTACAGATGCGGATATCCAGGAGTATAAAAAAGTACTTAGAGAGTTCTATGAATCATTAGGATTCTTAGAAAAAATAAAAACTACAGGTGTAACTAACTTGGAAAATGAAGAGTATCCTATCTTTTTAGAATTACTCGAATATGTAAAGAAAGAGCTGTACTCGAATGTGGAAGAGAGAATTATTAATCCTGGACTATCCCTTTCTAGGTCAGCTAGGCTAGAGAAAATTGAATTAGCTCTTGATGATATTGTAAATGGATACGGTCATCTATTTAATGGACATACAACATTAGAAGACCTAACAAATGAACAAGTTGTATTCTTCTCTGTAAAATCATTACGTAGTCTGGAGAAAAAAGTTTTTAATGCCCAAATGTATAATGCATTTAGTTTGATTTGGGATCACCTCATTCAAATTGGTGAACCACAACGTAAAGGAATTTATAAAGATGGTTTTGACTTTGATCTTATAAGACGTTTGTTAGTTATTTTGGATGAATCACATTTAACGATTAATACGAGTAACCCAATTGCGGTAGACTTTATACTGGAATTCGCGCGTGAAGCCCGTAAGTATTTTGGTGGGCTTCTTTTTGCTTCACAATCAGTTCGAGATTTTGTGTCAGATGCAAAAGATAATGAGGTAGCCATTAAAATTAAAACACTATTTGAACTAACCCAGTATAAGTTTGTCTTACAGCAAGATGCGAACTCATTAGATACATTAAGGTATATTTTCCAAGGACAGTTATCTGAAAGTGAGCTAAGACAAATTCCATTATTACAGCAAGGAGAATGTGTTTTAGCCATTAAAGGTGTGCAGAACTTAACAATGACAGTAGAAGCCTCTGAAGATGAAATAAACCTCTTTGAAGGTGGTTTATAATGCATGGATATTAAAAAAATAATAATTAAAAAGATTCTTTTATGGCTTGGGATTCCTGGTGTTTTAATACTAGGAGTCCTTTTTATTGGGGCCATATCAGCAATATCCATATCTGGTTCTCATAAGTCCTCCGGTGGAAGTGGAGGGGGGCTGGATTAATTATAGGTGCTGGTTGTAAATTAACAGGACAGGTTGATCGTACGAAGTTTGATGCAAAAATAAATCAATCTGGAGCGTTTGCGAATCATGCAGATGGATTTATGAAAGCAGCTGAATCAGCAAAGATTGATCCAGTACTATTAGCAGCTATTGCACTTCATGAAACAGGATACGGGAAGTCAAATGCAGTCGTTAATAAAAATAATCCTGGCGGATTAATGGATCCAAAAACGAACTGGCAAACCTTACAGATCTTCTCAAGTTTGGAGGAAGGGCTTGTATATATGGCAGGGAACTTAAATAGACTTTATATCTCACAAGGACTAACAACAATTGATCAAATCGGTGGGAAGTATGCACCAATAGGAGCAGACAATGATCCTGGTGGGCTTAATAAATATTGGGTTCCAACTGTTACAAAAATTGCTCAAGAATTAGGGGGAGCAATGCAATGTGAGGTTGTAGAAGGTGGAGGAACAGGAACAGGAGACATTAAAGTTGATGAAAATATGAAAGGAGACTTTCAATTTCCCTTCGTGGGAATCAATTATGTTGTTACAAGTGATTATGGTGGTCGCTGGGGAACACTTCATGCAGGAATAGATTTAGTGGCGTATCGTGGAGCACCTGTTAGCGCTGTAGGGGATGGAAAAGTTGTGGATGCTCGTTTATCTAGTTCGTATGGAAACATGGTTACAATTCAACATCCTAACGGAGTGTTTACACGTTATGCACACATGGATGGATTAAATGTATCAACCGGACAAGATGTAAAAAAAGGACAACAGATTGGGATACAAGGAAATACAGGCGACTCAACTGGAACACATCTTCATTTTGAAGCTAGAAGAGGAAATGATTATAAACAAGGAACCTCTTTTGATCCAAGACAGCTATTACCATTTCCACCAAGTCAATCTGCCAATCACTAAATAAAAGGAGGTTTTCGTTTGTCTGCATTTAAAGTTGGAAGTAATAAAAATAAAATTTACTATGCCATTATGATAGGAATTGTTGTCATTTTAACCATTTGTTTAACATCAAAAGAGTTTATGTTTAATGATGATCCCATTGTTCAAACTGAATTTAATCGCCCGTTACCTGGATTAAACTATAATACTATTTATCTAAAAAAGTGGGAGTACAATCCAGATAAAGATATAATGCAAGTTCATCTTAAAACAGGGGAAAAAAGTGGAACGTATGTAAGTTCGAAATTATCTTTTACAGCTAAACAAAAAGGAAATGCTAAAGAACTACCAACGAAAGTTGTATTTAATCAAGGGGATATGTATGTTATCCAAATCAGTGAAGTGCCAAAAGAATATAATGTCATAGGTTTATTTGTAAATGAAAAAGCAGAGATTGATTCATTTGAAACTAGTACAACTACCGAAGGTGGAACCATTCAAAAAGCAGAAAATAATAATCTAAAGGAAAAGAAAATTGTTTTAACAGGGGATTATCGAAAAATAAAAACAAACAAAGATTTATTAAGAAAAAATGAAAATGAGTACGCACAAGATGAAACGGAAGAAGAATTACAATCTGTAAAGATAGAAATAAATAATGTAAAGAAAACAATCCCATTACAAGATGAACTAACAGATAAAATTGTAAATGAAATTGAAAGAATTGAAGCAAATAAAGTATATCAAACAGATGATGAAAAAGAAAAAAGTGAATCGGAAATTCAAAAAAGAAAGCTACAAATAGAACAGTATAAAAAGAGAAAATTAGAGCTAGAAAATAAAACTAAAGAGTTAGAAGCAAAAGAGAAAAATCTTCAAAAGAAATTAGAAGATCAGCGTAAAAAGTTTAATGTAGCAGAATGAAATTAAGCTATTTTAAAAGATAAAAAGAAATATAAACATTACGAATATAATTATCAGATAATTTTTTGGTTGTATAAAAAAAGTTATCTGATAATTTTTTTGCCATTATATAAGGAGTTGTGGTTCAGAATAAAGATTGGAAGAAGTACATTGAAACTACATTGGAAATACATTGAAACCACATTGGATTTACATTGAAATTCCATTGGATTTACATTGGAAATACATTGGATTTTCATTGAAACTACATTGAAACCACGCTGAAACTACATTGAATTTCTCTTTCTCATGATATCACGTTTTTGTTAGGCTCTGCCTAACCTGTCACCTTCGGTGATAGCAAAAAACCCTTATGCTCTTGCAATTAAAATCACTAATTTGGAGGTTTTCCCCTATGAATGTGTTAATCCGTGATCTTGATGCTAGTTTAGTGAAACGAATTGACGAACTAGCAAAGGCAAAAAAAATTTCTAGACAAGAATTTTTGCATAGATACATTAGTAATCTTGCTGTACTTCAAGATATGAAAGACTTACAAGATAAACATATAGAATTACAAAAACAAAGCATGATCCTCATAAAACAAAACACACAAACTATGAATCGTGTGTTGCAAGTTATTGAAGATGTTGAATTGGATAATGATTAAATAAAAATATGCAAAGGAGCTTAAATATGTCTAAGAAAAAAGTGGATAAGACTTATTATTTAAATGAAAATACAATCGCTTATATAAAGGAATATGCAGAAGAAAAAGGAATCAAACCTAGCCATGCATTAGAAAGAATTGTTGCTGAACATCAAAACCAAAATCATGATCTATTAGAACAGATTAAAGGAGCAGTTAAAGAAGTTGTTCATGAAGATTTAGGAAGAATTAGAGCTGGTACAAATCTAGCTGATAAACATACAAGGATGTTATTACAATTTGCAAACCATTATTTTGCAGTGAATAAATTTGAAAACCTAGCTACAACAGGTCAGTATATGTCCAAAGGAATGGTACAAGCAGAAGGATTTGTTAAAGACCAAATTTCAAATGCTCGAATGAAAAAGATAGAAAGACAACAAGGTACAAATAATTGAAATTAGGGAGGTTATAAATGAATACACCTGGTGTAGTAATTAAAAGTCAATTCGTATATTCAAGAAATGATTTTAGTAAAAATCAAGATAAAGAATTTGGAGATTATATAGATTATATTGGAAGAAAAGACGCTGTAGAGAAAGATAGAAATGAATTTAGTTCTTATCAAGATTATATGGGGAACGAGGAAAAAACGTCTTCACTTTTTACAAAAGAGGAAGACGTAGTTTCACTAGATGGTAAGAATAGATTGAAAGAGGCTTTTAAAAAGGCACAAAAAAATAAAAGTGTTTTGTGGCAGGATGTAATTAGTTTTGACAATGAATGGTTAGAGAAACACGGTATTTATGACAAGGAAAGAAAAATGCTAGATGAAGAAAAATTAAAAGATGTAACAAGAAAAGCAATGGATGTCATGATGACGAAAGAACGATTACGTGATACAGCAATTTGGTCAGCAGCCATTCATTATAATACGGAAAATATCCATGTTCATGTCGCAATGGTTGAACCTGTACCAAGTGCCGGAAGGATAATTTCCAAAGGCAGATTTAAAGGAATGCATCGAGGAAAAAGAAAACAAAAATCAATTGATGCAATGAAATCAAAAGTAGTAAATAGCATTATGGATCGCAGCGAAGAGTACAAAAAAATTAATGATCTAATACGAAATAAAATTGTTAAAAGTAAAAAAGATGTAAACCTTTCTGAGAAAAGAAAAATGAAAAAGTTGTTTGACGAAATTATGAAAGAGCTACCCGAAGATAAAAAACAGTGGCAGTATAACTATAATTCTATTAGTCATGTAAGAGATAAAATAGATCAATTAAGCGGTATGTACATAGAAAAATATCATAAAAAAGATTTTGAAGAATTAAAAGAGAAATTAGAAGAAGAAATGAAAATAATGAAAGAAGCTTATGGGGGAAGTGAAGAAGATAAACAACGTTACAACCAATTTGGTGATACAAAGATTAATGATCTATATACTAGATTGGGTAATGCAGTTTTAAAAGAAATGAAGCAGGTAGCAAAAGAGCAACAGCAAGTTGAATTTCATAAAGGGAAAAATATTTTTTCTCGTGGTAAACGTATACGTTCTGTTATTAAAGAACGAACTAATATTATGAGAAGCTTAAAAAATATGAACCATCATATGAATAATGAATATGAACAATGGAAGAACCAACGACAATATGAACAATTACAAGAGCAAATTGAAAATGGATATGGAAGATAAAAATGAGAGTTTATTGGGAGTATTATGAGAGGGAAGTACCTGTTTTTAAAGATATAATTGTATTATGAGGTTTAAACTAATAACGACAAATATGGATTTGTTTTTTAGTAAATATAGTTAAGTAGGAGGCTTTTAATGTAAAAGTCTCCTTTTTATATGGGGAATTAGGAGGGGTTAAAATGCAAAAAGTAATAAAAAATAACACATTAGGATATTTACTAAATCAAATTATGGAACGCGGTATAAATACAGAAGAGGTTGTTATGGAAAGGGTATTAGGTTGTTTTCGTAAACTAAGAAAAGGTTTAACTAATATTGAAATTAAGGAAAAAGGGTTGAATGTATATTCTAAAAGAGGAATATCTTTTGTGGAGCTTGTACAAGAAGGTATTAATCAGAATTTAATATCTTGTATAGTGGCCTGGGAAGATGGAAAAGAAATAAAAGAATTGAAGCGTACTAAGGAAGGGACAGATTTCCTTAGAAAATTTTACACTAATAATTATTCGGTCGGCTTTATAGAATTCAATAAACAAGTGAACGCACTGTTTAAAGAATATGGGGAGTTAGAACTCGATCCAATACAAATAGAATATTTGTATTGGAGGGGGGATCATCCTATTTCAGAGATAGAAAAAACATATATAAACAATCCTTATAACAGTGAATATGAAAATAAAATAGTGGAGTTTCATGAGTATTTATCAGAAATTAAGAGTGAAAATTTAAAGGATGATGAATTTATATTTCATTTTTCTCCTAAATTATTTTTACCGGAGACATGGTTTCATGCACCTGTCAGATTGGAAATAAAGGGTCTTGAAATTCAAAATACGATAGTTCTTAATAGGCCATATCCTAATAAACGTTATGTTGTTGCAGGGGTTGAAAAGGATAATGGAATTATTTCGCATGGATTCTATTGGGTTAAAAATAAAAAAGAATTAATTAATAACCATATAGAGGTTAAGTTAAATTGGTTTGTTGGAAAGCGTAAAAAGATTACCCATAAAATTGATCTGAGTTTCCAATTTGGAGAACATAAAGGGAAACTTTTCTCTAATGATCAATGCTTAAGCAGAAATACAAAGTTAAAACAGTTTGAAATAAAAACAGACTTATCAAAAGTAGATGTTTATGAAGATGAGTTCTTACTTTATGATAAAGCAGATTTAACACATTTCCCTATGGAAAAACACTCTTATTTTGCTGCGGATTATAATATGGATCGTTGGGAGTCAAGAAAGAGAAGAGAAGCGATTAAACAAAATAACGTAACTGAGGTTTACTATACTATTCTTTCAAGTGCAGGATTGAATTGGGAAGATGAAAATATAGCAATTATAGAAGAGTTTATGAAAAAAAAGGATGCTAACTTTAAGGATCATGGAGGTGATTATGGAGCCTGTTTTGATGTCACATATAAACATCATATTAGTAAAGAAATTGATGAAGAATGGTTATTTGAAAAGGTAATAGAGTTTGCAAAAAAATATAAAATTACAGAATTTGAAATGTGGAAGAAGTATGGTGAAGATGCTCTTTATGAAATTGGTTTCGGGGTTTATTTAGAGGGTTCATTAGTTAATCCTACTATAAAATTAAGAGAAGTTTATTTAGGTTCATTAGAAGACTGGAATTTATCCTGGGATGAATAATTTTATAAGGAATTAAGTTAAAAATGTAGTCTAGCTTTTTTCTAAAAAAATTAAGGAGTGATTAGTTATGAAATTTATAGATTGGCTAGAGTTCGTTGAGAATGAGTGGTTTGAATTTAAAGAGGTAATTCCAGCTTGCCATGATTTATGTAAAGTACTAGACCCTGAATTGAAAGCAGAGTTTGTACAAAAAATTTCAGAGTTATATATAAATTTTCATTATTTATTTAACAATCATGGAATTGAAGCGCCAGGTAGGCATGATAAAAAACTATTCAAAAAAGATTGGAATAGATGTATTAATTCCTACTCTAAACTATTGGTATTTGAAGAGCTAGTTCACACTTTAAAAAATAAAGAATTTAAAATTCCTGAAAAAATGTGGATACAATTTCGTAAGTTCAAAGAACTACATTTAAATAAAGAAAAAGGTGATTCGAATGTAATGCCTCACTCAAACGAATTCAATAAGGAGGGGTGAATTTGAGGATCTTCATGAAAAATGGTGATATTACAAGATATGATAGTAAAGTTGATGTAATAGTTAATGCATGGAATAGAAACTTTTTACCACATTATTTGTTAAATGAAGCTGGTTTCTCAAAGGCAATTAGGAAAAAGGCAGGTCATGAACCATTTAAACAATTGAAAAAAGAAGGGATATTAAAGCTAGGTGAGGCGGTTATAACTTCATCTGGCTTTTTAAATTGCAAAGCATTAATTCATGTAGCTGGTATTAATGCTTTGTGGAAAGCAACAGAGTATTCCATTAGGTGGTCAACTTATAACGCATTGCAATTAGTAATAAAGAAAAAATATAGTTCGGTTGCAATGCCGATCATAGGAAGCGGTACAGGAGGATTAAAAAAAGAAAAATGTTTAGCGATTATCAAAGAAGAATGTAAGAAGTTTATTCATCATGAAGTAGATGTATATATTATAGATGTTTGTGCTTCCTAGTCGATTTAATAATTTGGTATGTTAGACTTGAAAGGAGGTGAATTGGTGAATAATTGGCTATTTGCATTATGCATGATAGTAGTTGCAATTATTTTAAATGTAGTAGTTACCTCATTTATTAAAGGAGGTAAGTTGCTGAGAAAAAAGTGTAAGAAGTGAATACATTATAATAACTTTCTTTAATAATGCTGTATGTATAGTTCAGTTACAATATTCACTAAGTAGTTGATTTGAAGCAGGAGACGAAAGATTGGATTTTGATATAATAATCTTATTAATAAAATGGGGGTTTTAGTGTGGAAAATAATAAATCGATTGACTTTTTATTAAATTATTCATGGAAAGGAAAGGATAGGGAGCAAATTATTGAGGAAATGGAACTTGAAGATTACGAACAAAAATATCTAGATCAAGCAATCAAAGAGTTAGCAATAGAAGGAGAATATAGTGGCTATCACCTAGATAGAAGAATTCTTTTGTTAATTGATATTCATGAAGATGAAGATGATTTTGATGAAGATGATGTTGTTTATATTAAAAGATAAAAGGATAGGTGAATCAAGTGGAAACATATAATTCGGGTGATATTGTAAGGGTTTTTTATCCTTTTAAACCGAAAGCATTAAGTAATGATACGGAAGAACAAGAAGGGAAAAAAAGATTCGGTCTTGTTATAAATGCTGGCAATAACAGAATGATAGCTTTACCAATTCTTCAAATAACTTCACATGGAGGCAGAACTGAGCAAACTAATCATAAGTTGAGGGCAGATGAAATTAAAGTTCCAGAAAGTGTTACATATTACAAACGTTCAGCTCAAGGAAATGTTCCTGTATATGGGGTTATTAAGACTGAAAGAATTGAGTTTTTTGATGATGATGAAATATCAATGCCATTAACAAGTGTAGGTTTAGATACAAAGATTGCCGTACTAAAAAATTACAAAGAGCTTTTGAAAAAGAGAGATTTTGTGAAAAAGAGGGATTTTGTAGAAATACTAAATGAAGAATCGCCAGGTCATAAAGAGGCAATGGAATGTTTTGAACGTGCGATTATCGCTGAAAAATTAAATTTCTTAACTACAGATCAAGGGGAATGTAAATATGAGCATATGGAAGATAAAATGCTTGAAGTAAATAAAATACAACCCTTAGGAAAATCAGATACGAATAAAAGAATCCATTTCTATGCTGTTGAATTAACAGATAAAGAAAATATGGATTCTTTTTTTTATACTTTCGCTTCAATGAAGCAGCCTAATCAAGTTGTCAGAGAATGGGGAAAACCAAAAGCAGCAGTTGATTGGTTAAAAGAGGATGAAAGATTTTATAATTTACAAAAAGACATTGGTAAGATGTTTAAAGAGCCACCAAATCCACATCCTAATAAGTACAAAGCTTTTTCTTTATTCCGCAAAAATACGCTAGAAAATGCCATGGAAAGATAAAGGAATTCTAAATTCAATACTTGATGAAGTTTAGAGCAACTGATAAAGTTGGTCTTTTTTTATTATTTCTTTTTAAAAAGGAGGTGTAGGGTTGCTTCTCATAGATATTTCACCGTATATGTTTTTTTGCAGCATCATATTATTTGTGCTGTTGATGCTTTATAAGGTAATGCAAAAGCGTAAAGTAAAAAATATATTCTTAAAGTCAGGAATTAGAGATATTGATCAAATGGATGGAAGACAATTTGAATTTTTTCTTGAGGCTCTATTTATAAAGCTGGGATATAGGGCAGCTGTCACAAATGGTAGTCATGATTTTGGAGCAGATCTAATATTTGAAGGGAAAAATAAAATTGTTATTCAGGCGAAACGATATGGTTTTAAAAACAAAGTAGGGATTAAAGCTATACAAGAAATATATGCAGCAAAAGCCATTTATAAAGCTAATGAAGCATGGGTAATTACAAATAGTACATATACATCGTCAGCAAAACAGTTAGCAAGAGCATGTAATGTGAAATTACTAGATAGATCATCTTTACAAGAATTTGTTGTGCAAGTAAATCCAGAACAGAAACCAGCCGATATAAGAAAATCAGTAGAACCTGCTACAAGGAAGTGTCCGAAATGTGGAGAGATATTGGTATCTAGGACTCATGATGGACGAGTGTTTTTAGGTTGTTCATCTTTTCCACAATGCAGACACACTGAAAAAGTAGCAAATTAATATTCGGAGGTATTAGAATGAGCCGACTTTGTTTGTTGAAGAAATATAGTAAGGGGGATTAACATGAGCCTAATTACTAAATTAGTACATGAAAAAGCCGTAGTTAAATTATTGGAAGAGACAAACCAGCTTAATGAACTTATGAGAAACTATCTCCAGGTTGCAATGGACAAGGAAACTGTTAATCACTTTGAGAGAAAAACAGAGATTAGTACAATTTTTGAAGAACTTGAGTCTATAAAAAAACAAATAGTAGAAATAGCTATTCATACACCCTCAACGAAAAATAGATTGCTTGCAAAAGCCTATAAAAATAAGGGTATTTCACTTGATAGTTTAGAGCGGTACGAGAAGGCAATCGAATGCTATGATAAAGCGTTAAAACTTAATCCAGATGATAATGGAATTTTGTTAAATAAAGGTATTGCCCTCGACCAAATGGGAAATCACGAAGAAGCTATTGAGTATTATGACCAAATAATTTTAGACTATGAAATTATAGATTCATTGATTGTAAAAAAGGAAGTGGAAGAACTTGAAGAGGTATAAATAAATTTAATGATTCAGAAGCTTGGAAGGATATGCAAGAAGTAGTTAAAGCTCTATATGATAAAGGATATGTCGTTCAGCCTTACGAGGATATTGGAACAGTTAAATTAACTAAGGAAATTAAAGAAGAAAACTAAATAAAATTCTTATTTTAAAACGAAAGGGAGAATGAAAAATGAATACAGTAACTATTAAATTTGGTCAAGGTACAGAAACTTGGAAGGATATGCAAGAAGTCGTTAGAGTTCTAAATGATAAAGGATATATCGCTCAGCCTTATGAGGATATTGGAACGGTTAAATTAACTAAGGAAATTAAAGAAGAAAACTAAATAAAATTGTTATTTTAATTAGTTCAGCCCCTTGAAGGGCGCTCCAAGGGGCTGAGATTCGAGAACTTGTAAACTCTTGTTTAATTACATGAAAACTCCCTAAGGAGAATTTATGATATTTTAACACTCAACCAATTATTTTGACAACTATATATTGATAAAAGAAGCCCCGATTATATACGGGGCTTCTAAGGGTAAGTGTCAAGTAATGACGTACTCGACAAATTAACCATATCATGAATTTTTTGGTAAAAATACTGGTAAATGTGTCCAAATAGCAGGAAAACACTCTTTGATCATGACTCATATCGAAAAGTGAGAAGTGAATGCAATAATATCCTGCATATGCTTCTTGTATATGTGCAACTCTTGGTTAAATAAAGAGCGCACATATAAGCATGTTCTTAGTTAAAAGTAGTAAAACAGAAAATTAGATCCTGGAAGGGAGAACATTATATGGAAAACATAGTGCAAATTGAAGAAAAACCATTTGCTTTTATAGAAGGATGCATTAATGCTCTTTTCTTAGTCGTACCCTTTTGGCTAGTAGTATTTTTAATCGTTTATTGGAATTTGTTTTAAATCTCTAATTGAAAATAAATAAATTTAAATATAATTAGGAGTGAATTATGATGAAAGAATTATTTGTCTGTGAAAAACCGTCGCAAGCGGAGGATTATGCAAAAGCCTTAAGTGGTGGTTCTACAAGAAAGAATGGTTATTATGAAGGTAATGATGGACGGATATATACATATGCATTTGGACATTTAGTTGAATGTGTAAACCCAGATCAGATTAATCCTGATTTTGGTTGGAAGGGTGATCCATCAAATTTACCATTCTTATTAAGAGATATTCCTTTACAAGTAAAGGATGATGCAGGAGTTAGAAAGCAGTATAAGATTGTTGTAGATTTGATGAAGCAAGCAGAATTAATTTATTGCTCAACAGATGCTGGAAGAGAGGGACAGCATATATTCTCTAAAATTTTTAAGAAAGGAAACATCGGTAATAAAAAAGTAATGCGACTTTGGGTCCGTGATCAAACGGAGAGTGGTATTAAAAAAGCTTTTCAAGAAGCAAAAGATAATAGTGAATATGCTGGGCTAGTTCTTGCTGGTAAGCTTCGTGAAGAGAGTGACATGTTAATTGGTTTAAATGCAACGCAATTGCTTACGAAATTAAGTAAAAGCCCTTCTGTCTTATCTCTTGGACGAGTACAAACACCTACATTGGCTATGATTGTAAAAAGGGACTATATAATTGAAAACTTTAAAAAGGTAAAACACTTTACCATTGTTGCTCCAGTAATGAATTCAGAAAAGGATGCAACAAAATTATTTGAAATGGTATTAGAAAAGGACGAGCAGCTGACACAAGAGGATGCACAAGCGAGATTAGATGTGCTGGGGAATCGTACAGGCTACACGGTTAAATCGGAACGAGTAAAGGAAAAACCTCGTAAGCTCTTTAGTTTAACGTCCCTACAGGTATATATGAACAAAAAAGTAGGATGGAGTGCATCAAAAACATTAGAAGTATTACAAAAACTATATGATAAAAAATTTGTATCGTATCCACGTACTAGCAGCGAATATCTGGCAAATGACGAAGAGTTACCAGGACTATTAGCGTGTCATTCATCAAATGAATGGGTTAAATCTATTATCGACAATGGATGGGAAATTGAACAAACTTTTGTAGATCCAAGCAAAGTATCGGACCATGAAGCGGTTATTATTACCACTGAAAAACCTAGTAGTCTAGTTTCAGATGAAAGAAAGCTATATGATGAAATTTTCTTACGTTTTGTAAGTGCATTTTATCCGCCAGCAGTTTTTGAGAAAGTAACAGCATCTTTTCAAGATGGCCCAGAAACATTTAAATCAACCGAGAAAGTGTTGAGAGAACAAGGTTGGTTAGTTTTAGAAAATAAAGAAGTTCAAGAAAGTGTATTACAAAAAACTACATTAAATATTATTGGAGATTACTCTTTAAAAGAGAAAGAAACTAAGCCACCAGCTAGGTATAGTGAGGGTACAATACTTGAAGACATGGAGAAGGCTGGGAAGTATGTTGAAAGTAAAGAAAGTAAAGCGATATTAAAAGCAGCAGAAGGTGTAGGTACTCCAGCAACAAGGGCACAAATTCTTGAGACATTAAAAAAACGGAATTTTATTGAGGAAAAAGGAAAGCACTTGATCTCAACAAAATTAGGTAGAACAATTATTATGATGATGCCACCGTCATTCTGCTTATATAGTGCGGAATTAACAGCAGAATTTGAAACTTCTTTAGCTCAAATAGAACGAAATGAGAAAACAGAGCAAGAGTTTTATGATGATTTAGAGAGCTTAATTGGTCGTATAGCCGCTGAAATTAGGGCAAATATAAAGAATGTACAAGGTGCAGTAAAAGCAGCGACAGCTAGAGAGGTTATTGCAAAATGTCCGAAATGTGGAAAGCCAATCTATGAAAATACTAAGTCATTCTCATGTAGTGGATATAAAGATGGATGCAAAGTAGCTTTATGGAAAAATGGACTAGAGAAATTGGGTAAAAAAAATATAACAAAAAATGAAGCGGCAAAGCTCTTATCTGGCCAGGTAATTAAAGTTAAATTGAAAAGTGCTAATTCTGGAAATCCATATAGTAAAGAAGTGCGCTTTAATAAAGAAAAATGTTGGGTTGAATTTGCCGATTAAGGGAAAAGGAAATGAACTAACATGAAATATATAGTAGAAAAAGTTGAGTCCTTTTTAGGAAAATGTAGGACTGTATGTCTAATGATAGTGTGTTTTTGGGTGATTATGTTTTTAGTGGCTGGAGAACACTTTTTATAAAGTCTTATAGGAAGTATTGGGAAATGTATACAAAAAGATCACTTGTCTTGGAAACAGGTGATCTTTTTATTAGATAAATTGCTACTTGCCAAAAGCAGGTAGTTGTTATCCTATTCATATGTTCAGTAGATATTATAACATAATTCTTTTGTGTATAGGCGAAGGGATTATTTATGTAAATCTATTAATAAAACTTACTGATTTTAAAGTAAGAGTAAGTGTACAATTTCCTTGCTGGAGGCTATTTGATAAGTAAATTTATAAGTTATATTTAGTCTTTTAGGTTTGGGATATATATTTTTGTTAAAAATATATATAAGGCATTGTAATATATAATATTAATATAAAATGATAGAAAAATAAGCTTGTTTATGGGCGGCGAGCTGTAGTTCCATAAGAAGCATCGCTATGCTATGGTGAATTATAAGGATTAAGAGTATGTATTAACGCTATAGTTCCATAAGAAATATCGCTATGCTATGGTCAACATGAAACTACATTTAAATATGTTAGGGCTATAGTTCCATAAGAAACATCGCTATGATATGGTCTGACCCCTAGTTAGAAAACCGAGTCTCTTGCTATAGTTCCATAAGAAACATCGCTATGCTATGGTTCAACTACCACCCATGCATGATGGATTGGGCTATAGTTCCATAAGAAATATCGCTATGCTATGTTTTCTACGATCTGTCTAATACGACTATCAACGCTATAGTTCCATAAAAAATATCGCTATGCTATGGTATGTTCTGCTGCTACTGGATTCGTTAAGAGGCTATAGTTCCATAAGAAACATCGCTATGCTATAGTTGAGAAATGCCTTAAAAGGAGTTGAAACCGGCTATAGTTCCATAAGAAATATCGCTATGCTATGGTAGAATGTGCAATGACTATCGTTCCGCCGTCGCTATAGTTCCATAAAAAATATCGCTATACTATGGTAGGTGTCAAAAAACCTTGTCACTATAGGGTTAGACAAGGTTTTTTAATTTGAAAAAGGAGGGATTTCCTTTTTTTAGAATGTGATTTTTTTCTTTTTAAAATAAAGTAAGTTGAGCAGAGATAGCATCTTCTTTGTTTGCATATGTTTCTCTATTGAAAATTCCATATTAGCAAGCTGCGTTTTTTGTTACCATTCTATATTGCCATTCCAATACGTTTTTCCTTCTTTATTTTTGTGTAATGTCCAAGTACATCTACTTGGTATTTCTCAAATGACAGTAACTGCTTGGAACCTACATTTGCTATAATACTGCCATCGTGTGTTTCAACAGTAATCCCAGCAGTTCCACTATGAACACCTTTAAAATATCCTGTGAGTGAGGGTAGTAATACCTCTTTTTTCGATACAGTTGTTCTAGCTTTAATTGTTTTGTTTTTTGAGGGGACAATTTGGATTAGATCATTGGGAAAAAGACTAAACAAAAAAGTAAAGCTAGGATCAATAGTTGTCCAATCCTCATATCCTTTTCCTGCTGTAATTGCTTTTTGAGGTAAGGTATTTTTCATAAGATCAATTGTGTAAATGGGAATTAAATAGTACTTCTCACCCTTTTTGAATACATCAGTACGAGCAATTTTACTATTATACACGACACCTTTACCTTGATTAACAGGATTAACAATGGTTCTTGTATCCATTATTTTAATAGATTTTATAAGTGGTCCAATTCCTCCTGATTTTGTGGGTTTGTATAAAGGCTCTTGGAATGATTTGCTTTTATCTTTTTTATGACTTAAATAACGTTCTTTTATGGCATTATACGTATATAAATCAGTTTCTTTTCCAAACATGGGAAAATCACCATTAGCATCAAAAGGAATATCTTCTAATTTTGTTTTTGTCGCGGTTAGCACTTTCCCCTTTTCGTTATAACCAAGGAATTTCCGAATCGTTTCTTGATGTAATTCACCAGTAATAGAGCGCTTAGGCATTCTTGAAACAAAGATAGGTTTGATTTCGGATAGATTGACATCGGCGTAATTTTTAAAACGAATACCCTTTAAATATTGCTGGGTATTTGGAGAAATCCTTGCTTCTAACTCTAAACGAAATCCTTCCCAAGGTTCAGGAAACTGCATCCGTTTGGCTTGACGGTTTCTATTTAACTCCTTTAACTTATAATATTTTGTTACTCTTTGAATCATGTGATCGGATGTGACAGCAACGATTACCGCATCTAAAGCATGATGGATATGCCCCTCTTTCCGATCTTTGTTAAATCCCCATCTACTACGCAAATGAGATGTTATAATTCCACTAACTGTATGAACTTTTTTCTCACGAGAGCTTTCAGAGAATATGAGGTGTTGTTGAATAAGGGATGATAGATATATTGTGGCATAACGGGTATCATTGAGATTGCGTTCAATAAATTCTTGTTCTCTCGCATGTGAAAAGTTTTGTAAAAGTAATTTTTGTTGTTTCTTTTTGTTGATTTTTTTATTTGACTGTACTCTTGTTTCAAATTCATCCCAAATTGAATTATTCCTCATGTATTCATAAGGAGTTTTGTTTCCTTTACGCTGATTTTCTGTTCCTAGCGTTAATACTTTATTGTTATAGCTGTCATCTAAGCTACGGCTGTAAGGGAGTATATGATCTACTTCCGTATAACCTTCTTCAAATAAGCGATGTGGTTCAATATATTTTCCAGTATACATACATCTACCATCTTGCTCGTTCCAAAGCTTAAATTTCACAATATTTATTCCTGAGGGGTTAATATTCCCCAATTCTTTTAACTTACAAATGGCGTGTTCATTCTTTTTAGAGTTATCCTGGTACATACTATCTATTTCTTTTCTTTCTTGGAATGTTTTCGATAATTCTCTTGCAGTTTCAATATGGATTGCGTTTGGAGAACCATATTTTTTTATAATGGCATTTATAACTTTTCTTGTTTGTGAAAGAGCACGATGTACAACAGGATTTGTATTCTGAGGGATAACAGGTAGGTACTTTGTTTTTTTTGTGTAGGATGTTCCCTTAAAGTTGTATCCTGCCTTCTCACATGCTTTATCGTAGGATAGACCTTCTTCTAAAAAAGGAATAATATTTTTTAAAGCTTTAAATGATAAATGTCCCATTTTTGAGAAATTCAGAGTCAATAATACCTGAATAAATGTATCATCGTAGGTCTTGTTAGCTAAATTACTTATAGGTTTTCCTTTTGCATTTACGTATTTATTTTGTAAATATTCTTGGATATCTTTATCATCTTTAAAGATAGTAAGTCCGTATGCAATTGTATCGTAATCTTTAGGTAATAAATTTAGAGCGTTCTGTCCGTAAATTTGTTTATATACCTTGTTAATAGAGTGATATTCTTTGAGTTCTATACATTTTTTATTTTCCACCGTTGTATCTACTATATCAGCTGAATATGAAAGGCTATTAAATTGAAATTCCTTAGGAACAGATAGTAATTTTCGGATATCAATGTATTTAACAATTGATTTTTCGAGTGCTAGATTCATAATTCGTTTCTTTTCTTCAAAAGAGAGTTCTTCTATCCTGTCTTTACTGATCAGTCGGAGGTTGTTTATGGTTTGTAGCGCTACAAAATATTGAAATGACCAAGAAGCTTTAGGCACTCTTTTTTCTTTTGGCTCTAAGGTACAGTAACCAATCATTTTTTCAATTTGATCTTTAGAAGCATAGGGACGTTGAGATGCCCAGATTTCTAAGTAGCTACTTTCAAATTTCTCTGTTGCATGATTGTTTTTGTACAAACGTTGTGCATTGAATATCATTTGTATTTCTTCTTGAAGTTGTTGCCGAGTAACAGTCCCGATATAAGTACCATCTTTGTTTCTTTTATGATTTTCAAATTTTTTATCTTTTAGAATCATTTCTCCAACAGTTCTATAATTTTTTTGCTCCATAATCTGCAGGTTCTCTGAAATATTTTCTAAGATTTGTCCGTTTTCCGAGAGAGTTGTTTCTTTTCTATTAGATTTAAATCCTCTTCTTTTAGAAAGGTGAATAAGAACTCTAGCAAACTCTTTTGGATTTAATCTGCGCTCTAGAGCATTTAAACGTAAGTACCAAACATCGATCTCAGTAGCACTTTCATATAGGTGGTCGATTTCGGTCTTGGATAGTAAGCCGTGCTTTACTAAAAGTATCTTTATCCGTTGCATTCTATGTTTTTTACGGCGTAGGGTTCTCCTAGTAGAGCGTGCGTCACGTCTAGGTGTAGCTAAAGATTTTCCATCTTTAGGATTTTCAGCTTTATCAAAAATACGAACCCCTAAATCTTCAATTCTATGTTTTTCTTGATTTATTACTGCCCAACCACATGATGCGATTCCAATATCCAACCCTAATACATATTTCAATTTCATAACCTCCTTCATGTTTTACAAAATAAAGGCACCATAGCGCTATGCTTAGGTGCTTTTAACATGGGGAGAATATCCATATCAGGATAAGGCGATCCCCAAACGCCACGGGTCATTGCCCTTACTATAGTAACGTAAGAAACATCGCTATGATATGATCCTTATGATTTCATTATTGACTCGAAAAATAAACTTTATACCTAGATAAACGTATAATTATAAAAATAATGAGATTGGGAATAATAGTGATATGTATTTATTGTGTAAAATTTTACCTCTGTTCTCTATAATTCCTAAGAATATCTTTATGCTATGATCCCTTTAAACTTTGGTGTATCTGGATTGTCACTATAGTTCCATAAGAAGCATCACTATGATATGGTTCTGTTTGTAATGCCACCCCTTGATTCATGCTATAGTCCCAAAAGAAACATCGCTATGCTATGATTTAAAGAGTCGCAAGTAAAATGGCTAACTAAGCTATAGTTCCAAAAGAAATATCCCAATGATATGGTGATAACTACACAGAGTACGCTATCGCTACTGCCATAGTTCCAAAAGAAACATCGCTATGCTATGATCTAATAACTGGTGTGAACGAACTAAGATTGGCTATAGTTCCATAAGGAATATTGCTATGCTTTGATTATTGTAATTTAGGAGAGAATACATATCTTACTATAGTTCCATAGGAGCAATTGCTATGCTAAAGCGCCTTCTGTTGTTTCTACAACATAGGCTATAGTTCCAAAAGAAAAATCGCTATGATATGATCTATGATGGAATAGGGTTTGTGTTTAGTAGGCTATAGTTCCATAGGAGCATTCGCTATGCTAGGATGGACTCCTTAGATACGGATTTCCCTTATAAAAAAAGAGTAGCATGGCATAGCGCTATGTTACTCTTTTTTTGAATCTACTTTTAGCCTTTTCGATTTAAACATTCCTTTTATTTTTTATTGTCCTTCGTATTCCTTAACAAGTTTCTGAAAATGAGTTTTTTCATATTACTCATCATCATAGCTTGTGCCGCTGTAATATTAAAAGCTTTTCATAAAAGCTACATAAAATTCTTCTAAAATCTCCTTTGGCTTTCACCCTAAAGGTCTACCTTTTTTTGTACTAGTTCAATCCCTTGCCTTTATCTTACTCTGTTGTTTATTCGTTCTTCTTTTGCAAGCCAGGACAATATTTTTAGTACTAAATCAATAATTGAATTACCGAAACTATCTCTATATCTCGTTGTATGTAACAACGGCATATCCAACATGACAATTAATAGAACGGTTTAGGAATAATCCTCTTATATTGTGATATGATGAAAGGAAAATATAAGTAAGGATAGAGGGGACGATATGACAGAAGAGCAATTACTAGAGCTTGCAGAGGAAATTTACCAACAGTCATTCGAGGCAAATAACTTTTATGAAATAATGATGCAAATAGAAAGAGAGAAAGTGGAATATATCGATGAAATGAGAGCTTCTTCCGCTTTTTATCATTACATTTATAATTCATTGGTAGTTTCAACGTTTACAATTGTTTCTAAATTGTATGAAAAGACTAAACACAGAGATGCGATTAGCGTTAAAAAGCTTCTTGATCGATGTATGGAGTATAAAAATTTTTCAACTGAATTGACGGTAGATGGACCAATACCAGAAACTTTTTTCAAATCAAGAAAAGAGGAATATGAAAAATTTGAAAAAGATAACAGCTTAGACTGGTTGTATGCTCAAAGAGATAAAATATATAGTCATAATACTAGGCAGGCTATGAGAAACATGGACAAGTTGATTGAAGAAAATCCGTTAAGAAGAGAGCAGATAAAACAATTTATTATTTTCTCACTTCAACTAAGTCAGGGTGTCATTGCTTATTTGACAGGCACATTAAAAGCTTCATCCCCATCCAATATTTCTGATTTGAAAAATACATTGATGTTAGTTCGTATAGGGAATGAATATAAAGAGATTTATAATAGTGAAAAGTTAAGTGAATAAATTGATGAAAAAGAAAATAAACGAAAAGAAGCATATAAAAAATAGTCCTCTTTTTTAAAATGCCTAATTCTAATCTTTGGAGAAATATTTTAATTTATTTTTATATTACCTTCTGTTTAGTGAAAATAAATTTGTCTAAAAAGATGTTATGGAATTTAGATTTTCATACCATCATTTGCTCCTCCTTTGTATAATAAAAAAAGAATATTACGAGTTAAATAATAAGCAGTTTGCTATTTAATTTATATTAGAGTTATTTTATTGAAAGTAAATATAAGTCTAATCAGAATAAGGTATCTATTGAAGGAGCTGTATAAATGAATCAACGTGAATCAGAACTCTACGCAACGATGATTGAGACATTGAGATACGATTCAGAAAACTACAAAGATGTAGATGAATTATTAAGTATTTTAAGTTATTCGGAGATAGAATTATTAAACTCAGGAGTTTTTGCTAATAAAACTGGATATGTTAGGGAAGATGTAAATATTCGTGTAAAGATTCCATTACTACCAAAGGCACGTAAACTACAGCAAAGTTTTGGATCTTTGATTGTTGACTGTTATTCAGAAGGTAATAAATATGAGTTAGATGATATAAATATTAAACCTAAACAAATATCAAGTCTAGATGACTTAGAAATTCAATCTAACCAGGCAACTTTCTCAAAAATTCGTGAGGAAATTATTCAAAGTATACGAATGGCTAAACATTCAATTTGGATAAGTATTGCATGGTTTACAGATAATGAATTGTACCAAGAGTTGTATAAACAACAAACTAAAGGAGTTCATATCCGTATTCTTATTTCCAATGAAGAATCAAACAAGAGTATGATTCCTAAATTAAAGGAAAAATTTGAAACAATTGTTGTAAATAAGTTTGGACCTAAAGGTTATAATCGATTACATTCTAAGTACTGTATTATTGATAATTCTATTGTTTTACACGGTTCATTTAATTGGACACCTACAGCTAGTCAGAATGAAGAACATTTGACCGTTTCAGTAGATAGACAGTTGGCTGAACAGTATACGGAAAATTTCAAAGATATATTTTGTGATAATATGTGATAATTTTAAAGGCTTAACGGGTGCGATTATTCATAATTAGTTCTCCAAAGATTAAACAACTTTATTATCTTAGCACACTAGTTAATTAACATTAAACGCAAATAATTAATAGATAAAAAGGCTTCATAATGATGTGGAGTCTTTTTTGTATAATTAGTACATTTACACATAACGAAGGAGAAAGTAAAATGGGAGATTTCGAGTTTTTAGTATAGGTCTATGCTAACGGAGCTGCAATTTCACTTGCAGTAGAAAAAAACAGTTTATCTTATTTTATCATCAAGGTACCTTAAAGGTACTTAAATATAATTTTAGAGATTTAGGATAGTATTATGTCTGGTCTCTTTTACATCTTACTATGAAAAAAAATAAGATGTAAAAGAGCCTCGTGAATTAATGGCGAGTTTTATATATGGATATTTCTAAATGTTACAAATAATGGAGGGGAAAACTTGAATATATATATTCATTGCGAGCAGTGTATTAAAATTAATCATCTGAATCCAAGTAACGATCAAGATTTTCAGTTTTATAAAGTTCCTGTAAACGAAGAAGGAGTTTATAATTTCATTTGTTATAGGGGACATGAGACAACAGCAATAAGTCCTTATGAGAAGTATCAAATATTATTTCAAATGGGGGCGAATGCTCTTTTGGAAGGATATTATTTCGAGTCGGTGGGATGTTTTATAGCATCAGTGGAGAGATTTAGAGAATGGACAATTAAATTTATTTGGTACTTAAATGGAATAAATGAAAAGAAATCTGACGACCTATGGAAAAAACATTTTAAAAATTCTTCAGAACGACAGTTAGGAGCTTTTTCTGCAATGTTTATTGATCATTTCAAGGAGCCTCCACAAATTTTTGATGATAAACAAAACAAATTTAGAAACAATGTTTTACACAAGGGAATAATTCCTACTAAAGATGAAACGTATAAATTTGGGGAATATGTTTTTGGATATCTACGCTCAATTCAAAAGACTATATATTTAAAATATAAAGAGGAATCATTTGAATTTAGTTCTAAATTTATGAAGAGATTTAATGATTTTGAAATGCCACAAATAATGAGTGGAGAAGCAATGATACAAAATGCAAGTGAGATGATATTAGTAATCGATTATTCAGTATGTAGAGACACGTGTTTTGAAGATGAACTTGAACTTCTTAATAAATATAGAAATATGTACAAGTTTCGAGAAATGGAATTATTTTAAACCGTAGTAAATGTGAATTATATAAGTAGAACAAAAGCAACATAGCGCTATGTTGCGTCCCTTTGTTTAACAACAAGCTTGTTATAGCGCTATGTTAATTTTGATTAGGCTTAATTTCTATCATTTGGATTTGAAAAATGTCACTATCTGTTATGCCTAATACTTGCATTTCTTCCTTTAATGAACGCCACGATTCAATTTTTATTGATTTAGTAGTCTTGTCTCGCAAGGTATATTCGTGTATAAAATATGACTCCTTGTTTTTCTTCATCTTAACAACTCCAACTTACCTCAAAAACCTGTAGGTATATAAAATTTATATATCAAGTGTAGTTTTTTAACCCTTGTTCTGGTTAGTGTCTGCGTAGTACGTATCGTATCTTTTTAAGGATACGTGAGTTTTAAATCCTACTTGCTTTACAATATGTTCAGCTGTGCATCGCTGCTGGATCATCTTTAAAATAAAGGTATTTCGAAAATGTTGTGCAGAAATCCCTTTCCTCAAATTTGCCCGCCTTACTTCTAAACGAATCATTTTTTGAACGGAGATTTCCGTTAGAAATTTTGGTGCATCATTGTCATAACTCCAAAGGTAAGTACCGAGCCTAAAATGAAAAGCGACAAAGAGTGGATCATCGCTGTGATATCTAGGGCGTACTGGTTCGGGAATAGTTTTATAGTAATGATATAAGTGTAATTTATCCTCTTCTTTCAACTTGATTGTACGATTGATTTTTGTATCTTCAGGGATAGATAATGTATTGTTCTCAAAATGCACATGTTTCATTCGTAAAGCGACAAGCTCATGTAGAGATAATCCGTAGTCTAGAAGCAAGATTATAATAGAAAGATTTCGCTCTAAAATCATAGGACGGGTAGTTCTTTGTTTTTCTGTCAGTCCTTCTAATGATGCAGATACTTGCTTTAGACGTTCCTCTTCCTGTAGAGAAATAAAATCTTCAGTACGCAATGCTCGATTAGGTGGAGATATGTGAATGACACTTTCGATGGGGCTAGGTAAATCTAAATATTCGTACAGCCTATTAAGAACGATATAAATACGATGGACCGTCTTGTCAGAGTATTGACGTTCTTCTATTAAGTAAGTAAAGAATGCTTCGAAATCCTTTTTACATAGAGATTCCCAACTAATGTCTTCAGAGAGTCGTTCAGATTGATGCAGCCATTGAATGCAGCTCTCGATATCGTAAATATATCGCTTAATCGTAGAGGGTTTTCGTCCTTTATTTAATAAATAGGAAGAAAATCCTTGTAGTGTATCTTCTTTTTTTCCTGTAATGTTATTGATTTTTATTTCCCCTCTCTTTATATCTTTTGACCACTCTATAAAATGTAGGGCTTGTCATATTGCACTTTTTCATAGCGTATAGCGCTGTGATCTTCCCATGTTTCCAGTCGTTATATGCATCGATAAATTCTTGAGTTATTTCAGTTTTGGGCCTTCCTAAATGTTTTCCTTTTTTCTTTGCAGCGTCAATGCCTTCACGTTGGCGAGTTTTTATTTTTGTCCGTTCCTCTTCAGCAAGCCACGATAAAATTTGAAGTACCAGATCAGTAATAAGAGTTCCTAAACTATCTTTATATTGAGTTGTATCTAAAAGTGGCATATCTAATACGACAATATGAGCTTGTATGTTTTGGGTAATATCTTTCCACTCCTGAAGGATAGCTTCTTTATTTCTCCCGAAGCGATCCAGGGAATGAATATATAAAATATCATCTTTTCTTAACATGCGTTTTAGAAGTTGGTATTGTTCTCGGTTAAAATCTCTTCCGCTCTGTTTATCGACAAAAATATCTCGTTCGTCAGTGATGAGTTTTTTCATTGCTTCAATCTGACGATCCTCATTTTGATCTTTGCTGCTCACTCTTATATATCCAAATTTTCTTGTATTCAAAATAAATAGACATCCCTTCCAAATTGTTTCTACTAAAATTATAACAAAAACACTTCAAAAGGTGTTATTAATTATTTAGTGCTTCAAAAGTTGTGTTTGAAACCTTTTGAAGCGTTAAATTTAATAGAGTTCACACTGCTAAAAAAGGTTTACCTTTCTTAGCAGTATGAAATGACTTTGTATCAGATAATCCAAATACACATTGAATGCTATTTGCTGTGAAATTTTTCTGGAATTTATTTCTTTCATTTTAACCTACTTTTCTACAGCACAAATAGAGGGGGTTCTAGCACAGGGTAAACATGATAGGTGTGAATTTTATAGATATGAACTGCTTATCATATTTTGACATTCAAATAATGTTCAAAAAATATGTGGGGTGATTACAATGAGAAAGAAAAAAACTAGCAAACCAAGTAAAAATTTTAGCAGAATGAGAGAAAGGAAGGTAAGGAACAAGAGGGTTGATGTAAATAAATCTAGGGTTTCAATCAAGCTTGGAAGCAATACCTCACTTGAATGGGAAAAATGCACAAGATTTAGTCTGAAGAGTTGCTTATTTAATGCTTCATTACATATTGTCATGCAAGTAATACTTACGTTAATGAATTGCTTTCTTTTTTAGGCTCTATTATTGTTGATTACTTATAAGTAATATATAATTTTCACATGTGTTACTTGTAAGTAACGGAAGGGTGTGTGATTTGAACCATAAGTTTGCCGTTTTGGCAAGTTTATGGTTCTTTTTGTTTGCGGCAAACTTATGCTTCCAGGATTTGAAGAATATTTTTAATGTCGTTTTTAAATAAATTCAAGATGTTTATAAAAAGACTAAATGTTTTGTCCACTTTGATCTGTCTATCTAGAGAGATGTTTTTATAGCTAAAAGAAAATCTGAACTGAAAGGTGAATAAAGAAACTGGTGAGCAACAATAAAGTTACTCCACTAAAAGTGGCAGATTCTTGAATAAGCAGGAAAATTTAAGGGCATATATCTTCAAGAAAGAGAAATTCACTTTTTATTGAAATAAAGGATTAATAACAAGAGAAATAATACATTTCAATACAACTATTTTTTAGTTCATCTCATTAAAGGATAAATTCGATTTTTAAAACAGTATAGCTACCATATTATTCAATCCTAAATATGTAATTTGTATATCTTAACTTATACTTAATGATTCTAAATTAAAAACGTTGACATAGTCCACTAAATATTTTATTATTGGTTGACATAGTCCACGAAATGGAGAGGGATATTATGAACCATAATGAAAATATTGTTAGTGATATAAGGCGATTTAATCGATTTTATACAAATATACTGGGTTTGTTAGATAAGCATGTATTTAATGGTGAATATTCTTTGACGGAGTCTCGGGTAATTTTAGAGATTGGTTTCATGGAAGAATGTATCGCAAACGATTTAGTCGAAAAACTAGATATTGATCGCAGCTATATGAGTAGAATAATTGCAAAGCTTATTAAAGATGGTCTACTAATTAAGGAAAGTTCGACGGTTGATAATAGAGCAAGTCTGATTCGATTGACACCAAAAGGGACTGCTTTTTTTAATCATTTAAATGAAAAATCTAATGAACAAATAATGAAATTACTACAGGGGCTGTCACAAAAAGAAATAGAAGAAATACATGTTTCTATGTTGTTGATTGAAAAGAAATTAAATAGAACTGAGGAGGATATGAATGATACGATTTGATAATGATTATGCAGAAGGTGCCCATGGGCGAATTTTGAAACAATTAGTTGAATCTAATGAAGAGCAAACACCTGGATATGGTATGGATGAACATTGTGCAAAAGCGAGAGTATATATTAAAGAAGCATGTGATACAAAGAATGCAGATGTACATTTCCTAGTTGGAGGAACACAAACAAATACAACAATTATTGCTTCTATACTACGTCCGCATCAAGGGGTAATTTCTGCAATTACCGGTCATATTGCAGTACATGAAACCGGAGCAATTGAAGCAACTGGTCATAAAGTGCTTACTTTGCCGAGTGATGACGGGAAAATTCGTGCAGAACAGGTAAAAGAATTATATGATGCTCATTGGAATGATGCGACTCATGAGCATATGGTACAGCCGGGCTTAGTATATATTTCTAACCCAACAGAGAATGGAACAACTTACAGTAGATCCGAATTAGAAGAATTAAGCAAGGCTTGTCGGGAATGTGGTTTGCCATTATTTATGGATGGAGCTAGATTAGGATATGGTCTGGTTTCCAAAGGCAATGATTTATCCTTAGCAGATATCGCATCACTTTGTGATGTTTTCTATATTGGAGGAACGAAAATAGGAGCATTGTTTGGTGAAGCAGTAGTCATCATAAATGATGCTATAAAAAATGATTTTCGATATATAATCAAGCAAAAGGGAGGACTATTGGCCAAAGGGAGATTATTGGGAATACAGTTTGAAACTTTGTTTGAAGACGGTTTATACTATGATATTTCCAGACATGCTGTGGTAATGGCGATGATGATCCGAGAGGCATTTGTTGAAAAAGGATTTTCATTAAGGTACGATTCCAAAACAAATCAACAGTTTCCTATTTTGCATAAAGATGTAATAACGAAATTGAGCCAAAAATATTCCTTTGCCATTTGGGAGAAAGTCGATGAAACGCACAGTGTTGTCAGATTTTGTACCAGTTGGGCTACAAAAAAGGAAAATGTAGAAATGTTGATAGAAGATATTAAAAAATTAGAATCGCGATTTGCGAATGAGTGTATTGATTTGAATCAATAGTTTATCAGTTAAAGGAAGATGCAAAGTGTCAACAAAGGAATTATATGCTGAGAATAGTTATATTAAAGAATGTAAAGCGCAGATTGTTTCAGTAAATGGCAATTTAATTATATTTGACCAAACGATTTTTTATCCAGGTGGTGGTGGACAACCTTGCGATCAAGGGACTATTAAACAGGGAGATGAAATCTACGAAGTAGTAAATGTTAAAAAAATAGATGGTGAAATCGTTCATGAATTAGATCGTCCATTGCAGCACTTAGAACAAGCAGTCATCATGCATATCAACTGGTCTTGGCGTTTTCAAAACATGCGTTATCATACGTTATTACATGTTATTTCTGGTTATTTATTTCAACATTACGGTGCTTTAGCTACAAGCAGTCAGATTGAAAAGGATTATGCCAGATTAGAGCTAGCGTTTTCTCCTGAAGTTATAGAAGAAATACAGTTTGAGGAATTAGAACAATCAATATGTAGGATAACTTCTGAACATCATGATGTTCAGATAAAAACGATAAGTAGAAAAGAAGCTGAGCAGAAAGTAGGGAGTATTAAGACAATTATTAACTTACTTCCAGCTTCTCTTAACGAAGTGCGATTAGTTCAAATTGATGATATTGATGAGCAAGCATGTGGTGGAACCCATGTTAGCAAAACAACTGAAATTGGCGACTTTTCCATTATTAAAATTCAAAACAAGGGCGCCACAAAAAGAAGGTTGAAAATTCAGCTTAACTAACAGCTTCTTTTTTTACTGATTGCATCATTTATTGTTTAAATGTCATCAGTGTTTATAAAAAGATTGTTCGGTGTTTTATTTGTTAAAACTTAATTATAAACCCTTATTACACAAAAGAGTGCGATTGTTGAGCAAACACAGGTAGAAAAACGATTAAACTTTCTTATATAAATTATTTACTAGCAACAAATAACCCAAGCATTTTTGATCAATTTTTTTCAAAATGTTCGGGTTTCTTCTGTTGAATGGTCTTTTTTGTAGCATATTTTTGATTAAAATCTATTACAAAGTACCAGGATTCACGGCAAGTTTATGGGTTAATAATTAATCCATGGCAAAGTTATGATTCCATTTTCTTTGAACAATTAGATAAATATCTTCTAAAACAAGTGAATTTCGGCAAGTTTATGCTTCCAATTGCGGCAAACTTATAGGTAAAGTGACAGGGTGATTTTGATGATGTTTTTGTTAGATGAGATTATGACACCTAGAGAAGCGTGTGATCGTTGGGGAATTACACAGGAAGCATTGAGAATGAAATTGAAGAGAATTAAAGATAGTGAATTAGTTGGTGAATTAATTAAAGAAGGGAAATTGAAATACTATAAACCTGAAGGGAAACAGCGGGGAGAGTGGATTTTAACAGTAGAAGCAATGAATGTATTGTTCCCTCAGAAAATAAATCCATCATTTGATAGGGGAATGTAGAATAGTTACATAACAAATAATCACGAATTGGGGAAAAGAAAATGGAGATAAATGGTTCGCAGAATCATAAGTTAATTAGTAATATAGCGATTGATCTTCTTGGGAATAAAGTTTCATTATTTGTTGGAGCAGGTTTTTCAGCCGACTTAGGATATCCTACTTGGGGAAGATTATTAAAGGGAATTATTGAAAGAAATAATTTTATGGAAAAACTAGTAGAGTCTAATCTTTTTCCTTTACTACGAGAAGGTGGAGAGAATTACGATAAAATAAATGAGTTAATTATTGATAAGTTAATTGGTGTTGATTTTTTAAGACTTGCAGGATACGTAGATACATTGTTACAAAATTTAAAGGGTGATGAAAAGAAAGATATAAGAGTTGAAATAAAAAATGAAATTCAAAAGTATGAAGATAAGCGTATGTTTAATAAAACTAGATATGAAAAATACTTTCAATATTTCGATTTATTATCTTCACATGTAAGTGAAATAATTACAACAAATTATGACACTAATTTAGAATATTGTATTAGTAGTTATTCTGTTATTCACAGAGATTTATCGAGTATCAATAGGAATCGATCAGAAGTTACGCACAACAGAATTAAGATATATAAAATTCACGGCTGTATAACGGATGAGAATAACGGTATCATAATTACTGAAAAAGACTATCAAGATTTTTCTAGTACTAATAAATATATTTCTCATAAACTATATTCAACTTTTATGGAAAATAATATAGTTTTTATCGGTTATAGTTTACAAGATCCCAATATCAGGGGGATATTAAATGAAGTAATTGAAGAAGCCAAACGAAGTACAGATACTAATAAAAAGATTTATTGGGTCAATAGAGACGAAGTTAACAAAATTGATAAAGAGTTCTATAAGAATATGTACTCTATCGAAATTATAGATGAAATAGAAATTTTAGAATTCCTTGAATCTCTTATTTTACTGACACAAGATAAATGGAACAATAACAAATTAATAGAAGAAAAGTGGAAAGATGCTGCTGAAGAACTTTTATCTATAAATAATTTTAAACATATAAAATATAAAAATCTGATTTCTAAAATTGTAGATGCCGATAAACATATTAATGTTTTAAACTATATCTATAAAATATTTGTAGAAAATAGCTCTTTAAGAAGTGAAGCTGCAGGTGCTTATTTCTCAATTTTATTAGAAATTAAGGGAAATGAATTACCAGAATTAGAGCGACAAGCAACTGACATTTTAGCAACAGAGGATAGTTATCTCTTATCACTGATAAAACTACTCTTAGATGCAGAAGACATGAACGAATTTTTTAGAGGGAAAAGGTATGATGAAAAACTCCTTGAAAGTTTCATTTCAAGAGCGAGCGCTACAATATATTTTCACCAATATGAACTTTATTCTAGAGGTTTATTAGAATGTTATAAAGCCTTTAACGGGGAGTTAGAGGGATATAGGGAAGCTTTTGTAAATGCCTTTTATTCTAATTATCGTTATTTGACTGATACTAAAACAAAGGGGTATTCTTATCTGAGCTTAAGAACAGTGAGGGACCTACTTAAATGTTTAGATGAAGATATTATTAGTAGTATATTGGATTGTTATCCGACTAGCACCAAAAATCCGATTCAAAAAGAGCAAATTGAAGCACTTATCAGTGCAGTTGCAGTGGAGTCAAAACAGAGTCAATTGAGATATGACTATATCTATAAAATTGAGATATATGAGATGTTGCAAAGGGTGATAGGACATAAAGTGACTAAAGTGCTAATTAGAGAAAATAAATTTGAATGGGAATTTGATGAATTAAGTGATCCATTTTCTCTGGGGGGAACTTTAAAAAATCCAGCGAATGATAAGAAAATTAGTATTGTTGAGGATAATCAAATAATTAGTTTATTAATGGATAAAAGAGAAATTACATTTAAAATTTCAATGAATCATGAAAATGGAACTGGAATAATAGAAGCGAATGAAAAACATAAAGTAATTAATGATGTATCTGAGGTTGGGGATTTTGTGATTCCTATTTTGGAACAATACTTCAGAGAATGTGGGTTTATTATAATTGAAACATCCTAAAAAGAAGAGGGAGGTTTACCTCTTCTTTTATGTATATCTAATTTCACTTCACATCTATTATATTAGAAAATTGCAGTTTCATCTTGTTATAAAAAGCATCTGTACATACAACAGCGCTAGTTGACGGGTCAATATCTACAACGGTCATATAACTAGAAAGCAAATAACCGTCCTCATAATATGTAATCATTATTTCTTCTTCTGATACTAAGGAACATAGTAGCATGTTTTCAATTCGTTCTTTTTCTTCAGTTGTTAAGATAGGACGGGTTACTTTGTTTTGTTCCTTAATCATTTCACGTATTCCGTCAAATTGAGATGTTAATGCGGCGAATGGAGTCCATTTGACCATTTTTCTTCCTTTTGGCATATTAGCATTATTCACGATTTGTGGCCCCCTATTAGTGTGTTTCTGTATCTAGCTGTAGCGCTATGCGTGTAGGAAATCCCCCGCAAAATACTGTTCTTCCCAAACCTTGTGCGTATTTCATCCATTACTTTTGTTAACTTCACTTCTTGTTCTCGTTGCGTGACATTATCGAAAAGAGAAATTTGTTCCTCCCCCTCTCGAATTAGATTCGTTAGAGAAATGTTTATGCTGCGGATTGGTTCGCCAGTGTATTGTTGATGTAAAAAGTATGTACAAATCTTATAAATATCCATTGTTAAGTTAGTTGGACGACTTAAAGTATGTGTTTTTCTAATACCACCGTTATAACTCTTGCTATAACCAACAGAAAATTGAACGGTTTGAGCAAGTTTGTTTTGTCTTCTAAGGCGATAACAAACTTCTTCAATATGTTCCAGTAGAACAATCGGGAATTCTTCTATTGTATAGTCACGCATTAGAATTTGGCTTTTTCCAATAGAAGTTGTAGCAGGAACGTATTTCTCCGAAATACGGCTGAAGTCAATGCCGTTACTATGTAAGTGCAATTCCTCTCCGATTTTGCCGAAGCTCTGTTTTAAGTATTTAAGAGGGTAATTGGCTAAATCTTCGATAGAATGAATTCCCTTTCGATTTAACTTTTCTTCTGTTTTGTACGAAATACCCCAAAACTTATTAAGCGGTCGTATGCTCCAAAGTTTTGTAGGTACATCCTCGTACTTCCAAAAAGCAATTCCGTCCTTATTCTTCTTAGCTTCAATGTCTAAAGCAACCTTACTCATGAGTGGGTTAGGAGCAATTCCAATTGTACATTCAACTCGTGTATGATCATATATTTCACGCTTGAACTTCATAGCGAATTCGTATGGATTGTTGGCAAATAAATGAATGCTATCGGTAATATCCATAAAAAATTCATCGATGCTGTATTGGTGAAAATCCTCAATAGGAACGTATTGTAAAGCTAATTTTGTTATGTAGTTGGAGCATTTTATATATGTTCCCATAATCGGATTCACAACAAGAATGTCTTTTCTTCGAGGGATCTCGTATAGCCTTGCCATCTTTTTTACACCCAGGGCTTTTAAGGGGGGAGTTGCAGCAAGAACGATTGAACCATTTCTATTTACATCACCGACTACAGCCAATTTTGTATGCATAGGATCAAGTCCCATTTTGATGCAGCTCACTGAAGCGTAAAAGCTGCGTAAATCAACACATAAGATGATTCTATTCGGTAGGATTGAATAGTCATACATCGTGATTCCTCCTAAAGTAAAAGAACGTTTGTTCTTATTATACACGAACTCACGTTCTTTTATGAAGGGGTTTTAAAAATATAATTTGAATATAAATATGTTGTTAAGCAGAGTATTTAACAAAAAGCTTGAATCCCCAAAAACAAATTTTTACATTTAATTTTTTCTTTCTAACCTTTGTCGTTTTCATAATTTAAATATCCTCCTTTTTGATAGCTGCATAGCGCCATAAAAGCCTACTTTGCGTATTATAAGAATTTTTTCCTCAGATTCTAAGAGTAATTTTTCAAAAAGATATATTTTTTTTGAAATAAATAATTTATACGAATGATTTCGTGTGATTTCCAATCTACCTATTCCGACAAAACCTAGCAAAGACTGTGCGAGCTTCGTCGATGGATTTTAAGAGGTATTAAACCTTGGGTATGGAATTTTGCTTATAGGAGGTGGTGTAGCGCTATGTCAGAAGCAGAAGTAGTATATACCAGCAGTGAGGTCTATAGTCGTTTAGGGGTAAGTGGTAGCACACTTAGAAAGTATTCGGATGTCCTTGAACGTGAAGGGTATGATGTAAGAAAAAATAGTCGAGGGCGAAGGGAATATACAGAATTTGATATTGTACTTATTGAACAGTTAGTAGAGTTGAGTAAGCAAGATGGTATGACTTTAGAAAAAGCCTCGAAAATGATTGCAAAGCAGTTTGGAATCGCTAATAAGAGAGAGGAATCCCAGGGTACTGATTCAGTTCCTTATCAAATGCAATATCAATTCCAACAACAATATAGCGCTATGGTAGAAGAAATTAATAAGGTACAGCAAGCAAATCTAATAGAAATGGAAAAGAGATTAATTGATCGCATAGATCAACGGAATACATTAATTGAGGAAGATATGAAAGATCGGAAGGAACGTGAAGAAAGGATAGAAAAGAGGTTAGAGCTAAGGGATGATAATCTTATGAAGATGGTCCGAGAGATTCAAGAAGCAAAACGTACTATTGTATCAGCCCAGGAAGAAATAGCAGCAGCAAAAAGAAAATCATGGTGGAAGTTTTGGAAATGAGTACATTCATTAATGGGTGTACTCATTTTTTGCTGAATAGATAAGGTTTAATCAATTCAAAGTAGACATACAAGGGGTATTAATATAGTTATTTCTTTTTATAATCCTTGTTAAATAATAAAAGGAATCTTATTTTCAAAACAGAATAGTTATATGTTAATACCACTTTTGTATTTATTTGTAAAGAGGGGGTGAATTTATGCTGAAATTTATTTGGGCAATTGTGTTTGCTTTAATTATATTTTTTGTGGTGAGAAGTACATTTATACCATACATAGCTTCTAATGAAAATATTGTAGCTTTGTTTGTAATTTTTACTATAGTTATTATCAATTCGTGGATCATTGGTTTAATAAATCGTTTATATAAAAAGAAAACCGAACTAGATAATTAGTCTAGTTCGGTTTTCTTTTTTATTTTGTATATCGCATAACTTTTGTATCTGTGTATACTTTTTTACCGTTTTTAATTGTATCTGTTACTGTTTTTACATAATGGTTAACTGCATCGATATCTCTATATGCTTCAGTATGGTAATACGTTATAGAAGGTTGATTAAAATACATTAATCCGCTTGCAACTACTTGTGCTGTCGCCTGTACTGGTTTCCAAGGAATATAAACAGATAATCCATTTACTAGCATAAGTCCTACATTATAACTATCTTTATTAATTCTATTACTTGAATCTTTACTACTCGCATGTTTCCAGTTGAAACTGCCATCAGCAATAATTACTCCCTGTGCATTACTTGTACGAGTTTCAGTACCTGAAATCTCTCTATTAATAACTTTTTCATTTTCATCAAATTTCACTGTTTCACTGTATAACACTTCAAAGTCTGCATTAGAAGTATCCAAAGGTGATGTTACACCTGCAAAATTTGCAGATGAATTAGTAGTTTCAGGCGCTTTAGGTGAGTCTGCATATACATTACCTACACCCCATCCAGTACTAGCTAACATGCCGCCAACTAGTAACATAGGAATTGTTTTTTTCTTTAATAATTTTATATACCCCATAACAACATCTCCATTCTTTTCAATAATTATGCTAATTTACCGGTATTTTCTAGCACAATTCATATACTAACCTATAATATTCTGAAAATAAATAATATTGAGATATAAATATTTTATAAACAATTCGACAAAGTGCTTTATGCCATGTCCTTACTGGGATGACGTTAAGTTTTATTTGTTTAATTTCAACTTCACAATATAGCGATTTGCACGGATTTTCTTGTCAATTGATAAAAAAATAACTGAATATTTAGAAAATACTGTATAAAGTTGTTATTTACAACTTATTACATTTCACTTCTGATATGATTGATTATAAACGTAAAATAGATAAAGGGGGATGTATCGTGATTGTTCTGAATAATGAAAAATCTACAAGGTTATTAAATGAATGGTATAAAAGTATTCTATCTAAGCAAATTACAAAAGCGACTAAATTGAAGAATGAAGTAGATGAAGAAATTAGTATTTTAATGGTGGAACAAAATCGTGATTTACAAGATCAAAATCTATTATTGTACTATTCTTTATTGGATTATAGTTATAAAGTGTTAATAAATAAATCCTATGTATCCCATAGTGATTTTGATGCTGTTGAAAAACTTACAACAAAGGCTATAGATGATTATTTAAAATACTACTATCATTTTTATAAAGCTGTACATAATACTATGATTGCTAATTATGTGGAAGCAATGGAACAATTCGAAAAGGCTGAACGTCTTTTAGAGTATATTCCTAATGAAATTGAAAAAGCAGAATTTAATTACAAACTTGGTGAACTATATTATCATCTTCAACAGCCTTTATTAACAATCAAACATGTAATGAATGCAAGAGATATATACAAAAAGCATGATGATTATGTAATACATCAAATTGAATGCGACACAATTCTAGGATTGGCAAGTGTTACTTTAAGCCAGTTTGAACAAGGGGAAGAACTATTTATTAAATGTTTAGATATGGCGAAAAAATATGATTGTACTCGATTGATTACCTTAATTCAATATAACTTAGGGTTTCTTTACGCAAAACAAGGTATATCCACAACTGCGATCCGACATTTGATGGATGTTTATCAATCCGAGAAACCTTATCATAAAACGGTATTCTTGTTAGCTCGAGAATATTTCAAAGTAAATGAAATTGAGAAAGCACATGAGTTTCTGCTACAAGGTTTTGAATTAGCAGATGTCGAATATACACATCACTTACGAATACTTCAAGCGCAGTACGATGAAAATTGTACGCAAAGTTTGGAAGCAGCTGTTACGGATGGGCTTAATTATTTTGAATCTCAAAAATTATATGGATTTATTGAAGAATATTCTGGAGTTTTAGCTAAAAAACTTTATCAAGAAGGTAATCATGAGAAAGCTAGCAAATACTTTAATATATCTCATGATGCTAAGCAATTACTTCAGAAAGGAAGTGCATTAAAATGAAAAAAATAGTTATGGGATTTATTAGCTTTGCAGCTGTTTTGACTATTGGAAGTTTTACGGAATCTTATACATCGCAAGCAGATCATGGTAGACCACCTGCCCCTCAGAGACCTGATTATATTTCTGCCGATGGAAACACTGGATTGGTTACTCTTGATCACGGACGACCACCTGCACCAGCTTATGAATACAGCTATATTGATAATGGTGAGCAAATATAAAATAAAAGGAGGACGTATTATATACGTCCTCCTTTTATTAATGGGGTAATGCTTGGGTTTTACCCTATTATAACAATATATGTAAAAAAGTGTAAAGGAGTTCTAAATTTGTGAATTTAATAATTTCACGTACCATAATGATAAATTTAAATAATTTTAGACCTAAAAATATACGGTGTTTTTGTTTAACGGTCCTATTAATTCGTATTTGGTATTTTGGGTCTTTTTAGTGTAATTATATTAATCGTATCCGTATTTGCTGTTAAAAACGAAAATAAAGAGTCATTTTTCAGATGATAATATAAAAATTTCACTTTAAACCAATTCAATTAAAATATCTTTATAAATTTAGTTCTATATATTAAAATTTACAATTTGTACGATTGACATGTAAAACATTGGGTGCTACGTTTTAACTGGAAAGATATTCGAAGGGTTTATTATTTAGGAATAAGGTTTTCCTCTTCTTCTAGACGATGAAATTCTACAACTAGATAATGATATGAACCGTACGTAGAGAGGGAGAAAAGAAACATGTTAAAAAAAGTAACGCCTATTATGGCTGCTGTTTTAGGAGCTAGCTTTTTACTAACAGCGTGTAGTAGTGAAAAGAAAGAAAATACAGCAAAGGCCACTGACAAGAATAAAACAAAGCAATCTATTCATTTACCGTATATAGCGGAAATCCCAACAATGGATGTTACAAAGGCAACTGACGGTGAATCTATGAACGTAATGAAAAACGTGTTTGAGGGTTTGTATACGTTGGGGGAAGGGAATAAGCTAATTCCAGCAGTAGCAGAATCTTATGATGTGAGTGAAGATAAAAAAACATACACATTCCATCTGAGGGATTCAAAATGGTCAAACGGAACACCTGTAACAGCTGAAGACTTCGTATTTTCTTGGAAAAGAGCTGTGAACCCTAATACAGCGGCAGAATATGCGTTTTTATTCTTTGATATAAAGAATGCAAAGAAAATTAATAGTAAAGAGTTATCTGTAGATCACCTAGGAGTAAAAGCAGTAGATGATAAAACATTAGAAATACAATTAGAGCAGCCCGTCCCTTACTTTATAGATTTGACAACGTTTGCAACGTTTCTACCGATTAACGAGAAGTATTTTGAATCAAAAGGGAAGCAGTATGGTTTAGAAGCAGATCAATTAGTTTATAACGGAGCATTTACGTTAGAGAATTGGAAGCATGAGCAAGGTTTTCAGCTAAAAAAGAATCCAGACTATTGGGATGCTAAAACAGTGAAATTAGACGAAATCAACTTTGATATCGTGAAAGATAAATCAACAGAAATAAATCTATATGAATCAGGTCAAATTGACCGTGTAGGACTAACAGGTGAGTTTGTAGATAAATATAGAAAGAATCCTGACTTCAAGGAACGTTCTGAAGTTACAGTGCAGTTTTTACGTATGAATCAAAAAAATGAAGTGTTAAAAAATAAAAATGCTCGTTTGGCAATCAGTCAGGCAATGAATAAGAAAGCCTTTGTAGATACAGTTTTAAACAATGGTTCTCTTCCTGCGAATGGTTTTATACCAGCTGATTTTGCTAAAGAATCGGACGGAAAAGACTTCAGAAAAGAAAATGGAACATTAGTAAAAGATGATGTAGTAGCAGCGAAGGAAAACTGGAAGAAAGCAAAGCAAGAACTTGGGAAAGAGCAGATAACACTAGAATTACTTACAAGTGATAATGTGTTTGCCAAGAAAAATGCAGAGTATTTAAAAGGTGAGTTAGAAAAGAATTTAGAGGGGTTAACGGTCAATGTTAAGCCGCAGCCACGCAAACAACAAATTCAATTACTTCTAAACAGTGATTATGATTTAGGTGTTGATGTATGGGGTCCCGATATTCCTGATCCAATTACATTTTTAGATTTATTCACAACAGATAGTACCTATAACTTTGATAAGTATTCAAATAAACAATATGACGAATTAATTCATCAAGTGAAAACGAATTTAGCTGGTGATGAAAAAGCTCGTTGGGAAGCAATGAAAGAGGCTGAAAAAATCTTATTAGAAGATGGAGCGGTTGCACCGTTCTATCAGCAGGGAAGATCATATTTACAGCGTTCTTCAGTCAAAGGCATAGTAACAAATGATTTTGGTGGAGAATTCAATTATAAGTGGGCTGAATTAAAGAAATAACAAAAAGGATACAAAGATACATGTATCTTTGTATCCTAAAAATTGAAAGTGTAATAAATACAAAATGGATTCCAATAAGTCTTTTAACATAATCAACTGCAATATGTACTAAACAAATAGTCAAATTATGCACCCATTTAGATTAAATTAGCTGTAGTGTATGTAATTTAACAAATCACTATTGTAACAAAAAAAGAGTCTATCTTTACCCCTCTAAGAGCTTCGTCTCTATTTTTTATGAGTAAAAGGTGTACTTAAATTATGAAGCATGTATGTCTTCATTTATTGTGCAAAGAACATGGTCAATTCTCGTGACAAGAGTTTGTTCAGATTTGAGAGAAGCAGTTCATAAAGCTTTATTTGTTTTTTTTTATGATTTTGTTATACTTACAGTAGTCACATTGACGTATTAATGTATGACTGGAGTAATATTGAAGAAAAAGTTTGTTCATAATAAAAAAGAAGAGATGTCCCAACACCTCTTCTGGTAACTGATATCGTAAATCGATCGGTTGCTAATATTATTTTTTTCGTTTTGAACCGCTCTTACGCTTGCCGGCCTTAGGAGTGGTTCTTTTATTTGATTTACTTTTGATTTTATCCGCTAGTTTATCTGCGTATGCTGTTAGGACTATTGTTAAAGCGCCCTTAATAGGATCTTGAAGTAAATCGGTTAAGTAATTATATATTTCCGTTATGTCCATCTTTACACCCCCTCCCTCTTTAAATAGTAGAGAAAGGATAGCAGTCCGACCGGACTAACGATATCCGCTGATTTCAGCATAACATAAAAAAGAGTAAATTTAATGATCCTTATTAACAAAAAACATTTCTATATTAACAGAATTATACTTCATTATATTTTTACAAAATGTAAATTTATAATAAACCCTTGTTATTCCAGTCTTAGTTATATTTTTTGCATTATACTAGATATCGTTTTCCCTAGGCATGGTTCATTTTCAAAAACATTTCTAAATTATTATTTTTTATTAACTTAAAATTTCACATAGCTAAGTGAGGAGTTTTATTTAAATATGTATACAGGGGAATTATACGGTTCTAAAAGGGATAAGGTTATTATAACATTCTTTGGTACACTTCTAATAAAGATACAAAGATACATGTATCTTTGTATCCTAAAATGATAAAATGCAAGTTTATCGCACATTTTTAATTAAATATTATTTCAAACCAATACTAATATTTCTCTTTTTTAATGATTGCAGTGTTTTTAGGATACATATAACATATAGATATATTGAAAATAAAGAGATATAGGCAGGGTGAAAAGATGGGAAATAACGGTAGAGATGCACGGTATTCATTAGTAGAATGGACAGGTGGTCAAGAAGGCGCTGAAAGGCTTGCAGCACAGATATTAATGTCTGAGCAATTTAATGATGTAGATCCAATGCATCCTTTAGGAGGGCCGGATGGAAAAAAGGATTTAAAATGTAGCAAAGATGGAACGGTTTATGTTGTCGGTTGTTATTTTCCTAGAGGACAGCAAAAATTCCCTGCAATTAAGAGTAAGTTTATAGGTGATTTGGAAGGAGTAAAATCTAATAATGCTAATGGTTTTATCTTTGTTACAAACCAGGAAATAACTGTTTCAGAAAGAAAGGAATTAGAGAAAGTAGCTGAACATCCTATTAAATTATTTCATTTAGAGAGAGTTATTAATATACTCATGAGACCAGAGCATATAGGAACTAGACATAAATATCTTGGTCTTGATATATCAACAGAAGAAATTTTTTCATTTCTTGGTAGATACGAGAATACCATGGCAGATATGAGTAAATTTTTAGAGCGTATGTCTACAGCGTATAAACAAGGGGAACAGCAAGTACAAACGGAACAACAAGTAAAAGGGGAACAGCAAGTACAAACGGAACAACAAGTACAAGAGGAGCAGCAAGTACAAGAGGAACAGCAAGTACAAGAGGAACAGCAAGTACAAACGGAGCAGCAAGTACAAACGATACAAAGGCTAGTTCCATTACTAAATGTGAGTGGTAATAAAATTAAACCAAGAACGTATAAGGTTCCTACTATTATAAGGCGTGGTGAAGTATACTTTGCAGATTTAGGAAGCCCTGTGGACTCTGAAATAGGTGGTATTAGACCAGTAGTAATTGTATCAAATTATATTAACAATAAGCATGCTCCATTTGTTACAATTGTACCTATTATAGTTAATTTCGATCTTGTTAGACTCCCAACTCAGGTTAACTTAGGAACAAGTATACACCCTCGCCGACGTAGTATTGCAATGGCAGAACAAATTCGGACGATAGGGAAACAAAGGATTTTTAAGAAGATTACAACCTTAGACGAAGAAGTGATGAGGAAATTAAATGATGCCATCAGCATTCAAATGGAGCTAACGACTTTTTAATTAGAAAAAGTGCGTTTTAATCAAACTTTATTCCAAACCAACAAAAAGATACAAAGATACATGTATCTTTGTATCCTAAAATAAAAAGGTTTAATAGGTAAAAAATGGAGTACGTTTGGACTCCATTTTAGTTACAAGTACTGTAGAAATATAGTATAATTTTAGTTGGGTATATTGCGTTGAAGAATCTACGTATTCTTTAATTGTGATTATAAATGGAGTGTAGAGGTAGGATTCTGCACTCTATTTTTTTATGTTCTCCTATAAGTCTTCTAACATAATCAGATGCAATTTGTATTAAGCAAACGGTTAAATCCTGATTTAAGGAATTGTAAAGTCGCAGTTGCCTTCTTATATTTTCTTGTTGTTTTGGAGAGAAATCTTCAATCATACTTATGACAGTCTCATATTCAAAAATGAAGTATTTATCACTTACTTCAATAACAAATACATCATTGTTTATGGGATGATTTTTGAAAAATAATTTAAAGAAAGAAATTTGTTTTTTATTCTCCTTTAGAGCATTCATAATTCAATTCTCCTTTTAAATTAAATTGGTTGCAGCGTATGTAATTAAGCAGATCACTGAAACAATGCCAATGAAAGCTATAAATAGTGCAAGAAGTCCAAGAACAAACCGATATAAGAGATAAATACCAAGTGCAATTCCTATTATGAATCCGATTATGAAGGCTAATGTTCCAATTGTATGTAAGGATATTACGTTAAAAAACACTAAACCTATGACAACTAAGGCAATAATAAGGGTTCTCATGGTACATCTCCTTTAGTAAATTGATTTTTAGGATACAAAGATACATGTATCTTTGTATCCTAAAATAAAAAGATACGGCATAATGCGTATCTCTATATATCCTCTTTAGAACTAAGAGTTTGAAGTAGCTTCTGTTCTCTTTCAGTCAATTCGTTTTTTATAAAATTCTCAAGTAGTTCATCTATTACTTCATATTTTTTTAAGCTTCTTAAAGTACAGATTTTTTGAATCAGACTAAATGTATCAGGAGAAACTTTTATATTTTTACGATTATGAGAACCAACTTGTTTTTTTTGTTGAATTGTTGCATCCGCTATTGTCTGAGAAGCGGGTGAATTATCTTCTACTTTTTTTCTTGTGACATCAGCATTTTCATTAATCTTAGGAGTTTTGGGTTGCTCTCTCTTTAGTAATTTCACCTATATCAATTCCTTTCCCTAATTTAGTAAGTTTGTTATCTACAAAATATTTAGGGGTATATTTATAGTCTGCAATATCTTCTGTAGTTTCAAATAGATGGATTCTTTCTTCAAGCTCGCAGAAAACGTCACAGAAAAGAGCTAGCATTCTCTTATCATGATGATCCTCAAATTGGAACCCAATACGTGGATACCATTCTAGGCGAGCATGATTATTTATTATTGTACTGAAGACATTTTCCTCACCAAAAGTTTCAATAGTATTTTTAACAATCTCGTTATGTAAAGAACGTTTCTTCTGCAATAATACAGGCAAAATTCCAACTACGTTCATTTTAACAAGATCTCCAAAGTCATCAACTAAAGTTTGGAGATAATCAAAGATCAATCTTTGACTTCCCTCATAGGAAAATTGTTGAGTTTCTTGTACAACTATAACAAAGTCACATGCTACCATAGCATTATCCACTTTAAGATCCGTTGAAGGTGGAATATCAATAAATATGTAGTCATAGTCGTATTTAATTTTATCTAGTAACTTTGCAAAATAAAAAGTTCGATCTTCAGTAGTTTTAAAATTTTCAATTAAAAAATCTGTGTATTTTCTCATATCGTAACCGCATGGGATCATATCAAGGTTTTCATGAAGTTTTATAATGCCATCTGATAGATTACCATCTTCTAAACATTTCATTAATGTTTTTTGCATTTCTTCTATTTTGAAAGATTTTGCTAAGAATGTAGTTCCATTCCCTTGAAGGTCTGTATCAATAAATAAAACTTTCTTATTAAATACTAGAGAAGCTACAATAGATTCCATACAAGAATCAGTTGTCTTTCCTACGCCCCCTTTTTGTTGGGCGTTGATTATTACGTGTCCTTTTTTCATAGAGATTCACTCCTTTTTAAATGTAACACAATTGTAATAAAAGATACATGTATCTTTGTATCCTGAAACAATCATAACATAGAAGCGGAAGTATGAAAAGGATAAATGTATCCTTTTTTATCTTTTACTTATTTATTATTAAAAACTAACCTGTATTTATTTAATAAATGTTGTTAAATCAACGTTTTGTAGGTTATTCAAGAATACAAGATTATAAGATTACAAGGATACAAAGATACAAGGATACAAAGATACAAGGATAAAAGGATACAAAGATACAAAGATACATGTATCTTTTCTCCTTTTAGGGGTATATGCTTAATATGTATCTTTTTTTGATATTTACAAATAAAAAAACTTGTTGTAACGTTATAGACAACAAGTTTCTCAACACAATACGATTTAGTTTGATATTATACATAAGAAATTCGTAAGAATTTGTAGAATAAATAAGACACATAAAACATAAAAACAAATAAAAAAAGAACGGCTGTCTAATTGAGATTTGGAAGATCCCAAACAGACAGAGGAAGTAGATTTGCTGGACACACTTCTACTTCTTGGTGAATACAATTTGCTGGACACATCTTGTATTCCATTTACGTCACTGCTACATCAGTGAGTAAACTTCCCAAACCGTTCTAGTTAACTATGCTATTGAGATATGAAATATCTCCTATTAGTATAGTTAATTAGTGTAGATTTGTAAAGATAGAAACCCTTATTTAAGTGCATTTATAAGCGTATTTAATTATGGTTTTTTCTACCTTTTTATACAATTCGGGAAGTCTATTTATTTAGGTGAGCAGTGATACAACTGCTCACCTTTTTTTGTTGTCTTAAATCTAGTAGAAAGGAGGTCCAACATGAATACAGTACAGAAAGCTATTAATCTTATACTTCATAAAGGTTTACGAAAATACAAATCTAAAAACTCAAAGGCTGCTTTGGTATCTATTACAAAACAAGAGAAATTTGAAGACAAAATGCTGAATGGCAAGAAGAATAAAAAAGGATCTATTTTTATTACTCGTAAGAAGGAAGATTTAAGCGCACCTTTTGGTACAAGAGGGGTAGTGTTAACATCTGAGGAAGCTACACTGGATCATGTTGGACAAGCTTCTCACTGGACTCCTAATGTATATAATTTTGGTACATATGGCGAGAATGGTCTTCGCACTATCGTTGGACATACAGAAGAGAACTTACAACAAATTAATTGCTTTGTAATCGACATTGATTCAAAGACATTCTCAATGACAGCGATTAACGATGTTGCGTTAAATGCTGGTTTTGGTGTGCCGACTATGATTCTTCAAACTACAAAGGGTTACCAAGTATATTATGTGTTAGATAAAGCTGTATATGTAACAAATAAAAAGAACTATATCGCTATTAAATCGGCAAAAAGAATTTCTCAAAACTTGAGAGAAATGTTTGCTGAGAGTTTGCCAAACGTGGATTTATCATGTAATCACTTTGGCTTCTTCAGAATGCCTTCGGAAGAGAATATCATTATGTTTTTCGAGGAAAATGTATATTCTTTCAAGGAACTGCAAGAGTGGAGTAAGAGACAAGATGATAACAAAGGCAAAGAATTTTTTGTAATACCAGGTGAAAATAACGTAATTGAAACTCCATTCTCTAAAAACAAACCAGTAGAGCAACCAAAACAGGTTGAAGAAGCGTGGTTTAAACAAATTATTAATTGTACGAATATAGCGCCACAACAGACAAAAGCAGGGCGAAACAATGCAATTTTCACTTTGTCATTAGCTTGTTTTCAAAGTGAAGTGTCAATTAAAGAGACATTAGACATGATGGATCAGTTTAATAGTAACCTGGATCAACCTTTAGATCATGCTGAGGTTAGAGGGATTGTCATGTCTGCATATTCAGGAAAGTACCAGGCTGCACATAAAGATTACATTGATCGTCTACTTCAAACCTATGCGACACCTGGACAAGTTAATTCGTTTAGGTCACCAGCTGCATTCTGGAGAAAACACAAAAAACAACGTGAGGATAGAGTACGTTCTCATTGGCATGAGTGGGAAGCAGATATTATCGCTTTCCTGTCAATGAATTCTAAAAACAAACCTGTGCTATACTTTACACAAAAAGAACTATGTGAAGCGATTAATATTCCTAGAAGTACCCTAAACACTGTCCTAAAAAAGAGTAATAAAATATATAAGACGGTTGAAGGGAAAGGAAAAACAGCGAAAACAGGTTTTTCAACGATTGGAATGTTAATTTCATTTGCCTTACGTGAAAAAGGGCAAAAAAGAGAGAGTTATTTAAGCTATTTAAACGAACTGTTTCCCCAAATGGGTAATATCTTACTACAAGCAAAGAGCGATAGCGCTATGGCAGAAGAAACGGTGTCATACAGCCTAATCGAAGGGCTACCAGCTGGTTAATTTTTAATTGTCCACTCTGCCAATACATAATTATATCTACGATACATGGTTTGGTTTGATAGCTATAGCGTTACAGCATTACCTAGTTTTTTGTTTCTCTTATTCTTGGAGTTTTAGTCTTACAGTACTAGGGTTATATACTCAATATGGTATGTGAAATTTTAGGTGGTTATTAGAAAATTAGAATATTGGTGGTGTTTCATTTGGGTAAAAATTATCCTATTGATCGTGATAGTAGGGGGCGTTACAGACACTCTTATGTATTTATGAGGGGGGCTACTGTAGATATAAAGCTACTTAATTATGATGAATTGTTAAAAGGGAAAATTTCAACAATAGAAGAGTATTATTGTGTTCTTGATGTGGAGGGTAACGGTGATCCGTATCAAGTAACAGTTAATTTTTCTGAAGTTAAATATATAAGGCATGAAGAGTTTCTAACTGTTGAAGAAAGATCTCCTAAGTTTAGTGAGGGCAATAAGAAAACGTCATTTGTATTTGATATCGGTGAAAAGATAGGTTGTGTATTTAAAGATGGTAAGGGGATAAAAGGAACTATATTGTCTGAGGATGCTTATTATCTTTATGTTAAAAGTGAGAAAGATAATTATTATACAATCATGAAGGGTGCTTTATCTTATATTACACATGTGAAGCATGAGCCACTACTTATGACAAATGATTTTTACACGGAGGAAATGAAACTAGCTGATTATAAAAAGCCTACGGAGTATGTATTTTCTGTGGGGGATACAATTACGGTTTATTTTCCTAGTGGTAAGAATGTATCAGGTGTTGTGTTGGATGAAAGTAAGTATTGGGTGCTGTTGCAGACTGAGAAGCGCCAAATAACGATTTTCAAGGGTAGTTATACATATTTTAAACATGGGCCTTATGAGACAAAAGCCTATTTGTATGTGGGGAATAGGAAGTTAAGAAAGCAGTTAAGAAACGAAGGATAACTAAAAATTACAGTGCAAAAGAGGGCTTTGGTTTTATTACTGAAGTTCTCTATTTTTAAATATGCATTATTTCATATTTGCTTAGTTCGGTTTACCGACAAATTTCGACAAGTCTTCTAGTACTATTATGCTAAGATACCATATGCTAACATTCAGTTTAAAAGATGTTGGTGGGGGAATCCTTACATTAAGGGGCAATTAGTATGAATTTAAAGCAGAGTCAGAATGTAGAATCTGAAAAAACAATAGATAGATTTTTAAGTAGCCTTATAGATACAATTGATTTCCAAAGAAGGAATCAGAGAGATCTTGCGAAAGAAATGGGAGTTGCTGGTGGTACACTTTCAAAGAACCTAGCAGGTAAAACACAATTTGGTTTTTGGAGTTTACTTAAGTTACTCAACATTTTATATGACGATATAAATAAAAGGCAGGAAATGCTATATAAATTTTGTTCTGTTACCACAAGTAAGATAAATTTACGAATTGCTATGGAATACGCAAATGCTAAAGGTGATCTTGGGCTATTAAAATTAGTCGTTGATAGTGAGAAAGAGTCATCGTTAGCAATGAATAGAGAATGGGCTTATGCATATGAGCTAGTTTGGATGCGTAGTAGTGGTATTCTTCAAGGAAAAGCATTATTGGACGAACTTGAAGAACGAAAAAAGCGTAAAATTATTAAGACGGAAGAAATTAAGGTCTTATATGGGATATTAACTTTCTACACGATGTACGATTTAGAGAAATTCAATTCCCTTTTTGATTATGCGGAAGTAATGCAACCTAATATCGAATTGATTACGGATGATTTTATTCGAGCAGCTTATAGCGGAAGAATTAAAGAGGGATTATCCTATGCTTATTTAATGCAAGATAAAGTTGATAAGGCCAGGGAATTATGTCACGAAATATTGCATTTAAAAGATGATAAAGATTGTTTCTCACTTTTAAGAGCTTCAGCATTAGTATACCTTGCTGAATCATATACATTTGAAAGTTATGAAAGAGCAACTTGGTATATAAATAAGTCATTAGAAATGCTTGATTTATGTCAATCAGAGAGAGCAAACAAAAGAAAAGAATCAATTTTCACTACCCATGCATTTATTAAGTTAGTCAATCAACAGGAGCTAGACAATATTAAAATTTATCATCCTGCTGAGGAAGCTTTTCTTGAGATTGTTAAGGGTAATAGTCAAAAAGCAGTTGAAATTCTTGTTGAACTAGAAAGAAATAAAGGATTTTTAACTCCAATGCAATACTGTTATTTAGGAATAGCAAAGAATGATATTACTTTAATTGAAAACTCAATTATGCAATTCGAGTGCGAAGGTAATAGATTTTATAGCAAGTTACCGAAAAAGATGTTGGTTAAATTCTCTAGAAATGGTACAATGTGTGAGGGTGGTGTAATATGAAGAAAATTCTATTTGCAATAACAACTATTGCTTTAGTAGCAGGAATTGTTTTTACGGCTACTGGTAGTAAAGAACAATCAAAAGATATAGTCAAAAAAGATTCTGAACAATTATATGCTAGAATGGGAGATCCCGGTGGCGGAATGGGTTAACCCTTAAATATTACGAATGCGATTGTCTCAATAGAGGCAATCGCATTCGCTGTTTTACGGGAGATTTCCCAAATATCAAATTTGATATAAGAGAAACGTATGTGAAAAATTCACAAACTAGCATTCTGAATGAAAAACTATATTTTTATTGTTATTTATTACGATTTATGTTTACAAAACTAAAAATAAGTACTAAAATTAGAACAAACGTTCTACGTATTTCCACAATTTGTAATTGTAAAAAGTCCAAAAAAAAAATCCCAGTCATCTAATTCGTTGATAACACTGGGTTTTCCAAAGACTTTTGATATGTAGTTTGGTTAGATATAGCAGTTTTTGAGAAATTATGGATTGACGATACTAAACAATCGTTGTAATCTTAATTTTGACAGATGTTTATTAGCATCTAAATTGTGAACTACTAACAATTACATAGTTACACGGGCTGAAAATATAAAGAGTTGGAGCTCTTTATATTTTCGACCTTCTTAAAACACTCGAACTGTTTTAGAAAGGCTGCCCACTTGATGAAGCATAACCAGATGCGACATCAATAATATTATACTGTTTCGTGTATTTATACAAGGTATGCAAGGGTATACTTACATGGGATTTTTAACAATATTATTGGTTTTTTTGAGGTTATTCTTCTTAAAAGTGGTTCTTCGGATTGAAGAAAAAGGCGTAGACTAAAACATTAGTTTACGCCTTTTTTGTATTCTGTAAGAAACACATTGGCTATATGAAAATTTTATAATGCTCACCTTGATTTGTATTTAAGTTTTATGTGACTTGGTTGAGTTGAAAAACTTGTTGTTAGATCAGACGGCTGATCCTGAGAAAATTGGCTGTTAAAAGTAAAAATTAAAGATTGGAGAGATGCTCCACCCTTTTATTTTTTATTAGTAGTCTTTTAATTATGTCCTAGCTTTTCCAATTCTTCATGTTCAGCTTGAGCTTTGAAATGTAAATAATCAACATAATTCAATATTTCTTGTTCAACCATTGTTTTTTTACTATCAGGAACATCACGATACTTTTCATAAATTTTTGTGGCAAGCTTAGAAACGACTTCTTTCTTTTGGGATTCACTGTTAGAGACTTGATGACTAAGCAAATAGTCGATGCTTACCGTAAAGTAGTTTCCTATTTTTTTTAACATATCTAAATTAGGTTCTTTTTTTCCTAATTCCCAGGAAGAAATAGCACTTCCTGTTACATTCAATTCTTCTCCTAAAGCATTTAGACTTATTCCTTTTAAATTTCTTAAGTTTCTAAGGTTTGTACCAAAAATATTTCCTTCCAATCCGATCAACCTTTCGAATTTTTTTAGATTAGATAAAATCAATTCTCTTCGCTTGAACAAAACGACGAATTGATTTAAACTAAACGTTGACATTGGATTATTAATCCAATAGAATATAGGTAGGAGGTGAGCATTTGACTACAGAAAATCAAAGTAATTTAACATTGATACGACAAATTAGAGAATCAAGAGGTCTAACTATTGCTGAATTATCTAGAATAACAAAGGTTCCTGAAAATACTCTATATAGCATTGAGCAAGGAAGATGTGGTGTAAGTGCAGATAGAGCAAAAGCAATAAGCATTTGCCTAAAAGTACCTCTTGAACAACTCTTTGAATCAAGTTCGTTCCATGCTAAAAAAAATTGAAAATCGTAAAATGCTGTTCATACTTAAAATATATACTTTTTTATTGTAAAGCATAAGTGATATGAAAACGAAACTAAATCATATTTTTACCCTAGAAAGATAAAAAGTAACCTTTATTAAAAACAATCACAAAAGCATATTATCTTTATATAAAGTTCAAAGAATATATAGTTTTTATTTATTAAGCTAATCGAAATGAAAAAGTGGGGGTGATTTGTTTGGCAATGCTTGTTGAACCAACTAAGGAACAAGAGAAGAAAATTATTAAACTTGTTCTAAAAGAATTTAATAAGTATCATCGCTACGTTTGGGCCTTAGAAGAGAAACAGCAACCAAAAATTACAGCTTCGTACACTTTAAATGAATCAACTACAGTAAACACCACGTTTCATTCTTCTACAGAAAGTACAGCTCTTAGAAATGTTGAGGCATGTGAGTTTACTACTTCTCTATTACGTAAGATTAGTCGTTTGGAGTTAAACCAAAGGCAATTGATTATTCATTACTATATTAAGAAAGATAAAAGTGTAGTGCAGCTTTGTAATCAATTTCATATTTCAGAATCCCAATTTCATAGGGCAAGAAATCGGGCATTAATGACTTTAGCATACGCGCTTGGAGTAGCGAAGGAAGAATTAATTGATCCTGACTAAAAATTAAGGTTTCACATAGTCAATTACTACATAAAATGTTATATTTTAATATGGTTAAATAATAATTAAGGAATATCAAGCATTGTCCTAATGCTATATATAGGGAGGAAACTATTGCTAAAGTAGGATAACTCAAAAGTTGAGTATTTAGTAATAGTGACACATATGTTCAAAAAAACTACTGCTAAAAAGACTGCTGCTGGTATTATGACAATTGGAATTGCTTTATCCACTACAATGATTTTCAGCCCAACAAAGGCGTTAGCATGGTATACACCAGATGAACCAGGATATGATGAAATTGTGATTACGCCTAATAGCACATTTGATAATCCTGCACGTCCCAAAGGCGATTTAAATTATTATGTTGAAGGCTATATTTCTTCAAAGGGGGATGTAATTTTAATTGGACCGTATACTGGAGAAGTATTTGATGGACAAGAAATTCTAGTTATGGAGCCGTTCAAAGGGAACTATAAATTGAAGATTAAAGTGGTTAAATCTGAAAAACCAGAGCCGA
>NZ_JBBOVE010000003.1:0-113547 GCF_038006445.1 Bacillus sp. FSL K6-1218 | reverse complement strand
ATATCTTTATCAGACGCTAACGTTTGAAGAGATAATACTTGATTCATTTAAATCACCTCCTTTTAGCAATATTAGCAATCATAATACTAAAAGTACTTGCAACATTAATTACATTTGAAAAATGATTGCTATGAAACTAAATAACTTAGAGGTCTATGTATAAAGATATAGATTCTAAGAGGAATTAGCAAACCGCAACACTAATCGTGCTAACTACTTTACAGTTAATACTGATAGAAGAGCCTGCACGTAATTGAATATCTTTATCAGACGCTAACGTTTGAAGAGATAATACTTGATTCATTTAAATCACCTCCTTTTAGCAATATTAGCAATCATAATACTAAAAGTACTTGCAACATTAATTACATTTGAAAAATGATTGCTATGAAACTAAATAACTTAGAGGTCTATGTATAAAGATATAGATTCTAAGAAGAATTAGCAAACCGCAACACTAATCGTGCTAACTACTTTACAGTTAATACTGATAGAAGAGCCTGCACGTAATTGAATATCTTTATCAGACGCTAACGTTTGAAGAGATAATACTTGATTCATTTAAATCACCTCCTTTCAGTATAAATTTAATGTAAGCAATACTAGCAACCCATAATACTAACAGTACTTGCAACTGTATTATTTGGGCATCCAAAATAACTATTTGTTGAGTATAATTTATTTGCTGTAGATAAATTTCCTGTTTCTAAAGTCTGAAGATCTAAAACATTGGACATTTTATTTTTATAAGACATCATTCATCTTCCTTTCGATTTTAGTTTCAAGCAAAATATCTATTATTGTTGTCCTGGTAGACATGTAAATACACTAATAGTACTTTTTTCTTTACAAATAAAACTTAAATTTGAAGTAAGTCCCCCTTGCGCTGCAGTTTTTGCCATTCCCTGCAATTCAAGTACTTTTGACATTTGTTTATGGTAAGACATTTGGCATCCTACTTTCCGATTTTATTTTTTAAAATAATACGAATTAGAATGAAAACTAAACATTCAGATAACTAATCGTAAAAATTAAGCGCTAAATCTTAATTGAATTCAAGCAGATCATTACTATTAACTAAAAATTTAATATATTCTGAAATATACCAACGCAACAATAACCATATACCTGTATATTTAACTTGTCAAGTATTGGTTTGAATTAAACGGGAGTTGAAAAATTCTAATAATTAATTATCTGAATTTCAGAAAATTAAGTGCGAAATAACCATATAATTTTATATTAAAATTGTCAACTGCTGGTTTTAATTTAAGAAAATAGAAAAAATGTTAATTTAAACAAATTACCTGAATTCAAAAAAGTAGCGCGGAATAACCATATAATGTAATTTGAAGTTTGTCAACTGTTGGTTTTAATTTAAGAAAATAGAAAAAATGTTAATTTAAACAAATTACCTGAATTCAAAAAAATAGCGCAAAATAACCATATAATGACATATAGAGTTTGTCAACTATTGGTTTTTGTTAAAAAAACAGTAAAATAATCTATTTGTCGGTAATTATCAGAATTACTAAAAAATTTAAGTGCAAAAATAACCATATACTGTTATATTTTAATTGCTAAGTATTGTATTTATTTGGTAATGATAATTGATTTAAAAAAGACATTGTATAAGGAGGATAAAAGAGTGACCAATAATATGAAAAGCACATTAGGAATAAAAAAATTTTGGAGCATGATTAAAATTTTCATGCCAGCGAAATGGTTACTTATACTGGCAATGGTACTTGTTATTATTGAGACATGTTTGTCTTTAGCGGTTCCATTGGTAACAAAGAAGTTTATAGATGGAATGACTTTAGATCAGATAAGTACTAAAATAATTGCCGTTTTAATTTGTGTTTTTGTCACACAATTAATTATGTCAGGCTTAGCGTTGTATACCATGAATTTTGTAGGGCAAAGTGTTGTACTAGCTTTGCGTGAGAAAACGTGGCAACAAATATTACATTTACCTATTTCGTTTTTTGATCGCCATCCATCTGGAGAAACAATGAGTCGCATGACTAATGATACATTGATTATAAAAGAGTTTATAACAGGACAATTGATTCCCTTTATATCAGGGATTATTTCGATTATTGGTTCCGTAATTCTATTAATATCAATTGACTGGAAAATAACACTTATGATGATTGTGGTTATTCCTTTAGCTGGTCTTGTAATAGCGCCACTGGGGAAGAGTATGTATAAGGTATCTCGCTCTCTTCAAGATGAAACTGCATCATTTCAAAGTGATTTAGGTCGAGTATTAACTGATATTCGTCTTGTTAAGTCATCATTAGCAGAAAAGTATGAAGAACAAATAGGATTAAAGAGAATGACAAAACTTTTTCGTTTTGGGATAAAAGAGGCTAAAATTATGGCTATTATTCAGCCATTAACAATGAGTGTAATGTTACTTTTACTTGTTGTTATTTTTGGTTATGGTAGTACTCGTGTTGCTGCAGGAACACTTTCAGCAGGTGCACTTGTCGCGATTATTTTTTATCTATTCCAGATTTCAGTTCCTTTCTCACAATTAGCTAGTTTATTTACACAGTTTCAAAAAGCTTTGGGGGCAAGTGAACGGTTAAATCAAATTCTATTAGCAGAATCAGAACCAGATATGTGTACATCAGATGACTTAGGCCGTACAGATGATACGTTGTCATTTCAAAATATCTCGTTTGCCTATTCGAAGGAAAAATCTATTTTAAAATCAGTTTCTTTTCAAGCAAAAATAGGACAGATGACAGCTATTGTTGGACCAAGTGGTGCTGGAAAAACAACGTTGTTTTCACTACTTGAGCGCTTTTATAACCCGAATGAGGGAGATATTACATATAAGGGGAAATCTATTCACAACATGCAGTTAGTTGAATGGCGAAAAAAAATAGCTTATGTGTCACAAGATTCACCAATGATGTCAGGAACAATTCGTTCAAATTTAACATATGGCTTAGAGAACGTCCCAGTAGAACAGATTAGAAAGGCGATTGTTCACGCAAATTTAGAGGAGTTTATTGACTCATTACCGGATCAACTTGAAACAGAAGTAGGAGAAAGAGGAATTCGCTTATCGGGTGGGCAACGTCAACGTTTAGCGATTGCGCGTGCAATGATTCGCAATCCAAAAATTTTATTGTTAGACGAAGCAACAGCACATCTTGATAGTACCTCCGAAAGACTTGTACAAGAAGCATTAGAAAAATTAATGAAAGACAGGACAACATTCGTTATTGCCCATCGTTTGGCAACAGTACGGCAAGCAGATCAATTAATAATGCTAGAAGGTGGAGTGGTGACTGGGGCAGGTACTCATAAAAAATTATTAGCAACACACCCTCTTTATAAAGAATTAGTAGAACAACAGTTAACTCTAGAATTAGCAACGTAATTTAATACATTTGATAAAAAACCCAAGTAATAAGTTGTTTCTTGGATTAAATAAAAGAAATGCTTTATTTTCAGATTGCCTATATTGAAAAAATTTAGTTATTTAAGTTAATAGTAAGATTGGCTATAGAAAATTTATCCATTCATAAAAGGAATTTTCAAGTATCCGATCTTACTATTTTTTGTATTTATCTTCTATCTTTTTGTATATAAACCATTACTTGACAATTTTAATATAAACTTATAAAGTTAACTTTGTATTAAGATTAGTTAGAATTTAAAGAAAATAATCAACAATCACATTTTATTTTTCTAATAATTATATTCTAACAAAATTAAATATTGACAAACTTAATATACAATTATATAGTTTCCTTTGAATGGAAATATATTTAATTTATGTAATATATTTCTAAATTGTTTAACAGGATTTGATTTTACCTTAAAACAATTATTTATTTGGTATTTATTCAGTTAGTTATATTTATTTTTAACATGATGTTTAGGGGGAAATGGAATGGTGGTGTTTCTTGGTAGTAGACTAAGTGACAACGAGAAATCGTTATTGTCATGTTTAGGAAAGGTAGAATTTTGGGTAAATGGAAAACGATCACTAGGCAGCGGTAATATTATTAAGTCCCCCCATATTCCACTAATTGCAACTGCAGCACATTGTATATACGATTGGGAAGCTCAGAGTTTTTATGAACAGATTGCATTTTTACCATATGTAGAAGGGAAAGACTTTTGCATTTCTTTTAAACCTGTTTTAGCTACTATTCCGAGAGTGTGGGCCGAACAAGGTGCAGTTGAATACGATACTGGATTCCTCGTTCTTGAATCAAGGTTTGAAGCAAATAGTAATTATTATAAATATGCTGTTCCTGCTGCATTTAATATATCTCGGAACTTAGATTATTGGGTTTGTGGATTTCAAAACCGATTATTTCCTGCTAAAAAACCTTTAATTAATCAAGGGGTAGCACAAAGGGATAGATTTAAAAACTCTTCATTACAAGGAATAAGCTGTAAGGGGAAAAGTGGGATGTCTGGAGGACCCTGGATAACAAAACACAAAGGAGTATATGTACAGAATTCTGTTTCAAGCCTTTCAATGAAATCTGTAAAGAATACACTTTGGGGACCTTATTGGGGTGAGACAATTGAAGCTGCATATCAAGTAGCATCAGGCTGTTTATCAGCTGACCCAAGAGTTTTAGTACATAAATATTAAACTAATTATAGCTTAAGCCACAATTAGTGATAATTTTGGTTCTTAAATCCATTACAAAATTTAAAACTAATAAGAAAGGGGGATAAAAGATGTCTTATAATAAGCAAATGTCAAAAGTACTTGGATTACAGGAAATGAAAAAAACTACAGTGCAAGGAGGACTTACTTCAAATTTAAGCCTTGTTTGTAAAGAGAAAAGTACTATTAGTGTATTTACATGTCTACCAGGACAACAATAATAATTAAGCATTTAAATTAGTATGCATCAAAAACCCATAGAATCTATTTAATTAATAGTTAATTCTGCTGCCTAAATAATTATAGTAGTCAGTAAGGTTAATATTTTGATTTATTAATATAATTTACATTATTTTTCACATTAATCAATGGAGGTAATCAAAATGGATATGCGCTATATAAGATATGTTATTCCTAATGAAAGGTATTATGAGCCTCCGAAAGTAAAGGCAGAGGATTCAAAGTTAAACCTTCCATCTCTTCCTGAATTATGGGAAACAAGATCAGATGATCATTGGACTTATTATTTAAGACCAGATGTTATTTTACCTATTCAAGGTTGGAAAATTCATATTAGTGCAGCCTCAAGCGAAGCACAAAAAACTTTGGATTTAGTTTCAGCTTTCCTTTTTGAGCATTCTGTCACTTTCAAGCATGTATCAAATCTTTGGGAATTAATACTTAAAAATTCTAAATATGGTGATAGAGGAAGCTCTGGTAAATTTATTACAATCTATCCATTAAATGAGGAGCAATTTGTGTTCCTTTTAGATAGTTTGCACCATATACTAAAAGATTTAAAAAACGGTCCATATATACTTAGCGATAAGAGATGGTTGGATGGTAATGTTTACTTCCGATATGGAGCATTTGCAGAAATGTATGTGGAGGATGGTGCATCTAAGGTACTAGCTATTAAGACTCCATCAGGTGAATATATTCCTGATTCTCGTGGTGCATCATACATTGTTCCAGATTTTGTTGAAGAGCCACAAGTAATAAAAGAAATGACCAAGACCCAAGAAGAAACGATGTTAGAAGAATCCAAACTGAGTAATTATAATATTAAATCAGCACTACATTTTAGTAATGGTGGAGGCGTATATTTAGCTGAGGATAGGGATTCTGGGAAAGAAATTGTTTTAAAAGAAGGAAGACCAGGAGCAGGCCTTGATGGACAAGGTAGAGATGCGGTGGAACGCCTAAAGCATGAGGCTAAAATTCTTGAACGTTTAAAAGGTATTGAATGTGTTGTTCAATATCAAGAAATTTTCCAAGAGTGGGAGCATACATTTGTTGTCGAGGAATATATCCCGGGATCTACACTTAATACATGGTTGGCAGCATATTATCCATTCTCTAGAAATCAAGATTCCAAAGAATTTTGTGAAAAGGCTGTTGGCATTTTAAAACAGCTCAAAAAAGCAATAGAAGACATACATTCTCGTGGTATTGGTATGGGAGACTTGCAACCCTCTAATGTTATGGTTACTACTACAAATGAAGTTAGGTTAATAGATTTTGAATCCGCAAGCGATATTACAGATACTAAACATTCTGGTTTAATGACTCCTGGGTTTACGGGATCGGTAAAATCTAATAGAGAACAAGCTGATTGGTTTGCACTATTACGTATAGTTAGAAATGTTTTTCTTCCTATTGGACCAGTCCAAGACATGGCCGAAAGTATACTTCAGACACATGATAAATGGATATCTAAATATTTTGGTGAGGAAGCATTAAAAATCATTAAAGAGATTGAGGTTGAATGTGAAAAACGTGAGGCTAAACCAATAGATAGTATTCTATCTTCACCAAAGAAATATTTTGATAAAAATGATTTACCACAAGTAATTTCAAGTCTTAGAAAAGGGATTGTTTCCGACCTTAGAGAAGGTGATAGGCTCTTACCAGGAGATATTCGTCAATATGAGTCTAACGGGTTACTCAATATTCAGACGGGCGGCTTTGGAGTAATAATGGCACTAGCTCGTACTGGAATATTACCTCAAAAAGCAAGGGAATGGGCTGTGAAGTTTAGTAGTGCTGAATATATTGATAATCTTGATAATGGACTTTTCAATGGGAAAGCTGGAATTGCTGGTGTGCTTTATGAAATTGGAATGATCACAGAAGCGAAAAAGGTATACGATTCGATTCCGAATCAAATCGACTCTGAAGATGTATCTCTTAGAACTGGATTATCAGGAATCGGCTTATCGTTATTATCAGCATCAACTTTACCTGGTTTTGAATCACTTTTTGAAAAAGCATTGGGAATCGGTTATCAATTAGAAGAACTTCTTAATCGTGATGTTGTAATAAGGCCTGATGATCTTGATGCAATTCCAATTGGCCTTATTGATGGATGGTCAGGAGCATCATTGTTATTTAGTACATTGTATTGGATTACTGAAAATGAACATTGGCTAAATTTATCTATTCGTGCTATTGAAAAAGATACTGGACAATGTGTCCTTGAAGAAACAGGAGTATATCAAGTAAGAGATAACTCAAGGTTTGTACCTTATCTTGCTGGGGGAAGTGCAGGGATTGGTCTCGCTATGATTGAATTGAGACACCTGTTAAAAAATAAGGACTGGCATGAAGAACTTTTAGCAATTGGAGAGATGTCAGCCTCTAAGTGTTTTTATAGTCCTGGGCTATTCCGTGGACTATCAGGCCTAATTGTTACTGCAAATGCAATTGATGTTGAATTTAGTTTGCAAGATGAAGATTCATATATTAACAGAGCAATAGAAACAATGAATCTTTATTTACTTGAGGATGAAGGTAAATTCTTTATTCCTGGAGATTTTAATTATAGATTATCGGGAGACATTTTTTCAGGAGCAAGTGGTATGCTTCTAGCTCTTCATGAAGTCTCTTCACGTGGTTTTTCTTGGTTACCAATTCCAGAGATTTCAAAACTATTTCCTTCGTATAATAACCCTGAAGGGAAAAAAATCATATTGAAAGGAAGTGATTTAAATGAATCAAGTATTATCTCTTCAAACGTTAGCGTCTGATAAAGATATTCAATTACGTGCGGGCTCTTCTGTGAGTATCAACTGTAAGGTAATTAGCACGATTAGTATTGCGGTTTGCTAATTCCTTTTAGGGTCTATGTCTATATACATATATTATATAATCATCATTATTTGGAGGTGTTTTTATGTCTGGTATGCCTTACATCGCTTGGAGATTTATCTTTTGCTGAAAACAAGATTGGTCAAATATCTCTTCAAACGTTAGCATCTGATAAAGATATTCAATTACGTGCAGGCTCTTCTGTGAGTATCAACTGTAAAGTAATTAGCACAATTAGTGTTGCAGTTTGTTAATTCTATTAAGGGTCTATGTCTTTGTACATAGCCCCTTAATTTATTTAATTTTATAGTAATCATTTTTCGAATGTAATGAATATGTCTTTTCATCTTCCTCAATAAAAAAATCTACAGTAAAAAAGTTTTTTTCCATCCTTATATATTAAAAGTATTAAAGATTAAAAAGTATAATTTATGGATTAATCTTACACTTGATGAATATTTTTGAATTTTTAGCTCCATTACTTAAGTGCTACGTGTATAATCAAAATATAAGGGAGTAATGATTAGAAAATTTTGAAAGGAATGATAAATATTATGTCACAAAAAAAATGGATTATCATAGTAACGTTAATATCTGCAGTACTCTTTTGTTCTTTATTGATAGCTTCTTCTCTTTCACCACTTGCAGATTCAGGGCCTAAAGCTAATAAATTTGGTAGCATTGGTATGTGGTCTTCAATAGGTATTATTCTAGTACTTTATATTGTACCTTTATCTTCTTATATAGCTGGAGCCAATTCCATGAAATATATCATGGCAGTTTTTTGTGGTTTTGGATTAATGATAGATTTCTCTATACTTGGAGTCATTTTATTTATGAATAAATCAGAACAAATCATTCCTAACTTACTAGGACCCCTAAGTTTTTGTATAGCGGGATTAATTATCAATATTATTTGGCTAATTGTAGCTTTTCGTACTGTACCCACATCAACGAAAGCTAATTATTAATAAGAAATTCAGGTTTCGTTGATAACATCAAATATCTATATAAAATACTAAATTTAAAATTTATTTTTGCATCAGAACCTTATTGTTGTTGTTTTATGGAAAATCGAGAATTATGTAAATATTACTTCCCTTACCGATAGTATCACTACGCAATTTACTATTAATTAACTACTCGCATTTGCTTCAATTGGTAAGGTTCTGTTGCAAACGTTGTCAAATCTATAAAGTAAGGAACAGGCTGTTCTAATTGTATTTCTAATGTTTTATCATCTATTGCTTTTATATCCCTAGCTGATCTACAGGTAACTCTTTACTATTAATTTTCTTTGCATTCTTAATATTAAAGAATAAAATGCATATTCCGCCGCTGTATCAGGATTCACAGCTCTTTTCCAAGAGAATACGAAGTCTTCTGCTGTTACAGGTGTACCATTTGACCATTTTGAATCCCTTAGATGGAATGTGTATGTTTTTTATCTTCACTCACATCATACGATTTCGCTACTGCTGGTATTGGCTTATTTCCTTCCCCCTGCGTATACCAACCCTCAAACACGTTTTTCATTACGTTCATAGATTCACCGTCAGTTGCCTTTGCTATATTTTCTTTCTTTTCACTACTACACGCTGTTAGTAAAAAGCTAGCTCCTAACACAGCACCCAAAGATTGGCATGTCAATTGCACAAAATATAAATCCCGATATAAAAAGTACCAAATTATGAATAAATTTACTATATTCTATCGTATATTAATATTTTTAAAGCTTCTTCTAAAAAAACGGCTTTTTATTTTTGTTTTTAACAGTATATAAAACTCCATCTAATACAATTTCACTAAGAAGTTAAAAAAACGTAAATATGAGCTAATAGACCTCTTAAATGAAATTAACATAGAAATCTTTTCAGGTTTTAATTTTTATCATCTTTTTAATTTTATATTTCAATTAAATATCTTTATGGTGTGTGCACTTATTCTTACATTTTTATCTATTTTTAAAATATGATTTTATCAAGTAACACTCAATAAAGCCTCTCAAAAATTTATCCTCTAATAGTGCTTGAATTTTGTAAGATGAGCTATCATATTTAGTAAATGATAGCTTTAAATTTCTATCTTTTTCGTATACCCTTTCATGACCATCTATCCATGCTTTAACGTAACTTTCTGGTGTATCATGTTCTTTGATATCGACACCATACGTTTTATTCTTTCCTCCTACAAGACCATTAAAATTAGACTCCCCTATTGCATCTCTAAGAATCTCACTTGCTTTTTTTAGTGCTTCATCCAAATTAGATTGATAGTATTGCTTTACTGTTTGTGCATTGATTGCCATAAATGTAAGCCCCCTATTTTATCTATTAACTACTAAACACTTTATCTGTTACCTATTATTAGTTTATCCAAATTTCATAGAAATATACATTACTATTTCCAAAACTTCCACCATGATTTCCTTTTTGCTGCTGCTATTTCTTCCTGGGCTAATACAATAGTACGTTTTGCTTCTTGAATCTCTCTGACCATCTTCATAAGATTATCATCCCTTAGCTCCAAGCTCTTTTCTATCCTTTCTTCATGTTCCTTACGATTTCTCATATCGTCCTCAATTAATGTATTCCGTTGATCTATGCGATCACTTAATCTCTTTTCCATTTCTATTAGATTTGCTTGCTGCACCTTATTAATCTCTTCTATCATAGCGCTATATTGTTGTTGAAATTGATATTGCATTTGATAGGGGATTGGATCAGTACCCTGGGATTCCTCTTTCTTATTAGCGATTCCAAACTGCTTTGCAATCATTTTTGCAGCTTTCTCTAAAGTCATCCCATCTTGCTTACTCAACTCCACTAACTGTTCAATAAGTACAATATCAAACTCTGTATATTCCCTTCTCCCCCGACTATTTTTTCTTACATCATACCCTTCACGTTCAAGGACATCCGAATACTTTCTAAGTGTGCTGCCACTTACCCCTAAACGGCTATAGACCTCACTGCTGGTATATATTACTTCTGCTTCTGACATAGCGCTACACCACCTCCTATAAGCAAAATTCCATATCCAAGGTTTAATACCTCTTAAAATCCATCGACGAAGCTCGCAAAGTCTTTGCTAGGTTTTGTCGGAATAGGTAGATTGGAAATCACACGAAATCATTCGTATAAATTATTTATTTCAAAAAAAATATATCTTTTTGAAAAATTACTCTTAGAATCTGAGGGGGAAATTCTTATAATACGCAAAGTAGGCTTTTATGGCGCTATGCAGCTATCAAAAAGGAGGATATTTAAATTATGAAAGCAACAAAGGTTAGAAAGAAAAAATTAAATGTAAAGATTTGTTTTTGGGGATTCAAGCTTTTTGTTAAATACTCTGTTCTTCTACGATGTTTCAAATGCGTCAATTACTTCTTATGAAAAAGAAACGAGAACTGAGTGAATATAAGGCCATATATATGATTAAAGATTACTTTCTTCTTATTTATCAAGCCATACAGAAAGACACCCAAGAACTATCAAAGATTCTCATTCGCCTGTTCAACCTCCTACAGCAAAATGGGCGAAAATCTCATCGATACGAGAAGAAAACAATCTTTGATATATTAGGTGTCGTTTACAATTATACCAATTCTGAAGATCAAGCGGCCTAATTCAAAAAATGAAACCCGATAGGGTTTATTTTGCATGCAAATCTTTAAATTCTCTAAGCCTGGATTTTAGAAAAAAGAAATAATTCTACTATACTTGACCTTGTATAATCTTAGCTTGATAGCGATGTGGGGGTACCCCATGGCTATCAAGCTAAGATTTTAAAGTACCCCCTAAATGGAAATTTTGTGTTTTTATAGAACCAAAGTTTATTTTTATCGTTTTGGAGAACAACAGATTTTTTAACTTGATAGCAAGGGGGTATTTCAATAGCATAGCTTAATGGATGTGTGGTGGGCCCCAATAAGGTTGTTTAAAATTCGGCTTTGGAGACATTTTCAAATACATTCAACATCCAAACTAAGCTAAGGTAATTACAAATGAAAGTGTCCTATTAATATATTTCAAAAAACATATAATCCCATTCTCTTGCTATATTTTTAGTTAACCCACTTGACTATAACGCAACGTCATAGTGCATAATTTTAACTATATTAAATAAGGAGTGAAAGAAATGAATATAAAATCATTACGGTCCGATAAAATATATCGAAAAATTTTACAAGCTCCAAAAGAGGAAAAGGTTGAATTATACAGACAAGAAATGTTGGCTCCGTTTATGGGGAAATGGGAAATTCAATATGTTCCTTTTAAAGCTGAGGAGCAAAATGGCTTTGATGTTATTACATTGAATAATATAATGAGCATTTCTCCTAATCAGATTACAAATGAGATTACACCAGAATTAGAATTGATTTCGTCTGATTCTTTTTGGTCTGAGTGTAAAGAAGCTGTTAGGAAAAGCCTTCATTTATTTAGAGAGCATGATGTGAACCTTCGTGTATCTGATTACTTATTCACGATTCTATTAGGGGATCCAAATAGCCCTTCATTAATGTTAAATGAAGGATATAGTGGTGATGGAGGTATCCCTGGCTATATTTTGTGTACATTTGTGCCAAATGAATACACAATACCTCGAATGAAGGCTGCTTTAGCACATGAATGTAATCATAATGTTCGATATCAATTTATTCAGTGGGACCATACGGTTACTTTAGGTGAATTAATTGTTAGTGAGGGTTTAGCAGAAAACTTTGCTACTTCTATTTTTGGGGAAGATCTACTTGGACCTTGGGTATCGAAAACAACTATGGAAATGCTTAATAGACGTATTAAACCCGTGCTCAAGGAACAATTACAATTAACAGGATTTGATAAAATTGCACCGTATCTTTATGGTGATGAATTAGCAAAACTTCAAAACTATATACCAGTCAATATGCCTTATGCTGCTGGTTATGCCTGTGGATATTATTTAATCAAATACTATTTAGAAAAAACAGGAAAAAACATCTTTGAAGCCACAATAATTCCTGCCAATTTAATACTAGATGAAATAAAAGGATTTTGGGATGAAGAAACAATTATTAACGGTTAAAGATATTGTCCAAATTACAGGCATAACCAAAAGAACCTTACAATATTATGATAAAATAAATCTATTAAAGCCAATTTACTTAACAGATAATGGTTATCGACTCTATGATAGGAACAGTTTAGCACAGCTTCAAACGATTCTATTTTTTAAGGAAATGGAATTTTCTCTAAAGGAAATTGCGAATGTATTGAAGCTTACGAGAGAAGAACAGCAACAATTATTAAAGAAGCATAACCAAACTTTATTGTCAAAAAAACAACGTTTAGAAGCAGTTATTACTGCGGTAGATGAGTATGTATCAGGAAAGGATATTTACAACTTAAATATTTTTAATAATTCATCCATTTTATCATTACAAGAACAATATACTCATGAAGCGAAATTCATCTATGGGGAAACAGAAAAATACAAAGAATTTGAGGAGAAATTGAAAAATCTCTCCCCTAATGAAAAAGCGAACTTATTTCATGAATTCGAACAAAAAATGGAAAGAGTGTTTAGAAAAATTGCTTCCTATATTAATCAATCACCTACTTCCGATGAAGTACAGCAATTAATTGTAGAGTGGAAAAGTTATCTCGAACAATCTATTGTATGTGATTCTGAAATGTTGACATGTATTGCAAATGCGTATAAATTTGATAATCGATTTAAAAATTACATAAATCAATTTAGTAATGAAGACTTAGCTGAATTTTTATATAATGCAATTATAAATTATATAAATAAACAGAAAAATTAATGTCATACTATTTATAATAGGGGGTCACCTTACATGGCCGTCAACTTAAGAAGAATAAACGCCACCAAAACAAAAAAAGCCCCAACTTATTTTTTTTGAAAATAAGTTGGGGCTTTTGAAACAGAAAATTATATTTTTAACTATGAAAACTACGATAAATTTTTCCTTTTTTCCTACTTGCTAAATTCAGCAAGTAAAATATTTTTAAAAGGATTAGGACTGCCAGTTCTACCCAAACTATTCCAATTGACGACCAACGTATGATTGCCTCCAAGTGTACCTCCAACTAGAGTTGTAAACCCTAGGATGCCACCTGAGTGTCCCCATATTGAGACACCGCTTGGAAGCTTAGTTTCATAGATTCCAAGACCATATCCATCGATTCCTTCTTTTCCTGTAGGAACTGTAGTAAGCATTTGTTTTAGTTGCTGTTCCTTCAGTAATTTGCCACCGAGCAAGTAAGAGAAGAATTTGTTTAAGTCGTCAGCAGTAGAAATCATATCTCCAGCAGAGCTACCTGCACTTGGGTTATAATAAGTAACGTCTTTTAGCTCACTTGCTCTGTCTGGTTGGTCATATCCACGGGCATGGTTGGTGCCTGGAATAACACTTGAATTCCCAGGTAGGAATGTATTCGACAATTCAAGTGGCTCAATAATCCGATTTTCAATCTCTTCCGCATAGCTGTTTTTGGTTACTTTTTCAATAAGCATACCCAGTAATACGTATCCTGTGTTTGAATAAGACCAGCCCTTTCCTGGTTCAAAGTCTGGGGGTAGAGAAATCCCCATCTTCACTAACTCTTCAGCCGTATACGATTTTTTTGTATCCGTAAAATCAGCGTCTTTTGACCTTGAGTATTCAGCGATACCACTTGTATGGTTCAATATATGCCGGATAGTAATCTTGTTACCATCATATCCATTTCCTTGAATGACACCAGGCAACCAGTCTTCGATGTAGTCGTTTAGATTCAGGCGATTCTCTCCAGCTAATTGAAGTACAACTGTTGCAGTGAACGTCTTCGTCACACTCCCAATGCGAAAGCGAAAATCTGTTTTCATCGGTTTCTTGGTTCTCAGATCCGCTATTCCAGCGGCATACCCCCACGTTTTTCCACCCTCAGAAGTTTTAGCAAGTATCCCTGGGTATCCAAGTTGCAATGTATCCCGCATTGCTTGCTTGACGGAATTACGATCTCGTTGAGTATTTGTTTGTAACGAACTAGATACATTTTGCGTGGGCTCTGCTTTTACAATTGAGGTTGGTGTTGCATATAACAGGGAACTTCCAGCTATTAAAAGGGCCAGACTTGCACATGTAATTTGACTACGTATTTTCATAAGGCATTCCTCTCCTCTATTCATATTGTATAAGTGTTTGCCTACTGTTCCTTACTTCCTGACAAGACTTAGGGAAAGGCCCTCACGCATATAGATAAAGCCCCAGTACAAAGGTATCTATCAATACCAACAATTTGAGCCAGTTAAATATCCATCCCTCCTATAACAAAATTATTCAAAGGTATGAAAGCATATTATGTACCCTTAGTTATTGTTAGGATTAACACAACATGAGACATAACCCCAACCCATATTTTACTTTATTTATCCATAATATGTATTGAGAAAGAATGTAATTTCGAATCCTTTCCGTAACCCAACTATTGATCGTTTTTTCACCTATTATAATTAGTTATTTAGAATTTCATAATAAAAAACTGTAAAAAAAATAACGAGTCCCTTAACGTACAGGAAGCGGTTGAAAAATATGTCTATATGCCGCTTGTAAATAAAGTCACGATGTTTTTAAAAAAGATGCGATGTTTTGAATAAAGTCGCGACGTTTATAAAAAAATTGTGATGTTTTTATAGTGAATAGAAGATCTGTACTGAAAGGCGGATTAAGGAATCGTTGAATAGCAATAAAGTTCCTGCACTAAAGGACCATATTGTGGAATAAGAGGAAAGGTCTCAATCTCAATTTTGATAGACATTTGGATGCGCATACTGATAGAATAAGCAGAAATATAATAGAGGTGGAATGGAATTGAGAAAAAGATTAGGGTGCTTACACGCCCATTATTCAAATATAGAATATATAGAAAACGCATTTTCCCTATTTAACATTGAATTAATACATTTTGTTGACCCAGCTTTAATGTATCGAGTTACATTAAATGAAAATTTTCAAGAATCAGATGCTCAATTTAAAGTTAAAGAGCAAATAGAATGGATTGCCCAATGTAATGTTGATGCTATCCTTATTACTTGCACAAACTATATTGCAATTTTACAGGAAGACCAACTCTCAATTTCAGTGCCAATTATTAAAATTGATGAACCATTCTTTGATTACCTCTGCAATATACAGCAGCCTCAGACCATTCTTTTTACAAATCCTGCAACTGTTGAAGGTACGGTAGAACGCCTTAAACATCATGCTAATAATCATCAAAAATCTTTAGATTTAGAGGTTATTGTTATAAATAGTACTTTTGAATTGATAATGCAAGGACTAAAAGAAGAATACGACCAAGAAATTGCAAAGTTCTTAAATCAAATCATTAAAGATACAAAGAAAGTTATCTCCGTTGCTCAATTATCTATGGTTGATGCATCTCAGCAAGTTGAGTATAAAACATCTAAGACTATTATTAATCCGTTAATTACATTAGTATCTTACATTGTTAATCAATTAAAATTAGAAAAGAAAAATCAGTGATAAACTGATGGGCCCTTCTTCAGCCAAAGGGCGCATTAATTGAGTAAGGATCGCAAAAATTATCAAACTTTTTCTATTTGCATCTTTTATCAGGGTTTATTAAGTTAATTTAATCCAACTTTATTCCAAGGCTACACTATACGGGGTAGCACCACATCGCCATCAAGCTAAGGTTTGAAAGCATCCCCTAAATGAAAATTTTCTTTCTCTACAGTTAGTTATTTTGAGAGGTCAGCTCATTTTTTTGTTTTTGGGGGGTGTTTACATTCCTTAAGTTGATGGGCATGTATGGTGAGGCATTATATAGGATTTTTAATCAAACTTTTTATAAACGGTACAACTTATTTTAAAAATCACACTAATATAAATTAAAAGTAAACTGCATAAAAAAGGAAATTTTTGGGGAGTTGATGTTTAAAGGATTAAATAAAAAACTTTGCGAAAAATATCGCAAAGTTTTTGTAATAATACGTATTATAATAGGAGTTTTCGTATTTCTTCTATACTTAGACCTGTGAATTTTGCAATGTCTTCTAAAGGCATGCCATTTTTGTGCATACCACGAATTAATTGAATTTTCCCCTCTTCACGAGCATGTGCTAGCTTAGCTTGCTCATCTAGAAGTAACTTTTCACGAGCTTCATAAGCTGTTCGGAATGAGGAGTCATGGCTCATATTTTCCCATTTATTCATTGCCTTTTGTAAAATTGGATCTTGATTCATCGCAATCTCCTCCAATGTTTGAGTTAAATGTTCATCTTCATGTGCTGGTAGTAATAACATCCAGCGAACAAATGCATTTTCCCATGGATTTACTTTTTCTTCACGCCATTGTTTGACCAATTTTGGAATTTCTACAAAATGAATTTCAATATCATCACTTAGTATCTGTTGCTTTTTTGGATTCCATAATTGTCCTATGGTATGAAATGAATCATCCTGGGAGAATAATATAAAATCTAATAGGTTAATGGTAATTGTTTTCCGAAGTGAACGATAGGGCATCCCCTCTTGCATTTGGGATGTATAGAGTTTACTCCAGTAATATAAAGATCGCTTCACCATATCATGTGTATTGCGAAGTTGTATCTCTATATTCACTTGCGTTCCGTTGTCTAATGTTGCTAATAAGTCTAATATGGATAACTTATCATCTTCATAAGATTTATGAAGATGTGGATCTTCTAGTTGTAGTGATGCGATAGGTGCATCTAAAGATTCTTCTAGGATAGCGTTTAGAAATCCAGTTAAAATTTCTTCGTTTCCCTTCGTTCCGAATAACTGTTTAAAAGCGAAATCAATTCGTAAATTTACTAATTTTGTGGACATGGGTTTCCTCTCCCTGTCTTTCTTTTCTTCTTATTATTTTATAATGTAATTCTTTATATAAGCAAATGCCACTTTTACCATTGTAGCTCCAATTCATCACAGTACACATCTAACTCCGTAAAACAGTTGTGTAAATCCGCTTCAAAATCAATTTCACGAATTATGCTATCTACCTTTTTTTCTAAATCTGAAATTGTTTTGTAAGGAACATAAAATATATATTCTCCTGAACGTTGTTCCATATTGTATTGTGATATGAGAAAGGATTCGATATTCTTTCGAACTTTCCCCTTTCTTTGTACAAATTTATTATTATTTTCCACACGTAACAACATGCGAATAATGGCTGTTTGTTCTTTAGTTTGTTCACCTTTTTCGGTTTGCTTATTTTTTCGTATATATCGGTAGAGTGTAGCTTGACTAATACCTGTCATGTTTACAATTTCTTGGATGCTATATTCTTTAGAATCATATAACTTCAATGCTCTCTGAATGAAACTATCCTTAACACGAGGGCGTCCACCTACTCTTCCCCTTGCTCTTGCACTTTCAAGCCCTTCTTTAGTACGTTGAGCAATTAAGTCTCTTTCAAACTGGCTAAATGCTTGAAATACTGTTAACATCAATTTTCCTTGAGGTGTATTAGTATTAAATTGTTCTTTAATACTAATTAGCTTAACTCCCTTATTCTCAAAATAATCAACAAGTTCAATTAAATCTTTGGTACTTCTTCCTAATCTAGAAAAGCTTTCAACAACTAATGTATCACCAGGTCTAATTTTATCTTTTAATCGAGTAAGCTCTGGACGATCACTTTTCGTACCTGTTATTTTTTCAGTTAAAATTTCAGTACAGTTATAATTTTGAAGCATGTCTAGTTGACGAATCAAATCTAGTTGTTGGGTACTTACCCTTGCATAGCCATAAATGTATGAATTCATGAAATCACCTAACCTTTACAAGATGATTTTATCATAAAGGGTAATTAAAGTTAATTTGATTTTGACAATAGTTTTGATAACATAGATAAGCGATTTATAAAGATTAAATTTTGTTCATTTTAGATTTATCAAAAACAATCGTTTTTGAAACGCCTATAAATAATAAATCTAATAACTCTGTACTTTGTAATTGGTAAGAGTTTATGATAAAAATAGGGAACATTCAAAAAAACACACGAGGGGCGTTGATTATCATTTTTTTTAAAGACTTTAACTACAAAAATGAAGGTGATTATTTATATCCAGTTGAGTATTATCAATTTCGCCAAGCAAGCACACATAATACATTCAAAGTTGAACTATTATGTTTTGATGATCGTTATGATTTCCATTTAACAATTGATAATGAAGCTATCCCTTCAAAGTATAGACTTGTAACAAGCATCTCCTTTGAAATTTATGAAGAATTTGGATTTGAGGCTTATGATTTTAGTTCTAAACAAGCTACTCTACAAAGGGCAATTGATATGGCAAGTGCAATTGCAAAGAAATATTGTGAAAATCCAGTTAATCAATAATAAGTAAAGACCGGATATTATATCCGATTTTTTTTGTATTTGCTGTATGTTAAGGTGACTTTTTATGTTAAATTATTACAATTATTAATGCGTATTTTAAATTTGAGGTTAAGGACTCAAATTTAAAAGAAAAAGAGAACCCAAATGGATTCTCTTTTCTTGGCATTCTTAGTTCTTTAGCAATCGCATCATAACTCCTTCCAAATTTTTAGCTATGTCACAAAGTACACTTTTTGACACTATGTTTAAATTTCGTATGAATTAATCTTATCCCCTTTTTTTGGGGATGGGAAAAGATACCCAAATAGTTAAGAACTGAAGTTTCGTCTTCGACTCTTACAGAAAGTTATTTTTCATTGCAGATGTAATCTTCAGGCAATATATCTTTGTAACTAACAACTGAAGCTAATCTATGCACAGCTTCGTAGAACTTTTCATATACAAGTACAGCGTCATCAACGGAACGGATTGAACCTGACTTGTTTTGGAAAAAAGCAATTGTTTAATCTTTTGCAATTTCTTTCTTATCCATAGTGTTACCTTCTATCTTAGTTGATATAAACATTGTACCAAATAGATAAATGGTGGTAAGGCTATGAATAAACAGCAGCGAGATGAATACGAACGAAAGAAAATTTTGTGGATCATAAAAGATTTAAGAGCTAGATGTGTACATGACAGCACAGATAAGATTGAGGAAACATACAAGTATATCACTCTAGCTAAATAAAAAATGAGCCTTGAATGTGAAACTCAAGGCTCATTTTTTAAAGGTAAGGTCGAATTGGCGACCTTACAAACTAATAATACCACAAATTTACAAATAAAGATAACTTCTTAATTGTCTGAATATTTGCAAAAAATAAAACCTACTGTGGCAGGTGCCCCCCATCAATGCAACTGTTCCTGGATATTCCGATGCGTGAAAGTATCAGAAAGGGTGAGCACAATGCATCCGCTAGCTAAAAATAGCATCAAAAAAAGCCCGTACAGAAGCACAGGCCGGTTGTAACACAACGGTAATTACATTTTAACAGGATAGTTAGAAATTATCAAAACCAAATAAAAAACCGCTTTCTTTCTAAGACGGTTTGGCTATTAAAAATGAAAAAACGCCCAGTTGGGAGACAGGGCGTTTCTCGAAAAGTCGAAAGACTATGAGCTGTTATTATATCATATCAAATTTTCCTAGTAAAGGGGGAATGTGGAAACGAAAGGCCGCGTAATTCGAATGTATTGCAAGGATGGAATGCTATATCCAGTAGCATTAACAAATGAACAAAACGAGATGCTACAAATGTCATCAATGTTATTTCAAGTATTAAAAGTGGTTTTTGATAAACCGCAAGGACAAGCTATCAACTTAATGGAGGGACGTAAAAATAATTGAAATTCAAGAAAAACAAGTAGAACGTGCAATCGAAACTTTGAAGCAAATGTCCGATAAGGGGTCACCATATCATTTTAGAAAATTGTATGCTAAGGAATTTATAAAGGTCATGGGGACTTAGTAAATGTTTATAAATGTTTCGTAGCATGTTTATAAACGTGACAAACCTTGATTTTATAAGGCTTAAGGTTATGTCCTTAAAGGTATACCTTTACAAACTGTTATTTACTTTTCTTATTGGTGAGAGAAATATTCCAATTGACATTTTCAAAAATATTGATTTTCCAGTGCCAAATAACCCTTATTTAACGGGAAAATTTTCTTAATGTAAAATTTTCTTTTTTTGATATGGGGACCCCTCGATGGGCATGGGGTGTACCCCAATATTCGTTAGAATAGAAAAGAGGCATCTTTCCGAAGCAGGAGAGATGCCCTATTTTACAACAATTGAAATTCAAGATGAAATTTTTTTGCACCAGAATCTTATAATTTAATATAATCTCTGTAATTTAAATTTTTGATTATTACTAGCTGTAAATGGATATACTATAACATTTGTTCCATTTTTAGTACCAGAACCAGTTACATCTAAAACCCTAGAGTTTTTCTTGTTTTTTAAATAAATATATCCATTTCCTGCATCTTCAACTAACCAATAATGCTCTTCATAGTATTGGTTAGGTGTAGCAAAAACATTGTCAGAACCTTGATAGTCATTCCAAGCTAATATTAAATTTTCATTTGTTACACTTTTAATTTGATAGGCCTTTTTATTTGAATCATATACTAACTTCCATTTTTGATTATTACTGCCGTTATTGCTCCATAAGGTAACATTATTCGTTGATTGATTCAGATCTATAACGCTACTATTATTTAACGCAGAAAATAATTGATAGGTACCATTCAAATTAGCTCCAGGAATGTTTTCTCCTACTTCTTTATATACGACATACTCCATTCCATTGACCGTTGCTATTACCGCATATTGGTCTTTTAAGTTTAATGGAAGACGGTCAACCCACATGCCTGTATTTGGTCCTCCGCTCCACATATTATGCGTAGTCCGTTTTGTTAAATTCACAACTTTATAAGACGCATTTGGTGCATTTGCTCCCGTTTTTATTTCAAATGTACAAGCATTGTCTATCGATCTGTAGAAATATCGAACACTTGACGGACGAAGTCGCTCCATAAGATCCTGTTCTTCTTTCTCCGCAGTTTTTACCGCTTCATATAATTTATCAGCATAATTCTTAAGATCTTGCCAGCTATCTTTTGCTGTATTAAGGTCTGCTTTTATAAAAGCAAATTCTTCTGGGGTAATAAATGTGATATTTTTTACTAAATTATTATATTTTGCTGCTACAGTATCCCAACTATTAGACATTTTCTGTATAGAATTAATAGCTGTGTCAATTGATTCCGCCATATTCGTAGTCTTATCTTTTGCATCAGTTATAATAGCTATTTCTGCTTGTGCCCCAGAAATTTGTGCTTTTAAAATTTCTATTTCTCGCTCAGCAGATGCAATATTACTTTTTGCTGTTGCAATCAGCGGTCCACCAATGATACACGTTATTAATGTCGCGCAAAGTACTGAACCTGCAATAATTTGATCATTGCTTTTTTTGATAGACTCATTATACCCATTAATTCGCTGTTCTAAATAGGGAATACCTGCAGTTGTACTAGCTAAAATAGTCGTTAATTGATTTGTATCTTGTTTAAAGTTTTGCGTATCTGCTGTCATTTTATTTCGGAATGTTTTCAGCTGTTCCAATAGCTCGTTAACTTCACTTTTATTAGTCAATATACTTTGATACAATTTTTCGAGCTCAGTTTTCAATTTTTCAGTATCTTTTTGATCTATTGCAGCTAGTAAAATACTATAGTGTGTTTGAAATGTATCATTATAATCTACAATGTTTTGATTCGTATTCATAATACGTGGTTTAAGATTTTCTAACCAATAGGTCGCGTTTTTTTTTGCATCGTCCTGGTGCTTCAACATGTTTGCTCGTAAATAACTATTAAGGGAACTTATACCACTAAGGTCTGTCTCTTGTTGATTACGTATTGTTTTGGCATATGAATCCATAACAAGTACATTAGACATTGCTGGTGCTAGTACATCTTGAAATCCCTCAGGACCAAGTGAATAATTATGAATGGTTTCTTGCGATATAGTTGTATGGACTTTTTGTTCTGCCGCGAAAGTATGAAGTGGTACTATATTACTTGTTGCCATTCCAGCAATCATCATTGATAATAAGAATTTCTTGTACAATTTCTTATTCATATTATCCCACCTACGCTTTTTAAGAATTCGTATCTTTTAGTGAGCATTGAGATAGTTCCCTGCTCAAGTTTGAACAGGGAACCCTTATCACATAAAATCAATTGATTATTCTGTATCTACTAATTTAATATCAGTTTCATAAAGATTTGCAGCAGTATCTCTAACTTCTTTCCAACTATCTTTAGCCACATCGAGATCCTCTTTTATGAAAAATAGATCGTTAGGGTCGATAACTGCAATATTTTTAAGTAAAGATTTATATTTTGATCCGATTACATCCCATTTGGTTGAAAGATTTTGTAGTGCAGTAATTGCTATATCAATAGTCTCTGTTAAGGATTCAGTTTGCTCTTTTAGATTTGTTAAACCAGCTACTTCTAATTGAGCCTGGGTTATTTGTCCTGTTATATTCTTAATCTCTTCCTGAGCCTTATCCATCTCTTGCTTTGCTATAACAATTCCTGCTACACCTCCTGCTGTTGCTCCTAAACCACCTACAATGAACACCACTCCTAGTTTAGCTCCTAAACCAGTACCAATTAGAACTGCTCCACCTATAATAGCAAGTGGACCTAGAGCCGTTGCAACTGCTGAGGCAATAAGCAGTTTATTATATTCAGCAATTGTAGCATGATACGTTGTGAGTTGATTTTGCAACAGCGGAATTCCAGCATCTTGACTTGCTAAAATAGACGTTATTTGAGTTGCATCTTGTTTAAAGTTTTGCGTATCTGTTGCCATTTTCTTTCGGAATTCTCGCAGTTCTCCTAATAATTCGTCCACTTCCGCCTTATTTGCTACAACATCATTATTTAGCCTTGTAAGTCCATTTGATAATGTTTCCTTGTCCTTATTGTTTACAGCTGTTATTAACGTATCATAGTAATTTTGAAATTTAGTATTATAATTAATAATATTTTGATTCGTTGAAATCATTTGCGGTTTAAGTTTATCTAACCATTGCCCTGCATTTATTCTGGCAATATTTTGATCATTAATTATTTTCGTTCGTAAAGATGTATCAATTGAATTGAGCCCATTGAAATCAGCATTTGCTTGTTTAATGATTGTTAAAGCATAAAGGTCCATTACTAAAGCATTTGACCCTGTATTTGTTATTGCCTCTTTAAGACCCTCTGGTCCTAATGAATAATCCGGGTAATCGCCCGTTGTACCTGTTTTAGCGTGAATAGGAGTTGATTTTGCCGTGCTCTCCGCTGCAGAAGCATATGTTGGCATGATACTACCTGCTGCCATTACCGTTATTAATGCGGATAAAGCCATTACTTTATAAGGCTTTTTTGTCATTTTTGTCTTCTCCTTTAACTTTCAGTATAATCATATTTCACTCTTTGCTTAAACTTAATTTATTGTTACATTTGAAATGAAATTTTCAAACTTTTTTGTTTGCAAATACAGTTCATCACTGTATTCTTTGAGCTGAATTAATTGATTTTGTAATCCAACACTATCCATGTGTGCCCCTGCACTCAGATTGAGTTGGATTTGGATCATTGTATCATTTAGCGCTTTCCAATCATTCATCAAATATTCAAAAGTAGTAATTTGTCTCTTAATCATCTCAGTAAACCCATTCATTTGATCCTCAATAAAAGTCATTTCAGTCACTTGAATTTGGGTTTCTGCTAACTGCTGAATTAGTGGTAGTAATTCTTTTTGTTTCTGCTCAATGATCCTAGCAGAAGCAGCTGTTTGGCTGTCGAAAAGATCTAAAATTCCACCACCAAGAGATGAAATAGAGATAAAATCTATAGTTTGAGTCTGAGCTGCTCCGCCCGCAATCGTAAAGACTTGCTTCCCAATATTTATAACGCCGTTACGAACTTCCTTTGGTCTATTTAAAATTTTTGCGAGTTCTACCAGTATCTCTTCTTGAAGTCTTTTAATATCAGCTCTTAGCTGTGTAACAGTTCCATCTGACCCCTCTAAGGATTGAATTGCTATTTTTGCTTTTTCAGAAAACCCTTTGTTATCTTGAAGCAATAAATCATTAAAACGATTTAGCTGCAATAAGGTTTGGTTCATACTATCTTGGATAGTTTGTACGTCCTGTTGTAGTCTATTAAAAGCATTTACAAAACTCACTTTTGTTTCCGCATCTGTATTTACCGTTCCCGCTAAATCATATAATGTACCATAATAACCATTGAATCTTGTACTAAAACGCTGCATATCTTGATTTAAATCAACTAACTTAGGATTATATTCATCTAACCATTCGCGAACATGATTTTTTACAAATTCTTGGTGATTCGTTAAACTGCTCATACCAGTCCCTTTAATGGTTGGTTGCTGTAAAATAATTAATCCATATGCTTGCGCTAAAGGTGATTGTGAACCTAACGTTCTAATCGAATGTGATAATGTATTCGCATTTTTGACATTTTGTACATATGTTGACTCTGATTTAGACTGCACCCTCTCCGCGTAAGCACTTACATAGTTGGAAGGACTTGCTAATATTGCTGTAACCATTAATCCTGTAACTAAAGTTTTTTTCACTTGAACTCCTCCTTTTCTTATTTTTTAAAGAGAGATTCTAGATTAAGTCTGTTACAATTACTATTTTTATAAAGGAAATAGCAATAGATATTGACTAGATTCTTTCTTATTCTCCTTTTTCGGGGGATGGAAAAAGATACCCCCTATTAGAATATATAAATATCGGAAAATACGCAATTTTATGAATAATTAGCCACTATAAGATAATAGTGACTAGTTTTTTTATGTTTTGTTATATATATACCATTTGAAATACATTGTTTTTTTTTGGTAATGTCATATTTAAAATAAAAAGATATATACGAATTAAGAAATCCATCGTTAATTGTCATAAATTCTACAATATTTTTGAATGTGGGTTTTTTTGCCCATCCCCCGAAAAAGGGGGATGGGCAAAAATATACCAAATGGATAAATGTGTCTAAACGAGGTACCTGTAAAAATGAGTCATAATATTCATTTCATATCCATGTATTGTTTTTTATTAAATAACTAACTTACAATAAACAAAAACCAATTACCTATGCAGATAATTGGTTTTTGTTTTAGATTATATTAACTCGAAAAATATTTAAAAATTTACCTATAATTTGATAAATTATGCTAATAGCTTAATTAGATGTAAAAAAACATTTTATTAGAAAATCTTTAAATTTACATAGACTCTAGATACACTACATATCAACTTCAGATACTTGTTCTATGATACAAGAAATTCTTTTTATTACTATATATTTGTTCTTTCCTGTTGCAGAATCCTTATTATAAGGATTCTTTTTTTGTATCAAAAATCTACAAAGAAAAAAGATAAGATCGGGAACACAATCTTATCTTTAGCACAAGGAGTAAACAAAAGGATAACTATCATATTGTTATTATAATTTATTTTTTGTTAATTTTGAATATTATAACCATAATTAACAAGTATATCAATATTGAGAAATTTATTAAAGAATTAGCTATAAATGATTCAAAACTCCAAAGTAAACTTTACCCAAAAGTTTACTTTCATTTCCGCTTAAACATTGACTTCCATCTAATTTCATTGATATTCTAAAAATAGACAAAAAAGTATACATTCAAATCATTGAAAATAAAGGGATTGAAAAACAGATGGATAAAAAGCAACATTTAATCGATGTACAACCAATTCGAAGCAAAGAACAGCTCGAAGATATGAAATGGTCTCTTAAACGCCATTGCTCAGATCGAGATTACATTTTATTCCTAATTGGAATCAATACAGGATTACGTGTAAGTGATTTACTTAAAATGGAAACGAGTGAAATTTTAAAACTAAAGCGAAAAAAACGGAAAGAATTTAAAGTGAAAGAAGGAAAGACAAAAAAGGAGCGTATCATAAATATTACATCCATTTTTGAGGAAGTACTTCCATATGCTGAAGATCTAAAAAGTATCTGGTTATTTCCTTCTCGAAAAGGTGATAAACCTATTAGTAAAATTCAAGCCTATAGACAGTTACAAACAGCCGGAGATTTTGCCGGAGTAGAATCTCTAGGAACCCATACCATGCGTAAAACATTTGGATATTGGTTTTACAAGCAAACAAAAGATATTGCCATGTTACAAGAAATATTGAATCATAGTACACCACAAATTACACTAAGATATATCGGGATTAATAAGGAAGAAAAAGATAATGTACTTGATACATTCCGCATCTAATTTAAATTAGATGCTTCTTTATTTTCGGAGAATCAATAATACGGATATGCAATTATGCATATCCGTATTTATTATTTTAATAGTAATAAAATCTAATATATAATTAAAAGGTTTTTAATGAATTAATAAGGAGATGCGAGTATGAAGAAAGTCATAGGACTTATAGTATCATTATTTTTATTATTTTCTACCTATGCACCAACGTTTACAGAAGCAGCCGAAGTTTTAAATAAGGTAGGCTGGGTGAAGGAGAAAGAGAATTGGTATTATTACGAAAAAGATGGCAGTAAAAGAACAGAAACAATCACATTAGATGGCATAGAATATGAATTCTTCAAAGATGGTAGGTTGTTTGAAGGGAAAAAACAAGTCGGAAATGAATGGCTTCATTATAAAGAACCTGGAAAATTACAAACAGGATGGAGTTTTTCAGCAACAGCTTGGAGCTATATACGTGATGGGAAATATGCAACTGGTGTTATTACATATCAAGGGAAACAATTTGAAATTAATAAATACGGAGAAATGGAAAAAGGTTGGGTTACATTACGTTCTAAAATTAAAAGAATGTATCCTAAACCAGAAACAAAATTTTTATTTGAGTCGAAGCCAGTAAAAGACGGAGATGTACTAGAGGTTATTGGTAAACAAGGTATTTGGTATCAAGTAAAATATCAAGGAGAAATAGGGTATGTAAGAATTTTTGAATCTGTAGTCATAGGAGAAAATCCCACACGTTCTTGGGATGTTGTAAAAGAAGGAACAAGCCTTACGCGATTTATACTAACGGAGTATAAAAAAGATCCAGAAAAATACTTTCCTCCAAATGTAATTAAAAATCAGGAGAAAGAACTCCATGAGCTAACAGAGAACGTAAATAATGTGTATTATGATTTCCAACAATTAAAATCTATGTTGTTATTTGATAATGCAAAAGGATGGGTACAAGAAGAGGGGAAATGGACGTATTATTTAAAAAATGGTAGTCGTGTAACAGGTCTTCAGACCATTGATAATAAACAATACTATTTTGGACCTGATGGTTTTATGCAAACCGGTTGGATTGATAAAGGTGGCTCAAAATATTATGCGAATGAATCCGGTGCGTTACAAAAGGGTATCCAATATATTGATGGGAAAATGCATTACTTTGATCAAAGTGGTATCTTATCCCGAGGTATGCAACAAGTAGATGGAAAACCCTACTACTTTAGTTATGAGAGTGAACCAAAAAGCGGTTGGATGAAGTTAGAATATGACTGGTATCTGTTACATCCAACTGGTGCTTTACAAACAGGAGATTTTACTTATAAAGACAAGGTTTTCTCTTTTAATAAAGATGGAGAAATGATAAAAGGTTGGATTACATTAGAATCCCTTGTAAAAAAAGTATATCCAGAACCAGATTTAAAAAAAGTTTTACGAGCAAAGCGCGTAAATACTGGTGAATTAATAGAAGTAACAGGAAAAATTGGTTCTTGGTATGAAGTAAAGTATAAAGGTGAAAAAGGGTATGTACGTATCCATGATGCTATTATTTTTGACCAAGAAGCGAAGACACCGTTATCTTTATTAGACGGCAAATTGAAAATTTTTGAAGGTGTTTTTAACTATATTAAAAGTGATGAGCCTTTACTCAATAATACATTAAAAACATTGCAAGACTTAGAAAATAATACCACTGATTCGATTGAATTGTGGAATAATGTTGCAAAAGACGCTGAAGATGCGAAACGTGACCTAGAAGAACAAAAGAAACAAATACTAGAATTTGAACAAAAAATGAAAGTCCTGGAGAAAAAAATAAAAAATGATTGGGACCGTTTAACAAAAGAAGAGATGCGACAGCTGATAGAAATGTTTCGGGCTGATGCTGAAAGAGCTGGTATATTCGGAGAAGAACAAGCAAAGCATTTTTCAGAACAAATTCTAAGAAGATCTCATGAAATGGTTCGATTCATGGAAGAAGTGCAAAAATCTCTTACTCAAATGGTGGAGTTTAACAATCAAATTTATGACGTAATTAGAGAAGATATACAAAACGTAGGAAAGTTTCAAGACCAATGTAATATTTATTTAAAACAAATTGCAGATTCGATTCATGAATTAGCAGAGAGTCATAAGCGTATTCAGCAAGTATTACACGACAATGGTACATTTGAGGATTTAGGAAACATTGCAACAAGTACGATTCGATTAAAACACTCTATAGATGCGGCGAAACCTGGGATGGAGGAACTTGTACAAGTAACAAGAAAAAATGTTCCAGTCATAGCAAAAGATTTACAAGCATTTCAAGAAAGAGTACCGGGTATTTATAATGATGTAAATACGGGGTTAGATTTTGGAAATGCATTTATGGATACAGCTTCTAAAGTTGTCCAACATAAGTATAATATTCCTGCAGCAGCCATCAGTGTTGGAAATATTGATTTAAGTAATGCATTGCGTGATTTTGGCGGCGATTATTCTAGAATATATAATCGCGCGAATGATGGGGACTTATCGTTTATTTTAGATATTACACCAGGTATAGGAACAGGAAAAGAAATTGGACAGTTAATCAAAGGTGAAGATCTGGTAACAGGTAGGAAATATGGACCAGAAGATTATGGCTGGGGGACACTATCCGTTGTATCAGGTGGTACTTCACGTATAATTGGTAAAGTTGTAGGGAAAATTGGTGACCTTGAAAAGAAAGGAAAGGCTATTGAAAATGCAACAAAAGGGACTTCAGGTATTGGATGGAGCATGCCAAGAGGGGGAGGAGTAATCAATGGTCGAAAGTATACTGAGCATGCTTTAGAAAGAATGGCTCCAGATACTCTTGAAATAAGAGCGGAGCTTAATTCAAGAGCTAAGGAAATGGCTGCTAAAAAGGGATATAAACTAGGTTCTGCGGAATATAACGAGCTATTTTCTAAAATTGACCCTCGTGGTATGACACCTAATGTAGTTGAAGATATTATCAAAACGGGTTCTCGTGCTCCGGCTGATACACCTGGCACATGGAAATATAGTAGAGCAGATGGTTATGTTATACTTAATGATAACGGGGATGTTATTACTGCTGTTCCCGCAAAGAAAAAATAATAAAAGTTTTTTTACGGTGCAGAAGGTTGGTTATAAACATTGGATATTAAATATGATGAATACGAACTATTAGAGTTATTCGAGAGTGAACCAGAAGACTTTTTGATTGAAGGTGCAGGTGTGTATCTATATCGTAAAATGGATCACTTAGGATTTAAATTAGTAATGATTATGTCAGTTTATGAGAATACAATTAAATTAAGCCTTTCTTATAATGAAGGATGTGTATTTGACGTTAATATGGAATTTGTAGAACGAGTCTATACTCGCAATGATACACTCCATATCCAGTGCTATGAAGAGAAAAAAGCAATTGAAGTGAGATTCAAACCACATTTTGCAATTAATATTAGAGAATTCTAATCAAAAAATCGTAGGAATTATCATTTCCTACGATTTTTATTATTGAATACTTTTCCAGAGTGGCACCTCGAATCGTTTCCATATCCCAATTACCTATGGAAGTAGGTAATTTTTCTTTGTTATATAGATTTTATATAATAAAGAAGGGAATTAACTAATTGAACAATTGAACAAAAAACCCATCATTCATAACTAAAATATTTTAAACAAACATTTATTTAATTCTCCTACACCAAATTTCTTCATCACATAAATAAAAAAATAAGAATATCCCATAGTTAGTTATAACGTAAAATTCATTGTCTTATAGTTAATTAATCTTAAATATATATCTTTCTGTAAGAATCCTATATTCTTCTCTATTTACCTATACCTATATTTTTTATAATTTATTATGATATAAATATTGATTTAAAGTGTTTTATTCAAAGTATTCAATTGAGATTTTTTAGGTGTTCAAGGTGGTTATTTATTATTCTTTTCTAAATCAACAAAATTTTCAAATGTAAAAGCGCATATTTTAAGATTCAGTATATAATAAAATCAACCCGCGGTTATAGTGTTTGCCCCGATTCAAATTATGGGATATTTTTTTAAAACTTTTTTACATTATCTAAAAAAGAACTTGTAGGAATCCCTACAAGTTCTTTTTGCTTTTCTTATTGTATTAGAATAGAAGATTTTAAATATTGCAGGATCAATAATAAAGTATTTATTTCTCGTTTGCTAGCTAAAATTTTTCATTTCATATACCAATCACGCACCCATTTAAAGATAGTAATACCCTATGTCTAAGAGTTATAGATTCATTACAAATATCATGGAGCTTTTACACCAGAACCCATCTGTGTTATCTCTTGCATAATCCCACCGATGCTCATTAAAGCAGTTGTGATGAAAAATAACACGATCACAAGAATCAAAATTTTCTTTTTATGTAATCCAGTTAAAACATATAATCCAATTCCTAAAACAATGTAGTACCAAATTGCAAATATATCTACTCTTTGCGCCATCGCATGCAAGATAGGATAATCGGTTAATAAGGGAGCTAATCCTGTATAGGAAATCTGATAATCCCCAAGAAAAACAGCGATTGTTCCATTTAACAACATACCGAGTTTCATAATGAACACAGCATAGAGCGTAACACAAAGTAATTCTTTATACGTTGTATCGACTCCAAAAAGTATCATGATATTTTTGTAGAAAACGGGAGCGCAAAATACGGATATAATTCCACTAATCGTAGTAAAACTAAAAGTAGTTAAGAACATAATATGTGTAACGGGTTGAAAATCAGTACTACTATTCATTTGTTTTATTGCAGGATTATTTAGTGTGACGTATGAGATAAGAGCGCTCGTAATAATTGTTAAAAGTAAAATAATAATTAGCGGTACGATAATTGGTTTGTGGGTACGCATTCTTTGAAATTGTAGTGTAGGTGAGGTGATTATACTGAATATAGATGGTTTTTTTGTGAGATCATCGTTTAATCCTGTATTTGTTTCCATAAATACTCCTTTCTTTCGTAAACGTCAAGTAACTTTAAAAGCCAACAATAAATGTTGAGATTGGAACGATTTTTTCATTACGCTTTTGATTATCAAGGGGTTTATCGCTAGACTTAACATACAGTTTCTGTTAATCAAGACAAAACATTTCTTCATATCATCTCAATTTCCCCTTGAATTCCTCTACTTAGGTTTGAAGTGATTCAATTATAATTGAGTTAAATGTAAAAGTATCATTTTTTAAAGAAATTCGACAAAATCATCCGAATCCCTTTTTCATAAAAGATTTTATAGAATAATTCTTGCATGTACAGCTTGCTTTCCTTGTTTAATGAAAAGCAAACCTATTAAGAAAGCATCGTAAACATTTCCTTAACATGGTAATTAATATACTTGGTGCTTAATTGACCAGTAAAACGTTTTTACCAATCTCCGATAGTAAAGCTAGCAACCCTGTTGTTCCCAAACAAGAAATTTAAGTATCAAAAAAATAATTCATACTAAGTAAATAATTTGAAAAAATTGTAAAAACAAATATTACCTGTTTTTTTATGATAAACTTGAAATACACAAATAGATAGGGGGAGGAATTATGAAGAATCGTTCTCGAATAAGAAAGGTATTGTATGGTCTAGGGTCAATTTTAGTTTTTTGGGGACTTATGATGCTCAATATTATCAATGGAATTAATTTGTTTGAACATACAAACAAATTATTAGCTGCTGGTGTTATTATTTTAGGGATAATTCTTTGTATTATTTCTAATTTTCTCAGAAAACCTGGAAACCCTTCCAATTAGTAAGGGTTTGAAAATATTCAAAAATAAAAAACCAACCTGGTCCTATATAAATAAAGAACTCAGGTTGGTTTTTTGTAACTATTTCCCTTCGATGTAAAGGATTAAATCGTGAAACCATCTCAAATTCACACATAATTATTCATTCCTATCAATAAACCTAACAATGCATTATTATTATTCTGAATATCTTAATTATAAAAAAAGGCCCCGAGTTATGTTCAATTCAAAACATAATTCGGGGCTCAATTTAAAGTATTATTTACCTATTATTAACAAGTGATACCAAACCCTGCTAAACAGCCAAGACAAGCTGCGGCTCCAACCCCTGTAAAGAATCCACCACAAGCTGTACCACAAGCAATTTTGACTGCAAGCGGTGCTCTATCCCATCCCTTACTAATACAGTCTAATACGTCAGTGACACCTTGTCCCTGTAGCTTCTCACTTAAATTTACTACTGGTTTTAATTCACCATTTTCAATATTCCATGATACTTTATGTGTCTCATCAGATGTAGCAAATGAAAACGTAGATTCTCCATCTTTATATTCTAAAGACATTACTTTAACATTTTTAACCATATGATCTTCATCATAATATGCAACCACAAACTTTTGAAGTAAAGCATCTGCTTGTTCTACAGGTATCACTACTGCGAAGCCATTTGTTCCAGGGTACATATTAATTGTAGTTTCGTCGTAGTTCAATTGATATTTATCTCCAAGTTCTTTCATCTCTTTTACCTGTTTTAATTTCTCAATTAGATAACTTGTTTTCTCAATTCTAGCAGTCACAACTGCTACATTTTGATTTGTCATCATATTTTCCCCCTTTATAATTTTAGAAACATGCCCAAGCATTTCCACCAATGCAACCCGCACACGCTGCACACGCTGGAGCTAAACCACCGAGGCAGGTAGAACAAGCACCACCACAAAATCCTTGTAACCAACCAGGTAACGCCATAAAGTAATTATAAATACATTTAACAATATCTTGAGATTGTAGTTCTCCATTTTTTTCTACCTTAATTAAATTAAAATTCTCATCGTAGATCCCTGTTGTTTTGTTTGAACTATTTAAATCATTAAAACTAACTTTTAAACCATCTTCTGTGTTTAAAGTTAAGACCTTTACTTTGAGCACACCATCTTCTTTTTCAAAAGCAAGGATAAATTGTGAAATCTCTTCATTTTCTGATTTCACAGGAATAGAAATTGATTTTCCATCTTGTGTTTCATTTTTATTCAGATCAATAGAGCTGAAATCCAAAACATTCTGTTCCATAAATTCTTTAACTTCTTTTAAAGAAAGCAATGTCTGAACAATTTGGTGTCCTTTGTCAATTCTTTCTGACTTAAAAATATTATGATTTGCTTCTTGACTCATTTGTAATTCCTCCTCTTTTTGAATTGCTCCCTGCAGGTTACAACATATAAAGAGAGATTTGATACTTAAAAATCAATTTTCAGATTAAAAAACTAAATAATATTCTATATTTAATTAAAAAATAGTGTAAGGGACTTATTTTAACCTTATCTAAATAAGAATTATTTTTTTCAGATAGGTTGATAATTCTAAATATTAATTCTCTTTATATATAAAAGATTTATTATGTATATATTTGGTAAAATGTTATTGTTAATATATGGAATTATTGATGTCTAAAATATCTATAATTCAATGGTCTTAACAGAAGAGGGGGATAAATATGTTTAAGCAAGTAGACTTGTGTCACTTTACCCAAAAGTATCAAGAAGCTTTTAAACAACCAATAATCCAAAAGTTTCTAAAAGACTCAAATAACTATAAAGTCTTCTTAGACTATCTACAGCATCCTGAATCAAAACACCATATCGAGGAATTAGATAAATCATTTAAAATATTTTATAAGAAATCAAAATTAGGAAAATACTTAGATAATCTTATTCACTTTTACTCAATTGACTATGACAAAAGAAGAAGAAAAATTCATTCACGCTTCTTACTTACCTTAAACGGTAGCGGAGAGGATGATTCAGATGGTAAATTCATTGAAAAATCAGACAAATATATTATGGCGGAAGAAAAAAGCATATTGGAACTAATGATTTCTAGTTCATCAGGATTAAAGAGTCACATAGAAGATGAATCTCTATACAAAGCTTTTTTAAAATTAACCCCAAAACAACAACATATACTGGAACTTATCTATGTAAAAGGATTGTCGAATATAGAGGTGTCTGAATATTATAATGATTCACCTCAAAATATATCTGCTATCCATAAAAGGGCTCTAAAAAAACTTAAAATAGAATACTTGCAAGATTAATAATAAAAGACATTTTAATTGAACATAAACATATAGCGCCTCATTTATATGCTATGGTCCCCTTATAGTAAACAGGAGAAGGAAGGCAGATTAACCTGTTTACTATAAGGGGATTTTTCTATGTATAAAATTAGAGTCACTTACGATGTAGAATTTTAAAAATAAAACTGTAGATTTATAATTAAAAGAAGACATAAGCTATAAATTCATTGCGGGAAAATTAGGTGTTTATCCCTCGGTTGTAGGTCATTGGGTGAAACAATTTTTCAAGGCTGTAATCAGGAAAAAAGAGGCATATGTAATATGGTACTTATCAACTATTAAGCATTTGTAATTTAATAAAATTGTTTCCTATGAAACCAGTCATAGAAAATGCTTAAGGCTTATTTTAGACACACTTAAAAACACAAAGAAAAAACGAAACTTGAATGGAATTCCCTTATATATTGATCAAGAATCATTAGCATACATCTAGTTAATATAATCAAATACTTAACAATATTAGATGAAGGCAAGTATTTCTCGAAAGGTCTACTTTTAGGATAATGATTGTATAGAAAACTTATTCAGTAACTTTAAGGAAGATTTTTCCCATTTATATTCTTTAGGTAAAATCGATGAGGTTAATATTGCAGTGTTCAAATATATACTGTTTATAATCATCAAAGATTTTAAAAGGAATTAAATAACCTGATTTTATATAAATATAGAACTTAGGTTGCATAGTTGCTCTTTTTAAGCACTGTCTACTTGAGAGAAATTTACTTTTTTACACGTATTCTGATTACAAGGATTTGCTGATAGCTCTTGCCCAAACTCTCCCAACCAAGCTATAAAAACTGCTCGTTTGAGTGGAAAATCTGCAAAATAACAAAATCCACGGAGAAAATCTTCGCCATGGATTTTGGGTTTAAAAAGCCTTATTTATCAAACTATATTTTAAATCTATAATATAAATTAAACAATTTTAAAGGGCCTTAATACCATAGAATGTATTAAGGCCCTTATATTTTCATATCAAAATTAAATAGCTGCATTACTTACAGTTTTTGGTTATTCAGAAAAATCGGGAGATACGTCCTTAATTCTGATTAATCCATTACCTTGTAGCTTTTTAGATAAATTTAAATCTTCACAGCTATTCAATAAATAAGCATATATTTTCTCATACTTGTATGAAGAATTATTTAAATTAAGATGATTTATTAAAAGAGAAACCAACCCTGTAACGTGTGGAGCCGCCATTGACGTTCCTGACAACTCTGCATATGTCCCTCCTAGATATGTTGACAATATTTTTTCTCCTGGAGCCACAAAATCTATTCTATTATTACTATTTGAAAATCTTGAAACTTGATATGCCTGATTAATAGATCCAATTTCTATGACTTTGTTATAATATGCGGGATACAGTATTTCATCCGTTTCAGCTATATCATCTCCATAATTTCCTGAAGCAGCTATTAAAATAATATCAGATTGTATTGATTTATCAATTACTTCTGATAAACCTGGATCATCTATTGTTCCCCCAATTGATAGGTTAATTATATTAACCTTTTCACCATTTATTCCTCTCCATGAAACGGCATATTGAATAGCTTGAATAAGACTTTTGTACTCACCATTATCAGAATGATCAATAACCTTCAAGATAAGTAATTTACTTTCGGGAGCAATTCCTATAATTCTACTATTATTCTGAGCAGCTATAATACCAGCCACATGAGTACCATGTCCAGTATAATCAGTATATATATCAGGATCTCCATCATCATCCCTTGTAAAATTAACCCCCCCTATAATATTATCTTTCAATTCCGGATGCGTTACCTCACATCCAGAATCAATAATTGCAATAACATTTCCTTTTCCTTTATTAGATTTTTCCCAAAGTACAGGGATATTCATAGTTTGAATTCCTATTGGTAATTCCTCAGCCACCCGAACAGAATCGTTTACAATATTAGGAATTAGATGTATATTCATTTTTCCACCTCTCTTTTGTTATAAAGAGGAAAAGAAAGGTGAAAAATAAATTTCACAGCTAAATTTCTACAACATTTCAGTTTAAGAATATATTTTAACTTGCATTTATGCTTTTAAATTTTTAAAATTATTCTAGATTAAAAATTTTTTTATTAAGTTCCGATATTAAAAATAAACAAATACAGGCTATTACTTTTGAAACATATTTTTATCGACGATTTAATTTTTCAAAATGATAGTGTCTTATCTTATAACTTAATAAAAAACAACTTATCACTTATCCAAACAGGGTCAAGTGATAAATTGTTTTTGTGCCATAAAATATTTAATTATTATCAGAATGACATATCTTTAAATCGTATATATCCTCAATAGATTTACTTAGTCGCTTTATTTCTTTTGAGTAACAAATAGCTAGATCTTGATAGAAAGGAATTTCTGTTTTTTCACAATCATCAATCTGCTTTACAATATTAATTAAATCAGATTTTAATTTATTATATTTTAAGACCCCACTTTTAATATCAGTATTATTTTGTATTTCCTTAACTTGTTGAAGGAATTTTTCTAATTTACTCTTATCAAAACCTAATATGGTCTCAGTGAAATTATTAGTATAAATAACTTCAGTATAAGGAGTACCTTGGATATTTTTTTTTATAAACTCCTCTTTATACTCTTCTTCTAATACATTTTTCTCAGTGAAATCCATGTTGTTTTCTTGCATCCATTTTTTTTGTACATTACAGAAAAAGCAATTCGGATTAGTGTATACAAAAATTTCTTTAATCATCTCTATCTCCTTTCTTATTCAAAAAAATAAAAGGCGGCACTCGGATTTGAACCGAGGATGAAAGTTTTGCAGACTTTTGCCTTTCCACTTGGCTATACCGCCGCATTGTATATGTTATAAAGAGAGGCAAATACAAAAAAATCAACCTTTACTGAAAAAATACAAAACACTTGAATAATAAGAATGTAAATCCAAGTGTTCTGTAAATTTAAAAATTACTTTGTTAAAACATTAACTAAACATAAATAGTTTTAAAAACTATTTATAAATTGAAAGAACCCTGGAACCTCATCGCTGTATATATCGTTAATCTTTTCTACTATTTTTAATTTAATTTCTTGTTCTAAGTCTTCTCTCTCACCAAGTGAAGTATTAAATAAGCTCTTTTTAATTTTAGGTTTAAAAGCCTCAATAATTTGTATTACCTCATCTTCATTTAGTGATTTCCCCTTGCTTTCTAAATCCATTTTACATAGCTCCCTTTAAAAATATTTATAAAAGATATTTATATATATAATTAATAAAGAGATGCTATATAGTAAAAAATCAACTTTAAACCTACAAAATAAAAAATATAAGAATAATTAGATGAAAGACATTAAAAATCTAAGAATAGATTAAAAATGTGCTTAAATAAAAAAATCGTAAGAAATCTAAAGTACAGAGGATTTTGCTATTAGAAAAGATAAAATTTAAATTTCAGCAGTAAAACAAAATTTTATAATTTGTAAGTTTTATATCTTCATATGAAAATTATTTTACATCGTCTCCTTTTTTATCTCTCTGTTTTTTCCCATTAAGAATTTCAACTGCATTAACCAATACATCAGGTAATTTTACTCCCATACGACCAGCATTTTCTAAAATAGATAGTAATTCGTTTCCACTAAAGAAAAATATTGTTGCTTCACGAATTGCACTGTTACTACCAAGTATCAAATCTAATTGCACTGCGACTCCAACCAATAAGAACATTACAACCTTTTTGGCTATACCACGGAATCCGATTTTACTTTTTAATTCACCATTATACGCTGCTGCAATAATTCCCGTAATATAATCAATTATTGTAAGTATAGTTAAAGTTATCAAAACTATATCCCACCCCCCGAGAAAATATCCACAAAACGTTCCGAGCAGCACTATAAATGATTTTATTCCTAAACTAATTTGATTCATTTTTTTCCCTCCCTTCAAAATAAAAAGAGTTGTACTAGTATGCAATCTCAATTTACATTGAGATAATTCTAAATTTAATGTTGGAATGTATATGATGAATCCTTCAAAAGGTACACCTTTTGATGCGCAGTAAACTCTATTAAATTTAGTACTTCAAAAGGTTTGAAAATGTAATTTTGAAATACTAAATAATTAATGATACCTTTTGAAGTATTTTTGTTATTATTTTAGTAGAACCAATTTTGAAGGGATGTCTTTTTATTTTGAATACAAGAAAATTTGGATATATAAGAGTCAGTAGCAAGGACCAAAATGAGAATCGTCAGATTGAAGTAATGAAAAAACTCATCACTGACGAACGAGATATTTTTGTCGATAAACAGAGCGGAAGAGATTTTAACCGAGAACAATACCAACTTCTAAAACGCATGTTAAGAAAAGATGATATTTTATATATTCATTCCCTGGATCGCTTCGGGAGAAATAAAGAAGCGATCCTTCAGGAGTGGAAAGATATTACCCAAAACATACAAGCTCATATTGTCGTATTAGATATGCCACTTTTAGATACAACTCAATATAAAGATGGTTTAGGAACTCTTATTACTGATTTGGTACTTCAAATTTTATCGTGGCTTGCTGAAGAGGAACGGACAAAAATAAAAACTCGCCAACGTGAAGGCATTGACGCTGCAAAGAAAAAAGGAAAACATTTAGGAAGGCCTAAAACTAAAATAACTCCAGAATTCATTGAAGCCTATAATAAATGGAAATTCGGACAGATAACAGCATTAGATGCTATGAGAAGGTGTAATATGACTAGTCCTACATTTTATAGGGTGGTCAAAAGATATAAAGAGAGGGGAAATAAAAATCAATAACATTGCAGGAACAAAACAAGATACACTACAAGGATTTTCTTCCTACTTATTAAATAAAGGAAGAAAACCCTCTACGATCAAGCGATATATTTACGATATCGAGAGCTGCATTCAATGGCTGCATCAATCTGAACAACTGTCTGAAGACATTAGTTGGGAATCTCTATGTAAAAAGGATTTCGAAGCATTCTTTACTTACTTAATAGAAGAACGTCAATACTCTGACAAGACGGTACATCGTATTTACATCGTTCTTAATAGGCTGTACGAATATTTAGATTTACCTAGCCCCATCGAAAGTGACATTCACATATCTCCACCTAATCGTGCATTACGTACTGAAGACTTTATTTTTCTACAGGAAGAGGAGCGTCTAAAGCAAGTGTCTCAATCATTAGAAGGACTGACAGAAAAACAACGAACTACCCGTCCTATGATTTTAGAGCGAAATTTCTCTATTATAATTTTGCTCCTAGACTACGGATTATCTCTACATGAGCTTGTCGCTTTACGAATGAAACATGTGCATTTTGAGAACAATACATTATCTATTCCGGAAGATACAAAAATCAATCGTACAATCCAGTTAAAAGAAGAGGATAAATTACACTTATATTATTACTATAAAACTATTCCTGAACCAGTACGCCCTAGATATCACAGCGATGATCCACTCTTTGTTGCTTTTCATTTTATGCTCGGTACTTACCTTTGGAGTTATGACGATGATGCACCAAAATTTCTAACGGAAATCTCCATTCAAAAAATGATTCGTTTAGAAGTAAGGCGGGCAAATTTGAGGAAAGGGATTTCTGCACAACATTTTCGAAATACCTTTATTTTAAAGATGATCCAGCAGCAATGCACAGCTGAACACATTGTGAAGCAAGTAGGATTTAAAACTTATGTATCCTTAAAAAGGTACTATACATACTATGAAAACTCTAATGAGAACAAGTGTGAAGAAACTGCACTTAATATATAAAATTTATATACCTACAGATTTTCTGGGTGAGATGTGGTGTTAAGGTAAAGAAAAATGAGGGGGCATATTTTTACACGAATATATCTTGCTAGACAGGACTACCAAATCAATAAAAATCGAATCGTAACGTTCATTAAGGACAGAAATGCAAGTATTAGGCATAACGGATAGTGACATTTTTCAAATTTAAATGATAGAAATTAAGCCGAATCAAAAGTAACATGGCACCATAGCATTTTATTAATATTAATGAATTGTATTGCTATAATTTTAGCTCTAGCATAGCGCTATGTTGTCACTTTAACAAAGACAATTGTGTTATAATATTTACTGAACATATGAATAGGGTAACGACTACCTGCTGTTGGCAAGTAGAAATTTATCTAATAAAAAGATCACCTGTTTCCAAGACAAGTGATCTTTTTGTATACATTTCCTTTACTACTTTTGAAGTTCATTAAGTATTTCATTCCCTTCTTATAATCCATATACGAAAGTTTTCAAACCTTAAACGTTTGAGATTCCATTTCCCAATACTTCCTATAAGACTTTATAAAAAGTGTTCTCCAGCCACTAAAAACATGATTAACCAAAAACACACTATCATAAGACATACCGTCCTACACTTCCTTAAAAAGGATTCGACCTTTTCTACTATATATCCTAACATCATTACCCTCAAAATATCCTTTTTTCCTTGTGCCACCACCACTTAAGCTTTCGCATAAGTCTCCGCTTGTGATGGTTTTTCACAGACAAATAATTCTTTCTTCATTATGCACTCCTAATTACACCTAAATGTATTTATTTTTAAGTATAGATTTAAAATAAATTCCAATACACTACTAAAAATACTAACGTCCAGAAGGGTAAGACTAAAAAGAGAGCATTAACGCATCCTTCTATAAAAGCAAATGGACTTTCTTCCATTCCCCCTACGTTTTCCATATAAAGTTCCCCTCCCCTTATCTAATTTTTTGGTTTTACCATACTAATAGGTTAACTCTTTATTTTCCTCGCTGCCAACCAGATAAGTAGCCAAAAACTCCCGTAAAACTCTCATTTTTATTCATAAATAAAAATAGACTCTTACTTGTTAAAGTAAGAGTCTATTTTAAGTATCTTTTAAATTAGAAAAGTATGGGTAAAAAAAGCTTATTTTAATCTCCTCTAACAGGTGTGAATCTACCATATGAAACTTGGTTTTATAAGTGTTACTCTAAGTGATTAATTGCAAAATCTCCAATTGGTATTGAAACTTTCTCACCCCTCGTGGAAAATATCATTTCTTTTGATTTAATTTCTTCTAACAAAGAAAGTCGTCCCATTCTAATACCTCCCAATATTAATTTGCCACTTTTTCAGTGTGTCTACATTGTGGAAAAGATGAACACCCTAAAAACACTCGTCCATCATGAGTCCGAGATACCAATACCTCTCCACATTTCGGACACTTTCTTGTAGCTGGTTCTACTGATTTTCTTATATCAGCTGGTTTCTGTTCTGGATTTACTTGTACAATAAATTCTTGTAAAGATGATCTATCCAGTAGTTTCACATCACATGCTCTTGCTAATTGTTTTGCTGATGATGTATATGTACTATTTGTGATTACCCATGCTTCATTAGCTTTATAGAAGGTTTTAGCTGCATAAATTTCTTGTATAGCTTTAATTCCTACTCTGTTCTTAAAAGCATATCTTTTCGCTTGAATAACAACTCTATTTTCTCCTTCAAATATTAGATCTGCCCCAAAATCATGACTACCGTTCGTGACAGCTGCCTTATATCCCAGTTTTGTAAATAGAGCCTCAAGAAAGAATTCAAATTGTCGTCCATCCATTTGATCAATGTCTCTGATCCCTGACTTTAAGAATATATTTTTCGCTTTACGCTTATGCATTAACTTATAAAACATCATCAACACAAATAATATGATGCTGCAAAAAAACATATACGGTGAAACATCTATGAGAAGCAACCCTACACCTCCTTTTTAAAAAGAAATAATAAAAAAGACCAACTCTATCAGTTGCTCTAGACTTAATTCAGTATTAGATTCCTTTTATCTTTCCATAGCATTTTCTAACATGTTTTTGCGGAATAAAGAAAAAGCTTTATATTTATTAGGGTGTGGATTTGGTGGCTCTTTAAACACCTTACTAATATCTTTTTGTAAATTATAAAATCTTTCATCCTCTTTTAACCAATCAACAGCTGCTTTTGGCTTTCCCCATTCCCTAGCAACTTGTTTTGGCTGCTTCATTGAAGCTATGGTATAAAAAAAAGAATCCTTATTTTCTTCAGCTGTTAATTCAACAGCGTAGAAATGGATTCTTTTATTTGTATCTGATTTTCCTAAAGATTGTATTTTATTTACTTTAAGCATTTTGTCTTCTATATGCTCATATTTACATTCCCCTTGATCTGTAGTTAAGAAATTTAATTTTTCAGCGATAATCGCACGTTCAAAACATTGCATTGCCTCTTTGTGACCTGGTGATTCTTCATTTAACACTTCTACAAAAATCCTCTTTTTCAAAATATCTTTGTAATTGTTTAGTACGGAAATCTTAGTATCTAAATCTATGCTGGTTAATGGTCTTGATATTTCATCATCATCAAAGAATTCAATTCTTTCAGTCTTAATCACGCCATATACAGGGACTTCTCTTTGAGCTGAATCTTTGTAATATGTAACATTTTCTGGAACTTTAATTTCATCTCTTCTCAACTTATGATTAGTTTGCTCTGTTCTTCCTCCATGCGAAGTTATTTGAAGAATTGGTAAGGCTAGAGTACTGTTATTCCCAGCGTTTATAATAAGACCGAATCTTCTTTTTCCTACCTGTGGCTCATTATCATTACTTAAAGCTTTCGGTTTAAAAGGATAAAATACCCTTACAATATCACCTGATTTATATATTCCCATTTGATTCACCTATCCCTTTATCTGATATAAACAACATCATCTTCATCAAAATCATCCTCATCTTCATGCATATCAATTAGTAAAAGAATCCTTCTATCCAGATGATATCCAGTATATTTTCCTTCTGCTACTAACTCTTGCATTGCCTGATCTAAATATTTTTGTTCGTAATCTTCAAGTTCCATTTCTTGAATAATTTGTTCTCTATCTTTCCCTTTCCATGAATAATCTGATAAAAAATCAATTGATTTTTTGTTTTCTATTTTATTATTTTCCATGTCAAAACCCCCATTTTATTAATAAGATTATTATACCACCTTTACACTTTTACACAAGTGTAAAAGTGTAAATTACAGAAAATATAAAAGACCAACTCTTTTAGTCTCTCTAAACCTCATCAAGTATTGAATTTACAGTTCTTTTATCTTTCCATAGCATTTTCTATTGTGTTTTTGCGGAATAAAGAAAAGGCTTTATATCTATTAGGATGTGAATTGGGCGTCTTTTTAAATACCTTAGTAATATCTTTTTGTAAATTATAAAACCTTTCATCCTCTTTTAGCCAATCAATCGCTGCTTTTGGCTTTCCCCATTCTCTGGCAACTTGTTCAGGCTGCTTCATTGAAGCGATGGTATAAAAAAAAGAATCCTTATTTTCCTCATCTGTTAATTCAACAGCATAGAAATGGATTCTTTTATTCATATCTGATTTTCCTAAAGGTTGTATTTTATTGATTTTGAGCAACTGATCTTCCATATACTCGTATTTGCATTCTCCTATATTTGTAGTTAAAAAACGTAATTTTTCAGCGATAATTACACGTTCAAAACATTGCATTGCCTCTTTATGACCTGATGATTCCCTATTTAATGAATCTAAAAAAGATTTATCTTTCAAAATACCTTTGTAATTCTTTAGTATAGCGCTCTTAGTAACCAAATCTATTTTCGATACTTTTTTATTATTTCGTCATAATCAAATAATTCGATTCTATCTGTTTTAATTACTCCATTTATAGGAATTCTCTTTTGAAGTGAAGGTTTTTTATATGTAATATTTGGGGGAACTTTAATTTCGTCATCCCTCATTCTATAATTAGGTTTTTCTGTTTTCCCATCTCTTGTAAGAATTTGAAGAATCGGTAAAGCTACGGTTTTGTTATTTTTGGCATTAATAATAACACCAAACCTTGTTTTCCCTAATTTTACCTCATTTTCTTCACTTAGCACCTTTGGTTTAAAAGGATAAAATACCCTTACAATATCACCTGATTTAAATCTTTCCATTTCATTCACCTACTTCTTTACTCCATATATTCAGCATCATTTTCATCAAATCCGTCATCTTCTTCTTCATTCATTTCAAATAGTAACATAATTCTCTTATCTAATTCGAAACCATTATATTTTTCTTCTTGTATTAATTCTTTCATTGCTTGATCCAAATATTTTTGTTCATAATCTTCAAGTTCCATTTCCTCAATAATTTGTTTTCTATCCTTCTCTTTCCATGAATAGTTAGATAAAAAAGCACTTGATTTTTTGTTGTCCATTTTATTATTTTCCATGTCAAAACCTCCATTTATTAATAAGGTTATTATACCATCTTTACACTTTTACATAAGTGTAAAAGTGTAAATTAATAAATAAAAAAGACCAACTCTTTTAGTCTCTCTAAACTTCATAAGTATTTTTCACCTTTGGTATATACGGATAAAATACCCTAACAATATCTCCAGAATTATACTCTACCATCAATAATTCTCCTTATTATATTAATTTTTATATATAATATCATCATCATTTAATGGGCCAACATCATCTTCATCCATAGCCATTCTTAATACAAAATAACTATCTAGATCCATGCCAGAATATTTTCCTTTTGGTCCTAATTCATTCATTGCATCTTCTAAATAACCTTGTTCATAATCAGGTAATTCCATTTCTAAAATTATTTGTCCTTTTGTTTTTCCTTCCCAAGAATAATTTAATAAAAATTCCGCTGATTTTTTATTTTTCATATTAAAACCCCCATTTTATTAATAAGGTTATTATATCACCTCTACAACTTGTACTCTTAGCTTATATATCCCCATATAATCCAGATAGGCAAAAAGCTAGCCTTTTATGTCCCGCTTCAAATCCATTTCCTAGTGAATGCTTTCGTACTGCACTTTAAATTTTTACTAACTCATACTCTATGTGCCTTTCCTCCTTCACTTTTCTTACGACTCTCCTTAAGCAATCTCCCCCCTTTAATAAAAAATGAGACAATCACATTTAAAATACTTGCAACAACTATCATGCATAACGCAAATAACCAATTACTCACTTATTCACCTCCTTTCAAATTCTATTTACCAAACTAATAAATCGACTAGGAGGCACTAAAATCTATAATATATACATCTAATTCATGATGAATAAACTTCTTACATTCATCTTTGATAATTGCTAAACATTTTTCTTTTTTTAATCCTCCTGTACCGCTTCCTATAATCGGCATTGCAACCGAACTATATTTTTTCTTTATTACTAATTGCAATGCGTTATAAGTTGACTGCCTAATTGAATACTCTGTTGCTTTCCACAAAGTATTAATACCAGCTACATGAATTAATGCTTTTCAATTTAAAAAACCAGATGAAGTAATAACCGCTTCACCTAGCTTTAATAGACCTTCTTTTTGCAATTGTTTAAATGGTTCATGACCTGCCTTCTTCCTAATTGCCTTTGAAAAATCAGCTTCATTTAAAAAATAACGTGGTAAAAAATTTCTATTCCATGCATTAATTATTACATCAACTTTACTATCATAATTTGTAATATCGCCATTCTTCATGAAGATCCTCATGGAATAATCAACCTTTCATTTTTTATTCTTCCAAAAGTTATTAGAGCTTTTGCAATAAAAAACTTCACATTTGAAGTTAACTAATTTTTAAAGAAAGCTAACATTATATTTCCCCTTCTAATTTATTTAATAGAAATTAGAAGTTTAAACCTCATAATATAATTATATCTTTAAAAATAGGTACTTCCCTCCCACCATACTCCCAATAAACTCTCATTTTTATCTCTCGTATCCATTTTCAATTTGTTCTTGTAATTGTTTATATTGTCGTTGGTTCTTCCATTTTTCATATTCATTATTCATATGATAGTTCATATTTTTTAAGCTTCTCATAATGTTGGTACGTTGTTTAAAACCAGACCGTATACGTTTACCACGAGAAAAAATATTTTTTCTCTTTTGAAATTTAGCTTGTTGTTGTTCTTTTGCTACCTGCTTCATTTCTTTTAAAACAGCGTTCCCCAATCTAGTATATAATTCATTAACCTTTGTATCACCAAATTGATTATAACGTTTTTTATCTTCTTCCCTCCCTCCATAAGCTTCTTTCATAATCTTCATTTCTTCTTCTAATTTCTCTTTTAATTCTTTAAACTCTTTCTTATGGTATTTCTCTATGTACATATCACTTAATTGATCTATCTTATCCCTTACATGGCTAATAGAGTTATAGTTATACTGCCACTGCTTTTTATCTTCAGGTAGCTCTTTCGTAATTTCAGCAAACAACTTTTTCATTTTTCTTTTTTCAGAAAGCTGCACATCTTTTTTACTTTTAACAATTTTATTCCGTATTAAATCATTAATTTTTTTGTACTCTTCGCTGCGATCCATAATGCTATTTACTACTTTTGATTTCATTGCATCAATTGATTTTTGTTTTCTTTTCCCTCGATGCATTCCTTTGAATCTGCCTTTGGAAATTATCCTTCCGGCACTCGGTACTGGTTCGACCATTGCGACATGAACATGGATATTATCCGTATTATAATGAATGGCTGCTGACCAAATTGCTGTATCACGTAATCGTTCTTTCGTCATCATGACATCCATTGCTTTTCTTGTTACATCTTTTAATTTTTCTTCATCTAGCATTTTGCTTTCCGAGTTATAAATACCGTGTTTCTCTAACCATTCATTATCAAAACTAATTACATCTTGCCACAAAACACTTTTGTTTTTTTGTGCCGTTTTAAAAGCCTCTTTCAATCTATTCTTACCATCTAGTGAAACTACGTCTTCCTCTTTTGTAAAAAGTGAAGACGTTTTTTCCTCGTTTCCCATATAATCTTGATAAGAACAAAATTCATTTTTTTCTTTCTCAACAGCATCTTTTCTTCCGATATAATCAATATAATCCCCGAATTCTTTATCTTGATTTTTACTAAAATCATTTTTGGAATATACGAATTGACTTTTAATTACTACACCAGGCGTATTCATATATTCCCTCCCTAATTTGAATCACTTGTGCCTTTTTCTCTTTCTAACTTTTTCATTCGAGCATTTGAAATTTGATCTTTAACAAACTCTTCTGCTTGTACCATGCCTTTAGACATAAACTGATTTGTTGTAGCCAATCGCTCAAATCTATTTACTGTAAAATAGTGATTTGCAAATTGTAATAACATTCTTGTATGTTTATCAGTTAGATTTGTACCAGCTCTAATTCTTCCTAAATCTTCATGAATAACATCTTTAACTGCTCCTTTAATTTGTTCTAATAAATCATGATTTTGGTTTTGATGTTCAACAATAATTCTTTCTAATGCATGGCTTGGTTTAATTCCTTTTTCTTCTGCATATTCCTTTATATAAGCAACTGTAGTTTCATTTAAATAATAAGTCTTATCCATCTTTTTTTTAGACATACTTAAGCCCCTTTCACTATTTTTATTTATTCATTTTCCAATTCAATATCTTCAATAACTTGTAACATACGATTCATAGTTTGTGTGTTTTGTTTTATGAGGATCATGCTTTGTTTTTGTAATTCTATATGTTTATCTTGTAAGTCTTTCATATCTTGAAGTACAGCAAGATTACTAATATACCTATGCAAAAATTCTTGTCTAGAAATTTTTTTTGCCTTTGCTAGTTCGTCAATGCGTTTCACTAAACTAGCATCAAGATCACGGATTAACACATTCATAGGGGAAAACCTCCAAATTAGTGATTTTAATTGCAAGAGCATAAGGGTTTTTTGCTATCACCGAAGGTGACAGGTTAGGCAGAGCCTAACAAAAACGTGATATCATGAGAAAGAGAAATTCAATGTAGTTTCAGCGTGGTTTCAATGTATTTCCAATGCAGTTTCAATGTAAATCCAATGTAGTTTCAATGTACTTTTTCAAACCTTTATCTTGAAACACAATTCCTTATATAATGGCAAAAAAAATATCAGATAACTTTTTTATACAACCGAAAAATTATCTGATAATTATATTCATAATGTTTATATCTCTTTTTATCTTTTAAAATAGTTTAATTTCATTCTGCTAAATTAAACTTTTTACGCTGATCTTCTAATTTCTTCTGAAGATTTTTCTCTTTTGCTTCTAACTCTTTAGTTTTGTTTTCTAGCTCTAATTTTCTCTTTTTATACTGTTCTATTTGTAGCTTTCTTTTTTGAATTTCCGATTCACTTTTTTCTTTTTCATCATCTGTTTGATATACTTTATTTGCTTCAATTCTTTCAATTTCATTTACAATTTTATCTGTTAGTTCATCTTGTAATGGGATTGTTTTCTTTACATTATTTATTTCTATCCTTACAGATTGTAATTCTTCTTCCGTTTCATCTTGCGCGTACTCGTTTTCATTTTTTCTTAATAGATCTTTGTTTGTTTTTATTTTTCGATAATCTCCTGTTAAAACGATTTTCTTTTCTTTTAGATTATTATTTTCTTCTTTTTGAATGGTTCCACCTTCGGTAGTTGTGCTAGTTTCAAATGAATCAATCTCTGCTTTTTCATTTACAAATAAACCTACGACTCTATATTCTTTTGGCACTTCACTGATTTGGATAACATACATATCCCCTTGATTAAACACAACTTTCGTTGGTAGTTCTTTAGCATTTCCTTTTTGTTTAGCTGTAAAAGATAATTTCGAACTTACATACGTTCCACTTTTTTCCCCTGTTTTAAGATGAACTTGCATTATATCTTTATCTGGATTGTACTCCCACTTTTTTAGATAAATAGTATTATAGTTTAATCCAGGTAACGGTCGATTAAATTCAGTTTGAACAATAGGATCGTCATTAAACATAAACTCTTTTGATGTTAAACAAATGGTTAAAATGACAACAATTCCTATCATAATGGCATAGTAAATTTTATTTTTATTACTTCCAACTTTAAATGCAGACAAACGAAAACCTCCTTTTATTTAGTGATTGGCAGATTGACTTGGTGGAAATGGTAATAGCTGTCTTGGATCAAAAGAGGTTCCTTGTTTATAATCATTTCCTCTTCTAGCTTCAAAATGAAGATGTGTTCCAGTTGAGTCTCCTGTATTTCCTTGTATCCCAATCTGTTGTCCTTTTTTTACATCTTGTCCGGTTGATACATTTAATCCATCCATGTGGGCATAACGTGTAAACACTCCATTAGGATGTTGAATTGTAACCATGTTTCCATACGAACTAGATAAACGAGCATCCACAACTTTTCCATCCCCTACAGCGCTAACAGGTGCTCCACGATACGCCACTAAATCTATTCCTGCATGAAGTGTTCCCCAGCGACCGCCATAATCACTTGTAACAACATAATTGATTCCCACGAAGGGAAATTGAAAGTCTCCTTTCATATTTTCATCAACTTTAATGTCTCCTGTTCCTGTTCCTCCACCTTCTACAACCTCACATTGCATTGCTCCACCTAATTCTTGAGCAATTTTTGTAACAGTTGGAACCCAATACTTATTAAGCTGACCAGGATCATTGTCTGCTCCTATCGGTGCATACTTCCCACCTATTTGATCAATAGTTGTTAGCCCTTGTGAGATATAAAGTCTATTTAAGTTCCCTGCCATATATACAAGCCCTTCCTCCAAACTTGAGAAGATCTGTAAGGTTTGCCAGTTCGTTTTTGGGTCCATTAATCCTCCAGGATTATTTTTATTAACGACTGCATTTGACTTCCCGTACCCCGTTTCATGAAGTGCAATTGCTGCTAATAGTACTGGATCAATCTTTGCTGATTCAGCTGCTTTCATAAATCCATCTGCATGATTCGCAAACGCTCCAGATTGATTTATTTTCGCATCAAACTTCGTACGATCGACCTGTCCTGTTAATTTACAACCAGCCCCTATAATTAATCCAGAACCCCCTCCACTTCCACTGGAGGACTTATGAGAACCAGATATGGATATTGCTGATATGGCCCCAATAAAAAGGACTCCTAGTATTAAAACACCAGGAATCCCAAGCCATAAAAGAATCTTTTTAATTATTATTTTTTTAATATCCATGCATTATAAACCACCTTCAAAGAGGTTTATTTCATCTTCGGAAGCTTCTACTGTCATTGTTAAGTTCTGCACACCTTTAATGGCTAAAACACATTCTCCTTGCTGTAATAATGGAATTTGCCTTAGCTCACTTTCGGATAACTGACCTTGGAAAATGTACCTTAGCGTATCTAATGAGTTCGCATCTTGCTGTAAGACAAACTTATACTGGGTTAGTTCAAATAGTGTTTTAATTTTAATTGCTACCTCATTATCTTTTGCATCTGACACAAAATCTCGAACTGATTGTGAAGCAAAAAGAAGCCCACCAAAATACTTACGGGCTTCACGCGCGAATTCCAGTATAAAGTCTACCGCAATTGGGTTACTCGTATTAATCGTTAAATGTGATTCATCTAAAATAACTAACAAACGTTTTATAAGATCAAAGTCAAAGCCATCTTTATAAATTCCTTTACGTTGTGGTTCACCAATTTGAATTAGGTGATCCCAAATCAAACTAAATGCATTATACATTTGGGCATTAAAAACTTTTTTCTCCAGACTACGTAATGATTTTACAGAGAAGAATACAACTTGTTCATTTGTTAGGTCTTCTAATGTTGTATGTCCATTAAATAGATGACCGTATCCATTTACAATATCATCAAGAGCTAATTCAATTTTCTCTAGCCTAGCTGATCTAGAAAGGGATAGTCCAGGGTTAATAATTCTCTCTTCCACATTCGAGTACAGCTCTTTCTTTACATATTCGAGTAATTCTAAAAAGATAGGATACTCTTCATTTTTCAAGTTAGTTACACCTGTAGTTTTTATTTTTTCTAAGAATCCTAATGATTCATAGAACTCTCTAAGTACTTTTTTATACTCTTGGATATCCGCATCTGTAACTTGTGGAGATAACAGACAATAAAAAGTAGCTGCCTTAGAAAGATGTTGTAAGAAAGAATGTGTCTCTATTTCTTCCATTGTTTTTTTATCTTCATCGTCTATCCTTGAACGATAAATTTGCAACGGGTTAATTAAACCTTGTGTACCATCAAGTGCCACCATTTGCCCGTTTACTTCTTTAATTAACGTCTCAAATTCTCCTGTTACATCAAAGCCTCTTATAAAGTTATTTCTAATTTTATTATCTAAAAACAACTTTTTAAGAAGTGTACTTTTCCCTGAACCCATTTCTCCAATAAGTACACCGTTATAGTATCTACGTTGCTTATCTTTATGGAACAAATCAAATAACACGCTACCACCCGTAAATGTAGTCCCTAAATATGATCCTCTTGGATCACGTAATTGTGCATAATGAAAGGGAAGCCCAGCAGCTAATGTAAGCCCAGGCATTCCCTTTCCCTCTCTCTTATTAGCGTATGTAATTTGTTCTTCATACGGGCTAAACAAAGCTTTCCACTCATGCTCTTGCTCATTTAAAAGTACAGTCCCCTTGAAGCTTTGTGCCTCTAGCTCCGTTAAAACGTCTCCAACGCTCTTTTCTAATTCTAAAGTCGTTTTTCCATGAACGTATAAACGAACATGAACTAACTTAATGACTTCTCCTAATTGTGATATTTGGTGATATAGTTTGGTTAACTCATCATGTTTTTGAACAGCATCTAGTTGAGCAATCCCTTGTTTTTCATTACTAAAACGCATTTTTTGTTCTAACATAGACTTATTAATATTGGTTACGGTCTCACTTCTCTCCATTGTAGAAACATCTGTAACCACTATAACGTTCTTCATTGTAGTAATCGTCTTCATCCACTTTGCATCTACATTAGTAGGATAGTCAACAATGTGAATACAAGCTTCATAACCGTCTCCTTTTCTTACAAAGTTATCACCAAATCTTAAACCGCCTTTCGGTTGAATCTTTGCAAGAAATTCTAAATCATGTTTCTGTTTTTGCTTATTTTCATCTTGATCCCCCTTTTTTTCTTTTTATTTAACATAGGAATGATATTAGCTAATTCAAACGCCATGATTAGTCCTCCTTACAATTTAGAGTTTTGATTATTTAGTACACACAACACATCTATTTTCTTTTCTTTTGTAATCCTTACTAATGGAAAAGAATTTTTAAAATGGTTTTCTGCCATTCTACGTCTTTCTGCTAATTGTTCTTTATTACTACCGTAGATAAATAGAAAAAACTCCCTATCCGTTCTCTTTTCTTCTAAAAAGTTCAATTCAAATAGTTTACGATCAATATATTTGTGATTAATAGGATCTTGCGTTTCTTCTCTTTTTTCCTCCAATACTCTTGTTGGATAAATGTATTAGAAGGGAAATTTAAAGATACTTCTTTATAATCATACGCATAACTCCGCATGTACCTAACCCTTTGATAAATCATCATCATTTCATCCGATTCATTTAGCGTATTTAAATCAGTAGTTGTAATTTGTAAAATATCCATAACGCCATTTTTTAGAACAATATGATTCCCCTCATACCGTACAAAAGGAAGCATACTTATCGTTTGGTTTGGCACTCGAACCTTTGGTTTTTTTCTTCTTTATATTCTTTTTCGGTTTCTTTTCTTTCTTTTTTATAGAAAAAAAACCAGATTTCTCTGGTTTTTCTTCATCTGTTATTACAGGTACAACTATTGTTGGAACACCTGCAGCATCATTTAATTTTTGCTCTGTACTCATTTCTCTCTTCCTCCTTATTTTCATTCGAGTATTTAGATTCATTTTCTATCGCATTAGCATCAATAGGATGATAAGTAGTTTTATTACGCTTAATTAAAAAATATAAAGCAACATAATTTCGTTTTCCTGGATTCGTGGAAGAACTCATAACCATAAAAAGTAAAGCACCAAACCCTACAATATAGTAGGGAATGGTAAACCAATTGTGGACAAATTCACTTCCAACATTTAATAGGAACAATGTTCCTACGCCGATGATGGATAGATCCTTTGCATACAATGAGAAAATTAATTTAATCGGTGATTTTATCTCTTTAGGGATCTCATAGCTCAATTACATCTTCACCTTTCTATTATTTTTAGTACTTACATATCTTCATGAACGCTAAACTTTTGTTCAGCATTATCATCCAAACGCTCACTTTGTAGTACATTCTGTTTATTATTTTCTTGTAAGACACTTCCTGTTTCTTGCTTCACATGATTTCTTTGAATTACCTCTGTCTCTTGTACAATCTCAGTCTTTTGAATAACCTTATTTTCTTGCTGAACGACTTTCTTTTGGCTCCCTGTCGGTGCTGAGCCTTGTACACTCGGTGCTGGTTGATTCACTGTTGGTGCTGAGCGCTGTAGCGCTGGTGCGGATTGACCCATCGCTGGTGCTGAACCCTGTACACTCGGTGTTGGTTGACTCACTATTGGTGCTGAACCTTGTACTCTCGGTGCTGGCTGGCTCACTGTTGGTGCTGAACCTTGTACCGTTGGTGCTGGTTGACTCACTGTTGGCGCTGAACCTTGTACACTTGGTGCTGGCTGACTCACTGTTGGCGCTGAACCCTGTACACTCGGTGCTGGTCGACTCACTGTTGGTGCTGAACCTTGTACCGTTGGTGCTGGTTGACTCACTGTTGGCGCTGAACCCTGTACACTTGGTGCTGGTTGACTCACTATTGGTGTTGAGCGCTGTAGCGCTGGTGCGGATTGACCCATCACTGGCGCTGAACCTTGTACACTTGGTGCTGGCTGACTCACTGTCGGTGTTGAGCCTTGTACCTTCGGTGCTGGTTGACTCATTGTTGGCACTGAACCTTGTACACTTGGTGCTGGTTGGCTCACTGTCGGTGCTGAACCCTGTACACTTGGTGCTGGTTGACTCACTGTCGGTGCTGAGCCTTGTACCTTCGGTGCTGGTTGACTCATTGTTGGCACTGAACCTTGTACACTTGGTGCTGGTTGACTCACTGTCGGTGTTGAGCGCTGTAGCGCTGGTGCGGATTGACCCACCACTGGCGCTGAACCTTGTACACTTGGTGCTGGTTGACTCACTGTTGGCGCTGAACCCTGTACTCTCGGTGCTGGTTGACTCACTGTTGGTGTTGAGCGCTGTAGCGCTGGTGCGGATTGACCCATCACTGGCGCTGAACCTTGTACACTTGGTGCTGGTTGACTCACTGTCGGTGTTGAGCGCTGTAGCGCTGGTGCGGATTGACCCACCACTGGCGCTGAACCTTGTACACTTGGTGCTGGTTGACTCACTGTCGGTGTTGAGCGCTGTAGCGCTGGTGCGGATTGACCCATCACTGGCGCTGAGCCTTGTACCGCTGGTGCTGGCTGGCTCATTGTCGGTGTTGAGCGCTGTACCGCTGGTGCAGATTGACCCATCGCTGGTGTTGAACCTTTTACCTCTGGTGTTGGTTGATTCATTGTTGGCACTGAACCTTTCACCTCTGGTGCTGGTTGACTCATTGTTGGCACTGAACCTTTCACCTCTGGTGCTGGTTGACTCATTGTTGGCACTGAACCTTTTACCTCTGGTGCTGGTTGACTCATTATTGGCACTGAACCCTGTAGCGCTGGTGCGGATTGACCAGGCGCTGCCTGTATTTTTGGTTGGTTTACTACTGGCCCGTTTACAGCTCCTTGTCCCGTTGCTGGAATCGCTGGTTGTGATTCATTTACTTTTGGTCCGTTCGCAGTTCCTTGTCCTGTTCCTGGAATCGTTGGTTGTAATCCATTTACTTTTGGTCCACTCACAGCCCCTTGTCCCGTTGCTGGAATCGCTGGTTGTGATGGAGTTGCTTCTGATCCGTTCACAGCTCCTTGTCCCGTTGCTGGAATTGCTGATTGTGATCCATTTGCTTTTGGTCCACTCACAGCCCCTTGTCCCGTTGCTGGAATTGCTGATTGTGATCCATTTGCTTTTGGTCCGTTCACAGCTCCTTGTCCTGTTCCTGGAATCGCTGATTGTGATCCATTTACTTTTGGTCCGTTGGCAGCTCCTTGCCCTGTTCCTGGAATCGCTGGTTGTGATCCATTTGCTTTTGGTCCGTTAGCAGCTCCTTGCCCTGTTCCTGGAATCGCTGGTTGTGATCCATTTAATTTTGGTCCGTTGGCAGCTCCTTGTCCTGTTCCTGGAATCGCTGGTTGTGATCCATTTGCTTTTGGCCCGTTCACAGCTCCTTGTTCTGTTCCTGGAATCGCTGGTTGTGATCCATTTGCTTTTGGTTCGTTCATTGCAGACTGTTCCACTCCCGCTTTTGGTCCTGCTGGATGTGGTCCTATCGGTCCATCATATTGATTTTCCATTGGAGTAATCTTACTCTCCGCTTTTTCTCCGTTCATTGTGGACTGCCCCACTCCTGCTTTTGGTCCTGCTGGATGTGGTCCTATCGGTCCGTCATATTGGTTTTTCATTGGTGTAATCTTATCAGTTGATTTTTCACCTTTCTTTGCAGATTTCTTAGCCCCTGCCTTTGATCCTGCTGATTTTGAACTTATATTTGATTTAGCCGGTATTGGTAATGGAATATTAGACTTCCCTCCATCAAATAACGATTCCTCATTTGTTGAAAATCCACCAGGATTAACGTTGGATCCATTCTTCCCTTTTACATCTTTATTATTTCCACTGCCGATTGAAGATGTGCCTGGTATTGCTTCTGCACCACCTCGACCTTTTGGGGCTTTCTTATCTTTCTCTTCTGAATCGTCAGGACTATCAATAGCACCTCCATCGTCAGAAGGTGGAGGACCGTCATCTCCATCCTCACCAGTATCATCATTACCATTTTTCATATCAAAGTTGTTTAAATCATTATCTCCAACACCTGGCATCCGTGGACCTGCTGGTTCTTCTTTCCCTCTCAGCTTATTAATCATACCTGCTGTTCCTGTTGCACCTTTTTTTACCATGTTCCCTGTCGCTTTTGCAACATCTATTCCAGCTTTGGCAGCCATTGCACCAGCCATCATAGTCTTCCAACCACTTTGTAAACCTGCATCAATACCAAGCATACGTTCAACAATATTTGGTCCATCTATTACAGCCCAAGAGCCAGCTAGAAGAAGTAGTGCATTTCCCCAACCCATAAAGCCAAAATCTTTTGTAGCTAGCCACCCTATATAAAGGGAATATATTTTTAAAAGTAACGCCATACAAAAAATAACTGCATAGCAGCTAAAAATTTCATTTATTATCTTTTTTAATCTCTGACCACTGCTAATATCAGTTGCGGCTACTAGTGCTCCAAATATATTATGAAAAGCCAGTTCATAGATAATTCGTCCTACTTTCACTATGCTAATTAATAAAGCAAAAGCAGTAACAATGAGGGAGATTAATACTGATCCCCAATTTATATCCCATCTATAATAAGCCTCTTTAAATACATCAAACCAACCGTTATCTAAATCTTCTGTTTTAAGTTTATTATCATATGAAAGAACTAATCTACTGTTTAATGCCTTTTTTCCTTCATCCCTAGCATCGTCCATATTTACTGTTTCATTAAAATCAATATATTTAATATTTTCTTCCGATACACCATTAATTCTTTTTTCATTTGGCTTCGGTAATTGAAAATTTTCTTTAGCATAAAAGTTAAGGTCCGCTAAATTACTTTTTACAATACTCACACCTAATGAACCAGGAGCTGCATGTAAGTCTTTTACACCAGCACTCGCTATTTTATTCAGATTGTCCATTAAAATCGGTCCACCCACAAGAAACAATATTGAAAGTAATCCGTTTAATATAACATTTGTTCTTTTTTCTATTTTATTGAACATCAATTGGTAACCAACTGCTATTATGGTAACGGTCAAAAGTGCCCATATTACCATACTCATTCCGTTCCTTAGATCATTAATTCCCGAATACTGAAAGAAATCATTACCTGTAATAACTTGCATTACTACCTTTTCTACAACCTCATTTATATAAAGAAGTATAAATAGAAGTTTCTGACCTAACCAACGAAATATATTACTCGCAATCCCGTTTATATCTAATATATCTTGATATTGAGTTAGTATTTCTTCCTTACTCAATGCATTCACCTCTTTCTATAATCGAATTGAAATATCATTTTTATTCTTTTGTGCGAATTTACAAGTGAAAAGTATAACTATATAAAAAAGAAGGAGCAGTATAGTAGCTGGTCCTTTCACTGATAAAAACTGTTCGTATATATTAGCTGTCATGAAATCTAGCATAACTGGCATTGCGCCAACCATACCAATAATCATATAAATTGTTTTTGCTTTACCTTTCTTCTTACGGTGTAGATCATCACGCTTTGAGATTTCAAAGTTCATACTTTTAATAACTCGGCCAAACATTTCCCTTGCTGAACCACCTTTTTCATCTTTAATCTTTAAAATTTTATGAAATTGGTTCAAAGCTGGGAAATTATATTTTTCAAAGTGTTTTGTATCTAATTTTGCTTCTTCTTCCAATTTAGCTAGTGTTTTATCAATTTCTTTTTGAATAGAAATATCTAATGTTTTCTTTGTTTCTATTAAGCTATAATATGGATTTTTCCCCGACTGCATAAAGAAAGACATATTCGTTGCATACTTTAATAGCTCATTTAATTGAAATTGATAAACTTTGACTTTCTTATTTGCAACAGTAAAGGAGAAGAACCACATTACTGAACCAAAAGCACCTGCAATTATACTTATTGGAACATCTTTCAAAATAATGTATACATACCCCATATGCATCATAAATAAAAATGCTAACCATCCTACTATTGCCCATCCACTAAATAGCAACCTTGCTTCTTGCCACAAAGATATTTTCTTCTTTTTTGATTTTGCCACTTTTATAAACCTCCTTTAATAAAAAAAGAACCTATTCTTTAGAATAAGTTCTTAACATAATTATTTTTCTAGCCCCATCTTAATTGAGTAGCTGAAATCACCATTTTCATAAAGCCTTGTTTTCCCACTAAAAATAGAACTTGAACCTTCAACTATTTTTCCCTTCTTAAAAGCTAAATAAGTACTTTTTGGCTCTGTTATACCTATACTCTCTAATTCATTTCTTGTCTTACTTGCCACATAGGAACTCCAATTTAAATCTTTTGGTGCATCTTCCCAAGAAAAGAGATACACTTTTTTATCTAATTGCTTTGCATCATAATCTAAAACTTGTTTTGCATTTGTTTTTTGAAGGTCATCATTATGAGCCATCATTACAAATACAGGCTCTTCTTTTTTAACTAATTTCATTAATTCATCATAAGAGACTTCCACTACACCAGCACTAACAGATTTCTCATTCTTATTAGATTCACTACTTGTTCCATCGGTATTTTTAGAACAACCACTTACAACCATTATAGATAGAATTACGAGTGCAATAATCCAATTTAATTTCATGATTTTCAATTCAATCACTCCAACTGTATATTTATAAATCCATATAAGTATAGTTTACTAAATTTACAGCTTCATGTACTAGACTTATTCTCATTTAATAGCATCAAAGAATTGATTTACAGCCTCTTTAGACTGGTATCCTACTAATCTATTCACCTCTTTACCATCCTTAAAATGAATCAATGTAGGCGTTCCTTTTAGGTCATAATCATGCCATCCTTCTTGAAACTCATAAGCATTATATAAACTAAACTTCGTATTATCATATTTTTTTACTGCATCCTTTAAGTTAGGCTCTAGCGCCTCACAATATGAACAGACTGGACTAAAAAAATAAACCACTTCATTCTGCCCATTTTTTTTATTTTCCTTCAATTGCGCTGGTAAGATTATATTTTGGTAAAACGGATCTTTCTCTGCTTGCTCTAAAGTTTGCATAGACACTTGTTTGTTTCCATATGGACTTACTTTTTGTTTTTGTGCATTTTTATATGTATCAAAAGCCATGAAAGCACCAAAAACTACAATAATAGCTGATAACATGAAGACCAATTTTTTCATCATTTATCCCACCTAAATTATTTGATATTAACATGTTATCAGCTTTTTTCATCCCAATCCTATCAACAAACTTTCAGGATAATTTCATAAAACTTGCAAGAAACTCCTATTTTTCTGCTTTCTCCTTAAATACATCTGGTAGCAAATGATAGAGCTTAGCATCTCTCAACAACTTTATCGTCCGTTCTGAAATGGGTTGTATCTTTTCAATGGTTTCATACTTTTCTAATTCTGGATTCCATTCATTTTCTTTCTGGTATATATGTCGATATACTAGACCTTTATCATTATATTCTAGGAACTCTACGAATTCCTTTATCTCACGTATAACGCTACCATTGACATTTTCTTTGCTCATTTGAATTCCATATGGTAGTAATTCCACAATATCTCGTGCAATTGTAAGATCATCCGATTTAGCATACGATGGAGCTTGTTTCATCATAGGAATATATCGACTTGGAATAGCAGCCGCACTCTTGGCATGGAGAGTTGTAATGATAGAATGACTCGTTTTTACACTATCTAATACTCCGGCTGCCTCAACGCCACGAGTTTCTGAAATTAAAATCCAATCTGGGTTATTACGTAGACCAGCCTTGTTTAAATCCCATATATCTATCTTTTTTTCTCTATCATCACCTGTTAGGGTTACTAAACTACTAATGTCCTTATGTGGATACAATTCTTTCAAGTGACTATCTGGTGTATCCTCAATTAAAAAAATTGCATCATCATCATTCATAAATCCTACCAATAGCTTTTGTAACTCTGTTTTCCCTGTACCCGTTGCACCACTAATTGTGACATTACCCCTTGCCTTCATCAATAATTCTAAGAGTACTGCTACATCCTTATTAACTAGTCCTGTTAAATCAGGAATTGCTAAATGTGGTTTACTCACACGTATAGCGAATGTACCACCGTTCGCACAAACTGGATGTATTGCATTCACTCGTAAATTCCCAAAGGCAGTATCTAATATTGGATTACTTTCTGTAAATTCATCACCTTGAATATCAGCAATTTGTTTTATCAAACTTTTCACTTCTTTTTGCGTTGGTTGCTCTTTAGGTCTATATCTTCCAGTCATTCGATTCTCTATTACTAAGAAAGAACCATTCCATTTCATATCCGTAATATCTTTATCCTTCAGATATGCTTTTAAAAAACTTTCTGCTAAAATTTTTTCTACCCTTTGCTGTTTTTGCATTTGGATATTCATAATTCTCATTTCCCTTCAATTAAAATGTAATGGCATTTGAAATTTGATTCATATAATAGATAAAAATTATCCCTGCAAATCCAGCAACAAAACCTACAGCTAAAAATAATGCGGGCACAGAAAATATATCCATTGCTTCTACCTTTTTATCAACTAGCTCATTAACTTTATTTTCTTGAATACGATCAATAAACATTTCTAACTCTTGTAAAGCTTCTTTCTTTACCCCGTACTCACTAAATTCATAAATAATACTCATAACCATATTTGCTTCACTTGTCCCAACAAAGTCAGCAAATTCTATATAATGCTCCCGATCATTACTCTTTTCTATCTTTTCAACTAATAAATTTAATTGCGCTTGCATCGGTCCTTTTAAATATGGAGCTGTTTCTTTTAATGTTGTATAAACATTCCCAGAGGTACCTAATGAACCTAAAAAATATCTCAAAAACTCTGGAAACAAAAAGGTTTTTTCTATATTGGCATTTGTATTACGCAGCACTAAACTAAAATAGTTATATTTATTGGCAGCAATTACGACTATTGGTAATCCTAAGAAAAATACATATTTTTGTGTGAGCATTACAACTAATGTATAAACCATAAAAATTACTACAGTTAACATCCATTTTGTAATCAGATATGCTTTTTTATTTAAATTAAAGTATTCTAAATACATTTCTAAATGTTTTTCACGCAAAATCTCTCCAAACATCTTCTTTCACTCCTTTTTAATCCATAAATAATAAAAGGAAGGGAATTATCCCTTCCTATCTCGCCATTTCCAAACTATTTTTTTCTGTTTCTAATTTCTTTTTAATATTCATATCTATATCCCTTGTTTATATTAATCATCATTTGAAACGTTATCCCAACCATCGCTCGCAACAGTAGCCCACTGATCCCTTACATCAATTTCGTCATACTCTGCATTTTCTTCATGTTCCTCATATTCTGCAGATGACTCTACTTGAATAAATGCTCCTTCCGCCGTCGGTTTATAACAATCAGATTTTTTTGCTCTTTCTCGCCATAATTCAATTACCGATTTAGGTAAATACTCATTTAATTGACCTACTAGTTCTACTTTTGTTTTTAAAGATAAATAGGAAGCATATACAATGAACGATAAACATTGTTGGAATGTGAATTCATCAAAATGAGTTTCTACAATACTTAAAGCAATATCTGCTCGATCATGAATAAAGTCCCCTAACTCCGTCCTAATCGTGTCTTTTATCTCTAAAATGGCATCTTTCGGCATTAAATCCTTCATTAATACATAACTATCAGTCTCTGATTTTGCAGTATATACGATATTTTCTAAAATAATATTTTCATGTTCTGAAATAATTGGTAAATTCAATACTGACTTTGAATTATCAAAATCTTGACTTAAATACTCGTAACGAGCTTTAGCTGCAGTTTCATTACGATTATAAATTGGCTTTGGTACAATTTTTCCAAACTTATTATCTTGCCTTTTATTTACACGTACGACTACACTTTCACCCTCCTGTAATCGCATTAATTCATCAGGCATTAATAAATAACGTTCTTTTGTACTTTCACTTGTACTCTTATCCGTAGATAAGAATTTACCACTTCGAGTATAGTCTTGAATCGTCTGTTTCCCTATTAAGGCAGCATAGTGTTCTGCTGTAGATTTATCCATTGTTAAGATATAAATTTGGTTCGAACAGTTACCAATAATAGTGTCGGCTTCATCCCCATATAAACTCTTAACTTGTGAATATGCTTGTAAAACTAAATGGAAGCGGAAACCTTTACCAGCACCAACCGTAATCATACCGTCCATACCATCAATGGCTGGCATATTTCCGAATTCATCGAGTAATACCTGTACTTTTCTTTTCATTTTTCCACTTGCACTCATTGTCGCTTTTTCAGCATTGACACGATATGCCTGACTCACAAAAATCGAAGCTAATACATGATTGGACTTGTCATAATCAGGTGTCACCATAAAAATTGCTACTGGCTTTTCTCCAAATCCAATCTCTGTTAAATCTAAAGAATTATAAGATGTCAATTTAGCATTTGGTGTTAATGTAAAAATTTGCAGTTTATCCATTGCATTACTGAAAATACCAGAACGTGTATTACCAGCGGCAAAGTTACTCGTAGCATACATCATACGTGCTGGATCATTTTCATCTCGTGCTCGGAAAAACATATCTAGTGCATTTTCCCCTGTTTCCTCATTGTTATCACTTCCTTTTGTGGCAAGGAAGTTGGCTACAGAATACATATTTACTCTTTCTTCTTTTCCAACTTTCAAAGAATCTTTAGTAATAGCTAAAATAATTGCTGTTACTAAAGATTTTGCAGAGTTATTCCAGAAGGGATCTTTAGCGTTTGGATCATGATATAAAGAGAAAGCTACGCTATTAGCATACTGTTGAGCCAAAGCAGTGTCGCCTTTTTTATACGCTTCAATGACTAACTGCAGGGGATTAAATCCCATTGATTTTTTCTGTTGCATTAAGTTAAAGATATAAACTTCATAACCCCGTTTTTTCAATGTTTCATAGCTAGCCGCAGCAATTTCTCCTTTTGGATCATTAACAATCATGGAGTCTTTTTCTTCAGCACGAGAAATTATATCAACTGATGGAAAAACGTATCGTTCCCCTTTACCTGATCGGGATATACCGATAACCGCTGTATGTACTGGACCTGTATCTAGCATAAGTTGATATTTCTTGCCTTTTTGGAGGGCAGAAACAATTACACCACTTTCCCCTTTGTACTCTTTGTCGCTTCCTGGTACAACCTTATATTGCTTCAATAATTCTTTTGGATCTTCAAACTCCGCACTACCATGCTGATTCTCATTCATTGTTGCGTAATTTGTTTTCATGCTGTAGCAAAATTTTAATAATCCAAAGAGAGTAAGTGCATATGCACCTATATAGAAGGTAATGATATCACGTTGAAAATTGAAACAATCCTCCCACGAAAGGTGGAATAGATCCATTGCTTGCATATTTTGATTAGCAAATGCTTTAAAAACCACTAATACATTTTGTAAAAATGCTAATAAGAAATTAGCAAAGAAAAAATTAAAAAATAAAACCAAAATACTAATCAACATTAATACTTTGGTTTCGGCTAATTTATTTATTGACTGTTTCACAAGCGCCCTCCTTTCCTATCTTCTTAATACTGAAACATAATTGGACGTTTCTAGCGTTTGCTCACGATATACATTTATATATTTGTAACGATACTGAATCTCGATAACAGTACCAACGGACTGTTTTCCAGAAACATTAGCACCCTTCTGATCCTTAAAATTCAGCTCATATCCTTTAGAACGTAATCTATTAGCTACCCCTTGAATTTTTGGCGTTACGCCGCCCTCTGAATCAACCATTTGCTGAATCTCAGTGGTTACTTTCATAAAAGCATTTTGGTGAATAGATTGAATGCTTAAAAATAATTGAAAGGGTAGGAAAATAGATATGAATAAAAGTAATGAAAGAATAAAACCTTTCAGCTCCCCCATGTCACAGCTCCTTTCCGCCTCACTAATTTGATATCTTATTTAAAGATAATCTTTGTTCGGCTTGTGAACGGACTTCTTTATCTTCATTTAATTGCTCAATTTTAAATTGAACACTTTCAATCTCATGCGACTTCTCCGTTGGTTTTTCAGCATGATTTAAAAATACATAACTAATTCGAATATCATTCCCATGATTCTTTTGGACTTTAATCACTTCTGATACTAAATTAGCAACTAATTCTTTTGGATCTTGTTCAATTGTTTGTGATTCTCTTAATTGACCCACTGCCGTCGTTGAAAGTAATGATTTTACTTCTGTAATAGTCCTGGTATTACTATTTTGATTTAAACCAAATATGGAGGCTGCTAAAATAATACATGCAACACTTACGATTACGAAAAAGTATTTAAATGGCACTGCCATAGTATTTCATCCCCTATCTTTCTAACGCCCCAAAGTACTCTCGTTAGAGCGTTGTTTCACTATTGGCTGTTTGTCCATATTTTTTTCATATTGCTTCACAATCTTAATTAAATTCGCATTAAATTCTTCAGTTGCCGTTACTAAGGTAGTTCTATTAGAATGTCGAGGATAGAAAACCATCGGATCTTCGCCACCTGGTAAAGAATTAACCTCCGCATCCCTAACGATAATTTCACCTATCTGAAACGACAATTTCCTTGTCATATCATTTTCTTTCTTATAAGAAAGCATCTTTATTTTTGTTGGTTTACTGTTTTTAGTAGGAATCACTATATCTTGATAATCTTGATTTTTCGGTGTTTTTTGAGCAATATGTTTTAAGAATCCTTCCATTCCTCGACCCACTTCTACAAACGATTTATTAGCTTCTAGCCCTGGAATATTCACGCTTCCTGGTGGATTATCAAATGAAATGTTATGAAGTGTTACCCCTTCATAACTAACTTTAAATTGTGTACGATCAATACTTTCTTGATCCGAACGATATAAACGGTTAATTACTAATCTCTGCTCTAATTTTGGTGCATCTATTAAGTTTTTATCCCACATATTATGTTTAATGGCTTTATAAGCTTTTTTAAATTCCAGCCTATTTTTTTGAAGATATTCATTTGTATCTTTTACATCTTCTAATTGATACTTAAATGACCTATAATTTAAGTTTTCTTCTTCCAATGCTTTCTTTATATTCTCATTAGCCTCAATTCCAGCCTTATCATTATCTGTTGCTATAATAAATACCTTATCTTGTAAGGCTTCCTTATTACTCTTTATATCTTCTATTACCTTTCTCCACTTTCGTGATCCTGTAAGAGCGTATATACCGACATCGGCGTCTATTTCACGAAAGGAATATGCATCTATTGGTGATTCTCCAATTACAATATGTGTTGCCTTCTCTGGAATATCTTTAAAATAATCCTTTGCATTTGATTTTGGATTTACTTGTAATTGAATTTCCTTTTTAGCTAAATTCGGATCGATTGTTGACCGTAATAAAATTCTGTCAATCATGCCGTCATCACCATAGATTGGAAGAACAATATTTCTTTTAACCATATCTGGAATGGTGGCATAATTTATCTTTTTGCCTTCATTTTGCATCGTCTTCTTCGAGTAAAAAATATTAGGAGCGATTTCGAACATTTTCTTCACAAGCTTTTCTTGTTCCAAGTCAAGAATAAAGTCTTGTGTCGTGTTTCTACTCATGCCCCTAAAACCCTCAAGATTCTTATTTTCTGTATTATATTGAATATGCTTTAATAACTTAGTTACCAAATCTATTTCTTTTCTTTGTTCTGGTGTAATCTCAGAATCTTTAACATCTTGTTTCCCTTTCCAATCATTCACCTTTTTGTTTTCTTCATATTCAAACACAATAGATGAACCACACACGTTTTCACGGTTACATTGTAAAAATTGGGGATTATTTTTATAAATAAAGGCTTCGGGTTGTTTACATTCTGGACAAGTGCATAAAAAATAACGCCCGCGATTTTGAGCGTTAACAGCAGCTAAAGCTTCCTCGACATTTTGATATGAATAAGTCATTACTTCTGAACGTGCCACCAAGATTTACCTCCTAAAACCTAGTTTCTGTTCCAGCAGCTATCTCACAAAATTGTTTTTCCTCTTCTGATAAACCTTCACGTTTTGCTTCTTCTTGAAAGAATTCCCTTAATACCTTCTCAACAACCCACTTTTCCACACTTTCGGCATTTACAAAAGTTGAACCATTAAGAAGTACTTCTGTCCATTTATTTTGTAATTTTTGATTAATATTTTCATGGACTTTTAGTGATTCTTGAAAATCAGTTTTAGCACGCCATTCAAATAAATAATCTTGAAATGAATGATATACTGGGTTATTAGCTTGTATTACTTTTAATCTGGAACGATTTATAGAAAAATAATTTGCGGTTACAAAACGAACAAATTTCTCGAAATTTTCTACACTTCCAAACCATTCTTCTTTATTTTTTACAACTTCCTCATAGCTTCCATTTAGTAAATTATAATAATGTACAATATACTCGTAAGAATCAAACATAGAAGATACAATATCCTCAAGTTGTGAGAAAAAACCATTCGAAATCTTTGCATATACGCTTTGGAACAACCTTTCCGATTGTTTTAATGAAAATGAAAAATTTGCCTTTTTCTCAAATAAATCCCGCTTCAAAAAGATAAACGAACGAAATTCTTGATTAAGAAATGCCTGTTTTTCTTCCTTTGCATAATCGCCTAGAATTTTTATATATTGCTTTTTTATATCATCCGTCCATACATCGGTACGCTGAAAGGTATCTTTAATTTGTTGCTCTATTGAGTTCTTATCAGAAAAGGAAATCTTAGAATCCAACAGAAACTTCCCGTTTAAATATAATCCAAATCGTTTCGGCTGAATCTCTTGTGATCTACTCTTTACTTTATGCCGCAATTGAAAAATAATATCCTCAGCTTCTTGTAAAAAGTAGCTTTTTGATTCATCAAGTTCCCTAAAACGTTCACCTTCCGTTGAGAATTTTATAATTATCTCTCTCAAAATCACTCCCTCCTTTACTTTTCATACCCATTAATTAAATTTTTTTGATATATCCACTCTTCTAATGTAAGAAAATCATAAGTATCCTCTTGCAAGTTCTCTTCTTTATATAAATCCTCAAAATAAGAATTAAAAATACTGTCTTTCGTAATTTCTCGTTCTTGGAAAAAATTTTTTTCTACCCCAAACAATCTATTGGATTCTGTATCCACGTATTTTTTCACTATTTCTCTGAAATTCAATTCTGGTAATAATTTAAATTTAACTTTACAATGTACACTTAATAAACGTGTTTCCATTTCTTTAATGGTATTCCACTCTGGGTATCTGAATGTTATATTACCTTCTTCACCTACAAGTAATTCAAAGCTTTTTGTTCCAGCATCTTCAGCAATTAAGAAGCTTCTTCTTTTCTCTCTAACATCTCGAATAAACTCTTGTGCATCTTTATTACTACATAAATGATATGTATATGGTTTTTTTTCACCATTTGCTTTAATTTGTACAATTTCAATCAATCCTTTACCCATACTATGATTGGGATAAAAATCAATTTTTAATCCATTTTCTAAACACATAAGTTGGACACCCCCGTTTTTTTATAAAAAAAATATAAAGAGGTCATACGACCTCTTTATCAACCGAATCCTACTACTTGTCCTGATAACCAAGAAACAATAGCGATTCCAAGATATACAATACAAAATCCCTTTACTACATTGATCATCCAGCCTGTACATTGTTCTTTTCGCTGCGGATCTTTTGAAACCATGTAAATAATACCAATAATAACTAAAATTAAACCTGCTAACGCTGGCGCAACTGGTTTAATTGTGTTTGTAAAATTACCAATCGTTGAAATAAATTCATTCATAGAATTTTCCTACCTTTTTTTAAGATTTTACTAGTGAACCAATTGAGTCCACATTTGCAAGCATTGTTTCTTGAACTAGCTTCTCATGTGCTTCATGGAGCCAATCATAGTAATTAATACCCTTTGCTGCCAAAATATTTTTCGCAGCTGTTTCCATTTTTTTAAATGTTGGTGGCTTTTGTACTTTGGGTTTTTTCACACTTTCTACTTCTACTGCATCATGTGTTCCTTCTTGAACTGGAGTGTTGTGGTTTTGATATTCCGTCACTCATATCACCTCCTTTCAATGAATTCATAAAAAAAGACCGTTTTCCTTAGGAAAATGGTCTTTTACACATAAATTTAGTTATATACCTAAATTAATTACTTTCTTCAATTGATCATACAAACTTAAAGTATCAGTCTTTCTAAACTCAAACAATTTTTCTGCCGAGTGGGCCTTTGTAATCGCATTAATCTTAGATTGTTGATTATTCATCACATTCACTTGATGTGGATATGATGAAATCTCTACCGTTGGATCATGTTGCTCTACTACATAAGCATCGTCAACGACACTTCCCACTAAATAGCGTTCGAAATTAAATTTTTGTCCAAATATTAAAGTGGCATCATTTAATCCCATATTTGCTAACAAAACCTTATTTTCATAGGGTTGTTTGGCTTTTAAAGCTGAATCAGATGAAATAGGAAGGTAATAACGATTTAGGTTTGTTCTTGATCCATACAAACCTTCCTTACTATTAGAATCTGCATGTAAGAGTGTATCATTGAATTTCTGTCCTGTTTGCTGTTCATAATTGGTTTTAGCTTCTTGATTTACAATGTTCTTAATCTCGTCAGCTGATGGTAGCTTTCCTTTTCCCTGTTCCATATCACGTAAATACTTTGTATAAGGAAACGGCTGAATAAATCCTGTTTGTTTTCCAACAAAGAAATAATCAGAGGCCCAATTTAAAGTATAGCTACGCTTTGTATCATTCACTACGCCCTTATCCTTCATATTCTCTAATTGAAGGGGCAATGCATACTTCGTATACGCATAGGGACTTTGATTTTGATATGTACTTCTTAAATTCTTATCAATATCAACAGCGTAATAATAACTATTCGCTCCATTTTTGCGTTGATACATGAAAGACTTAGATTTTTGGGAATCAGTAGGTAATTCTACTTCATACTCCATCGTTCCAGGTGAAATATCAATCCATGATTGCGTAGGTAAACTATTGTCATCTTTAGCCTTTGAAATTGCAGCTTGTTTAAATCTTTCGTAGTAATTTTTATTAAAGACTACTTTCGCTTTATCCTTGCTCATATCAATGGCTTTCTTTTTACCTACAATTAGATTGCCACCCTTTTCACCTGACGCTCCATTGCCAGTGATATTTTGTAAATCTTTAGCGCCAGTTACATTGAACATTTTTTCAAAACTTGGATCTACTAAAAGTCGGAGGTTTTCACCATAATGTTTAACTAAATCAAATACTTTTTTATATGGTTCGGACCAAACGGCTGTTGTATCCTTGTAGACCCAATCAAAGCAATCACTACCTTGTTGATCTTTACACATATAATTTTCACTGTAATGATTCGTATATTCATAAGAAGAATCATATTGTATATTCTTATTTTGTAGGTTTTTCAAATCTAATAAAAGTGCCATCGGTTTATCACTTTGCTCTGAAAAAACACCATTTGCACTTATACGATTTAAGACATTTCTAACCGAATAATGCTTACCTGTAATTTCAAAATTACTACTTGCATATATTTGACTCGGTTTAGATGGATCTACACGTCTAAGCTCCCATAAATAATCACCTTTTGTCATTCCTTCTGTTGAGCCTTCCATTTCTACAACCCTAGTTGGATCAGAGAGAGAACTCTTATACGTAAAAGTAAAACTCAAGTTGTTTTCTGGAGCTTTCCCTTTATATTGCTGGTTTAAAGGCGCAGCAACATAAGGGTTATTTTGTGAATCCTTAAATACTCCTTTATTTTCTGGAGTATAACTATAATCTGAACCTATCTTCATCTTATGATGATCTTCTCTTAAAATTTTATTAGACTTAGCATCTACATGCTTTATGTCTACTTTAATAGAGCAAGTTTGGTCCAAGTTTACAATTGAACCGTCTGGACAAGTTTTTTGACCAATTTTATAGGATAATTCAGCTGGTTGGCCTCCAAATATCCAATACGCACTACCAGCCCATCTTGTTTGTCCAGCTTCTTCTGGAGAGCTTACTCCATACCATACAACGGTATTCGCTTCATTTTGCGCAACCCTTTGATACGTTTCATTTATAGTAAAGTATCTTCCACCAGACCAACCTGTTTGACGGGGATAATTCCTTCTTGCTACTCCATCATTCGCCATAACTAAGTTTCCAGCATTTAAACCAGAATCTAATGAAATTTTACCAAGACTGAAATCTAAATCACTAAATTGAAATGGTACTTTTAAATAGTCCCAAACAACATTATTTTCTACCTTTTTAATAATCCTTAGATTCCATGTATCTTCTGTAGTTCCATTAGGAAATAGTTCGTTTAAAGGGATGTGCGCAACAAATCCTACATTATGATAATACATGTTACACTCATCGTTACTTTTGTTATAAGCATCTTTGGGACATGCATTATAAACTTCCCCTGTACTGTTTTGTCGGTTGTACTCCAAGTCTTTAGAGGCATCTAAATCCGTCATTTCAGCTTGATAAATATAACTTTTACCAGTCCGTTTATTCAACGCCCATAAATACGTTTCTTGATTGGAAGCATTATGCTCATGATACCCTACTAGCGCACTCCAACCTGTAAATTCTAAATAAGGTTGCGTTCCTCGTCCATAATCCCTGTTGGTGATTTGCCATTTAGGTTTTCCATCAACACCACTATAAACATCGTATACTAACTTTCTACCACTTTTCCAAGCCTCTTCCTTTCCTCCACCTTCTCCAGGAGAAACGTTATGAGAAGGATAGGGCGAATATGCCGCCCCGTATGTAGGGTTGCTAAAAAAACTTAAAGAAAAAAGAAACGAAAAACCAATTACCATTAGCAAATGTTTTACTTTCATGTTTCGTTTCACATCCTATATTAAAACAACTAATTACTTACCAGCCGTTGGAATCGCTTTGAATACATTGCTTACCATATTACTCATTCCTGTACCAATTTGATTTAATAATGGTTGGATCACACCTGTTGCAAATCCTACGCATAATCCAAAAATCACGAGACATACTACAATAATTAAAATAGCTCCTTTTTGTTCACCCACTTCTTTTCACCTCCTTTAAATTCTTTCTTGCTATTTCCTACTTACCAGCCGTTGGAATAGCTTTAAATACATTGTTTACCATGTTGCTCATTCCTGTACCAATTTGACTTAATAATGGTTGAATCACACCTGTTGCAAATCCTACGCATAATCCAAAAATCACAAGACATACTACAATAATTAAAATAGCTCCTTTTTGTTCACCCACTCTTTTCACCCCCTCTTAAAAATTCAATAAAAAAACATCCATAATGGATGCAAAAAACTCACACTGGATGTATCACTTTACTAGTCCTACACCTCTTTCAATTAACGATTAAATATCTTGCATACATGTTTATTATCCATTGCTAAATAAAAAATCATTAATTCAAAAAAGAATAAAACTAATGGTTTATTAAATCACTAAGATAGAGAGGATAAAAACCGAACCTAGTAAAACCATTAAAAATAATAGTCCAAATCCCCCATATAAGTAGTCGCAAACTAGTGCGATCCAGAAACCAAGTGTCCTCTCTTATGGTTACACTTTTCGAAACATCTTTTACCTATACACGGTTCGTCATTGATAAGGGAGGTAGACGCTTCTCCACACATGTTTTGCTTCTGGTAATATGATATCGCCAATTCCAATTTCCTCCCTGCCAAGAATCTGTCAAGATACTTTCATAAAACTTTCATAAAACTCCCAAATTTTTTGTTCTTAGAGAAATAAAAAAAGACTAGGATTGTACAATCCTAGTCTTTTCGAATAATTATTTTCTAAATAGGTCTTTCAGTCTTCTTAAACCACTTTGAAGTGATCTTCTAAATGTTGGACTAACCCCAGCTGCAGCACCGACACCTACAGCTCCAGCTGCAGCAACTCCACCAGCTACCGCAATTGGTGATAAGCCACCTTGTTCATCTTTCACCTCAGAATTTTTGTCTTTTTGATTAGAGGCTTTATCTTTATCCGTACCTTTTTTCTCTTCTTTTTTATCCTCTTGTTTTGCTTCTTCTGGTTTATTTTCTTCTGGTTTTGCTTCTTCTTGTTTAACTTGTTCATCGGAAGTATTTAATTTTTCCTTGTTACCTTTATTATCTGCAAGATCTTTAAGGGTAGTATTCACAGATAAAGCAACATCATCTTCTTTATTCTTCATTGGAACTACTACGCCATTATTCTCTACAAATTTAATTTCACCTTTGGCAATACTTTCAGCTTTTGGTTTATTGTCTTGTTTAGGTAAATCCACTGGACTTGAAGTTTCCTTTTTATCCTCTACTACTACATATTTAGCTTCTGGAACTACTTCTTGTTTAGGAATAAAGAAGTTTGGTTTTGTAGTAGGTTTTACAACTGGCTTCTCCGGAATTTTATTACCATCTGTTTTTTCTACTGGTTTCTCTGGAATTTTGTTACCATCCGGCTTCGGTTCAGGTTTCGGCTCAGGTTTCGGTTCAGGTTTCGGTTCAGGTTTCGGCTCAGGTTTCGGCTCTGGCTTCGGTTCAGGTTTCGGCTCAGGTTTCGGCTCTGGCTTCGGTTCAGGTTTCGGCTCAGGTTTTGGTTCTGGCTTCGGTTCTGGCTTCGGCTCAGGTTTTGGTTCTGGCTTCGGTTCTGGCTTCGGTTCTGGCTTCGGCTCAGGTTTTGGTTCTGGCTTCGGTTCTGGCTTTTCAGATGTAGCCACTTTAATCTTCAACTTATAGTTCCCTTTGAACGGCTCCACAACTTCAATTTCTTGTCCATCAAATACTTCTCCAGTATACGGTCCGATTAAAATTACTTTTCCACTTGGAGCAACATAACCTTTAACATAATAATTTAAATCCCCCTTCGGGCGTGCAGGATCTTGAAGCGTATTATGTGAATAAATAACAATTTCATCATATGCTGGATCATCTGGTGTATACCATGCTAACGTCTTTGTTGGACTAAAAATCATTGTTGTAGATAATGCAATACCAATTGTCATAATACCAGCAGCAGTTTTTTTAGTAGTAGTCTTTTTAAACATGTGTGTAATCTATCACTAAACACTCAAATTGTTGAGTTATCCTAATTTAGTAATAGCTTCCTCCCTATATATAGCACTAGGATAATGCTCGATATCAACTAATTATTATTTAACCATATTAAAATATAACATTTTATATGGTAGTTGACTATTCGAAATTTAACTTTTTAGTCGATATCAATCAGCTCTTCTCTTGCTAATCCAAGTGCATATGCTAAAGTCATCAATGCCCGATTTCTTATCCTATGAAATTGGGATTCTGAAATATGAAATTGATTACAAAGCTGCACTACACTTTTATCTTTCTTAATATAGTAATGAATAACCAATTGCCTTTGGGTTAACTCCAAACGACTAACCTTACGTAATAGAGAAGTAGTAAACTCACATGCCTCAACATTTTTAAGAGCCGTACTTTCTGTAGAAGAATGAAACGTGTTGTTTACTGTAGTTGATTCGTTCAAAGTGTACGATGCTGTAATCTTTGGTTGTTGTTTCTCTTCCAATGACCAAACATACAAATGATACTTTTTGAATTCTTTAAGAACAAGTTTAATAATTTTCTTTTCCTGTTTTTTAGTCGGTTCAACCAGCAATACCAACCAAATCACCTCCTACAATTTCACTTAAAGTAAAATTCTTAAGTTTAAAATGTTTTGAAATTTATATATGAAAATTGTTAACTAAATATTGGGAATTTTAGAAATAAGCAAATCCTATAGTACTTTTTTATCTTTTAGTGCAATTTTGTTTATAATATAAGAAGAATTACTTAAACAAAATATAAATGGTTTTATATTTTGGGATCATTTTCGTCTGTTAAAGCAGTAAAATACTTTGGAAGAAATAATTTTTCAATCGGAACTCCATAAAATTCTGAAATTCGTTCAGCTCTAGAGAGTGTTGTACTTTTACTCCCAATCTCAATCTCTCTTAGAACGCCTAATGATAAATTTAATTCCTTTGATACTTCTGCTAGAGAAAGATTTTTGGATTTGCGAATATTTCGCATGGTAATTCGAGTAGAAATATTATCCATATTCTCACCCCCTGAAAATATTGTATAGCTCTAAAAGATTAAAGTCAACTCTGAAAGATTAAAAATTATACTTTAAGTGAAAAAGAAAGGTGTTTGATTATATGAACCAAGAAGTTTTAGGAAAAAACATAAGAAAATTAAGAGCAATTAAGGGCGTTAATCAAACTGAATTTGCTAAAGCAATGTCGGTTTCTGTTAGTGCTGTCTCCAGCTGGGAAAAGGGAGAGAAGAAGCCAAGACTAAATAAAATCTCTCAAATTGCTTCTTACTTCAATGTAACAGAGGCATATTTACTTACACATAATATTCGTGACGAGGATTTACGGAATGAAACTGGGGAAGAACCTATTGAACGTTTAGCTCGTCTTCTATATGACCGATTTATGAGCGTCCCAGATAAATATAAACCCGAGGTAGAACGTGAGTTAATTCGTTATGCTGATCTTTTAAAATTAGAAGCTAATTTAAAAAATGAAAATAATACAGACGATTAAGGGTTAGATATGAAAGGTAATTACGAGTCACTTAAGTTATCTAGATTTTCATATTTTTCTATGACATCTAGTAATTCTATAAATGTTTCTAATGTATCGGAGTTGGTATATTCCTTGCATTCTTTTACTATATCTACAAAAAAAGTTTGTTCCATAAGAGTTCCTACTTTCTAAATACTTTTTAAATGTATATTAAGATTTTTTAATATTGTTTTTAAAAAAAATTTAATCATATTAACCACATATAACAACATGAATATAACATATTCTACCACGGGATAGAACGTCTGTTCTACTTTTAAGCTCAAACAGGTTTCAAACCGTTACCATTTGCGCACCAAAGGTTTAGTTTGAGAACGTTCTATCCAAATATATTCCATCCTTATTATTACTTCAAGTATAATGTTCGAAGATTCGAAAGGATGGTGTATATGGGGACGGTAGGAGAGCATTTAATGTATTTTCGCAAAAAACGGGGATTAACACAATATGAAATCGCAAGTTACCTTAATGTCGCTCGTCCAACATACACAAATTGGGAAGCAAATAGGACTGAACCCGATCTCTCAACTTTAATAAAGATTTCAGATTATCTTGGTATATCACTTGATACATTAGTTGGGAGAAAATGTGATACAGATGTACAACTTGAAGAAATAAAAGACAAAATTAGTACTTTACCATTAGAAAAACAAAAAATTATTCTTGACTCACTGCTTGATTATACAGACTTAGTAAAAAAACATTTCATAGAATAACATGAATTCTTTTCCAATGACAACTTTTATATTCCAGTTTCGTTTTATTTTATATAGCAATGTTTTCTTATTTCGAATTTAATATTTTCCTTATATGTGAAGGGAAATAGGTTAGTAATTATACATAAAATTTTTAAAAATAAAAGGCTTGAGGAATTTCTCCCTCAAGCCTTTTATTTTAATTATAATTTGTTTCTAGTGTATAAAAATTCCGAAATTTCAGAACTATAGTTCTTCTTTATGGTATAATTATTTATATGAAATTATTACTATTCTCCAAAAGTATACAACATACACTTTAAGTATATTGAAATTATTGGGAAAACGTTATAGAATAAAAAGTAATTACAGATAAACAATCTAAAGAAACACATTTATATAATAAAAAATCACAAAAAAATAAAACTCCACCTCAGTTTTTAATTGATCTAGGTCGGCAAACTTTGAATCAATTAAAAACTCCCATTAGCAGAGTTTTAATCACAAAATTATTTATGACTAAATTATATCATAAGTTATAAAGGTTTGTGAATACAAAACTCTCTAATTCTCTTATATTTAGGTGGGAAATTTAGGGAGGCTTTTTCATGTTCACAAACAATGATTTTGATATCAATGAACTTACAAATATAAAATTAGATACCACAAGCAACATATCATCAAAGTTCCTCATGCGTGGAGTAAAAATGTTTGATGAAACACGCCATTATCTACTTAAAAATAACGAGCTAGGCAAATATGCACTTCCTTCATCAGCCTTAGCAACCTATATTTACTTACATTTTTATGTAAATGATGTAGGTTTATTACCTCGTGATTTTAAATTATCTATTATTTCCAATGCTTCTGGTATTGCATATACGACTGTACATACAGGATTTCAAGCATTATTAGAATCTGGAATGATTCGAGAAGTTTTTATTAACGGAATCTCAATTTATGAAATTTGTAACTATGCTAGATTAAACCGTACATATAAAGAAACAACTAAACAAGACATTGGAAAACTCTCTTATTTCCGAATTCCTAACCATTTACTAGATTCTAAAGTTTTAAAACAATTAGTTTCTCACCGTGACTCAAAAGGTATTCTATTACTTTTAGACTTATGTAATACATTTACTAGAAAAATAGGTCTAGAGAATAAAAATCAAATTGAAAAATTCATTACACAACGCACGATGAGTTACCTAAAAGAAAAACTAGGACGTAATGCTAAAAAAGTACGTGAATACTTAAAGATTATTAGACCTATTTTCCCTTTTACAGCTTCAAATACAGAAGTGCGTAAACCTAATATGGGTAGGCTTACTCGTATCAAAGAGTATGTTGAACAAATTTTTATCAAAAAATTTAACGTTCACATTTCTGCTGAATGTGTAATTGAATCACAAAATAAAGTTTTAAGACAACAAGAAGCACATATGAGAAAAGAAGCAAAGAATCGCTTGAAGTCTTTAAAATTAGCATTGACTATGAAAGAAGACAATGATCTTATTGTTGCATTTAAAAATGAAATCTCCACAATTGCTCAATTTCTAAAACATACAAAAGATATTAAGAGATTTATGACATATACAATGACATATGCGTTAGATGAGCTAGAGAATTTTGTGAAATCTGGTAACAAAGTAAGCGTTTTGGGAGCGTTTATGCGTGCTAAATTCCGTGAATCTATTCTGTCCTGGAGGACTAAATATATACCAGATGATTCTTATAGCGATATGAGGCATGATCTAGTGCTGGCTCTAACAACTAATAATATTCCTGTACCAGATGCCTTAAAGGCATAAAATAAAAAATTAAAAATCTACTTTATTTCAGCCTTATGCTTTATTTTTTAAAATAAAGCATAAGGCTATTAGTCGTGGAAAACTATAAAGGAAACAAAAAAGAACACCAGGAAAAGTAAGTTTTAAACATCAACTCTCCTATTCTTGTGTTCTTTTTCTATTTTCTCTATTACGATTCAAGACTTGTGTATATGTGATAATACGATAGAAAACTTGTTTAATTGTTAATTATTGAATAATCTTCTTGTTAATTGTTAATTATTTAGTAGACTTCTTGTTAAATTGTTTATTCTACATTTAAATATTTTTAATAATTCTTTTACACTTAGAGCCTCAAGGCTTTTACGCTATCTCCCTTTGCTCTTTATATTTATTTGAATTAGTTATTTATTATTGTTCCAATTTTTATTTTTAAAAATGATAACTTTACATTTATTTGTAATATGTACATAAAAATGAATCCGACAAAATTAAACTATTATTCAATTAAAATTTAGAATTTTTTTTTATTAATAATTAATAAATTTAGCGATTTTTGACTATTTTTAGGGAAACTAAGGGAAGACAAAGGGTTCGGCCTATTATGTATATAAAAGATATATATAACTAATATAGTTTGTAGAAAAACGGAAGTGTAACACTTGGAATATGGTTATTTTGCTCAAGAAGTAGCAAAGCAATTAGAAATAAACGCCAATACACTTCGTAGATGGTCCATTGAATTAGAAAAGATGGATTACACATTTGAACGTAATGATCGCAACCAGCGAATATATTATCAAAAAGATATAGAGATACTGAGACAGATGAAAATATATCTAAAGCAAAATTGGAAACTAGACGAAGCCGCTGCCACTGTTAGTAATGAAGACATTGCAGCTCCTGAGACATTTAAAGACAATACATCGAATAGCCCTCAGGATGCAGAGAATAAGCTATATGAGGGGATAAACGCAACGGAAACGGATAAGCGTTCACGAATCTGATAACGCTGATATAACGCTTTTAGAGGCTGAACGTTCACAGGAAGAGAGTTTTATGATGAAAGAACGGTTTGTACACATGTTTGAACAACAGGATAAAATAGTCCAGCAAAACCAAACCATTATAGATCTATTAATACAGGAACGATCCATAGCAGAAGAAAAGGACCAAGAAATTAAATTGCTACAAAATAAGTTAGATAAAGCCATAATACTACTACAAGAAGATAAGAAAGAGATTCCAGTTCCAAAGAAATCCTTAATTCAGAGATTGTTTAATTTGTAAGAAATTATATGCCGCATATAATGGATTGATTACATGATTTAGTAGAAGTGTGTGAATCCCTCAAATCTACACTTCTACTATTTTTATATAGATGAGCATTTGTTCTGTCACTTTACCTATAAGTTGGCCTTTTGTTTATGCGAACTTTTATACATATGAAGTAAAGGAAATAAAGACAATGATTGCTTTTAACCACTAAAATATAATGAGATGAATAAGAAACTGCATACGTAGGTGAAGAGGATATTTCACAAGGTGTTGATAAGTAGGGAATTGTTGGTGAGGATAACTTCTTATAATGAGACGTTATGTTAACTTTACATGCATGTTTATTAATTACCTGATTAGAGATATGTGATCTAAACTTAGCTTATTCGAGGTACTAAGTTTTTTAATAAGAATAGTCATTTCTTGTTATGATTAAATTTATAATATTTTTTAGGGAGGAACTCAATTTGAAGAAAACATTAATGGTTGGAGCATTATGCTTATCGATCGCTGCTTTAACTGCATGTAGTAATGGTGGTGAAGAGGCATCCACTGAAGCGAACAAAAATGAGATTATTGTACATATACCTAAAGAAAAATCTAGAAACCTAGAACGATTTGAAACATTTTCTCAAAATGTAAAAGATAAGAAAAATGACGAAATACAAATTAAAAATTATTTAACTGACGAGGAAGCAAAAGTACCAACTTTACAAACTGTAACTTATAAAGATGAAAAATTCACTTTTACTTACAAGTACAAAAACGACTATAGAAAGGATATATGTAATAAGCTTGTTACTCCTCAAGAAACACATGGTATAGCATATATGCTAAGAGATTGTGAACAGTCAGAAGATGGTATTATACTTCATAATACAGCGAAGGACGGTGAAGGAGTACACTCCATAAAAGATAAGTCTATTGAATTTATTGAAGTTGAGGGGGATAAAACCTACATATTCGTAAAACAATTTGATGTCGGAGCATTCGTGAACGCTATCACTCATATCGGGCATACACATTCAAATATATCCAGTACATACAAGCCAAATTTCAAAGTAAATGTTCACTTTTTAAGTGGAACAACTCAAACATACTATTTGTGGATTGACAAAGAGAAATCCCAAGGAATAATTATGGATTCAGAACAAACGAACCAAGGACATGAAATCGATAAAATATTTGTAGATGACATCATAAAAGCGTTAAATTAAAACGATATATTTTAATACGCCTTGTTAAGATGCACTTTTAAGATGATTACATTAACTCCATTACTATGTTAAAAATTGATTGCCATCACAGGTGATTTTCTTATACTCTTCTATACTTCCGCTAACGATAATTATGTGAACAAGAAAGTCCCCCAGCTAAACAATCTGGAGGACTTTTTTTATGGAGGAAAGGAAGATATCAGTCTCCCCTTTGGTTTTCCCCCTAGACAAGTTAAAACTTAAAACTACCCAATCATATTAGATAAATTACTCATAATCTATAATTTGAATGACTATGTAAAACTTTTAAAATACCTTATAAAACCTTAATTTATGCTTAGATTAATATATAAATTAAAGGGAGAGAAAAAACTATGCAATGTATAAACTGTTCTCCAGTACTTCACTGTGTTTATTTTGGAAATAGACCATTTTGCTACTATAAACTACAATGTACCATAAAACCTTGCCCAACTATACCAGACATTCCGATAATAATCGGTCCAGGACCATTAGGACCGGTAGAAATGTCCTCAAATTCTCCTACAATCATGTCATATTCATCTGAACCTAGTTGTTTTGCGCGTTGCATGCAAATAACAGGTGGTAATTTCTACGCCTGTCAAAATGTGTGTAAACCCCATTACCAGTGATTTGACATGTTGTTATAACAACACGTCAAATCAAATACTTCCTTTGCTTCGCTAAATCCGTTTTGTTTGACCAACACATTAATATGAATTTTTGTTAAAAAGCATATAATATGGTTAATTTTAGGGAATTGCCAAATTATATACAGAAAATCATCTGGAAAATATAAACTCAAAGGAGGAAAGATCCTTATGTCTTATTCTTGGAGAGCACCGATATCTGGAGACAGCAATACCCCTAACATAGCAGGAGTGAGCGGCGTAAGTAGCACATACAACGGTGTTTTGGGCGCTACCACCGCAGATAATCACTCCGGTGTAGCAGGCGTTTGTGATACAGGTAATGGACACGGTGTATACGGTCGAAGTGCCCAAAACGATGGAATAGTTGGTACCACACAAGGGAATGGAAAAGCAGGTGTAGCAGGTGTTTGCGACACAGGTAACGGAAACGGCGTATACGGATTTAGTAAACAAGGAAACGGCGTTATTGGAAAAAGCTCCTCTAATGGTTCTGCCGGCGTAGCAGGTGCAAATGATGAAGGCAATGGAAATGGTGTATATGGGTTCAGCGCAAAAAATGATGGAGTATTAGGTATCACAAAGGGAGATGGAAAAGCCGGTATAGCAGGTGTAAATGAAGGAAGCAACGGAAATGGTGTATATGGTCAAAGTAAGAATGGAAATGGAGTAGTAGGGTACAGTTCTTCTAATATTCATGCCGGTGTAGCGGGAGCAAATGACAACAGAGTAGGTGTTGGTGTTTATGGTAAAGGTGGTCGACTTGCGGGCATGTTTGAAGGAAATGTTGAAGTGACAGGAAATTTAACTGTTCAGGGTATTGGTGTTCAAACATTGCTTCAACGTGTTGTTCAACTTGAACAACAATCTACAAATTTGGGACAGTTTGTTCAACGTATAAACTCCTTAGAACAAAAAATAGTTGCCTTACAAAGTCAAGTCAACACTGCAGTTAGCAATTTAACTGGTAGAATTACACAAGCCGAGGTCTCAATTAGCGATCTTAAAGCCAGGGTGACCCAATTGGGAGGTTAATAAATATTTTTGCTCGTTCCTTTGTTTTTGGGTGTGAGTGCAAAGGCTGGGGGGAAGCGAAGCGAGAGGCTAGCCCCTTTTAGTGTCATAGAAATTCAAAGTAAGAGTTAAGTTATGAACAGTAAATCTAAGCGGTTCGGCGGGTATAATTGATTGTTTAAGTCGAGCAACTCAATATCCCGTTTTTGGTCTGTTCGGCTTGGCGACATTCCAACCCCCGCCGAAAAAAGTTCCGCAAGGATGAAGCAAAGCAAAAGAAAATACGACCTGTTCCTTGCGGAACTTTTAGCCCTATATATAAGAGTGAGAAGAGCAAAGTAACAAAACCCAGTAATATCAAGGCTTTATAAGGTATAGGGTGTTGCAAAAAATAAACACCTGAAAAATGGAAAAACAAACAGAAAAAAGATGTCAATGACATCTTTTTTCTCATTTTTAAAATAAATAAACTGGTAATTTATGTTTTTTACCAAAGAGCACTACAAGATCAACTTCTGAGAACGAATTTTACGTCAACTATTACCTCTTACGAGGAGCTAGTTGTTTTTTGGTGTGTGCTTCTTGTTACATGTTCTTATATATGCTTTACTTCGCTTGAAGTAGAAAAAAATTACACTTTTATACTTGTGTAAAAGTGTAAAAGTGTTTTAAAGAATTAAACTTATTACTAACTTACATATATATAAGGTGGATGCTTCAGTTATGACAAGTCCAATTTTGGTAGTAATAAATTATGATTGACGCAATGGTGGGTTCAGGTAGTGAGGTTTTTGTATTTAAAGATATTAAGAAAGCTAAAATTTATGGAAAACAGCGAGCAAACGAATAACTAAAAAATTATGATCTTACAAGGGATTCATTTGCACATGGTGGGATGTTTGGAATATATATTTTCTATTTGAATAAGATTGCTGAATACATAAGGGATTTTTCACAACCAATGGATTTCATTTTAAAAGCTATTATAGTTGCAACCTCTATTTGTTTAGTTGGATCCAGTATAAAAACATTTAGTATAGGGGAATAAATGAGTTGAGACTATCTTCTATTATAACTAAAGTGTAAAAAAAGACGTTAAAACATGATTAAAGAAGTAAGTGTTGGTTTGATTAAATTTGAAATAGCATATGAAATACATAAGGAGTTAGGGAGATCAAGCGGATTATGTTCGATTTAGGCATCATTAAGAGAATTGCTAAGATAAAAGTAAAGAAAGAATTTAAGCGTAGGTTTAAAGGAGCAAACAAAATAGTTATTCTCTAAAACTATACAGTGTAAAAGTGTAAAAATAGCAAAGTGTAAAATGATGCGGAAATATGAACTAAGTAGTTGAAGCTGAAAGATTCCATCTTATAGAGTGGATTGTTTTAATTGATGAAATCCATTTAAATGCTCTCATGCAATTAAATGGTGAAGAACTTGAAAAAAGATTATTGGAGAAATTAAAGATAAGTATTAATTATTTTTTACACTTTTTTACTTGTGTAAAAGTGTAAAATTAAGTAGAATAACACAAAAGGAGAAATGAAAAATGACAGTAATTACAATTTCTAATTTCAAAGGTGGAGTTGGTAAAACAACTTTTGCAACTATCTTAGCATACTTATTACAGCAGCAAGGAAAAAAGGTTGGATTAATTGACTTTGATCCACAAGCTAATGCTACTGAAATCATGTTTAATACATTCAATATGGATTCAAATGTAAAAACTAGTCTTTTTGAAGCAATTCAAGAAGAGGATCTGCTTAAATGTGTTGTTAAAGCAAATTCAGAGTTAGATATCTTCCCAAGTGATTTGGATTTAGTAGGATTTCCAGCACATTTATATGACTTAACTAGTGATAAAACAAAGAGATTTTATCTATTAAAATATCTAATTGATCAAATCAAAGAAGATTACGATTACATTATTATTGATGTTCCGCCAACAATCAGTGAATTTACCAATAATGCAATTGTAGCTAGTGATTATGTGGCTCTTATTATGCAAACACATCAACAGTCCTTTGCATCATCTGTAAAGTTTATTGAGTATTTAAAAGACCTTCTTGACTATAATGAGAATATTAAATTAGCTGGAGTTATTCCTTATTTGGTTACAAAAAAGGGAAAAGTCGATAATGAAGTGCTTGAAGACTCTAAGAAGATATTTAGTGATCATTTATTTAATTCACAAATAATGAAACGTGAACGTATAAAATTGTTTAGTAAAAATGGTATTACTAATGAAGATATGCATGATAAAGCGGTATTAGATATGTATCAAAGTGTAGTTAATGAGTTAATAGAAAGGATTGGAAAAGAATGAGCTTTAAAGATATTAACACAAATGAGTTTAGATCTGGAAAATCAAATCCTTTAACAAAAGGTGAGCAACAGTCAAAGGCAATATATGCTACACATACAACTAAGGTTTTAGAAGAAGATCATGTTCGTCTTAAAACATATGCTTTTAAAGACAATAAGAAGATGTTTGAAGTGGCACATGATGCACTTAAAATGTATGAAATGTTCCATAATGAGGGTGAAAAGTTAGGTCTTTCAACTAATGAAGCTGCTGCTAAGGCAATTGAATTATTAAAAAATGGTAAATAACCGTTTCAAGGCATAAGACACAGATTTTATCTGATACATTATTTATTAATAAATAATGGGAAATTTACTTAACATAATGACATTTGCAATATCCAAATGTATTTTTTTATTAGTAATTTTAATAAAATCTATTGTAGATTTGAAATGTTTTTTGATCAAAAATGTTTTGTAAACCTACAAGATATAATTATTAAAAGGAAACCATTTTGAAAAAGATTAATTAATATGGTTTCCTTTCTGTTCATTTAGGCTTTCCAAATCTAAAGAATTTTTAAATGAAAATCCTATTTATGGATTCTTATTTGTAATACTTAGCTAATATCTTGTTTTGTTCTGAAATGTTCTTTGTTAACTTATCTGTGTCTTCACTTAGCATATCCCATAGTAAATGAGAGTTTTCATTCTTGTAAAAAGTGTTAATGTCTTTTAAAGCAGTTTCCATTAAAGATAATGAGTTTAAAACATTTTTCTTCAACTCAAGTGTATCTTGGTTCTTAACATCTTTATTCACAATTCTATCCCTTATTTCTTTTATCTTAGCATTATACTTTAGGGTATTATTCATTCCATCCCCTGTAAGATACCAACTCTCTAACTCGTAGGAGTTTCCTTTTTGAACTATAGCTTCAAAATGTTCTTTAGTATCCTTAAGTAGTGGGAAGAAGTCTTTGTCAAGTTCTTCTCTAAATCCTGTGAATTCATTCTTCATATTATTTGCTTTGTTTACTAAGAAACCAAGAGTAACACCCAGAATGATGATTACAATTAAGGCTCCCATGAATATCTTTTTCTTCATAAACTCCTTCATTAAACCTATAATTCATATATATTAATTATAGGTTTAATGGGTTTGTTAGTAAATAATAAAAGAGAAATTATAGCTGGACTATATTTTCTTTTTTGCACAAGTTTAATAAAATATTTTATTATTTTTTATTGTCTAAAATAATTTTATTTTGCTTTTTTTTCTTTCCTGGTAAATTATATTTTTTTCTCGCTTCAATACCTATCTTTGCGATTTTTTTAGCTTCTTCTTTTGATAATCGCATAAAGATCCTCTCCCCTTCCGTATTTATTTCTATGTTTAACAGATTAGTAAAAATTTATACATACCCCTCTTCTCTACCACATATACATAAAATAAATCTAGGACACTAGGACACTGGTTAAAACTTAAAGTATGAAAATGGAGGGCAAAATGAAAATAGAAGAAAAACAGAGGAAGACACGTTCAGATAAAAAAAAGGACATTAAACCAACTGTTTCTATTAATCTTAAAGAAACAATTTCACGGATTTCCTATATAACTACTACTCCAGTAAAAGATGTAGCAGAGCAGATTTGTTCGATTGGTTTATATTCTAAACAAGTAATGGACCTTTTATCAGAATACTTTAGAAGAGATTTAGTGTTCGGAAATACATGCTATATTGGGGACCTAGAAAGAACGTCTTTACAACGTCAAAAGATAGACGGTCTGACAGATCGTATTACAATTCGTTTTACACAGGAAATCGCTGAAAAGATAAACAGTTTAGCCTATGCATTAGATGTAACACCCTCTAAAGCTACAGCAATATTGCTGGAAGTGAGTTTAAAAAACTCAGCCATTATAAACAAATATTTTAAAATGTATTTACAAGAGCAATTAGACTCTGGAAGACTAAAGGAGTTAAAAAGGATTATAAAGTTTATTAATCAAAATAATCCATACGAAGAAGAATTTTCGTGGACAGAATTTTTGTCTTATATTGTTGAAGAAGTAAAAAGTAATACAAAAAATATTCCTGGAGCTATAAATGATTGGATAGACAAGTATAAATAACACTTTTATATATTATTGTTTTATATGTTTTAAGTATGTATAAAACGTTGATATATATTGATTCCTGCTACCTTAGTATAATAAAAGTGGTTTAAAAGATAATAAATCTGATTCTTACTACAACGAAAAAGGAAGAAAATAATAGGTTATATCATCAAAAGCCTCCAATAAGGAGGCTTTCTTATTGGTTTAGAAGTACTATACTAAAAAAGAAAACGGTTAAGATGTCCTCTTTTACTTGTACAATTGGTGTTAAGAAGGTATTGTATTGCTTAAAAACCATAAAAAAATATAATAATCATCGAGTAAGCCTATTATAGCATCAATAAGTAGAGGGTTTTTATATGCAATACTTCATATATATAGATTTTAATATATTTTATCTATATAGTTAAATTGTCTGTTTCTTGTTTTAATTCGTTTATTTATTTTATTTTTGAGCGCTCCAGTAACGGAGCCTTTTTTTATACAATAAAACATTTTCTTTGCATTACTTAGTTGATCTATATTAACTTTATCTTCTTAAATTATATCCATATTTTACCGAAAGATTATATGTATAACCAGTCTTTCCTAATAATCTAATAGATTGATAATTTTAATGTTATTTGTTAATTGTTATAGAAAAATTTATCATGCAATGAAGATTGAGAAATCAAGAATTATAAAAAATTATAGTATCTTTGGAAAAGTATATTTGTTATCTGTATATTAATATGTTATAATTTTTTCTCTAAAACTACCTAAAAAAGACTGCCTAATGGTGGTCTTTTTTATATGGGTGAGATTGTACTAGTATGATAGAACAGAATTAACGGTATATTGTGAGGGTGATTGGTTATCCCTTCTTTCCATTTGGAAGGAAAGGGGGAATATACCGATGGAGTTTTTGTTTGAGCTTCTAAAAAAATTTGTGAAAGCCGTTGTAGGTGAAGCTTCTGCGTATGTTCTTAGAAAAAGCCCCCCCCCCACTCCTCGTCGCTGTCGGAAGCAAAAGGGTGAGTTTCGTAAAAAATAAATGAATAACCATCACCCTGACGGTAGCAGTTATTAGAAAAGACACCCAAATGTGCCTTGCGATTTAACCCACTTTAACTTTAATAATATGTATTGGATTTCCATCCAAATATTATTTTACCGCATTAAGCAATTTTAGGCATTGAGAAAGAATAAAAGCACTCTTTCGAGTGCCTTCAACTATTCAACTTTTAACTTAATTTCTTTACCAGTCATACCGCCACTAGCTTTTAAGAAAATGCCTTCAGCATCTTTTGGTATATCAAATACAATTTTACCTGTCTGTGTTAGACCAGGATTCAATTGTTTTAAGAAGAAGTCAGTTTTCCCACCATTAGCTAAGTCAAAAGATGTTTGACCTTGTGTTGAATATGTGAATTCACGACCTTTGTTATCTACCAATTTAAAACTATTAGCATCAACAGTGATGGCATCTTTCTGATTATTAGTAAGTGTAACTTCTAAAATTTTAAAGACACCTTGTGCTTGTTCCTTTGTATATTCATTACCCACAGAATCTACTGTTTCCATAGGTCCGACAGCGATTTTTACATCAGAAGATACACCTTCTTTTGATACTGCTGTAGTGTCTGTTGAAGTTTTTTCTGTTGAATCTCCACCACCAGCAACCATAGCAATTATTCCGATTACAAATAAAGCTATAATGCCTAGGCATCCAAACTTAAATATTTTTCCCACGTTTGTTCCTCCAATTATGTAAAATGTAAGATTACCTCGTTAATAATACCAAATTACATATCTTTATATTGTTATATTATGTCTAAAGGAAATAAAAAGATAGTTTGGAAGTTTCAGATTATCTTTCTGTCCTATAATCTATTATTTCTGCTGTACCTCTTATTCATAAATAAAAGACACTCTAAGGTGCCTTCCTCTGACCTGAATCATCTTAATTTTAAATTGGACTTCCATCCTCAACTAATGGAAAGAAGAGGTGATTCAATTATGTACCGATTTGGAGCGTCTCCCATATAGTCAAAAGGATAGCAAGTTGTTAACGTTAATTGTTGGCTCATTTTTGTCTACAATAATTGTTCCACCTTCTGAATCAGTTATCTAGTGTTGTTAATTCTATATGTATATGTTTTATTTTCATGTTCCACAATAAGTTGGTCATTTTCTTTAGAAGATGTGGAGGAGTTATTAGAATCATAAAGAGGAAAAAATGGTTTTGGAAGTAGCGAGATTAAATAAAAAGGGCTAGGATTTTGCTCCTAGCAAAGAGTTATGTCGTACAGAAAGGTAGTTGTTTGTAAGCCTAATGTTCGATGTTTTATTATATAACGTTTCTAAGGTGTAACGGTTGAATCATAGCAATTTTTACGTAACTTTTACATGTGATTGAAGTATTTGATTAAAACAAAATTTGAATTTTGTGGAACAGCAGAATGAGGAAATATGCTTAGAGTATTAGCGAAACCCAACCCTAATCAATTCTTCATCGCTTATTTCAATTACGAATCTATATTCTTTATTTAATAGCCAGTAATAAAAACTGACTGCATCAACGTCAACTAGTGATTGGAATACTTTATCAAGATTTGTACTTACTACAGGGATTTCATAGTTATCCCATATTATAAAAATCTGTTCATCAAAATCTAGTTGGTTTGCTTTAATAAGGGAAATTAGTTGTTCTTTGTTCGAAGCTAGTAATTGATTGTCTATCTGTTCCCAATCTATTCTTCCAGAAACAGTTATAGGAAATAAATTCATCAAATTAGTAGCAATCTGCTTGCTTTTTTCCTGAGAGAAGATGAGAGTTTCGTCTCCTAGGGATTCAAGGCATTCATTAAACAAAGGATTTGTATCATTTCTATTTTTTGTTTTCAGTTCTCTTAACTTTTGTTTCATTTTCCATTGTCTTGATGATCTATCAGCCATTTTTAACATTCCTTATACAATTATTTAAGAATGAGTATAGCACATCATGATAGGCCTTATGGAAATGAACTTTTTAAATATAAATTAAACAAAAGTATTATTTGAAAAAAGAACCCCATACGGAAAGATAAGAGGCCATCAAAAAATGTTGTATTTAAAACACGTGATGTTTCATAAAGATATCGAAAACTAATCCATTCGTATATTACATATAATGAATGGATTAGTTTGTGAAAAGAATAAAAGTGCATAGAATTCGTATTTAAAAGAAGAAGCCCTAGGCTTAGGGGCCTAGGGCTTCTCGTTTTGGTATATTTCACACGATATTATAAAAAGAATAGAACTTACTGAAGATAACACATGAATGTTTCGTAAATGTATCAAAAAAGTGAACAAAAAAGTTATTTTAATTGTTGCAGCCCCTTGGAGGGCGCTCCAAGGGGCTAAGATTCGAGAATTTTTAAACTCTTGTTTAATTACATGAGAACTCCCTAAGGAGTATATATGGAATTTTAACACTTGATAAAGTATTTTTACAACTATATATTAAGATTTTTGTATAAATTTTAATGAAAAATGGCCCTTACTACTATGAAGAGCACCATAAACAGAGAAAAGTCGTATATGACTCTATATGAGAACCACAATAAAATTTTAATATTTAAATGCATAGTTTCCTATATGAATTAAGAGTAATGAAAAAAATGTTATTTGAGAGAATTGTGATTATTCGAATGTGTTTCAGCCATTCCTGCCTCAATAATAGTAGCAATAATTAATACGCAAGCAATTAAAATACGTAAAATTATTAACATAGCAAAAGTAATTTTTTTGCTGTATCTCCTTTTGGAGCAAGAATAGCTAAAACAATTAAGATAGATAGTATAAAAATAAAAGTTAAAGGATCGACGTGTACATACATAGAAAATGAACTGAAAAATAAGATTGAAGTTAAAAAACTTGAAATAAACGAAGATGACTAACAAGAAACGTAAGTTATTAAAGGCTTAATAGATAACAGAGTCATGCAGATTTGATGATGGGACTACTGGTTATGTATGTTCTCCTTATTCAATGATAAAATATTAAAATTTCACGTACCTTATGTAAATATAAAAACCAAAATTCAGAAATAGAGGGATTATTGATGGAGCAAATAACATTATTACTAGTAATGGACAAAGAAATGAAGAAGAGGTTGCAACAGCAAGAAGGAAGCAGTCTGTTTTCTGAGATAAGGAATATAAGACATGTTAGTAACATCAAATTTAAAAAAATTGAAAAGGCTCTACAGTACGTTTTAGATTATAAGGAGGCAGAGACTATCAAGATATAATATTTGAATGGGGAGAAATTAAAGGATAGTTTTATCTACGATGAGTTATTAATGAAGAAAAATGTGACTCAATTAATCTCTAAATCTTTAGGGGTGAGGTAATAATACAAAAAGCCAAATAGACAGTTTTTAATTAACTATTTATTTGGCTTTTTATGTTTTATTTTTTAGGCATCCATGTATGTCCGCAATTCATGCAACCATTAACAATATTTTTTCTACCAACAAGCCCGCTAAATAAAGTTATTGGCGCCCCTAGGAGCATGATTAAAAAAACAACAAATGCAGCTATATCATGAAGTGGAGAATGTCGAGGAACTATTCCAATAGCTATAAGTGTAGCTAACATAAGAAACAGAATTAAAAACACCCTTTTGAAATTATAACCACGTTTATTACCAACTATTTGATCAGATTTACATTTCCTACAAAGAATCCGCCTTGTTACTTTTTCTTGTTGTACTGTCATGTCTAACCACCCTTAATTACTTAAAATTACAATAGTATAATTATATGATATCAATAACTAAATAGGGTATATATATTATCAAAAAAGGGAAAATATAATAAATTGGAATGTTTATGATTTTAAAAACATCGACAAAAAAGGGGGATTTTGATAATGAAATCAACGGTATTCTTAATGTATAATCCCTTTGACAACTGCATATCGAAGAGGATTAGTACACCTATAAATGAAACGTTCTAATGCGAGAATGTCACGATAACGTATACCGCATAGTAGGACGGCAAAGACGATAAGAACCCGCGTTAAGATGAAAAGACCAATGAATGTATAACAATGACATATTCCAGTGTAGCGTGTGTGAGTGCAAAAAAGATGTTATGGCCATAAAATTTTAACATTAAGCATCCATGACGGGTGCTTTTTCTTTGTTATATAGAAATTACACATTAAACGTATTTAATGAGTCATCTAGGCATAAAGAAAATTGATATCAATACAATGATATGGAAGGGTCTTTTCTAACGTGTTAGTTACCTCAAAGTATATGTATCTTTTGGCGCCTGGGCGAGGGTGCTTTTTTTATTGCACATTATTATAAGGACAAGCATATAATACAATAGGACAAGTTCTTCGTGTCCTATTCAATGCTCAGGATAAACCCCAATTCACATTGAGAGCACCAATAGCCAGGGTGCTCTCTTTTTATTGAAAAAATATGTAAATGTATATAATATGATTATTGGATTATTATTTCAATATAAGGGGTACAAATTCGATGCGAAGTAAAAAGGATTTGTTGAAACAATGGAAGGTGGATTTGCAAGTTGTTCAAGAAGAAAAGAGGATGAAGAAGAAGTCTAAGAATAAGAAATATATCATTCCTGGTAATACAGCAGGATTCATGAATGGAAAAAATACTTATCGTAAAGAGAATGGGGTATGGAAGCAAAGAAATAAATGATTTGAGAATAAATAGGTTTATAACAATTATTATAGACGCTGCCTTGGTCTAGGTGGCTCTTTTTTTATCATTTTAGTCAAGAAGACTCTTTCCTCAAGGAGCGTGAAGGGTCACAGTCCAGTGAGTAGGTGGGAGATGAATTGGCTTCGAACAAGGGATGGCAGGAATCCCTCACTTCTAAACGAAGTTAAAGTGGGGGTAGTTCAAGTAATAGATAGATATATTATTTATTTAATAATTTTATTTGGTTATTTCCAGTAAGGATTAAGGATTTATATATTTATTGAAAAAATCCAGCCTGAATTGAGTAAATAAAAAAAGAGAAAAATTAACTATTTTAGTTAGTTTTTCTCTTTTTTATTTGCTTTAGTATTTAATACTGCTCTAAATTTGTTATATAGGATTTTACTGCTTGTAATAAGAATTCTTCTTGCCCAATACCAGCATCCGCTGCCATTTGAACTACTTTTTTCTTGAATTCATTATCTGCATGAAATGTGAATGGCTCTACATTACTTTTAAAGTAAATCCCCTCTACATGTGGAAGGATCGTGCCAGATTTCATATGAGAATGTAAGTATTTAATTTCTTCTTGAAACTGCAATGGCTCTATTTGTAATACAAAAGGTTTAATTTCTAATTTGATAGTATCAGATGAAATATTCAATCGCATATTTGTGACACCAAGTTCTTTATAAAATAAGTTAATTAAATTATAAGTAATGGAATTAAATAATTGAGGCTTTTTAAATGAAAAAGATAAATACCCCCGTTTTGTAATTACAGCTTGTTTTGGAAGAGATTCAAAGGAATAATCATGTTCCTTATAAGTGGATAGCGGGAAAATTTCTTCATCCTCTGTAAGAATCTTTCCATCTGTTCCATTGATCTCTATTACCCTAGCTGCTTTTCCGGTATGTTGATGTCTTAATAATTGGTATAAATATATATCTTCTCCTTGAATTTTAGTAATGAATGTTTTTCGCTCTTTTGTTTTAGTTTTTTCATAATCAAGCATAAAAATTTCTAGCTCTTCCTCATCGATAAGATATACTTGTTTTCCTCGTTTTTCTACCTTTGTTGCAGGTAATTTTCCAGATTTGATATATGTAAAGATAGTAGATGGGGCAACATTAAGAATATCAGCTGCTTCTTTTGTGCTAAGTCCTTTAACCGTATTTTTATTTTTTAAGCGCTCTATATCTTCTAAATAGAAAATCTTACTACCGAATTGCTTCCAGTTATCTTTATATACACATTCTATTAATCCGTCTTTTTCTTTTTTTAAAATTGTTTGTATCGTTACTCCTAATAAGTTGGCTGCCTCTTTTGTCGTTACAGTAGGTTTTGTAATGAACAATAAATCTTGTGTCATGAAATGACACCTCCATAACTATTGTTTGCTAATATTTTAGATATGTATATATCATATCAGAATTTTATTTGTATTTAAAATAAGAAATGAATTTTATTAAATATTTTATGTATTTTTATATTTTGTTAATGTTTGTAATTCGTTTTGTATTTTAATAGGTTTTTATAGATGAGTTTATTATAAAATAACTATGAATGCTAAGTTATTAGCTGTTAAATAATATCTATTTATTAATAAATTATTAAAAAATATAAATATAAGTTAATAGAGAAGAATATAGAATTATTACTGAAATAATATGTATTATCATTTGTATAATTAATAGAAGTGAAATAAAATGATAAGTATAGTTATTAAAAATAATTATATTCATAATCTACAATAGGAGAGGTGAATTTGAAATATGGATAATAAAATTATAAAAGAAAATTTACCTATCATAAATAATCAAAGTAAATATATAGATGCATATTTAGAGAATATAAGAGATATTGTCCCATACCTGCATAATAATCGTTATGTAGATATGGTGGAAGAGAAGATGGGGTTTGCGGAAAAAGAGGGAAAGAGTAAATATACGTATTTAAGTGACCTGGAGGTCATTTATCATTTCGTACATTTACAAAAAGATATGGATGAGAAGAAGAATAGAAAAGAGGATACGAAAAAGAGTTATATATCTGAAATCTTGTCATTTTGTCAGTGCATGGTGCAGTATGCAGAAGAATTCGAATTAAATGGGGAAGAGGTACGGCAAAATGACTCTTTATTGAGAACATTACAACCTTGGCATATTCGTAAATATAATTCTTGGTTGAAAAAGGTAGAGAACGGTAGGAATGGTGACACATATGCAGTCGCAACACTTGCGAAGAAAACGGTGCTCATTCGTTCTTTTCTAAAACATCTTCATGTATTTTCTTACATTGAAAAGCCTCTTCATGAAGAACTGCAGCGCGCAAATGTAAATGAACAGGATCGGCCAAATCGGGACCTATCTTATGATGAAGTAATGAAAATATTAGGATTTTATAAAGAAAGAGGGCATGTAGTAAACTATACAATTTTACTAGCTCTGGCAAGTACAGGTGCAAGAATTCAAGAATTGTGTACAACAAGAGTCAAAGATTTACACTATGACGGAAAGTACTGGTTAAAAGTAACGGGTAAAGGAGATAAAGTGCGTGAACTTTTCATTTCGGAACATTTGTATCAATGTATTTGTGAAATGAGAAAGAGAAGAGGGTTCCAAACTGTATTGGATCGAGGAGATGAAAGTCCTTTATTTATAAACCAAAGAGGGAGCTTTTATAATTCAAAAACATTATCAAACCAGGTAACAGATATGATCAAAAAAACAAATTTAGAGTTTCTGCAGTATCGTGAAAATCCAGTAACAGCACATACATTTCGTCATGCTTTTGCAATCATGGCAGTTGAACAAGGAAATGCGGATCTATATCATTTAATGCAAACACTTGGGCATGAAAATATTCAAACAACAAAGATCTATTTAGAGAAGCATATGAAACGAAAGAATAATGTGGGGACTTCATTTGCGGATATGTTGCAATGATTGAACTACTCACCACTTAACGTCCTAACGGACTGTTTGAAGTGGGAGATTCCTGCGAACACCGATGTATCCACCAGTTATCTTAGCAGGCTCTACCCGCAGTCCCTACGGTGAGAACATAAGTATCTTGGACGCTGACTCACCACACTACCTACTTTAGCTTGGTTTTCGCAATTTTGAGAAGCGTGGGGCGATAGAACGTTGAAGATTTTACGGTTGCAACGTTTTTCTGCAACCAACCTCATATCTTCAGTTTTCGAAGAGCAATCTGTACAAGTAAATGATAGCAAATATGTTGGCTTATGCCAACCGACATTCATCTCCCACCTAAAATTGATGTTTCATACCTTCACATTTTTGAGGAAGGAGTCTTCTGCCGGAAAACGATAAATTAGAGAAGTAAATAAAAAGAATTCATATTTAATTGAGATTTTTCCTTTTGTTTACAAAAATGAAAGTGAGAAATTGAAAAAATATTCCTCAGATTTGCTTGTAATACGTTTTGTTTTTATGGTTAACGCAATAAGTATAGAGTTGATTTAAAGTTTATACAAGTAATTCAAAGAGTGTTTAACGTGATGTTGGTTTTTTCGTGATTTCAAGTACATAATATTTAGCCCATTTATTAAATATAGAAGGTCTTATACAGGGAGATGGTCCATACGGTAGCAGAGACAATGAGCATCGAGGATTTTATGGATGGTAACTATGGCGCTAAGAAAAAGAGGAGCTTGTTCAAAAAAGAAAGCAAAAAAATACGCACCCGTGGCGGCGCGAATAAGTATTGTGATCGGTAGTGCTATTATATTCAGTAAAATTATGGATATTCCTCATGTATTTGCTGATGATCATAATTTAGATGTGAATGAGGTATTTAAAGATATGCAATCAAACGACGGAAAGATAAAGAATTATATAGATGGCCAATTATACAATCGTATTGTAAATGCGTTTGAACCGGTTATATTCTTAATTAAAGTTGTGTCATATCCGATTGCATCCGTTATAGCGTTATGCGGAGGGATGTTCATTATGGTAGGTAGCCAGGAACAGGGATTCTCGCTAATAAGTCGTGCTGGGATTGGTTTACATAGTTGTGCAAATGATTCCGTTGTTTATGAGATTGCTAAGGCTATTTTGTCCTACCTAATGTAGGACTTTTTCATATAATAATAACCATTTATCGTTATTATCAGACAACATATCTTAACTCAACATTCGCAATAAATAGTTTTATGTTTCTGAAATTGTAATATATTTACATATATGAAAATCGAAAGTATGATGAAGGTGCAAGCTATAAAACTATTAAAGGGGGATTTTTTATGTTAAAGAAACTAGCAATTGGAGCATTAGTAACTGGGATTATGTTGTCTGGAGCTGGCGGTGTGATGGCGGCAGAAAACACACCAGCTTTAAGTAAGGAAAAGGTTGCAGACTTAAATACTTTAAGTACGGCGTATACTACTGTTAATGTCAATGGGAGCACTGTTGAATTTGCTGTAAAAGGCTTAGAAAATCCATTCACTTCAAAGTATTATCAAAGAATAGCTTGGACAAATAGTTATTCGGATCCAAATAATTACAATACATTAACAGTAGCATATCCACAAAGCGGGAATGGTTATCAGGCATATGGATATGAATCATTAAATAATGTTAAACAAAAAATTGGCTCTGGTCAGACGGTCTATGGTTTCGCCCTGGCAAATAATGGAACCTGGTATCCGGCTGGACAAGCTATAATTAACTATTAAGATTTAAAACAAAGAGGAGTCCTAGTGGGCTCCTTTTTTTTACTTGTAGAAATTTCTGAACCATCATGGAATGCTGTCACTAGGGGGTGTCGTGACGTTATGACGGATGAAATAGTGTATTCCGCTAGTGGAGTATACAAACGACTAGGAATAAGTGTTATCTTGTAAAATAATGATAAAATATAAGCCAATATGTTAATGAGGTGTATAAATTGAGGAATGAACATGAATCAACTATGGTCATAGATGTAAGCAACATTTATAATGCAAAAGAATTGCATTTACTTCTTAAAGAGAAGCTTGAGTTTCCTGATTTTTATGGGGAAAATTGGGATGCCTTTTGGGATTGTATTACAGGGTTTGTGTTTCCTTTGCCAAACAAAATGATCTTCGAAGGATGGTCAAAGTTAGAAAAAAGGCTACCGATAGATACAAAAATAATGAAAGAGTGCCTTCTTGATTATAATGAAGAGAATAGAAAGAATCCTGAATGGAAAAGTGAATTCTTATTTAATTAAATAATAGGAAATATTTATGATGTGACTAAGAAACTTAACAGTCGGTTCAACTTCAACTTCAACCGTTATAGCGTTATGCGGTGGTTTGTACATTATGGTTGGTAGCCAGGAACAAGGATTCTCGCTAATAAGTCAAACGGGAATTGTTTATATTGTAGTTCAAATGATTCTGTAGTTTAGGAAATTGCTTGTTAAAATCAATAAATCGCTATAAAATATTTTTATAGTGGAAAATGGGAAACAGAAAGTGTATGGAGGAAACTAGAATGAAAAAAGTCATTTCGGATAACTTTGCATCTTTCTTTTGTATAGGCTTATTATTATGTTTGTCGATTGATTATAATAATATATCAATCATGGGCTATATCTTTATTGCAACAAGTATATTTGCATTTATAACATTCTTGATTAATCTAGCTTTAACTTATCAGTTAGAGAAAAGAGAAAAAGAAAGTATATAGTTAAGTTGAAAAGGCCTGTACAGGTCTTTTTTTTATTTGCAGGAATTTCTTTGCCATCATGGAATACTCTCACTAGGAGGTGTTGTGACGTTATGACGGACGAAATTGTTTATTCTGCTAGTGAAGTATACAAACGACTAGGAATTTCCGATAGCACCCTTAGAAAGTACATGGAAGTATTACAGCGTGAGGGATTCGCTGTAAAGAAGGATAATCGTGGCAGACGCCAATACACAGACAATGACATTATGGTTATTGAGAAATTAATTGAACTGAGTAAGCATGACGGTATGACACTAGAGAAGGCAGCGAAGATGATTGCGCAGCAAATAGAAAAAGTTAATCCGGATCTGATTCAAGAAGAGTCTGAGGAAACGGATTTAGTACCATTCCACATTAAACAGCAATTACAGGAACAGTACAGCGTTATGGCGCAAGAAATGAATCAGAGTATGTTAGCGATGGAGAAACGCTTAAGTGAGCAAGCGAAACAAAGCAATGAGGAAATCAAAGCGAGCGTAGAAGCGCACAATGAACGATTGGAAAAACGATTGGAAGCTCGAGACGAAACCCTTATGAAGACACTACGTGAGATGCAGGAAACCAAGAGAATGATGCAGGAATTTCGAGATGAGGTTGCTGCTACGAAAGGAAAGAAGCCGTGGTGGAAGTTCTGGTAAGAATATGTAACAAACTACGCATAGGAAAAGAGGAGTGAGATTTCACTCCTCTTTTTTTAATTGTGGATTTCAATAAGCATTAGATCGCTACTACGATTTTGCTTCTCTAAACTTATATCTATTTTAAGATTATTTTTATTTATATGATATGTATCTGTGCTTGTATTAGAAGCTATTATTTTATCAATCTCTGTACTCAAATCTAAGTTTGGATTTATCATAGTGATCCACTTTTTGCCTAACTCTATTAATGCCTTCTTATCTTTAGCTCTATCAATTACAAAATTAACAGTAAAGTTATTTTCATTATCGCCATTTACATAAAAATTCCCATCAAATCCAGGAATCCCCTCTAATACAGGAGAGAATAAAACTATCTCTGAATGTGGAGCCCCTACCTGTATATACTTTAAATCCGCGTTATATTTTGCATTGATTTCAGTAACAAGATTTTGTGCTTCCTTAGATATAGATTTTTTTAGTACAGATGAACTATCCATCCAACCCTCGTGATAAGTAATATACTCATCGGCTAAATCTTGCGGTATAACAGTAGGCTTAGATTCAGGCTCTTTTTCTGGTTTTTCTGACTTAATAATTGCATTGTATAAGAATTGTGCATACTGTTCACGAGTTACAATATTTTTAGGTTCAAACATATTATCGCCCGTGCCAATAGTGATTTTATTTTCTTGTAATGCACTGATAGCATTTGTTGCCCAGTAATTTTTATCTACATCTTTGAAAGTAGTAGTAGATGTCGCTTTGAAATTAAAAGCCTTTGTTAATACAGAAGCCAATTGTTCACGTGTTAAAAAATCATCTGGACCAAATTTCCCATCGCCAAATCCGTTTATAATACCTGCCTTACTAAGACTTAAAATTTCCTTTTCAAACATATGTCCTTGGATATCGCTGAAAGGATTTGGTGCACTAGGTTCATCTGCTGGCTTCAAGTAGTTATATATCAGTCTGGCTACTTGTCCTCGTGTAATATTATCACCAAAACCAAATATTCCATTTCCATAACCAGCTACAATATTTTTCTCTTTTAAATCCATAATTGCTTTATAAGACCAGTGATCTACAGGAACATCTTTAAATCCTACCGTTTCTGCTGCTTGCACATTTGTTAGAGGGGTTAGTGTTGTTGATGCGATAACTGTCCCTGCTAAGATTAGTTGTTTAAAGTTCATAATTAAATCCCCTTATCCGTAAAATAATGTGTTCACACAGAACACTGTACACATTCCGTTTAATATTAACATATAGATATTTAAATTTAAATGTTTATTATGGGAATTTTTCTCAAGTAGTTTGTTTCAATCATTTGGTGTTTTTGTTCATCTCTTTGAAAAGGAGAATAAGCAAAAAAATATTGTCAAAAATCCTTATATCCCATTCCACTTTTAAGAACAATTGTAGCAATAGTACAGCGTTATGGCGCAAGAAATCAATCAGAGTATGTTAGCAATGGAGAAGCGATTAAGTAAGTAGGCGAAGCAAAGTAACGAGGAAATCAAAGCGAGTATAGAATCGCATAATGAACGAGTGGAAAAACGATTGGAGGCGCGAGACGAGACGTTGATGAAAACACTACGTGAGATGAAAGAAACGAAGAGAATGATGCAGGAATTTCGGGATGAGGTTGCTGCAGCGAAAGAGAAGAAGCCTTGGTGGAGGTTTTGGTAAGGGCAAGAAGAGGAACGTATAAAAATAGAGTTGTAGAAAAAGAAAGAGTGGATTCCTTGCTGATGGTACAATTAGGAAAAGGGGGAAAAGGATATGTACGATTACAAATTCGTGAAAGTCGAAGTTAATAACTGGAAAGGGGAACCTAAAGAAGATTATAAACGTATTATTGCCGAACATGCTGAAGACGTTTGGAAATTTGTTCAAATCTTTGCACCATCAATCGCAGGATACGCGCAATATTTTGAGATTATCTTCGAACGAATCAAATAACCCTTTTCGAGAACGAGAGGGATTTGCTTTGAATAACATACAAAAAGAACTGGAATATTTCGGAATCTAATTGTTTTCAATTTAACTTATAAGATAAATAAGCTAATATTTATTAACTACCAATAAGTAAAGTTTTGTAAACGAGCTAGTGGTAGTTTTCATAAGAATTTGTACCATATATAAGCAGGAGTATATGTTTTTCCTGCTTAAAATAAAAAGATATATTTATCTTTAGATACATATTAACAAACAAAAAAGAAGCATCCTCAAAACAAGGATACTTCTGTCTTTTATTTACTTTCTAACGTCTCGTAAAGACGCTTGTACATATCTTTATATGCTTTAGAATGTCGGTTGACTAGTTGAGAATCTACATAATGCTCAACTAACATGTCAATGATATTATTAATTGATGTTTTATCCATACCTTCTTGTTCCTTTATAAATGGTTTAAGGGTATTTAGCTTTAACAAAACAGCAGGTGAAATTTTAGCTGTTTTAGATGGAACTAAACGTTGATCTGGTTTCTCTGGTGTCTGTATTTCCTTTTCCGTGTTAACAGGATTAAGTTGGTCAGTTAAATCTGAAGCCTCGGTAATAGGTGTAACGGTTACTACAAAAGATTTACTTTTATTTTCCAAAGATACCACTCCTAGTTAGCATTCTATTAAATGTCTGTTAAGATTGTAAATTTCCTTTGTTGTTCAGGGGTCAGTTCATTATCTACATAATGATTTATTAGTAAACCGATGATTTCGTGAGTGAATTTCGTGTTGGTAATTTTCATTAGTGCTTCAAGTTCTTTTTTGGATTGTTTAGGGATTTTAATACTACCCTGTTGGTTTTTAAAACTCTTTTTCTCAGGTGTTTGCAATGTCATTTCTGTATTCGAAGCTGAATCGTCAGTGATAGGTGTAACGGTTACTACAAATGAATGGTTCTTATTATCCAAAGGTACCACCTCTATTTATAAATTTATAATCTTATACTTTTATAAATTTATAAAAGTATAAATGCGTTTATTTAGATAGGAATAAAGTTTAACTTCATTCCTATTCTCGACTTTTCTTCACTTCAAGCACTTGTTTTACAGCGTTTTTTACTAACTTTTGCTTTGGTGCAGGTAATGAAGCAACTTTTTCTTCGATTAACATATTTATAACTTCATAAATTTTCATATCTTCAATTGTAGCCAGGGTAGATATTGCCGTATGCGTTTCTAATGAGACACGGAAAGATTTAGGTAACTCTTTCGTAGTAAGTTTTCTCTTAGGTTTTTCAAAGAGTTTATCATCGTCAGGAAAACTACGTTCCTGATTTTCTTTGCTTTCTGGTGTGAAGGTTACTGACCCTTCAGTTTTCTTTCTTCTCATTCCAAGTTGTTCTTTATCTATATTCAATTTGTTATCCATTTACTGTTGTCATTCCTTCCAAAATCTCGATTCTTTTTTCGACTTCACCAGCAATATTTTGGTATACAGTATGAACGTTTTTATCATGAACATCTTTCAGATTGTAAGTGATTCCTGTTCTATCAAATCTCTTTAAACGTGCCATCTGTTTAATGATGTTACTGAATACATTGGCCTTGCCAAAAATCTCTTCTGCTTCTTGAAGAATATCTTTATCGATTTCATTCCCATTTTGCATTAGTACAGGTAATGCCCCGATAATTTCTAATGGTAAATTGTAATCATCTGCTAATGAAAATACATGTTCAACGTATTTTTGAGCACCCTTTAATGATCTTTCTTGCGTTTGTAAAATAACCATTACATAGTCACTAGCGACTAAGGCACTATCTGCAAATTTATTTAATTGTGGTGGCACGTCAATAAAAATGTAATCATAATTTTCTTTGATTGTACTTAACTGTTTTGCAAAATATGTATCTTGCGAGAAGTCATCCTCAAAGTTTCTAAATAGGAATTTTTCATACGTTTGTAAATCCTCGTAAGAAGGAAGTAAGTCCAAGTTAGGTAGTACATTAATCAGTGCGCTTTGTAAGTTCGCGTCTATAAGAGCCATAGCTAATGTTCTTTTAAATTCCGGTTCAATCGAATGTACTTTTTTCATTGTGTTAAATAGTAAATCAGTCGCATTTGCTTGTGGATCTAAATCTACTAATAAAGTTTTCTTTCCTTGTTTTGCGAATGTATAAGCTAACATTACAGCGTTGGTAGTCTTTCCAACCCCACCTTTGAAGTTACCAGTTGTGATAACCTTGCACATTTTCCGTCACCTCGTAAAAAAAAATTTTTTATACTTTTATAAATTTATAATTTGATTTTATAACACAACATACCTACGGTAAAGTATAATTTTATACTTTTATACTTTTATAAAAAAATAATATTAATCTGTAGAAGGATGATAGTTTTTAAAAACTATTTTTTAAAAGCTGTATTTTAAAGCTTAATTAGCATATTTTTTATAAAAATATAAATTTATACTTTTATATTTTTATAAAAGTATAAAAAAATCATCATTCTTTTTTTAGAAAACTAGTTTTTTATAAAAGTATAAATTTATAAAAGTATAAAAATGAAATTAGAATTTTAGATAGAGGGGAATGTCACAGGCTTATAGGGGTATTTACAAAGAAAAAAGCTTGTTGTAACGTAATAAACAACAAGTACCATTCTACAAAACAAAACATAATTTGATATTTTACATAAATGAAGATCAAGAGGATCTATAGAGCAAAATTAAAAACAATTGAATATGAACACAAAACAAAAAGCCACTCCCATATGCTAACGGCTACCAACCTTTAGCGGGAATGACTTATCTAGCTAGTGTACCACCACTTGGCTAGAAACGAACTGTATTAACCCACAGTATTTACGTTTAAGTAGTGTACCACCACTATCCTTAAACAATTATGCCTTTCGACTAGGCTTATTTGATATACCCATTTTATCTATGATTCAGCTAAAATTCAACTAGTAAATGCTAGAATTGTATTTTTTGCAGTCAAAAGATATATATAGGGCATCTCTAAGCCTAGAGGTCTTGTGAATGTACAAGCCATTTAGGAGTTGGAGATGCCTTTTTGTTTTTTGTTCGCGTGGAATTGCCTGATACCACGTAAATAAAAACTGATAAGCCGTAATTCCGTGCTGCTATACATATAGGGGGAACGTGTTACGGCGTGGCTAGCTGTTGGTCGTGCAGGGGGTACAGAGTATGCGCCTACAAAAACAGCACCCCTCATTGGAATCCTGTTCTTCTGGTGAGGGAGGGCGAGAACTTGCCCAGGGACGATTCTCTAAAAGGTTCGGGTGGTTATCGTTAGCATTACGGTGCTAGGGAGTACATTCAGTTTGTCGTGTAGGGACGATATTACAAGGACAAGCCATAGTAAAAGGATGTATGCGGTGAAAATCGCTGAGTGAACAGGGTCTATACATACGGATACCTTATAAGTGACCGCATGGCGAAAACAAGACGCTTATCCTTCTATTTTGATTGATTACTTTTTTGTGATCTTTCAAAGTAGGGGATAAATCTGCCTTCCAGCCGTATTCCTTAATCGTTCCCACATGATAAAAACCTTCAAGACTTTAAGTCAAGCTTAATTACGAAGAAACGATGAAAAACATGGGATTGTTTAAGACCTGGGGGAACTTCTCACTAAGTTGGTTAGAGGATAAGGGGATGGTAGAATAGGCTTTATTGCTGAAGTTGGTTTTATCAATCAGATATAGTACGTGAAATTTTTGGTGTAGAGATATAACGATGATCAGGAGTTTCTGTTATAATCAATTGAGCACAAGTGCAAAATCACATGGAACTCACCTACGGAAATAGGTGGGTTATTTTATATTGGTGAGTTAATACAAGTATGATAGAATAAGAACAACTGTATATTGTAGGGTGGGAGGTTACGACTGTCCTTTTCTCATTTGATGGGGAAAGGAGGTGTAGCCAATGGATCTATTTCTTCAAATAGTATTAGAGGTAATTAAGACGATTGTACGAGAACTTGTGGTTTTCGTAGTTAAGAAGATTACTTCTAAAAAACAGAAGAAGACCACCCGTAAGCCGGCAAAGCGTGGGCGGTCTTCTAAATCTAAAAAGTAGTATTTAGTTGTAACCACTCACCTTGCGGTAGCAGTTATTTGAAGAGATGTTGACGCATCTCTTCTTTTATTATATACGTACAGAAACATTGAAATACCTTTAAGGAAATTATAACAAATAGAAAAACAAAAGAAAAGCCCACTGAATTTCCGTAACAGTGGGTTGTTAGTTGGGTATTTCTATCTCAATGCACAAAAGGGAATTTCTATTAAAATTATAGCATGCATTTATAACTCTTATATTGAGAAAAAGAAAAGACACCCTAAGGTGTCTTCCGCCGACTTGAACCACTTTAATTTTAATAATATGTATTGGACACCAATCCAAAGATAATTCTAACATGTTTTCATATAAATGAAAGCGGATTCTTTAACTTACTTAATTACTTTGTCCATAACTTCTTTATATTTGTTAAATTGGGCATCTTCCATATCACCATTCATTTGTATAAGGAAGTTACCTTTTGCGTAAGTATGAGAGAATAGCATTTGATTACCATTACCTAAATCATTATAGTATTTCTTAGCTTTTTCAAGATCTTCTTTGTTTTTAAACTCAAATATTCTACCACCACTATCTTCACCTAATGCTGGAACAAGAATGCGCTTTGCTTCTTTTCTAGTATTTCCAAATTCTTTTTCTGGTAGGTCACTAGGATTGTCAGCTTCTAATCCTGCAGCTTTAAATTCTTCAATTACCTTACCAACCGTGACATTACTTGTCATTGATTTAACGCTGTCACAAGCGGATAAACCAAATAATAATAGAGCCCCAATAAGTAATACTGCTAATCTTTTAAACATAGTTGTTCATTCCTCCTAATGTAAATAAATCCGTAAATATAATAACAAATTATTTATCTTTATATTGTTATATATTGTCGAACGGAAATAAAAAAGAGAGCTGGAGCCTTCAAAGAGGTATGGAAATAATTATGAGCTTCAAGGGCCATCTTGGAATTCAATACCACAATTCATTATTGGGAAGTGTATTTGAGAACCTTTTATTTTTGGATTATAAGAGTGCTCTCACATTTACGACAAGAGATTTTCTCTTCTTCAAAAATGAATAGATTCTCAGCATCACATTCTGGGCATACAACTGCAAGTGGTGTTTTTATATTTTTATAGCATAGGAAAGACATGGCTGCCAGGAATAGAGCAGGTATAACAAGCATCATAAGTAAGAATAGACCTGCAAAAACGCCTGCAATTATGGAAAGTGGTTTCATTAGTTTTCTACCCACGGAGTTTACTTGATTGTCCTTCTTACGAAAAGCAGTAACAAGGTAAGTATTGGTTTCTCTTACTGGCTCAAATGTTCTTACCGTATTGTAATCTTGTTCATTCATAGTAGGATAGGAAGTGTTTTGATCTTTAAATCCTCGTTGTATATAATAGTTGTTTGATTCAGCTATTTGTGGTGTATACGAGATTCCAGTTCCAGGTATATAAGTTGTTGTTCTTGATTCAGGTGGAATGGAGTTCCCTCCCGTACCTGTGTATGTAAAGTTAATTTTCACACCCGGGGAAACTTGGATAATTCTACGAAACTTATAACCCATAATATTGTATCCTCTCCATCTAATTAATATAATTCTTTACTAATTATAACAAATTTTTAATTTTACATTAATATATTAAGTTAAAACGAACTAATAAAAAAGAGTAATATTGAAGTTTACTAATTTAAGGCTAGGACTCCTTTGTTACATAAAAAAGACAACTAAAGGTGCTTCCCTCCGACTTTGACTATCCTGTATTAATGCCGTTTTGATTAATACATTAAATTATAAAAATAATTTGGTATATCTCCATGTACCCTAGCTGATATAATGTACAAGGGAATTATTGGTTAATTAATAACGCACATATAGTAAGGAGGTACATAAGAAATGATAGATTTAATCAGTGGATTAATTGAAATAGTTTTTGGTTTTTTTGCATTCATTTTAGCTTTATTTGCTTATCTCTTTTCAACAGGAGAAGAAAAGAGACAAGCAAAAGAGGATTTAAAAGAGCTTTCTAAATCTTTTCTTATCCCCTTTGTTGTGGTATTTGGAATTGCAAGTATATTTTTTATTAATATGATTAATGATATTGACAATAAACCACCTTCGAGAGACGATGGCGATCCTTTAGGATGTGCTCATTATGGTGGAGAATGGGACACTGGTGGCCTTTTTGGGGAAGCCAAATGTGTTTATAATAAAACTGATGAATAGGATAATAAATAGTATATAAAGGCCTTATCTTTTCTATAGAAAGATGAGGCTTTTTTATGCATAAAGAAAAGACACCCAAATAAGAGTGTCTTTTCCCATAGTTTTTAGCAGAAGCAAGAAGCTCCGACAATTATTAATAAGATAAATAATACAACTAATAAAGCAAATCCTCCTGCAAAGCCACAGCCGCCACCGCAGCTACCACCAAAGCCCATAATAATTCCTCCTTTAAATAGTAGGAGAAAAATAAGGAGTCACTCATGTATCTTAATGGATTCAAATTACTTTATGTTTTTATGGATTAAATGAGCATGGCCTTTTGAAAATAAAAAAAAGGCGCTATAAAGCGCCTCCCATTTGGGTAAATAAGAAGTAAGGTTTCTAAGATAACTGAAAAAATAGAACAGGTGCTTAGATTTTATCACGTTTTTTTTCTGAATGAACATGCATTATTACATATTATAATAAATCCCTCTATTTTCCATTTGATAAAATTAAATCCAAATATTGTCAATATTTAAATAAATATTTCTATAAATTCAAAATATTTACAAAAAAGAAAAGTGATGCATTTAAGGTGCAAGTTATAAAAAACTATTAAAGGGGGATTTATTATGTTCAAGAAATTAGTAGTTGGAGCATTAGCAGCTGGCATCGCATTAACAGGGGGGATCGGGGCCGCTTCAGCAAGTACAGAAAATGGATCTAATACACCAAGTTCTGTAAAACAATTAGCAGGATGCTATCCAAAAGAAAATGGTAAGTATATAAAAGAAGTTAGACAAAATCACCAATACTTTGATAATACTAAAACTGAGCCAGCTTGTGGCGGAACAGTGGTATGGTATTTGAAAAAAATTGAGTTTACAAATGCAAATGGCGGCACATATATTGGTCATTATGAAGGATGGCTTAAATAGTTAGTATTGATTTCATTTCAAAAAAGACACTCAAGGCAGTGTCTTTTTTGAAATTTTATAGATTTAGAAAATAGTTATTTCAGAGAGCCTCTATAGATGTTTTTGCCCATCCACCTTTTCTGATAATTTTAGGTCAAAATGTAAAATTTCTGAGCTTATCATAGCAAACTACCAACTCGTATATTTTTATATCGTGTCGAATGGAAATAAAAAAGAGAGCCGAAGCTCTCCTCCGTTTAGACCATTTAAATTAATGAAGTTTTGAAGACTATCCTAATTACGAATGAAATCAAGAAATACATACAAAGTAAGGCTCTTAACCTCTTACTTGCACCTTAAAAAAATCCTCTTGCAGATAAGGAAGAGCAACGCTATATGTTCACTCATCACCTAACTACAAGAGCTGGTTTCGGCCTCTCATATATAGGGGGCATTCTGACGACAAATTTCGACATTTTTTCAAAAAGAATTTATTATGGGAACGCATCATTAAAAAAGGGGGGCTGTTACAAATGTGGAGAAATATAGAAAATAACTGAAAATGATTGCGCTTTGAGTTAACATAGTATTAAGGTAACTTTCCTAAGTAAGTATTTAAGGGGTGAATAATTTGAGTTTCACTTATAAGAGACCGTTAATTTTTATAGTCCTACTGTATATTGTATTGATAGCTTTTAACTATGCTAATCATAATCAATTCAATTGGTTTGAAAACCTTATAAAAACACTATTTATAGTAGTGTTTTTTGAAATTATGATGTGGTTATTTTCTTCAAAAAAAACAACCTCTAGAAAATAAGAGGTTGTTTTTTATTAATCACCATGTTTTTCCTGTCCAGCCTTCTTCTTCATAAATACATGTACCTAGATACCAAGCAAGCTGACCAGCTAAACCAATTAAATTACCTTTGACGCCTAATCTAATCATTTTTCTAGCTGCTAATTCATATTCTTTGTTAGTAATATTAGCAATAATAGAACCTATAAAGCCTACTGATAGAAATTCTTTATAATTTGCTATAAGTTTTCTTTCTATGCAGTTATCTACAGCTTCCGTTTCTTGTTTGAATGGATCTTCATAGCCAGGTGGTGTATTTACACGTTGGATTTCTTGTCTCAATTGTTCTAATTCTTCAGTTTTACCATATTTGTTTTCTATCATATCAATATCAATATCTACTACTCTTCCATGTTTATCTTTAATTGCAGCTTCTTCAACAACAAATTTCAATTGTGCAGCTACTTCTTGCACTAATTTTTCTTCTTCACTATTAATCTCTTGAGCTTTGGAGATTCCAGCGAAAGAAGTTGTAAACAAAGCGAGTACAAGAACCATCGATACAATATTTCTTAATACAGTCTTCATTTTTAATCCCATCCCTTTTCCTTATTTATGCTTTTTTACCGGTATTTTCTAGCACAGCTCTATCTTAATACATAAAGCTATAAAAATATATACCCTTCAGAAAGCGGAAAAATAATGAAATCCAACGATTATTACCTTTAAAACCGCTGTTTCAAGATATTTACAGTTTAATAATTTGAATATTGTGAATTTTATTTATCAATTTAATTACGGATACAGATATAATGTTAGATTGTAGATTAACTGTCTTTAAGAGCACAATTTTTTTGGCCCCTATCTTGGGGTAGCACCACACATCCATCAACTTAAGGTATATTTTTATACAAAACGCGGTTTTTTCACGAAGTATTTTATTATCGTTTATAGATATCATAAAAGTAGGCATATCAAATAAACCCTGACGGGTTTCAATTTTTTTACTATAACTATGCTACCTGATGAATGGAAGTGGTATACTCATAAACAACGCCCAAAATATCAAAGACCGTTTTTTTCTCATATCTGTTGGATTTTCGTCCGTTTCGCTGTAGGAGGTTAAACAGACGAAGGAGAATCTTTGATAATTCTTGGGTGTTTTTATGTAATGCTTGATGAAAAAGTAAGAAATAATCTTTAATCATGTACATCGCTTTATATTCACTTAGTTCTTTCTGTTTCTTACGTAACAGAAGTTCCCTCATTTTAAACATAGTAGAAGAACATAATAGGATACTAATGAGTTGTCCATAAAGGTGACATTCTAGCCGCTCTTGTTTAATAGATTTACAACGATGAATTTGAAACCAAGATTTCCATATTTTAAATAACAGCTCAATTTGCCAACGTAGTGAGTATAAATCATAGATTTTCTCTTTTGGTACCCATTCCGTAGGAATGTTTATCATATATACCGTAATTCCTTGTAAAAGTTTCGTACGCTCTGTATATGTAATTCCTTTTTTCTTTTCACGAATAGCTCGATCACGTAGGCGTTTTTGTTTTTGCTCCTCCGTATATTTATAAACCACAATGCGAGTAGGTAATTTGTCTTTGCTCCCTACATATACATCATGTAATTCATACACTTGACCAGGTTGTAATTGGTTCATGATGTCTTCCAAATGAATTTGTATATATACCGGCCTCAATTGAGCGGGTTTTGTTTTAAATACCACTGTTTCGAATTCTTTTCTATATATCTTAGTTGGTAACTTAAGACGTGATAAATAATATCCTTGCCTATCTTGAATAGACTTAAAGTCTTGTAAACGAAAATATCCTAAATCACGAATATATAGTTCATTCTTCTGTGCCATACCTGTTCGAGTCACGCCATACGCTTGATCACTTCGTTTTCCTGGTTCAATTTTCACATCAGAAAATTCTCCACTCAACAAGTCATACTCTAGTTGAATTTTCACACCAGCTTTATGACTACATCCTCCGGCACCAGGATAAGTAGATGCAAATCGATCCGGCACTTGAAATGTTGTAGAATCAAGGATAAGAATACGCTCAAAGTGAGCAGAAAGAGCATGAGAAATCTTAGATAACCCCCCAATTTTAGCTTGTAGAAGTGTAGTAAATACAGTTCGGAAGAAGGTTACAGAAGCTGAGTTAAATCGCCGATTGAGTCCCTCAGGACTTAATAAAACTCCTGTTGAAGTTTCTAATTGACTACAAAGTTGAGTAAGAGGAGTAGTAGCGATTTGTTGATTTAACCATACACACAAAGATAAAAAATGGTGCCCGTGGCACTTACGTTTTCGTTTCATTCCGCCTGCTTCTATAGCTAATTGATTAAGTGCAGCGGGACCTCTAAAATGACTAACTGTAGAAAAAGAAATTTTTCATTTAGGTGGGCTTTTACGTTTATTACTGCCGATTTTTTACAGCTTATTTGCATAAGCTGTAAAAAATCCATGTAAAGTCACATTCTTTCTCCCTTGAATAAGAGAAAGGATAGCAACTCGATTGCCTCACAATATACAATTACTTATTTATGTTTACCATTTGCTACTATTCATTTTCTATTTTAAGTAAAATTTAATAGGGAAATAAAAAGATACTTTCTATGCCTTATAACAAAGAAAAATAGTATCAGAGGCATTATAAAATTAAAATAACCCTTGCATCTCTACTTATTGGATACTATTTACGTACCAGGATTCTTCTGGTGAACCGTACCAAGAAGGCTTACTATATGACTTTTGTTTTTCATTCCATTGCAACTTAACATCTACCCAATGTCCTCTAGGATATACCGATAAAATGCCTGGTTCATACTTTTCTACCCATTTAATTTTATTTACTAATTGATTTTGTTTCATTAAATGCGTATAAAAAACATTTTGGAACATTGTATGATAAATGGAAGTCGCAATATGTTCTATATCATTCGTGATTGCGTCTACACCAGTCATGACAACTGTCGCAAGTAAACCTTCTTGTAGATCATCCTCTCTACCCACGTGCATTTCTACATCACAATAATATACTTTTACTTCATTATCCTTATTAGGTACTAAATCATGCTTTAAATAAGGTACTTTGAACTTATAAATACCTGAATGAAATCTAATTGCTTCTTCCATGTTTGATTGATTTAACCAATTCACAAAATCGCTCCTTTCTATAATTTTCAAAAATACTTACCTATATAATATTACTATAATATAACGATTTATCATAATAACATATAAAATGTCCGCCAATACTTTTTTCATTGCTATACAAATCCCAACGCAATTACTTAAAGTATAAATATCTTATTTAAAGTTTTATGATTCACTTTACACTTTTATACTTGTGTAAAAGTGTAAAAATTATTCGTTATCTTATTATAGCTTCTTCTACCTAACTTGAAAGCGGGTATTCTATGAATCATAGAGAACAACAATAATCTACTAAAATAGAGGAATATACTAGGGAAAACTAGTAAAACTAAATCAATATGTATTGTGTTATACAAAAGCAATTAATGATTTACCAGCTGATCACAAAGATTTTCTAAAGAAAAGTGGTTGGTTATTAACTTTTCTATCCGGATATGATGGTCTAATGTGGGGAATATAGGATTATTAGTTTAATATTATTCCTGCTAGCACAATAGAGTATTTGAGAAAACTTGATACATCAAGATGAATTGGATTTTTTAGTGATTTATAGCGGCAAGGTAACAGACTCACAATCTACGATTATTCCAGCACATTCTTTAGAGGAAGCAAATGAAAAATTACAATCAGAAGTAAAGCGGTGATTAGGAAAATGTAGTATAAAAGTGAATGAGGTAAGTTTATGTGTTTCAGAGGATAGCCGGTATGGAATCGAACAAAAATAAAAAGGGGAAAAGTCTTGTTTCTATAGTAATATTATCCCCTTTAGGTAGACAGTGTGAAAAAGACCATGTATACACATGGATGTTATGAACTGACCCACGAATTCGGTACATGAAAAAAACACCTATGCTACCTGTTTCTTTTATTCTATAGGAGACAGGTAGTTTAATTTTTCTTGAATACGTTCCGTATTATAATACTCAATGTAATCGTGAATGAGTTATTTGAGAGTAGAAGTTGAATGTAGTTGTTTTTCTTGTGAATAAAATAATTTAGATTTCAATGAGGAATGAAAAGATTCTATTACGGCATTATCATGACAATTTTGTGGTAATGCCATTTTCTTTAGATGGCGTTCGGAAAGCGTAGGAGATATATACGGCCCCTTAATCACTATGTAGTAAATTTCAGCCTTTTGTTTTGATTTTATCGCCTTCTCAACTGTTTTTAAGACGAGTGTTACGTCTTGTCTGTTACTTATTTCATACGTAATGATTTGATTGTTATATAAATACATAATACTCGATAAATACAACATCTCTGTACCAAATGGCAAATATTTAATATCTGTAACCCATTTTTCATTTGGTTTGGTAGCTTGAAAGTTTCGATTTAAGAGATTCTCTACAACAATCCTACTTTCTCCATTAATCCAGGTTCTTCTCTTTTCGTTTTCTTCTATATAAAGTATTAACAGTTTCAATGCTTTTCAAGGTGTCTGAAGCATGGCGGAAATTTAGAGATTCTTCAGATTTTGAAAAACATCGTTTTACCAATAAATTAGGGGTCTATGTATATAGACATAGACCCTAAGAAAAATTAGCAAACCGCAACACTAATCGTGCTAACTACTTTACAGTTAATACTCATAGAAGAGCCTGCACGTAATTGA
>NZ_JBBOVE010000002.1:0-451256 GCF_038006445.1 Bacillus sp. FSL K6-1218 | reverse complement strand
AATAAAGGGGAACGTCTTCATACATATTCCCTGAATTTCATCAATGATGAAAAAGACTTTGAGCAAGACTTCCTTCGTTTTGATCGTGATGAACCTTGGGTGAAACGTGTGGCTGAATATGTAGGAACAAAGCATCATTCTATAGAGTTAGGATCAGATAGTTTAATAGAGTATTTATTAACTCCAATGCGAGCGCGTGATCTACCTGGAGTTGGAGAACTAGAAACGTCTCTTTATTTGCTATTTAAGGAAATGAAAAAAGACGCAACAGTTGCACTTTCAGGCGAATCCGCAGATGAAGTATTCTCAGGATATCCATGGTTCCATCAAGAGAAGTTTCTAGATGCAGAGATATTCCCTTGGAGTGTTAATTTATGGTATAGTACAGAAATTTTATCAGAGGATTTTAAAGCGAAGATTAGCCCTGAAAAATATCAAAAACAAAAATTTGAAGATGCAGTTGCTGAGGTTCCCTTTTTAGAAGGTGAAAGTGATCTGCAGATGAAGCAACGTCAAATGTCTTACATGTTTATTACACGTTTCTTGCCATTTATGCTAGAACGAAAAGATCGCACAAGTATGATGAATGGCTTTGAAGTACGAGTTCCATTTTGCGATTACCGGCTTGTAGAATACTTATGGAATGTCCCATTTGAAATGAAAAGCATAGACAATATTGAAAAAGGTATTTTACGTCGAGCTTTTGAAAATGTACTTCCAGAAGATGTACGTTATCGCAAAAAAAGTGCATATCCAAGCACAAAGGATGCCTCTTATCTACAAGGTATTAGTGATTGGATGTTACATGTGTTGAACAATCCTGAATCACCTATATTGCCATTAATTAATGTAGAAAGAGTTCGTGCTATTGCAGAAGGAAAAGACGAAGTAATTTCAGGTAATGATGCCCGAGGTATAATAGATTATTTACTTCAAGTTAATGGTTGGCTTCAGGAATATAATATTAAATTAGTATGGTAGATGTAATTTTCAAATAAAGAAGATAGCTGAAACATTAATGACCTAAGTGAACCGCATTCCCAATGGATTAGATAGTTATCTAATCCATTGGGAATGCGGTTTTATACAAAATAATAATATGTTTATAAATGTAAAGCCTACGGGAACTTTTCCTGTGGGCTTTTTAAGTAGCTTTTACGAAATTATGAGTGTTTTTTATTTTGTATTTCAATAAGTTGATCTGGTATCATTTTTGTATAATATTCTTTTTCTGTTAGTTCAAATATAAATAATGCTTTTTTCCAGTTATAAACAACATCTTCTACATTGTGTTGTTTAATCTTTAATAAAAACCGACCTTTTAAATAGAATAGTTCACCTAATAGGTATAAAGTATTTAGATTAATTGCTAATTTGATGCCCTTATCAATGTATTTTATTGCCTCTTCATGTTGATATGTGAAGGCCAAAGATTTTGCTAAATTTAAAATGATTTTTAGTTTAATTTCTTTATCTCTAGGAAAATTTAACTTATTAAAATTAGTTAAACATCTTCTTAATATAGTAATACTTTTTTCATATTCTTTATTTTCTCCATGAAATATAGCCATTGTCTGCATAATATCTATTTCTCTTTCTGATAAAAAATCAGAATTGGTTAAAGTTAGTTTTAATGCATGATTTAAAAGAGTTAAAGCAGTTTTGGTTGATCTATTTACCTCAAATATAGCAATTGCTTCATGCCATATTAGAAATTGTTGCTCTTCTTTTGTTTGAAAATTATTTAAGTTTTTCTCTTTTTTTACTATTTCATAAAGTTCTTTATATTGTTTTTGTTTTAAGCAATCTTTTATTACATATTTTACATTTTCTACATATTTAATTTTTTTGTTTTGAGTTAGTGCAAATATATTATTTGGATCAATCCCAAGTCTTTCAGATAATTGATATAACAATATGCTAGATGGATAAATCACACCTTTTTCGATCTTGCTAATTTGGCTTTGTGAACATATTCCATGACATAATTCGGATTGTGATATATTTTTTTTAATTCTAAGTTCTTTAATGGTAATACCCAAATCGTAAAATTCCATTTTTCCACCTACTATTAAGCACTGTATTAGTATAAGAGTTTTCTCTAACTTTTAATGTAATGTAAAATTAATATAGTTGCAATTGTTATTTGTTTTAAAGGACTTACCGTTTCCAGAGGATGGTGAGGCTTTTATTATGTACAAAAAAAGACACCCTAAGATGCCTTCTTCCGACTTGAACCACGTTCATTTAGTATAAACTTATCATATTATCCCTTTGTTATACGTGTAAACACATCCTATAAAACAGAATCATCTATACACCAGATTGTTAGTTCACAAAGTACAAGAGATTTGAGATCAGTATTAGAGTGACGCCACACCTTCTATAATGATTGATATGTTACGCCTTTCAAAAGAATCTGCTTTATAGAATGTATCCACGTTTATTATTTTACTATATGTAATATTTATTTGGTGTAATTTTTTGCAGATATGTATAATTGCATAAAGTTTATAAAAAAATCAGAGTATAATTTGGATTGTGTAATAAAGATAAGGCCCACCTACGGAAATAGGTGGGTTTTTTGTTGGGTAATACTATCTCATTGCACACAAGGGAATTACTATTAAAACCATATCATATTTTTATAGCTCTTATATTGAGAAATAAAGAAAAGACACTCTAAGGTGCCTTTTCTAATAGTTTTTTAGCAGAAGCAACTGCATCCGATAATGATTAATAGTATAAAGAGTACAACGAGTAAAGCAAAGCCTCCAGCAAAACCGCAGCCTTCGCCGCAACTACCACCATATCCCATAATAATAGTTCCTCCTTTAGATAAGAGAAAAAGACTAGGGGCCATTCCATGTGTTTTAATAGGTTCACTTTACCTTATGTTTTTACGTATGAATTGAGCAGGCCCTTTTGAAAATAAAGGAAAGATAATTTAATGTGCTTCCCCTGAATGTTGTACACATTTTCTGAAAAATAAACTATTTAATTATATCGATAACGGGGTTATTTAATATAATGTATTAATCCTAACATAAGGGAGGATTAGCCATACAATTAGTTTGTTTTAAAGTAGTAAATGGACAATACTTTTTAGTTGTAGAAGGTATCGGAGATTCCTGCGCCAATTCCAGCGTTTGCTGCAGCTTTATTAATTGGTTTAGGAGTAATCCCGCTTTGTTCTTAATTTAAGGAATTCCAAACAGCTCTACCTTTCAATTGATAAACCCTTAAGCATATGAATGCTTGGGGGTTTTTATATTAAAAAAGAAAAGACGCCATAAGGCGTCCCCACAAATAGGTAGATAAGACTTTAGTTTTCCAATCTAAAGAAATTTTGTATCAGTTCTTTGAAAGTATATCATAATATCCAGTTGATTTATTATGCATTATTACATACTTCTCTCAAACCTTCTAGTTTTTATTTGATAAAATAGAATCCTAATATTACCAAAAAATAAATAAATATTTCTAAAAACCCTAAATATTTATAGGGATAACAAAAGTGATACATTTAAGGTGCAAATTATAAAAAATATAAAAGGAGGGTGAATAAAGCGGTATTTAAAAAAGACTATTATAAACGGTGAGCAGTTATACAGGTTATATGAACCTGAATCTTGTTAAAAAATGATACTCATTTGAGTGTACTTTCTGATTTGAACCACCTTGATTAAAATAATGAAGAATCATCATTCGTTTATTCTGATTTCTGGAAAAGTTTTAATAGATTCATGTTGAACAAACATACTTTTTAGAAAGAGGAGAGATTATTGATGGATAGTCAATTACTATATCAACAGCAAAAAAGAGAAAAGGCACTTGTGATTGGAGCTGGTATTGCAGGCTTACTTACTGCACGCGTGCTTTCCAGTTATTTTGAGACAGTGATAGTTGTTGAAAAAGATGAGTTACCTCAAAAACCATCTGAACGTCCAGGTACACCCCAAGACTTTCATCCTCATCGTGTATTACCACGTGGAGAAATAATTATGAACCGTTTCTTTCCTGGATATGTTGATGATTTATTAAATTTAGGGGCCCATAATGTCAAGAATGATAAAATGATTCGATTTTCTCCGTATGGGGCACTGGAACTAGTTATAGAACGAAAAGGTGCAGCAAGCAGTCGGGCATTGTTAGAATGGACAATCCGCCAACGTGTGCAAGAAATTCCTAATGTACATTTTTATTCAAAGCAAGTAGTCACAGGCCTTTTAGTTTCGTCTGATCACAAGCGTGTTATTGGAATTAATATTCAAGAACGGGACGAATTAAAAACAAAGCGAACTGTGTTAACCGATTTGGTAGTTGACACATGTGGTCGTCAATCTAAACTCAATAAATGGCTTACATCTATGGGCTATGATGTTCCAGAACCAGAACGTTTAAAGGTGAATTTCGGATATAGCACGAGATATTATAAAGTACCTTCACATATCAAAGAGAAATTGAGTGCAATTTCTGAAGGAGATCCTGCTAAAAACGTTGGTGCTGTAGGTTTATTATATATTGAAGATAACATAGCTCAAGCGCTACTATTTGTTGCTGGAGGTACGCATTATCCACCAACAAATTCAAAAGAATATGAAAATGAACTGGATTCTTTAGTTACCCCTATGATGAGGGAGTTAATTAAAGAGTTAGAACCAATTAGTGTCCCAAGGGGATTTAGAGCGCAGGAGTCCACTCGTCAACATTTTGAACAAATGGAAAATTGGCCATCTGGATTATTAGTGTTAGGTGATGCTTTTTGTAACTTTGATCCCATTTATGGACAGGGGATGACCGTAGCCGCCATTGAAGCTGAAATGTTAGATACTTGTTTAAAAGAACATTCTACTCATAAACCTGGATTCGAACGCAAGGTACTGCAATGTATGCAACAAGCTATTGAGCCGGCATGGTGGCTGAGTTCAATTGCAGATTTACGTTGGAAAGGTGTTGAACATGTAGGAGCCGTTCCACTAAAAGGTGTGGAATTTGCACAGAAATATTTTGATTTATATCTTAAACAAGCTGTAAAGCAAGCAAGGGAGGGTAAGTCTACCATGCTCCAAAAATATATAATGATGAATGGGCTAGTTCATTCGCCTCATGAAATCATTAACTCAGATATGTTAAGGGTGTTAATCAATAGAGATGAGTCTTCAGAAGAGAATGAACTTTTGAACGAACTTGGAGAAGTAGATAAGAAACCAATGCAAGAAAGAATATATGAATTAATCCCTTCCTGTACATTAGCTTTTGAGAATAGCATTCCAAATTTGTTCTCATCCATTTCAATTTCTAATGTCAAATGAGGAAAAGAAACATTGCTCTAATTAGGGCAATGTTTCTTTTATTAGATAAGCAGTATTTAATCAACTACTTTTTCAATTGTTGGCATTATAGCGATTGGTGGTAAAGAGTAAGTCCAAGCAGCAGCGTATACGTTTAATTTTTCACCTAATTTGTAGTTTTCACCATTGGATACAGGTACTCTTAAAATTTTATTTTGGGAAACTAGCTCCCACCAATTATTCTGATAATAAAGTGCTTCTTCTTTCGTAAAAGTATCAGCAACAATTAAGTAATTATCGTCTGCTGAAATAACATAGCCCGTGAAAGGTATTTGTATTCGTACCTGTTCCTCCTTAATTGGAGAAGTGTTATTGGCAGTATCCGCAGAAGCAGGTGTTATGCCAAAAGTAAATCCGCACCCTAATGTTAATGTTGTAATTACTGTTAATAATTTTTGTTTTTTTGAAAACATAATAGAAAGCCTCCTTAAATTTTATTACCACACCAACACCTTTCTATTCATTTAGATATAAAGCCTTTCTGCATTCAAATATTTAACAATTTTGTCATAAATGAAACAAAATTGTATGTGATATGTATTTTTTAGAGTGATTTATGATATAATTCACTAGGTAAAGTATTTTCGTGGTTCATCTCTATATAGTTTTTTACCCTACTTACTCTGTAAAATATTATTGGTGAAGAGAGAATGTTTTCTCTCTTCTTTTTTTATTTGACATTAATAATATCGTTAATAAAGGATGTTTAATATTTTTTAGGCTATTTTGTTGTTGGTAATTAGTTTTGGTACGTATAATAAAATATGGTTTGATTAAGAGATTTAGTCTTGACGTACAGAATTTGCAAAATGTTGGTGTTCCGTCTTTATTTACATCAAATGTTAAATGTATTCCAATTTTAAATGAATTCAACATAATATTTTGTATCTATAATCCCAAAGGAAACTTTACATGGAAATGAAATTTTTCCTGCAGAAGCAGCCTGCATACAAGAAATTACCCAAGATTCCAATTCTAAAGGCAAGCGGTATACTTGAATATTACCATCACTGTTTTTTACAGTTACAATCGGTGCATTTACTCTGGTTGTAGCAAAATCGTCCGTTGTTATCATTCTTACTGCATTATTAGTGTGAAAACCAGTGTTTATAACTTCATAAATCTGTCCATCTTTCTCTTTAATAACCATAGGTATATTTAAATAGGGATAGTTTTTAATATCATTATGAATAATTGCTCCTACTGCATTCTTTCTTATTTGAGCCTCTTGCATTCTTTTATGCTCCTTTATAATGATTTAAACATGTTTACGTAAATTTATTCTATTTAACATCTATTATATTAGAAAATTGTAGTTTCATCTTATTATAAAAAGCATCCGTACATATAACAGCGCTATTTGAAGGGTCAATATCAACAACGGTAATATAACTAGTGAGTAAATAACCATCCTCATAATATGTAATCATTATTTCTTCTTCAGATACTAAGGAACATAATAGCATGTTTTCAATTCGTTCTTTTTCCTCAGTTGTTAAGATCGGACGGGTTACTTTGTTTTGTTCCTTAATCATTTCACGTATCCCATCAAATTGAGATGTTAATGCAGCGAACGGAGTCCACTTGACCATTTTTCTTCCTTTTGGCATATTAGCGTTATTCATGATTTGTGTCCCCCTATTAGTGTATTTCTGTATCTAGCTGTGGCGCTATGCGTGTAGGAAATTCCCCGCAATATACTGTTCTTCCCAAACCTTGTGCGTATTTCATCCATTACTTTTGTTAATTTTACTTCTTGTTCTCGCTGCGTTATGTTATCAAAAAGAGAAATTTGTTCTTCTCCTTCTTGAAGGAGGTTTGTTAAGGATATGTTTATGCTGCGAATGGGCTCTCCGGTATATTGTTGATGTAAAAAGTATGTACAGATCTTATAAATATCCATTGTTAGGTTAGTTGGACGACTTAAAGTATGTGTTTTTCTAAAACCACCGTTATAACTCTTGCTATAACCAACAGAAAATTGAACAGTTTGAGCAAGTTTATTTTGTCTTCTAAGCCGATAACAAACTTCTTCAATATGTTCCAGTAGAATAATCGGAAATTCTTCTATTGTGTAATCGCGCATGAGTATTTGGCTTTTTCCAACAGAAGTTGTGGCAGGAACATATTTTTCTGAAATGCGACTAAAGTCAATTCCATGGCTATGTAAATGTAATTCTTCTCCAATTTTTCCGAAGTTCTGTTTTAAGTATTTAAGAGGATAATTTGCTAAATCTCCAATAGAGTGTATTCCCTTTCTATTTAATTTCTCTTCTGTTTTATAGGATATGCCCCAAAATTTATTTAGTGGACGTATGCTCCATAATTTTGTTGGGACATCTTCATATTTCCAATAAGCAATGCCATTTTTATTCTTCTTGGCTTCAATATCTAAAGCTATTTTGCTCATTAAAGGGTTAGGGCCAATTCCTATTGTGCATTCGATCCGTGTTTTTGCATATATTTCACGTTTAAATGTCAACGCAAATTCATAGGGATTGTTAGCAAACAAATGAATACTATCCGTAATATCCATGAAGAACTCGTCGATGGAATATTGGTGAAAATCCTCAATAGGAACGTACTGCAAAGCTAACTTTGTTATGTAATTAGAGCATTTAATGTATGTACCCATAATCGGATTTACAACAAGAATGTCTTTTCTGCGAGGAATCTCGTATAATCTTGCCATCTTCTTTACACCCAATGCTTGTAATGGTGGAGTGGCAGCTAGAACGATTGAACCATTTCTATTTACATCACCGACTACTGCCAATTTTGTATACATAGGATCTAACCCCATTTTGATGCAACTTACAGAAGCGTAAAAGCTACGTAAATCAACACATAAGATGATTCTATTCGGTAAGATAGAATAGTCATACACTTTTATTCCTCCCTAAATCAAAAGAACGTTTGTTCTCATTATATACGAACTTGTGTTCTTTTATAAAGAGGTTTTGTTTAAAAATAATTTTTTTCAGATAATCTCCTTGTGGGAGCAGCAGTTCTAACAACAATCAGTAATAGGGGGCGTGACATATGTCCATCAAGCTAAAATTTTAACATACCCAAAAAAAGAAAATTTTTATTTCTTTACACCAATTTATGAGAAATCATTTTTTCGTTTTTAGGATAATGAATTCCTTAACTTGATGGCAATGACCTCACATTAAAGTGTATGGGATATTTCTAATTATTAATATATTAAATTTAATAAATATAAAATTAAAGCATAGGTGTATGATAAACGTATGTAATATCCTTCATCCTGTCCATAAATGTGCCCTGGATTTATTAGTATTTTTTTGCTAAAACTATACTAAATAAAGGCTGCAATAAAATTAAAGGTAAAACAAACAGAATATTCGAAATTATATATATCAACTTATTTAAAGGTTAATCTAATGTAATACCATGATACCATGGTTTTATATTAGATATAGATAATTTTGGAAAAGGGGAAGATTCTATGAATGTTCAACTAGAAAATGAACAAATAACAAAATTATTAAACGACTGGTATCAATCCATGTTAAAACAACAATTAGTTAAAGCAAAACAATTAAAAGAGTATATAGACAATGAAATTAACAATGTCAAAGAAAATCAAAGCGTACTCTTATATTATTCTTTATTAGATTTTAGATACAAAGCATTAACAGATTGGATAAGTATTAACGAAAGCAGTTTTGATGAAATGGATAATTTCATAACTCCAGCAGATGACTTTCTAGCTTATTATTATCACTTCTTTAAAGCATTCCATTCTACTTTAACATCCAATTACACTGAAGCAAGTGAACACTATTAAAAAGCTAAAGAACTATTAATACACATTCCTGATCCAATAGAACATGCTGAATTTAATTATCGAATGGGATATTTTTATTATCAAATCTATAAACAAGTAATAGCTCTTGATTATATAAAATTAGCTAAAGAAGAATTTTTAAAACATGAAGGTTATGAAATAAATGTAGCACTATGTGACAATTTTATAGGTCTGTGTTGTATTGATTTAAAACATTTCGAATTAGCTGAGGAGTCATTTAATAAGGCACTAGACACATTCCAAAAAAATAACCATAAAAATTCTATCCTTATGGTAAGACATAATTTAGCTTGGTTATATTCAAAACAAAATTTATCTAAACTCGCGATTCGTCATGTATCTGAAGTAACAAAGAACAATCCAAACCATTTCAAAGCATTTTTCGTAGAAGCATATGAATACTATAAGATAAATGACCATAATTACAGCGATCAACTAATTCAAAAAGGATTAAAACTTAGTAACGATTTTAACAATCAAGAATTCCAACATCGTTTTAAAATTTTAAAAGCCCTCAACAATAATGTCCCTACATTAACTTTAGAAATATTTATTTCAGAAGGTATTACTTATTTCAAACAAGAAAAACTATGGGAATGCGTAAAAGAATATGCTGATATCTTAGCTCTAAAGTTTTATGAAGAAAATAACCATAACAAAGCAAGTCAATATTTTTACATGAGCAATACAGCTCAAAAAAATGAATTAGAAAAAGGAGCGTTAAAATAATGAAAAAAATCTATCTAACTATACTTGGAATATCTTTAATTAGTATCCTATCGTTAGGGCTAAACGACTCTTTTAAAAATCAAGCTGTAAATATAGGAGACGGTGGAGGTGCACCAGCAAGACCAGATTATTTATTACAAACACACGCTGACTTATAAGAAAAAAACACCTTCATTCTTGAAGGTGTTTTTTTATAATCTGATTTTTAAATAAATGAAAAACGGAATATATCAAAGTTCTCTAAACTAACAGCATATTACGATTATTAGAAAAACATTAAAAATTTTCATTTTTTGTTCTGTTATGGAGGTGAGGAGAAATTATACTTATAAGGGAGCTGTATTAGTTTGAAAAAAAATTTTAGGATTAGTTTTTGTCATAGTTATATTAGCTTTTGGAGTTTTTCAACCATACTCACTAAATTTAGAAAAAGTTTTTGCACAAGATAATACTAGTAACAATATTAATAATAATACCAAAGAAAAAAAGAACGATTGTGTACCTTGTAAAAAACCAGAAAATCTTTCGAAAAATGAAACAAATAAATTTGCTGACGAACAAATTTTGGACAAAGTAAAAAAACAATTAACTGATCTTAAACAAAACAAATTAAGTATTTATTCCACAGCAGATTTTGAATGGAAAGAAGCTGTTAAAGTCGATTATAAAGAGAATAAAACATCGGCTATCATAATTCCTTCAAAAGAAAACCCTAAATCTAATGATACAAAACAATATCTAACTGTAGGATTTAACGAATCTGAAAGTAAGTTTGCAGACCCTACATTTTTAGACCTAAATTCAAAAGATGGAAAACTTAATCAGATGAAATGATTCACTGATGGAAAAAGTGAATCAATCTTAAAAGAAAACAATGCAAAAGCAGGTTACTGGGAAGATGTTCAACGTTGTATTAAAAACAACTGGAAAACTATGCCTCAATGGGCTAAATGGGCTTGAGAAGGTGCATGTGGAGGATGTTTATTTGCTAGTCCATATGCATGTGGTGATTGTCTTGGATGTCTAGCTGGTTACGCAATTGGTTGCGCTGCTAGTCAAATATAAAAAGAAGGGTGTGATTCCTCAAATGGAAATGTCTAAAGGAATACTGTTTTATAGACTAACATTGATTATTGCTTGTTTCGCAGTAGTTGCCTTCACATATCCATCTGAATTCTCTAAATTCGCATTAATCGCAGGTATTGTTGGTATTTTTATTACACTAGATAAAATAATAGCAAAAGATAACAAAAAAAGAGTTTATCTCCTCGTATCATTACTCTTTATAATCGGATTTGCTATAACCTTCTACTACACATTCTTATAAAAATACTTCACAATAGGCGATACTTCAAAAAAAAGAATCCTGGTCTTTAAAGGATTCTTTTTTTTGCCCTCCTTCTCTTTTCCCCCCTTAACAAACCAGATTAGCTAGCCAAAACAGGATATGCGAAGGGTAGGGGGCAAAGCTGGGGCGTGGAAAGCCTTTTGACTATGTGTAATTATTTCACTGCCTCTTTTAATTCTTTTCCTGCTTTAAAAGCAGGTGCCTTTGAAGCCGCGATTTGCATTTCTTCACCTGTTTGTGGGTTACGTCCTGTACGTGCAGATCTTTCACGTACTTCAAATGTACCAAAACCAAGAATCTGTACTTTCTCTCCAGTTGCTAACGCATTTGTTATTGTATCTAATAATGCTTGTGTTGCTGCTGCAGCATCTTTTTGTGTAAGTTCAGCTTTTTCTGCTACTACTTTTGTTAATTCAGTTTTATTCATTTTCTGCACCTCTTAATATGTAATTAGGTGACTATTATAACGTGTGTGTATTCATGACGCAATTATACTGTACTTAGAAAAAGCCATAGCAAGAGCAAGAGGACAATGTCTGTGTAAAAGGCATAAGGAGGATATTAATTATCGCTTTAAACTCTGTTCATATTTCTTTACATCTTCCATGGTTTTAAATATTAACACATCAAAAACTCCTTTTTCATCCCCACATACGACAACAAAACCATCTGTTGCTTCCAGAACTCTACCGACGCCGCCATCTGTAAGTGAAATATTGGTGAGATGTTTTACGTTCAGTTTTTCTTCTTTTTGAATGTAAGTAGTTATGGGTGTTCCTACAGGAAATGCGTCTGTGATCTCTTTTGTTGTATATGTGCCATCATCTATTGATTGAGTTTTAGCTGTAATAGAATCAGTTTGAGTGGCACATCCTGTTGAACATATTAAAAGAATTCCAGTAATAATACTTACACAAGCTGTTTTTACCATTCACAAAATCCTCCTATAACTGTTCGTATTTTCAACCCATTTAGGGTAACAAATTATATATACGAAGTTTGTTGGTTTATGTGAGTCGTAAATTAACAAAGATACAGGTATTTTGCCAGAATATGTTTCAAACAAAAGAAAAGACACCCAAAGGTGCCTTACTGCGACTGGAACCATCGTAATATGGTATTGGGTGCCAACCCGAGTATTATTTTGCCACATTAAGTAATTTTGGTTGTTGAGAAATATAATTAAAATCTATATGTTGTTTACTTTTGCTTCGGTAGCTTTTTTGTAGTGGATTCTTCAATCTGTTCAGATTTAATTTTAATTTCAGGGGTTATTGCTATCTTGCTATCCGGTTGCACATAATAACGGTATTTGTTGCACCAGAACTAAAAAAGTAATTAAATGTAAAAAAGTTAAAAATTGAAACGTATATTATATTGAGAATTATAAATTAAAGGTGGCATCTGAAAGGGAATAGTTAAAAATGAAAACAATAAAGGGGAAGTTATCTTTTAGCATTGATATTATAGGTTGTATCCTTTGCATTATAATGTTTATTATAAGTCTTGTTAATTTTAGAACATGGGTACACCCATTTTTATTCCTTATCTTCGGACTAATTTTCTTCATTAATATAGTAAATACCCGTAAGAGAAAAGGGCGTAATTCAAATTAAAATAAAATTGTATCTGTATAACCAAAAAACGCTATTCTTTTTGTAGAGATATACAGAGAGGATGGCATTTTTTATAAATTTTTTGTTTCAAGATGAACTTCAATGATTTGCTAAGGGATTATATCAATATTTTCCTCCTTCACTTTTAGAACAGCTTGCTAGAGGGGGAGATTTTGTTTAAAGAAAGGGAGTTTTTGCGATGTTACCTAATTATATAAAAATAGCTCATGAGATAGCCAAAAAAGCCCATGCTGGACAAGTAGATAAAGCGGGTGGGGATTATATCAAACACCCTGAGGCAGTTGCTAGTTTTGTAAATACGGCTGAAGAGAAGGCTATTGCTTATTTGCATGATGTTCTGGAAGATACTGAGATAACAGCTGCTGATTTATTAAATGCTGGTATACCTCATAACGTAGTTGAGGCAGTGCAGGTACTGACAAAAGAGAAATACACACCTTATTTTGAGTATCTGAGCAGAGTGAAAGAAAATTCTCTTGCCCGTACAGTTAAACTGGCAGACTTAAAACATAATTCTGATCGCTCAAGACTTGCTAGGATAACAGATAAAGACCTAAAACGATTGGAGAAGTACCGTAAAGCGATTCAGTTTTTAGGGGAATAAAAGAAACAGTAACTTCTTTAGTTGCCATTTCCTAGAATACTAGTCGTTGGAAGAGACAACTTCTTGCAAATATTCAATGTTCCTCATATGATATTTTTAATAAAATGTAAAAAATAGTACGCAATATGTTAAAGATTATATGCGAAATGTTAAAAATAGGATAAAATGTTTATAGGAGGTGGAGGTAGTTGTTAAACAACCGGATAGTTGTTTGTCGTGCCGAAAAAGGTTGGACACAGCAAGATTTAGGAGAGAGAGTAGGTGCTAGTCGACAGACTATCGCTTCTATGGAAAGGAATAAATATAATCCCTCTTTAATTCTTGCATTTAAAATAGCTCAAGCTTTTGGAAAACCATTAGAGGAAGTTTTTGAATTTAAGGAGGAATAAACAAATGGAATCTATAAAGTATGCTGTAATTATTATTATAGTTTTATCATGCTTAAGTGAATTATATATGTTTAAATTTCAAAAAAGCCAAGAAGCAAGAGATGAGAGAGGTTTAGAAATTCAGTATAAAACTACTAATTTTTTATATAATACTCTTTATCTGGGAATAGTTATATTATTTCTCCTTAACATACTTCAATATATTACAGCAGAACAATTTGTGAATATCCTCTTATATTTCTTTATTTCTTTAGGGATAATAAAAGTTGCTTATTCATATTGGAGAAGGAGCTATTAAATATAAAAAGAAATACTAAAAATAAGGTTCATATTTTTAATATACTTGTTCCTGAATTAATAATAGATTAATTTCTGTGGAGGTATTAGTACTTGATATTAAGAGAAATTGGCCGAAGCTTACTAATATAATTATAGATACGCCTATGTACTTAAAGAATAAATACAGAGTTTTTATAGGCATGGAAAAATTGCAGTTTCAATTGAAACTGCAATTTTTAATTCATCCTTTCCATTATAGGGGAGGGGATTTGAAGTGTGCTAAGATAAAGTCATTTTAGTAAACTCGCTTCATTTTAAAATAAGTTTGAATGAAGGGGATAATTTGCTAAATTCACTATGTTGTTCATTTCCTTCTTGGTTCATAATTGCTTGATAAGATGAAAATCCTTTATACGTTTTTCTTTTCCATTGCCATAAGCCATTACTTTGATCGAATTCACCATAGTAATGATTGTAATCCAGCTTGTTCCCAGTGTTTTTATTAAAACTATTGCTAATAAAAATACGGCTATTACTTGCATAGATTTGGTTATTGGTAATTACATTGTTCCGAGTATCGTAATTTAATTCGATTTGGCCACTCTCTTGATCTTTTGTATCATTTTTATAAATTACATTCTTCGTAATTGTGTTATTTTCTGCATATCCTTGCTGACTATCATATCCACCAATTGCAATGCCACTCATGATATTATTGGATATTGTATTGTCTCTAACAGTAATTTGGCTTGCGCTTTTTCCTGCATGTTCGCTGGCTACTTCAATACCGAGATCATTTTCATAGCTTTGATTTTGCTCAATGATAATTTCCTTCCCACCATCCACGTAAATACCATCAGCTGAATATTCATTATAACTAGTATTATTGATGGATGAATTGTGATGGACAATGTTATTACGAACAACTCCATTCCGTGCTTGATCTAAAGCAGCTACTGGAGATACGCCTTCATGTCCAATAAGAACAATTCCAATGTTGTTGTTATCATGTACTTTGTTATTGGTAACTTCAAAGGAATCTACATTTCCATTCACAGCAATGGCTTCACTCAATCCTAATTTCAAATTTGTTACTTCGTTATTATCGATGACAATATGATTTAAATTATTTTGAGCACTAGATGAAGTACCGTATACAGCAATACCGTGTGCATTTCCATCCTTAACATTTGCTTCAATGTGGTGAATATAATTATTTCTAATATCAATGTAACTTCCTGTTCCAGTGATATAAATACCAATAGGGGTTTCGTTAACTTTCGTTGACTTTAAGTTACGAAATTCTAATCCTTTTACTTGAATATAGTTTTTGTCTTCTATTGTAAATAACCCATCATCTTCTAACTTGACTTTAGAACCATCAAGAATGACTTTTTCATCTTGGTAATTTTGAAAAGTAATGGGTGCTCCTAAGGTACCAGAATGAGCGACACGAACTTTTTGGTTATAAACTCCGCCTCTTATGTAGATTGTACTTCCTTCTTTTGCGACATTAGCAGCTTTTTGAATGGTAGCGAAAGGTTGATCTAATGTGCCGGGATTGAGGTCATTTCCTGTTGGAGATACATAGTAATTTGTAACAGAAATTACATTGCTATTGGATTGTGCAAAGGTAGAGGTAGGGAGTGTGAAAATTAACATACTGAAAGAAAGGATAAAGATAAAAAGCGATTTTTTTAATGAGAGAAATATTGTTTGATATTTCATCATGATCCTCCTTCTTTATTAAGCATTCCTTCTCAACTATATAATTCAAACTGACGATTTATATCTTGTACTAATAAAAAAAGACCCAGTAATGTATTCTGGATTAAGAAAAACCAACTCCTATGGTCTACGTATTCTATCTGAAACTAAATTTTTAATAATTCATGGTTTTTCGTATAAAATCAAATCAAATATACGTGCACTTAAAGAAATATGGATATTAAAATCGGTAGACGAGGGAATGAGGGATACTGATACTAATTTTAACGAATTTCCCGAAAGAATTCTCCTTTCTCAAGCGTGTGAAGGGCGTAGCCCAACGGTAGGTGGGAGATGAATTTCGGTTTGGCGTAGCCAAAAGGTTTTCCTTTTTATTTTGCCTCTGATATAATCAGTCTTATAAATGATAAAGGCTGGTATATAAATGAAATTAGATAGTAATAACCATTCAGTATTCTTGTTGTATTATCACCTTGTGTTAGTCGTGAAATACAGAAGAAATGTGTTTGATGATGATATGTCAGACTATGCAAAAGATATGTTTGTTCGACTATCTGAAAACTATAACATCACATTAGTTGAATGGAATTATGATGTAGACCATGTTCATATTTTGTTCAAGGCACACCCTAATACAGAAATGACAAAATTCATCAATGCTTATAAAAGTGCAAGTTCTCGACTTATTAAAAGAGACTTTCCACAAGTGAAAAAGAAACTTTGGAAAGAGATGTTTTGGTCAAGAAGTTTTTGCTTGCTAACTACTGGTGGTTCGCCAATAGACGTAGTAAAAACATATATTGAAAATCAAAGTGAAAAGTGAGGTGAAATGATATGACAAAGCAGAATAAAGCATATAAATTTCGTTTGTACCCAACAGAAGACCAAGCACATCTTATGCGTAAAACCTTTGGTTGTGTACGTTTCGTGTATAACAGAATGTTAGTTGAACGGAAAGAAGCGTATGAAAAACATAAAGATGATAAGGATCAACTAAAGAAACAAAAGCTTCCCACTCCTGCGAAATACAAAGCAGAATTTGAGTGGTTAAAAGAAGTTGATTCATTAGCTTTGGCAAATGCTCAACTAAACTTGCAAACTGCCTATAAAAATTTCTTTCGTGGTCAAAATGACTTCCCAACATTCAAAAGCAAAAAAGACAGAAAGTCTTATACAACGAATGTAGTGAACGGAAATATTATGTTACTTAACGGTCATATCAAATTGCCAAAACTGAAAATGGTACGTATTAAACAGCATAGAGAAATACCACAAGGCCATATAATCAAGTCATGTACGATTTCTATGACACCTACTGGTAAATACTATGTGTCCATTTTGACTGAATACGAAAAAGAGATTGTACAAAAAGAAGTAGAAACAGTTGTTGGATTAGACTTTGCGTTGGATCAATTATACGTCAGTTCTGAGGATGAGAGAGCCAATTATCCTAAGTTCTATCGTGAAATGTTAGACCGATTAGCAAATGCTCAACGAGTATTATCAAGACGTACAAAAGGTTCAGGGCGTTGGAATAAACAACGTATACGTGTAGCTAAGCTGCATGAAAAAGTAGCAAACCAACGTAAGAACTTCCTTCACCATAAGTCTAAAGAGTTAGCTACTCATTTTGATGTTGTAGCTATTGAAGATCTAAATATGAAAGGAATATCGCAAGCACTTCATTTTGGAAAAGGCGTCGCTGATAATGCTTGGGGTATGTTCACTTCTTTTTTAGCTTATAAACTAAATGAACAAGGCAAACAGCTTGTGAAAATAGACAAATGGTTTCCTTCCACAAAAACATGTAGCAGTTGTGGAAATGTGAAAAATATGTCATTGTCTGAGCGAGTCTATTCTTGTATATGCGGTGTAAATCTCGATAGAGATTATAACGCAGCTATCAATATCAAAAATGAAGCAATACGCCTATTAGCGTTAGCATAGATAGCAATAAAATAACCCTTGGAACAAGGGAGTTAGCTCGGCTGTCTTAGGACGAATTCGTTAGCTACCAAAAGTAACGACTAACCGAGAAGCCCCCACTTCAAACAGTCCGTTAGGACGTTAAGTGGCGGGTAGTTCACGTTAGGTCACAATCATAATTCTAATGAATATATTGAGAATGGCTATAAGATTAGTGATTTATGTTATCGTCATCATTTTCAAATTTTAAAAGCAGTACATAACTATGCACCACAAGAAGAATTAGAAAAGGTGGTCATGGAAGGTATTTCGTATTTTGAAAGAGAAGAATTATATGATTGGGTAAAAGAATATGCGTATCTTTTAGGTAATATATTCTATGGTTCAGAAAATCACGAAAAAGCCAGCAAGTATTTACACATCGCTTTAGATGCAGACAAAAAGAGTATAGAAAGAAGGGCGCTAAAATGAAAAAAGCAATCTTATTAATGATGATGTTATCTGCTGTTTTTACTTTTGGTCTTACTAATGTAAAAGACGTATCACAAAATGAAACTATTGAAGTGTTTATGGATCATGGAGAGCATATTTAATTATCTAAAAAAAGAGGGAGCTGTGAGCACCCTCTTTTTTAATTATGACCATATTAATTTAGAAATAACATAAGTAGCAGTAAGAATGAAAAATATAAGGGATAATGTTCCAAAGTACAAAATACGGTCTGATTTACATTCATAAATACCAAACCATACATTCTTCTTTACACCCAATGCTTTTAAGGGGGGAGTTGCGGCTAGAACGATTGAACCGCTTCTATTTACATCACCGACTACTGCTAATTTTGTATGCATAGGGTCTAATCCCATTTTGATGCAACTTACTGAAGCGTAAAAACTTCATAGAACTACACATGAGATGATTTTATTAGTTAGGATTGAATAGTCATACACTGTGATTGTCCCTCATAAAAGAGCGTATGTTCTTTTATGAAGGGGGATTTTAAATATATAGAAATTAACCTGGAGAATAAATTATACTTTAAGTTGAATAAGGAATATTTATTAAATAAAATAGTATAATTTATAATTTCAGGGGCAGGTAATAAGGAAGAGAAATTGGTATATCTAGTAGAGGAGGGTGTTATATGTATAACTGTAATCAATGTGGAACAGAAATGATTATGCAATTACAAGACAGATATAGAGAATTTTGCCCAAGATGTGAAGGTCTTAAACCAAGTAGCTTAGTATACTATAATTTATATGAATTGCTAGATTATATGGAAGCAAATAATTATATGAATAAAGAAAATATGCTACATAACTTTTTAAAATGGGAGTTTGAGTTAACGAATGGAAATCTGTTTAAGTTATATTTAAACTTAGATAGATATGATCAACCTGATGATGAGGACCTTATAAAACAATTAGAGGTTTATATGAAGGGGATTCGATTAAAATTAAATGTTAAATATGAGGATGACTATATCTGGATTCGGGTTAATTAGAAGAGATTCTATATGTGTTCAGTTTTATATAAAAAAATAGTAAGGGATAGAGAGGAGATTAATAGTAATGCAAGATTTACAAGAGGCAGTAATAAAATTTCGAGATGAGAGAAATTGGGGTCAGTTTCATAATGCTAAAGATTTAGCCATTTCATTAAACTTAGAAGCATCAGAATTGCTTGAGGTTTTTCAATGGAAGTCAAGTGAAGAAGCAACAGAAACGAAAATGCAAGAAATGAAGGAAGAAATAGCTGATGTAATGATTTATTTGCTTATGTTAAGTGATAAATTAAATATTGATTTAGAAGAGGCAGTTCATGCTAAATTACGCAAGAATGCAGAGAAATATCCAGTAGAAAAGGCGTTTGGAAAAAATAAAAAATATAACGAACTGTAAAACGATAATCGTTTTACAGTTTTTTTAATCATTATTATTAAGAGAGATTGTAATTGAGCGGTATACAAAATTCAACAAGCTCAAATATTTTTAACTTAAAAAGTGATATAGTTCAAATATTGGTAAGTCCGAACTTATATAGGCGTTTCACTGTGCATTTAAATAATAAAAATAAAAAAATTATGAGTAAACAGTTTAGCTTACGCCAACTAATATTCATTTCCTACCTATGTGCCGGTGCCGTCAAACCTTGAAGTTAAATAAGGAGGGAGTCTTCTCTCGGAAAAATATATAACAAAAATTAGTATAGAATTAAAAGTAAATGTATTAAGAGGATAAGAATGTAATTCTTTACTTTACAAAAAAACTGCCTTCAAATTCTTAGGTAAGTCTAGGAATTTGGAGGCAGTTTTTTTGTGCTCATTACAGTAGAGCTACACCAATTATAATCACCATTCTTTTAATTTATATCATTACGAAGGTGAATGGGTAAGAACTTCGCTAAATATGTCCCTGTTCTTTTAATTTGTATAATTACGGAGGTGAAACAGAAAAGAACTCCGCTGAATTTTTATCTCTATCGGCATTTTATTTAGCCGAGCGTACCCGAAAAATAACACCAATTTTTACTGATTTTACTAGTTGCTTTTTATTATAAATCTTTAAGAAAGCAATAATAATATTACTTAATTTAACAACTATTATATCGAAACATATGGTATGAAAATATACAAATAAATTAATGTTAAATTTTAGATTTTCAAAGTTTATATTCTATATAGGTGTTGGTGCTACCATGTCCCTGTTTTTAGATTATGCAGGAAATAAAAATGGATAAATTAAGTGGCGAGTAGTTCACCCTTACTTCTCTGCTATATAATTCAAACTGACAACTTATATAATGACTAATAAAAAAAGACCCAAGAATGTACTGTGGGTTAAGAGGCATGAACTTAAGGTTTTACTCTATCCATAAAGAAAAAAAGACTCTTGAGAGAAAAGAGGGAGAAATGAAAACTTTAAATCTTAAAAAATAATAGCGGGAATCATTTCAATTCCCGCTATTACGTTTATCGTTACACCGAAGCAATTAGGATTTGAAATAGATAACCATGAATACGTTCAGTCTTGGTATTTACATGCTGATAAAAAGAAAAAATTGAGAGTATATGATGTATCACTAGAAAGTAAGGTTATGACAATTAAGGAACTCAATAAAATTCTTCAAATAAATTGAGAGTGAAAATAAAAAAGTATCGATACATTCTTTTAATATTTGTTTAAGATGCATTGATAAACATTGAGGATGTTACTATAACTTAGTATAGAAATGAAGGTCTATACTAAGTTATAGAATTAATAAAGTATTAAAACTTAATAATTTAAAAAGAACACTGAAAGAAAGTTGTATTCACTCAGTGTTTTTTCTCTTTGTTATTTTTCTTAAGAGGTATATTAAAAGGATATAAAATGGTGTTATATAAATTAGGATATTGCAACGTTAAAGTGGAGCAAAAATATAGTATATCTTAGAAGGGAGTATTATTTTGGATTTTAATAATTATAAAAAGCCTACTGTAGTTTCTTTACTTTGCGGAGCTGGGGGAATGGATTATGGTTTTCAGCAAGCTGGTTTTGAAATTCTTTTAGGAATCGATATTGATAAAGATAGCTGTGAAACTCATAGGAATTGGTCAGGGGCAAAAGTAGCAAATATAGATATAACAAGAGTAGAAGTCGATCAAATTCCTGATTCTGATGTAATAATAGGCGGGTTTCCTGTACAGGGTACGTGTTTAGTGAAAAATTGGTTTAAGGATATGAATAATAGTGTTAATTTATTAAATATATTATTTAATATTATTGGAAAAAAAGACCAAAGGCTTTTTTACTTGAAAGTATTCCGACGCAATTAACTGTTAATAAAGGTGAAAGTTTTAAGGACATATTAAATATGTTTCAAGATATTGGATATGATGTGACTTATGAGATAATGAATTCAAAGAATTATGGAATTGCTCAAAATAAGATAAGGTTAATTATGGTAGGTATTAGAAAAGATTTGTGTATAAAATATGAATTTCCATTAAAAAATGAATGCACATATACTGTTAAAGAAGTTTTGGAAGATATAGTAATTGAGGATAAGGAAGAAAGAAAATTAATTGAACATGAAAAATTAAATAAGCACAAGAAGCATTATACAATTATTGATTTAGATAAAGTATCGCCTTCACTTATTAGCTCCTCAAATATATTAATAAGCAATGGTAACGGAGGTCATGTCTCCATATTATGGGAAGAAGCTGCCGTAATACAATCGTTTTCTAAAGAAATAATATTTATGGGCTCAAGAAGATCAAAAATGAGACAAATATTGAATGCTTTCCCACCTAAATTAGCATTTGTACTTGCAGAGAGGTTAAGGGATGCTCTTAATAATAAGGAAATTACGGAGTATAGTGAGAAGAAAAGTATAGTCAGTAATAGCAGCTCCATGTCATTTGTTCATAGTAATATAGTGGTTAATACTCAAGTTTCTAAAAATATCAAGCAACTAAGTTTAAATTTATCTGAGGAGAAAAACATAGTTAATAAAAACATTCGCATATCATCTGCTAATAGTAATGCAGGGGCTACTAGTAGAGTTCCTAAAAGTACAAAAGAATTATGCTTAACACCATCTGTTAAGAAAATGGTAGTTAATGAGAATGAATTAATTATTAAAATTGAACAAATCACTCCAGGAAAAGAACACGCAAATGATTACCATAATTGGGTTTATGAATCTTTAAAATATATCTTTGATAAAGAACTAAGAAGAGGACGTCAAGAAGAATCAATTAATGAGGGGAGAAAAAGTATTGATATTGTTTTTGATAATAAGGAAAGTGAAGGTTTTTTTTGGGAATTAAATTCATTGCATCATATAAGATGTGCAAAAATTCTTGTTGAATGTAAAAACTATACGAGTGATCTAAAGAACCCAGAATTTGATCAATTAATTGGCCGATTTCATAAAAACTATAGTGAATTTGGCATTTTAACATGCAGATCAATTAAGGATGAGAAACAAAACCTAGCAAGGTGTAAAGATGTAATAAACAGTGGTAAAGGTTATGTTTTAACCCTTTGTGATGCTGATATATTAGCTCTTTTAAGGTTGAGAGACGAAAAAAGATATGAAGATATAAGTGATTATATGAGAGCATTATATGATAAAATTTTTCGCTAAAATACTATGGTGACTTTTAATTAATGGTGTTCTTTCCTAAAAGAAGGAATATATGCTACCTCTTGAATGTAAAATGGTTTTATATATTCCTTTTAATTATCGGTATTCTACGAGTTAAAGTATTTCTTTTAGGTGTTTATACTACATAATTACTGTGGTAAATGTAGATGATTCACATAGAGACTTCATTAAATATCATATGAAGAAAAAATATAACCAATTAGATATTGAGGAAGCAATTGCTAGTATTGAGCAGGCGTATGATTCTTTAAAGCATTATAATGATTTTTTAAATAAAGAGAACGGGAAAAATTTTATGAATGCTTATAAAGTTAGTAATGAACATTTTGTAGAACATTTAGAGACAATGTAAAATATTATATATGAGTACACAGTATCTATCCTGGAATTGATTGATAGAAATGTGAAAAAGATGAAATTAACACAAAATGAGAAGGATTTGTTGATTGGCTAAAATATACCATAGATAATTCTGATGAAATTAATTTATTTACACTAAATTTTGATTTGTTACTGGAGACTGTTTTATTAATTTATTATAGATTAGAGCAATTTGCAGATTTTCATTACAAGGGAAAAAATGGGGTTTGATAGTGAACGAATATAAATTTTATTATGGCCCTGATCGTAGTAGAGAATTTCATCCTGAAAACTACCTTAACAATATTCGTTTACATCATTTGCATGGTTCATTATCTTCTTTTAAAGACCTGAATGACGGTCGATTGTTCAAGATTACCACTGAAAGTTTGAGAGAAAACGATGTTTATAAGCAAATTTTTGATATGAATATAATCCCTTCAATTGTCACTGGGGGTGGCAAGATTTTAAAAGTGCAACAAGAACCTTTCAGTTTTTATTATAATGAATTTAAAAAGAAAATGGTAATAGAAGAGGAAATGGGTGATGAACTTTATATAACAGAGAGGTATAAAAATTCAAGAAAAAGAGATTGAAAGCAACTAAGAATATGTATTATAGATTTTGCGAATAATCAGCAAGCCAAAAAAGAATTTGTAGATAGAGTTAATAAAGCGTTAGGTATTACTGCTAGGTTTGAATTTAAATATAATGATGAAAGAATTCTTTTTGGCGGGGCTAATGCCGCAGCAGATTTAATAGTATCTCATTCATAAGAGGCCTTAATTGGATTTTTTTACTTTTTAAAAAATTAAAAAATTAATAGAAAGAAAAAATCTAAGGATTACATTGGAATAAAAAAGATGAATTTATTATTGTGATTTAGAAGTGGAGAGTGAAGGAATAATGCAATTAGCGTTTATATGGACTGAAGATTTTGGTTATATTTCAAAACAAGGATTTAATTTTGATGGGAATTTTGAGTTTTTGTATAATCCAGATTTAAAAATTTTACATATAAAAGAAAATGAAAATTACATAGATGATTTTTTTGACGATACAAAAAAGATTAGTGATGTAACAGGTATTGTAGGTGAAAATGGAGCAGGAAAAACAACAGTTTTAAATCTAATTAAAAACATTTTTTCTCAAGGAGGTATTTTTACTAATCAGAAGTATATTATAGCATTCACAAAAAAACAAAATAATACTAAAAAAATCTATGTTTTTTATCATGATTCATTATTGAAAAAAATAGAGGATTTATGTTTTAAGGATTCAGTAGAAATCATAAAAGACAGTTATAATCTTGAAAAAGATAACTTTGGACATATTAAAAGATTAGAATTGCCTACAGTACCATGCATTTTTTTTAGTAACGTATTTGACACAGGTCTTGAACAAAGTGTTTTATTACAATTTGAAAAACAACTATTTAATGTATCAACAAATTATTTAATGAAAACAGATAAACATAATTGGAACTTTGATGAAGATCTTGATATGGTTGACGCAATCGATTTACATAGGGCATCCAATGTATTTAGACAGGCAAAATTTATATCAGAATCAAAATTTAATAAATTAGGTTTTAGATACCCTGATGCTTTAGTCTTTGGTTATCCATTAATAGAAATATTTGAAAATAAATCGGGAATTCCGGAAGAATTTAGAAATATCTTAAATCAGCTTATAGGAAAAAATGAAAAACATGAAAATGAGAAAAAAAGGAATTTAAGTAAGTTTTTATATAATATGATAAATAGTTATTTTAACCAATTTCCTGATGATTTAGATTTTGAAGGGGAATTTATAGAGCCAATGAGTCTGAAACAAAAAAAGGGTTATTTTCAAAAGGATAGTATAGATGGAATAATTAAAGTACTAAAAGATTGGAAACATGTTTTGAAGGAATATCGTTATAGACCCTTCGATTCAGAATATATGGATGGAGGATTAAGTGAAGAATGGCTTTTAGAAGTCCAATCATTAGTTAATCTTATTAATTTACTAGTTAATGAAGAAAATATATACATATATCATAACCAACTTTGTTTGAAATTAGGAGAAGGGTATGATGTGTTAAAAAAATTTATGAAAGATTATATTATTTCCTCTGGTATGCATCCCTATATAACATTAAATTGGAATTTACAATTAAGTTCAGGACAAAAGGCTATGTTAGACACGTTTTCTAGATTTTATAGTGTTGCTATTGAAATAAATAATTTAGCAGACAAGAACATCTTAATCTTGATAGATGAAGGCGAATTATATTTTCACCCTCAATGGCAGAAAAGCCTTTTAAAAGATTTACTAGATTTCTTTAAAACGATTTACCATAAGGATATTCAAGTTATCTTGACATCTAACTCCCCCTTTATAGTATCAGATTTGCCTAAACATAATATTGTTTTTATAGGGAAAAAGGCTGGAGGAAATAGCATGATTGATGCCTTAGTTAATAAAAAGCAGACTTTTGCAGCAAATATACATACATTACTATCAGATTCCTTTTTTTTAGAAGGTGAATTGATTGGAGATTTTGCAAAAGAAAAGATAAATTGGCTTATAAATATATTAAGTGGCGATATTGAAAATATAAGGAGAAATGAAAAGAAAATCCGTAAACTAATTAATCTTATAGGAGAACCTATTATCAAAAACAAACTAATGAGCATGTTAGAAGACCAGCTAAAAATAAATTTAATACATGTAGATAATGAGATAGATAATTTGAAAAAAAGAATAATGCAGCTAGAAAATATACTGTTGTTAGGTGATCTAGATGATTAAAATAAAATCAGAATCCTTAAATATGCTTGTAAAAAGGCACTATGAATATGTTTGTAGTAAATTTTTGTATAAACTATGCAATATAGTAACTGGTGGACCTCTCACAAAGGAACAGAAAATTTTTTTTGAATATCTGTATAATAATAGAAAAGATATTGTAACAGCAAAACCTAAAAAACTTTATGATATTACTATTGCTTGTGAAGACACATTATTAAGAATGAATACTAATGAGAGGGAAGATACTTACACTAGATTAAATGAAATTTTTGATTATGAATCATTTTCAAAAGAAGAGCTGAGAGAATTTGGTTATACTTTTGTTAAAATGTTAAAAGAAGTAAAATATCTTATTAATAATACTACATTAAGAAATATTGAGAGGGAAATAGGGTCAAGTACCTCATTGGAGCAATTGTCATTTTTAAAAAATAAGATAATAAATTTATTAAAGCAATTTAGGAATGAGAATAAACTTTTGGATGCCTTATTGATAAATAAAGCAAGTGAGATTATGGGAGAGGTTATTCATTATGAAATTTCAACGTTAACTGATTTGAAAAGTAAAATGAAAGAAATAATCGAAAATTCTGATCGTTGGATTTTGGAAAAAAAGAAGGAAAAATTGTTTGATATTCGAGAAGGATGGGGACCATATCAATTGGTAATGGAATTAGATTTAAATGTTTGCCCATACTGTAATAGACAATATATTTCAGCATACTATTCTAAAAATGGAAAGACGCGAGGCGATTTAGATCATTTTTTCCCTAAAAAGAAATATCCTTACTTAGCATTATCTTTTTATAATCTTATCCCAAGCTGTAAAGTTTGTAATTCGAGTTTGAAAAATGATAAAGATTTTACTTATGTAAAAAATATTCACCCATATGAAGAGGGATTTGAAGATAGATATTTGTTTACAATAAGAGCAAGAGAAAAAGAAATGGGTAAACTTAAAAGCAAGACGAATATAACACGAATGCAGTCCCTTGGAAAAGAGTATGATTTAGATTTTTTATATGGTAATTCTAAAAAATTTGATATTGCTTTTAAAGAAGGGCCTACAGCTAGTGAAGAATTTATTAGGAAAGCGGAGTGTAATGCTGAAATATTTAAACTTAGAGAATTATATTCTCTTCACAAAGATTGCATTCAAGACATTATAAAAAAGTCAATAATATATAATGAATCAAGAATAAGTAGTTTAATGGATGAATTTGGGGGTAAATTATTTGATTCTGAAGAAGAAATTTTGAATTTAATATTGGGAGCTTATGTTCAAGTTGATAATATGGATAAGAGGCCATTTTCTAAATTTATAAGAGATATTTCTCGTGAATTAGGTCTAAATATTTTAGATTAGTATAATTAAGTGGGAAGTTCATTTAGAAATCATATCGCGAGAAAGTGAAGTTATCAATTGAGTAAAATAAATTATACAAGTAATAGTTATATTTTAGAACTTAGTTGAAGTTTATTTTTTAATAGATGTGCATCTACATAAATAAGCATAAACGGCTACTTTTAAGCACTGATTGTGTTGTTATATGGACAGATTAAACTATTAAATGTCGGTAATATTAGAGACATAGCATATAAACCACATTTTTAAAGCTGTTCTTTTATGCTATTGACTCAGTCTATTATGGCTTGGAACTTAAACTTCACCATTCCAAAATAAGAAAATATATACCTTATTAATATCTCTCAGGAGTTACATATCAGGTATTATATCGTCTTTCATATGACTCTTGTAACTGAAATGCGAGCTAGGCTTGCGCTGGAAAGCTGTTGATTTAGAAAGAGCCATTTAAATATTAGCTAAACGTTAAATCATGATGGGAAGACGTTCTTGCTTGGAAGAAAAACAAAAGCAAGTTTACGGCAGCTACTTTTACCTGCATCATTAGTAGCAAGGCTAATGATGCGTAGTGCAGTTGTACTAAAAGAGAAGCTGAGTCAAGGTTAGGATTACCAATACGATGTACAATCCATGATGAAAAATTAAATACAAGTAAACGAATCACGCTCGTCACTGTGCGTGGTTTTGTTATGTGTAATAGTAAAGGGCTAGAAAATATATAACTCGTGAAGTTGATGTATCTATTGTAATGTAGTAATAGAATATAAAGGGGAACTAAATGAAGATTTTATTAAAAAAATTTTAATTGACCCTTTTTCTCAAAAATCTAAGAAATTATATCCTCAATTAGAGTTTTATTATAAAACGGCTGTATTAGCATTTTATGATGAAAAGTATTTAAATGGAAGGTAAGGAAGCAGGGGCTTTCACGGGAACATTTAGCACAGGTACGTAAAGAGAATATAATGAATTTAAGAAATCCATGGATTGAATTGGATATTATAGATTAAATTTATGTACATTATAATCAATCATGGGAAAAGTATAAAATGCTAATTACCCATATTAAATGTAAACTAGATCAACTTAATAAATCACTTGAAATGATGATAGACTATAATTATTTAACTGAAAGTGTGAGGCACTTTATTTTGTGTTCATTAGAAATTAGAGTTTGTCCATACTGTAATAGGCAATATATTACTACCTATAATAAAGATAACAATCTTCGTTCTACTAGTGATCTGGATCATTTCTATCCAAAAGCTGTATTTCAATTATATTCTTTAACATTATTTAACTATATCCCAGCTTGCTCCATATGTAATAGTAGATTTAAGAAGGCTAGAAAACTTAAAATTTTATACTTATATGAAAAAGTTATTGAAGATCCAGTTACTTTTAAAGTTAAACCAACTACTACATATAATATTAATTCGTTAATTGGTAATACTGATGATTTTGATTTAGTGTTAGAGGTAAATGATAACTGTGCAAACAATGATGAGATACAAGGGCATATTGAGATGTTTAGTTTAGAAGAAGTATATCAATCACATAAAGATTTCGTACAGGAACTCTTATATAAAAGAATAGCATATTCTTCAGCTTATAAAGGGATGACTGAAAAGTTAGTGAAAACAGAGCTTTCAGAAGAAGAATTTAATCTATTTTTATTTGGTATTACGGGAGATGACAAAGATTTGTTGAACAAGCCTTTGTCTACGTAAATAATTGAAGGGAATTTATAAATTATTCGTGTTTAAATAGAATAATATGAAAATAAGTTAAGGTTCTGGAAAAGAAGTGTGATTGCAGATGCTCCATCCAATTGTATATTTAAATCATAAGCTATAGTATTTAATGAAGAAAATTTGTAACTTTATTATTTTTACTATCATCACTTACAGCAATACCATGTAGTTATTAAAAAGATTTGAACAAACTGTAAATCCTAAATGAACTAGTGGATAGCTATTAATATTCTAATGTATTGTTAGAAAATAATAGAAGCAAGATAAATGTTATCATTTGACGAAAAGTATAGGGATAGAGGCAATATTTTAATAGTTTTGTATGTAAAAAAAGAATGCAGTATATCTGCATTCTTTTTTTACATATTAATAAACACTTAGTGATAAATTAATGGTAGGCTAACGTATACAATAAAAGCTTTTTTGCATCTCATACTGTCTAAAAATAAAGTTTTGGCTACAATTAAAAGTTAAATATTAATCAGTACCTTTTTTTATTTCTAATAACCTAGTTCTTAGTTTTTCATCATGTGCATATAAATGAAGATCGTTTGTACCTCGTTTTAGCAAGATATTAAGCGAATTTAAAATGATTTCTTCTTTATTTTGAAGCAGTTGGATTACTTCCTAATTCTTTAAATGCTTTAGTGTCTTTATATTTATCGCTTAATATTAATAATTTATTATTATTCTCATCAAAAGAGATAGATGGATCCAAGATAGCATCCACATAGTTTAAATCAAATCCTTGTACTGTATAAATTGTACCTACCTCATTAATTGAAGTTCCATAAGGAGAAGCTTTCTCTCGCTGCGCCCATGCTATGGAAGAGCTCGTGGGAGCGAGATTCCATGGTAGATCCAATTCACCAGTTGTAACATGATACTTTTTACCATCTTTTTTATGTTCAAAATCAAATGTGGAAACAACTTTGGAAAGTCTCCATTTAGTATTTTTTTGTTTTATTTTTGTATGCATATCAGAAGCATTTTCAACGATATCAAAATCATAAGAATTGAAGACACTTGGTATAGACATAATTGTCTTTTGAACTAAATTATCTAACCATGATACCAAATCTTCACTTGTTTTGTTAACTATCTTTTGTATACGACTTTATGTACCTTTATTATACATATTATTAGTCACTTACTAAATTTAAAGTATATCATTGGTTTTATATAGGATTATAGTATAATAAAGGTTAATTGGTAGTATTTATCAAAATTTAGTTTAAAAAAGGAAAGAAGTGGCTAAATGGTGAATAGACAAACCTCAGTATTAGATAAGGCTATTGAATTTGATGCTACACACAGCTGGAATGGATTTAGTTACCAAGGGAAGGTAGGGGTAATTGCAGTACTTGACTTTATTATTGATATTTTGGAAGTAAAGGGATCGATAGAAGGCTATAGCTTGGAATTTGAGTATATGGAGGATTTTTCTATAAAATATAATGATAATTATATTCAAATACATCAGGTTAAAACTTATGGAATAGAGCCATTATCAAAATATAAAGATGCAATTTGGATTTTGCTAGGCAAATCAATATATGAAGAGAATGACTTACATATAAAAAAAGCTTTCCTACATATAGCTCAACCTATAATTAATCATCGAGTCAATATTACGAAAACAGAAGAAATAAAAACAAGGTTAATGGCTGCCGGTAATCCATCATCTTCTAAGTCTGAAAAATATGCCAGCCCTTTAGAGTTATACCAATATGTAGAAAAAAAAGGAAAGTTCGAGGATGCATTTAAAAAACTTGAAATATATAACTATACAAAAGATAAAAAGCACTGTTCCTTAGAAGAAGTTGAAGAAGTTGTTAGACAACGTATTTGTAAATATTACTCTACGGTAGGAAAAAAGGAAGAGTTGGTAGAAAAAGGATTATTAGATAGGTATATTGAATGTGCATATTTGGCTTTAATAGGTCTAATAGATAATCATGTTAATCAGAGACATCAAGATAGACAGGCAAATAGTGATGAAAAAAAGAAGATTTTATTTTCAGATATATTATCAATTTTAGATGGGGAATACAGTACTTTACCTGAAAAATACCATATATATTATTTGAGGAATAAATTAATTACAGATTTCAATAATTACTACATAGAAATAAAGAATTTCATTTTGGAACAGAGAAAGAGTATAACAGAAGCTAGCATGTTGGATGAAATGGATCGGAATGAAGAAATATTAGAGAACATATTATCCTTTTTTCAGAATGTACATACGAACGTAGATGATGACTCTTTATTACAGATGTGTTATAAAATAAATCCACATATAACAAAAGAAATAGGAGAAGAGCTATTTTCTATGGATGAATATGTGAATACTGAGTTTTTAAGGTACCCATTTTTTGAGTCATTACTACATCTGTATATGCATATGGATGAAGACAGGCTGAATGTTAAAATAGATGGAGACTTTTATCTCGTTTCAACTATAAATAATACCATGCCTGAACCAAAATCCACAGATTCACCATTTGTAAAAAGTAGAATGAATGCACAGAGAGAAGCTACTATTAGCCGATTTGCCGTAGGTATACTTGAAAATAAGAAAGTGTATAATGAACTATTTAATATAGATAGTATAATTACTGCAAATATAAATGGAAAAGCTTTGAATGAATATATAAATGAAGTAAAAATTTATAAAGGTGATTTAGAGAAAGAAGAGGTTGAAAAAAATAAACATCATATCATGAGGATAAAGGATATTAAATTTGTAGATATAACAGCCTGTAATGAAAGGATAGATAAGCAAAATGGAAGATAAGCAAACAATGGATACTATATTAAAGCAAATTTTTAATGAATTAGGTTTTACATGTAGTAATTTTTCAAAAGTAGTATTAAACGAAGAGGATCCTACATCGGAACAATTTGATAAAGATATGTTATTAAAGAATAGTGTTTTTGCAAAAAATAATTTTCACAAAAGTTATTATTTAATATTATTTATTGAAAGTAACGAGGATCTAGAGAGGGTTTTTGAATTAGAGAATCATTATTTTTATTTAGTTAAAGAATTTTTCAATGAACCCGAGGTGGATCGAAATACTTCTATGGTAATTTGTTTAGAGGGCGAATCTATTCGAAAGGATTTGAATTTGAAAATAGAAGAAAGCCCTTACTATTTTAAGAAATATATATTTACATACCAAAAAGATCAGCTGACAAACTTATTGTCAATTTACTTAGAGAAAATGAAGGAAATAGGATATAAAAAAACTTTAGATAACATTATAAGTGATAAGGAGCTTTTTAGAGAATTTAAAGAATATCCAAATAAATCTTGTATTTATGGATTTGTATCCCAACTATTTATTAAGTTTCCAGTTTTGAATATAGAAATATCTGAAGGAAACAGCTCCCTTCAGAGCTTAAGTCACCATATTGATGAATGCTTACAATCACAAGATTTATACAGGTTAAAGGAAATATTATTAGAAGGGAGTCTAGATAGCGAAAATATAGAGGAACTTAGTAAGTTCATAGATGACTTTTTAGATGGGAAGAGTGATATTTAATGGGAACTTTTAAAATAAGTAAAATATATATTAATAATTTTAAGTTGTTTAATGCTTTTCCACAGCCAATTAACCTTAGTCATATAGATTTGCTTATATTAGATGGTCCAAACGGCTTTGGAAAAACAAGCATATTTGATGTGATTGAGTTGGTGTTAACCAATCAAATAAGAAGAATAGGAAAAGCAGACTCTAGGGTTAGATTTAAGGATATTCTTTTTAGGAATGATAGCTCTAAAGATTGTATAATAAAAGTGGAATTTGAGAATAGCGAGGACAATATCAAATTCACAATAGCCAAGATTATTAAGGCAAATAAGCTTACTAATAAAAATTCACCACGAGATTTTAGTGTGTTTGATACACATATACTAGAAAATTTTGACGATGAAATGGATAAATCTAATATAGTTGAGGATACTGAAGAACTTCAGTTGGTTTTACAAAAAAAGTTTCAAAATGTTGATATTCAAAATATATTCAATCTTGTTTATTATGTTGAACAAGAAGATAATAAATTTTTCCTTAAAATGTCAGAGATGCAAAGGTTATCGACTATATCTCAGTTGTTTAATACCGATAAAGAAAGTGCTGAATTAGATCGGTTTTTGAAGTCTAGAGACAACTTAAAAAAACATGTGGATTCATTAAAGAAACAAATTAATATTTATAAGTTGAAAATTGGAGAATTAAAGAAAATAAACGTAGGTGAGTATACAGCAAGTGGAGAGCAATCAAAGATTGAATATAAGCCATTATTAAAACATATGGGGAAGTTGGAAGAGTGGGATAAGAAAAACCCTATGATGAATGAAAATAGTATAAAAGAACGTTATTTATATGAATTAGAGGAACTAAGAAAATTTATTGTTTTTTATGATGAATTCAAAATTCAAAAAGAAAATCTCAAAGCAGAGATTTTTGTGAAAAATAAGGTTCTAATGAGAGATGTCATTATTCTAGATGGTTTAATAGAACGCTATGATGAAATTAATGAATATTATAATCAGCAAGTTAAAGTGTATAAAGAATTAAAAGAAATAAACAAGGATACATTTCAAGATAAATGGGATTCAATTGACTTTGCTAGAATTCACCATTTATTAGATGATTTTGAATTAGATATACTTGATATTGATAAATTAAATACTATTACAGAAAGGTTAAAGGAATTGGAGCAGCTAAAACAAAATACAAATTCTGTTTCAGAAACTCTGAGGAATTTAATGACGTTAAGAGAACGCATAATACAAAAATTTGATCAGGTTACTCATGAGGACGATATAATTGATGATTCGGACTGTCCTTTATGTGGAAGTCCTTGGGAAGATAGAGCGGATATTTTAGCGGCATTTAAGAAACAAAAAGAAAGTTTAGAAGGTTGTCTTGATGAATCGTCTAAGATAATAAAAGAAGCAATAGATAGTCTTTATGACAATTATGTTAGAAAAATCATTGAAGCAACAATTGCCTTTTTCGAAAGTGGTGATAAAAGAATAATAAGTTCAAGGTTCTTCAATCAATATTTATCTAGTTACGAGAGAAATAGTAGTGAAGCAGAACAATATAGTAAATGGCTTTTAAGCCATAATATTAATGTTAGTTCAATTGTGGGTCGAACATTAACTGAATTAAATGAAGAACAGCTATCTAGATACGAAAGTGCCTTAGAAAGTAAAGTAAAAGAGTTATTTATAAAAGTAAATGATGAAGTAATACAAAAAGTAGAAACTTTTGAAATGATGTTTCAACGGATTTTTAAATCCGAAGAAGTTTTAGTAAAAGAAATTAAAGAAGATGATATTAAAAATAAAATGCAATATATCTCATTGATTTTTTATGCAAAAAACTTTGAAGAAGTAACACGAACTGAAATGAAATTACAAGGCATAGAGGATAAATATAAAAAAATATGTCTTGTGTATAAGCAGGTAAATGATATTATCAATATTTATCGTAGAAAAATACCTGAATATTGGAAGGAAATAATGAAAGAGACGGAAATGGTATTTTATATATATACAGGTAAAATACTCCAAAGCCATCAAAGAGGATTAGGGTTATTTATGAAAGAAAGTGAAGCGAAAATTATTCGCTTTATAACACATCCAGATTATGATCATGACATAGTAAACTTTATGAGTTCAGGACAATTAGTAGCTGTAATTCTTTCATTTACATTAGCTCTTAATAAAGTTTATGGAAATCAAGGATTATCTATGTTGTTAATTGATGATCCACTTCAAACTATGGATGATTTAAATATATCCTCATTTGTAGAATTGTTAAGAAACGACTTTAAAGACAAGCAAATTGTATTATCTACTCATGAAGAGCATGCAGTAAGGTATATTAATTATAAATTTGATAATTATAAATTAAAAGTTAAATCGTTAAATATGAAAGATGGAATTCTTTAAATTAATTGTAGAAAGGATAGTATTTATTGAAATTAATTCTTGTTACAAAAAGTAGATAAATGATTTAGTTAACAAACCATTTGGTACAATTGTTATTTCAAATGGTTTTTTATTTTAGAGTGGTTTGATTGCTAGAAATATTATTATTGTTTCTAAAGTTATAAGTACATTTAAATTTACGTAAATCAACAATATCTAAATGTATTTCTCGTTATAAAACTTAAAATTTTATATAAATAAATCTTATAAATCTAATATAATGTTAATATGTAAGATTATATTGATTTTATAGAAAGGAAATATCGGAAAATGAGTGACAATCAAAATAATTTAAAACTAGAAAATTCTTAATTGAACAAAATGAAGTCATAAAAAACTTAAAGCAAGATGAATTTAGTAAAATGGAGGATGAATTATGGTAATCTCAATTCCAGCACTAAAAGGATTTTTATTAGAAGAAGCGTTAGCTAAATTATTAGAAAATTGCGGTTATACCTTGATTACTAAAGATGTATTAAAAACACCAAACTTATATCCTGAATTCGTTTTAAAAGGAAACGGTTTAAATATTAAAGGGCGAGGTGGAACACATCAGGCAGATGTTTTAGGGCAATTTGATGTTTCTATTCCATTTAATTATCCAATTAGATTATTTTTAGAAGCTAAATTTAGAGAAAGTAGAACGGGTATTGATGTTGTAAGGGCCGGAATAGGAATATTAACAGATTTGAATGCCAATTATCAAACTATCGATTTAAATGGAGACGAATTATTAGTTCAACGTTTTAATTACCAGTATACAATTTTTTCAACAAGTGGATTTTCGGAAAATGCTATTAAATTAGCGATTGCTTATAAGCTTACTTTAGTTGATTTAAGTGGAGAGGAATATCGGGATTTATTAATGGTAATAGATCGAGTAGCACATGACTTAAGAAATTTACTATTATATGAAGGATATTCATTATCAGAAATAAGAGAATTTATCCGCTCCAAACTGTTTGGTTTAGACTTAGAAAATTTTAATAATAATATTCCGCATTTAGATTTAGTCTTAAGACCGTTTTTTACTGAGATGAATAATTATGGGGATTTATACTTAGCGTCTATTAATTCTCCATTCTCAATATTATTGAAGCCTGTTAATCCACGAAGATTTAGAAGCTTGTTAGAACGATATCAAAAGTCGACATTTAATGTATATATTTTTTGGCGTGAAGATGAACCTAATTTATGGCATGTTTCATTAGAACGATGGGATAATTTAACATTTACATTTTATTTACCAAAATTGTTAAGGGATTATATATTTGAAAATCCTAATAGACCTGATATTTTAACGAATGCATTACATGCTAAGGAACGCTTCTTGGGAAATATTGTTTTTTATATGAGAAGTGTAGAGAGATTTATAATGTTTAAATATAGAATTCGACAATATTAATTAACGAGTTAGTTTATAAAAAGGGATTAAGAATATAAAATTGAAGATCCTATTTAAATAAAAACTTCTTAGTAAAAAGAGTAAAACTACTTTTAAAAATGCATATGCTTTATCGGAAAGATGTTATATGTAGACTGTTATTACGGTAATGAAATATGATGGTTGATAGATTTATAACGAGTATTAGTGGACTGTTATATTTGAAAATCTATGTGAAAGATGATGAATTAATTAAGTTTCACATAACAACTCTACAGGAATTCGTATTTATATACTATCGAAAATTAACCATAATGTATAAATGTTATATTGCAAGTATCAAGAAAAGTATCTTTTATATCCAATAATGATATGAATTTAAAATATTAGTATTAAAAAGTACAATGGATAATTTTGTGATGAATTTAAGTGTTAATTTGTATTCAAAGATAAAAAAATTTGAGGATATTTAAATAATCCTCACTCGAAGATAATAAATGGTGTTTTAATAAGGTATTACTTAAATATCTAATCACAAAAATTTTTCTTTTATCTATAAAAAGCATTTTGGATTTATTTATAGAAGTTTTATATCTTTAAAAGAAAAATATTTGCCCGTATCTTAAATATATCTACTACTATCACCGAATATTATTAATATGTTCTAGTGAGACAGTCTAACAAAAGTAAATAATATATATTATTTAACAATACTGTTTACTAATTTTATAGTAAAAGGCATTATGTTTAATTATAAGATTTACTCATAGAAGCTAACAAGTTACATCAAAAATAATACGATATTTATTGTGATGTGTGTTCAAGTTAAATAAAAATAATTTCCAGGAAATATTTTACTGTTAGATTGAAGATTATTAAAATTGAGAGTAAGATAATGATAAGATTTGTTATATTATGTAATTAAATTAATAGTTTCTGGAGGATATTATGAACGGGCATGAACCAGTTGATTTTTACGAAGAAATTAGACTATACAAAGATAGAATAAGAATTTTCCTTATTCTATATCTCTTTTCAGAAGAAATCTCTGATCAAAATGAAACCTGTAAGAGGGTATTTAAAAGTGAAGTTAGGATTCAAAAAATTGATTTTTTACTACGTAATCCAGATTATTTTGCATATGAGCTTATTCTATTTGCTAAGGACGGTAAAATTGATAAAGATGAATGTCAAAACATTGTTAAAAATATTTTTTATTCAAGAGAACCAAGTATACGGCGACTTGAAATGGAAAGATTTTTCTTTGGTGCGTATGAGGATATTGATGATGTAATTAGTTTTTTGAAGAGCATAGATTTTATTGATTTTAAAAGCCGGAGAAGTATGGATTTAAAAACAATTGATAAACACTACTATATCACAAATTTTGCCTGTGATAAATTTGAAAATACCATTAAGGAGTTATCTTCTTTACAATGGTACATAGTTAGGTGTGAATTAATAAAAAAGTACTTTGGAGACCTATCAGGTACTCAACTTAAAGTAATGCAGTATCAAATTGATGAATATAGAAATACATCTTATAAAGAGCATATTACCGATATTCAAAATGATGTAAAAGAACTCTATTTAGATATGTTTGGAGAGGAATTGTGATGTTTGATTATAAACAATTTTCGGATAGTTTGTATATGGAATTTAAGGAAACCTTCACCTTAGATGAAGTTGATGAATTGTTGAAGGATTTAGAAGAGCATAAAAAAGATACTCCTATTTCTACAGGAAAGAGATTGACTTTAATTAAAATACGTATTAATGGACAAAAGAGTAATGGTGAAAAAATTGATTTTAATCTTCCATTGTACAACGGTGTAAATATTTTAGTTGCAGATAATTTTAAGGGGAAATCCAGTTTATTTAAAATGATACAACTTGCACTTACTGGAAACAATAAATTGAAACCCGATATAAAAAAATGGATTAATTCAATTATCTTAGCTTTTAAAATCAACGATAAAGCTTATACGACAATTATAACTTTTAAAAATTCTCGTATGAAGGGTGCACTATATAGTGGAATAATCGACGAGGTTGAAGATATTAATTTAAAAAAGTTAGATTCTATATTTGAAGCAGTGGGAGCAGATGACTACGAAGAATTTATTCAAGGATTTTTCTTTAATCAGTTTTCATACTATTCTTTGAAATGGACTCAAAAAAATTCCAAAAAAGACAAAAATGAATTGATAGAAGCAAAAACTAGTTGGAAAACATATTTTAAGTCTATATATCTTGAATCGAAAGATAGTACAAGTCTTGTATATGGTAATCAGGGGAAAAAGGTATTTCAGATGTTATTAGGACTTGAGTTGACGTATGCAATTAATCAACTTTCAGTTAAAAGAGATTTTTTGCAATTTAATATTGCTAAACAGGATTATATAAATCAAATAAATACTAATCAAAGTGAAAAGGATTATTTAAAAAGAAGAAAAAGTGAAATTGAAGAGGAATTAGCAACTCTTAATGTCTCTGTAACAAGAATAGGAACTATAAATAAACTATATGAAGAGTATGATGAAAAAATAAAAGAAATTAATGATGTAAATGCTTGGAATATTAAAAATCGCACATATTTTAATGAAAAGTTTAAGGAAAAAATTATGATTGAATCTGAAATTAGTTCATATATTAATGAAATGAATAGATTGAGAAAAGAGACTAATAAGACCGATAGAGCTATTAGTGACATGGAAGAGTATATTGAAGTTGGTATGTTATTTTCAAATCTCGATATTAAACATTGTCCTAACTGTAATCATAGAGTTTCTAAATCTCCTAATTATAATGAAAAAACTTGTTTACTATGTCGTACATCAGTTAGAGATTCTAACAGCACGATAGATAAAGAAATGTACTATCAAAAGCTCAGTGCCTTAAAAGTAGCAAAACAAAAGCTCACCGAAGAAAAAGAGCTTATTCAACATAAAATGAACCAACTTAAGGAAAATGGTGAGAAGGTTAGCTTAATATTAACAGAATTAAAGGGTAAATTAGCAAATCCAAAAGATACTTTAAATTTAAAAGAAAGAATATTAGAAATTGAATCCAGCATTAATAAAGAAAAAGAAAAGATAAATCCAAAGAATGACAAAAAAGCTGATTTAATTTCTGCAAAAGCTATAATTGAGTATCGTCTATCGAAATTAGACAAAAATCCACTTACTGATGTACTTGATAAGGAAAAAAAGAAAATTGATTTACTTAATCAAGCTATTGTTAACCTTAACTTGTTACGATATGAAAATAGTAAAAAAATACTTAATCACCTTTCAGAAATAATGATAGATGAACTTCATCATTTTGGTTTAACATCTATTACAAAAATTAAAATTAATAAGAACTTTGATATTCATTATAAGCAAAATGGGGAATATATTACATTTGATGGTATAGCAGAGGGGGAACAATTAAGGGCGAAAATAGCACTTTATCTTAGTATTATTCAATTGGATATTGTATACAACTTTGGAAGGCATACATGCTTTCTCATTATAGATAGCCCTAATAAAGAAGAAGGAGATTCAAAGTATCTCAACGGATTAACTGAAGTACTTAAGGATATTGATAATAGATATGGAGAGAAATTGCAAATAATTATTGGAACAGCAGAAAGAGGTCTGGAGCATATTGTAAAGAATGAAAAAGTAGTTAATAAAGGAGGCTATGTGTTTTAATGGTGAAACCAATAGGAATAGAAAACTTTGAAGATTGGAAAATAGGAGAGAAGTTCTATTTCTTTGATGTGAAGTGTAATGAAATTTTAATGAATATTGATAGTAAAAAAGCACAAGTTTTTTTAAAAGGTATTATTTTAAATAACGAAGAAAACTCGAATATTAGAAAAAAAGCCCTTGAAAATTTTATTAATCTAGTGTTACTTCAAAAAATCAAGAAACGATTTGCATTAAACTTATTATTAGATGAATGGATAAAAATAGAAGATGAGTTTTTGGAGGTAATTAGACTAAAAAAATTATTATTATTCTATGAGGATGAATCAGAAGAAATAGAAGAATTATATCTTAGCCTAATCAATCATAAGGATATTGAAATTAAGTGTGAGAGCCTATTTCAGCTAGGCATAGCTAATTTTCTTAAAGCAAATGTTCATCAAGATAAAGATGAATATTTGAAGAATTTAAAAATGAGTCTGTACTACTTGGAGGAGGCAAGTCACTGTGGAGAAAATAGAGTAGATGCAAAATTTTTTAGCAATATCGTAACAATGCTAATTGATATCATTCAAGATAGCTATGGAGGTTTCCAACAAAACATAAATAAAATTGCTAAATTACTATGGGAACAACGAATTTTTTCCTTCAAAGAAAGTGTTTCTTCATTACAAATAGGTTTTTATCGTACATTAAATTCGTTTGGGAAAATTAGAATTATGGATCCAACTGGTTGGTTAGACTTTCGAAGAGAATTTAATAACCTATGTTATTATTTTTATCAAATCAAAAATCAAGAAGTGTACAACGAAATATTTGAAAGCTCGATGTTAAAAAATGTATCAGACAACTTAATTAGAAGGTCTATTGAACCTCTTTTTTCAATAAACTTTAGAGCTGAAATTTGCAAAATTGAGAAACTATTAACTGAGGTTGATGGTTTTTCAGAAGAGTATGAGTTACTTGTCTATTTGAAAAAACTTGCAAATGACTCCCACGTTAAAGAACAGGCAGAAAGGAATATGATTTATAATAAAGTTATTAATGCCTTTCCTAACATTGAGAAATCAAGAATCGATAATGAATTTAAAAAGATAAAGGATGTAAATAATACTCAAGACATTATATCTCTTTTTGAGTTGTTTTCTGAGTACTCATACGATAATCTTTTGGATACCATTATAAGTGCTTGTATTAATTTACAAGGTAATCGGATATATAGAGATAAAACAGAAAATGAAAGAAATACTTTTTTAGTTTCATGTTTAGATATGGCAGGATTCTTTAATAAGGATCAGACATTGTGGGGTAAATCCAAGGAAGGAAAATCATCTGGGGAAATAGATATTTTTATTAAACAGAAGAAAGGGCAACCTTTCTCAATTATTGAAGCTTTAAATTTAGATTCACTGAAAAAGGATTATTTAGAACTTCATCTAAAGAAGATATTTGGATATGATACTATTGGATTGAAGTACAACTTTATTGTAGTATATTCTACCTCTAAAAATTTCTCTGAATTTTGGAATAGGTATATTGCTCATATAAAAAAATATAAATATCCACATTCGTTGAAAGAATATCAAGAAGTAAGTGGTTATGATTATACAAATATAAGAATCGGGAAAACAATACATATTAGGAATAATAAGGAAGTTAATCTGTACCATATAGTGATAGACTTAAGCTTATAACAAAAATTTAATAGATTAGATAAAGCTTTACTATAGATAGTGGTTAATTAATAGTGCATCCATTGTATTTTAAAATTGGAACTTTGTATTAAATTCCTAATGCATGTATTCAATAAGAAATAATTTCCAAAGTATATATGAATATAGGGTAGTTTACAGTAAATGGATATCCATTATTTTAGCAGTGATAACTTTATCGCTGTTTTTTTATTATAGATTTAAAAAAGGGGAAAAATGGTAGGTAGAATAGTAAAGAAATATCGTAATACAAAAACAAGATTAGGCTCGTTAACAATTGATTTACCATAAGAAATGGTTATAGTCTAAAAAAATCGGTTATTTATAAAGAAAGAGAAAAAGTCGTTATTATAAGAATTTAAATCTAATGGCATATGCGAAATTTAGTACACTTACTTATAAAAGTAATGTTCAGAGTGTCTTTAAATTTATCTTTAAAAAGCAGAAAGTCCTAAAATCCTTTTTCGCGATATGAAACGGATATATGCTACATTATATAAACCTTAAAGATGAGAAGTTTAAACTTATAGAACTTGTGAAATAATCATGGTATGTGGTGTATTTCATTTTGGTTGGAATGGAAAGCAAGTCAAAAGACTTAAAGATAGTTATTGAAGATATTATTCAAGTAGAATCTCCTACAACCTAATAAAGCTATGGGTTTAATATTAATAGTCTTATGGGTATAGATAGAACAAAAAATATTGGAGCAGTTAACAGAAGGTATTTCAAAAGACAGTATTGCTGTGATAAATAATCGGAAGAAAAAGAGTGTTAAATTGGATAGACAAGGGTTATCAGTTATAGAAAAAAGATTGATTGACTTGAAAGAAATTAATAAGAATATTTTATTTTGGACGAAGATGAATTTATAGAGAGAAGATCTTATTACGCTTAGCTAAAGGAATCTATTAAAAGGATAAGAAAAGTTTTAATTCGTAAACTGGAAATCATGTATTAGTTGGATAATGACCCGAAAAGGTCCTTTCATATAAACATCCAAGATAACAGCAAGAAACTATTAAAGTGCTAGGAAACAGTATTTTGTCAGCTGAAGGGAATCTATAAATTAAATTAGCATTGGATAAATTAATGATTTTTAATAAATAGATTTTATTAATTGTAATAGCATGGCCTTCTGATTCTTAAAATATAATCATTTATAGTTTATAATAGGCGTGAGGGATTTATATATATCCATATAGATAAAAATCATGAGTTGTTTATTATTTTTTGTATTTACTGTTAAAGATATGCCTAATTGATAATTTATAAATGGACGTGTCATCATAAATATATCAAAACCGATGGCTGGAGCATAATAATGATTTTTTTGAACAAATCGTAACTTTTTTATCATTTTTTTATTTTGTTTAGATATTCCACCATACAGTTTTCTTCTTGTTATTTATTATATGATATTTAAGATGGGAAGTAATCCAAGTTGGGTATGTAACGTAGATGTTAAATTTTAAAATTATTATTACGTGATGACTAAAGTTAAATATTAATTGTTTAATTGAGGAGGGTTTGCCGATGGAATCAACCGATTTTTTGGATGATGAATTAAAACATGCACTTAGACCATTTCAGCTGCAGGGACTAAACTGTATTAATGATTACATTAATAGTAATTCTGATAAGCAAGCATTAATAAAGATGCCCATGGGAACAGGAAAAACAGCAATAATCGCTGTAGCTGCAGCTTATTATCCTAAAATTCAAAGTTGTTTAGTAGTGACTGCTTCAGCAGCGGTAAGAGATCAGTTATTGGAAGATATAAGAACTAGGGTATGGGAAAATTTAAAACTTACATTTTCGCCAATAAAGTCTGTATTTAAATTGTTACCTTCTACCATAGATCAAATCGATAGTCATAATTATCCTGTCATTTATGTATGTACTGTTCAATCACTACTAAAAATAAAGGGGAAGCAAGATGGTAAATATGATTTATTAAAAGAAAAAGTTAATCTAATAATGTTTGATGAAGGGCATAAGGAGCCTGCCGAGAAATGGCAATCTGCAATTAGAGGTTTAGAAAAGAAGGTAGTTTTATTTACAGCAACTCCAGTGCGCAATGATAATAACCAATTTTCTATTGATAATCGTTTTGTATACGTGTATCCATATCCAGTTGCGGTTCAGCAAGGGTATGTAAGAAGGGTTAATTTTACCCAAATAAAAAATGAAGATATAAGAGAATATCAAAAAATTGATTTATTTGCATATAAGATAAAAAATGTATATGAGGATTATATTCAACAATACAAATGTTCATCTCAAGAGGTGAAGATGATTATTAGGTGTGATAATGAAGAGGATATAAAATCATTGGTAGTAAAATTAAATAGCCGTGGGATTTTAACGAAAGGGGTCCACGATAATTTTTCAAATTTTAGTTGTGAAACACTTCTTAATAATGTACCTCAAGATTTAAGAGACAATGTAACTCAATGTTGGGTACATCAAAATAAGTTTATTGAGGGGATAGATAGTTATAAATTCTGTTTATTAGGTATATATGAGTCTTTTTATGATCATCGTTCACTGGTTCAGCAAATAGGTAGAATTATTCGTAAGAAAAATTTAGAAGACACTCGAGAAGCAAATGTGATTATCTGGGAGAAACAAAATTATCAATTAGACTGGTGGAATTCATATTTAGAGTATGAGAAAGCAATAGGAAAAGATAATACAAAAATAGAGTTTGAATATCCTGATTTTTTGTCGGAAATACTTAAAATTAATCCACCAGCTTTATACTTAGAGAGGCAGTATTTTAAACAATATTCATTTGAAAAAGATCTCGAGAAGTTATTAAAATTACAGAAATATCAACTTCCTAGAAAAACAAATATATATGAAAATAAGTCAGGGATATATGATATTAAGGTTAATTATTCTAAAACTGTGGATATAATAAATTCAGAGTTACGAGATAAAGGTAACTATGTCATAGATAAAATTAACTTAGATGAAATACATACAACTTGCTTCATTTACTCATATTATAATAATAGTCCTTATTTGGTTAAAGAAAGTTTTATCGAGCCTAAAATAGGGATATTATTGTTTAAAATTATAGATAATATATTATTCTTTTATGATACTAGTGATTTTGTTCCGCAAATAGTAAAAAAAGAATGGAGAAGAATATCTGGTCAAAAACTAAAAAATCTATTTGATAATGATACATCCTTTTCGTCAGCTACTATCCAAAATGGAAGTATAAAATTTAATTATTTTAATAGGATGGTATTGCATTCTGAGGATCTTTCACGTATGGTTCCTAATATTTCAGATCAATATAATTTTTTAACTACAGTTCAAGGAAAAAGAAAAAACAAAAAAGGGGAGCCTTCTTTAAGGAGGTATGTTGGATTCTCGAATGCTAGAATTAGTCAGGACTCTGCGATGATTCGTTTAAATCAATATATTAAGTGGTTAGATGAATTATATAATCTAATAGAAAAAGAAACAGCAGAGAGTGACTTTTTTGCAAGATATGCCCCAGTTACTGATATTCCGATTGAAACTAAACCTGTAAGTATATTATTACACATCGATGAGGCTAATTTATTACGAGGTTTAAGTGGTTCAAATGTAGAACTACCTAGCAATTTTTATGAAATTTCTAATGACGGGATATTTTATTTGAAATACAAACAAAATAGTTACGAGATAAAAATAAATTTTGATAAATTAGCTGGGGAATACTATTTAAAGTTAATTAATCCAGAGGTTGAGTTGGATTTGTATTATGGGAAGCATGAATTGCTTGAGTGGTTGAATCTTAATCAATCATTTCAACTTTTGCTAAATCAGAATGAATATCGTTATTATAAAGGTAATTTTTATAAAATTGGTATACCTGATAATTATATGGGTTTATCAGAACTTCTTGATGAGAATATTGTTCAACTCCCTGCTAAAGAAAAGATAAAAGAGAAAGGAAAGTACTATAGAGATGGTGCCCCACAAATAAAAAAAAATATTTGGGATGAAGATTCATTATTTTATTTAGTGGCAAAGCAGGGGGAGAATGTAAAAAATGACTCGCAATTTAAAAAAATACTTAGAAACTCTGAATATATAATTTGTACAGATTTACAAAGTGAAATAGCTGATTTTATCACTTTAAGTGAGTCAACTAATACAGTTTGTTTTATTCACTGTAAAGCAGGAGATAGTCAACTTTCAGCTTCTGCATTTCAAGAAGTCTGCGGTCAAATTACTAAAAATCTTGATTATGTACATATGGCAAGTAATAGGTTACCAGCGGATGTTGAGCGATGGAATGGTGAATGGCGTCATAAATCTTACCAAGCCGTGGTTAATCGGCGAATAATAAACAGTGATAATCTTTCTGCCAAAGAAATATGGGATAAATTAAAACAAGTGCAAACAAATCCAAATGCAAGTACATATGTAGTTGCATTGGTAGGAGATGCTTTTACAAAAGAAAATTATGATCGTGAGAGTAAAAAAAATTGGGGAAAGCAAAAGCCTGAAAAAATTCAAATTGATTATCTTTTATTGGAAACTGCTGTCGCAGTCCAACATGCTCAAGCTAAATTTATGGTGGCGTATACAAAAAAGAAAAGATAGAGAATAAAGTTTTAGTTAATTATAGTATATTTAGGTGTTTTATAGTTAGTAAATTTATTTATAAATATACGGTGGTTTTCCTTAAGTATCATTTTATTAATTATTCAATCTTGAATAAATATATAACAATTGTTATATATTTTCTAGTAGATTAGTTATATTTAATAAGCTGGAGAATAAAATAGATTTAAATTTAGATTGGGTAAGAACTTTGAAAAGAAGTGTTACTTAAATTCTATAATTTTGACAATCTCGGTTTAACCTTTTGTGCAGTAGTTAAAAAAGAGGAGTTTTCCGTGAAAGTGAAAAGAAGTCAAGTTTGAAACGATTAAATTTTAACGACGGATTCTCCTTTGCTAAGGGTTCGTCGTTTTTTATTTATGAAAGAAGTTAAGTGTAATAAAAAATTGGGGCAGATTTATAGTTTTGTGTTAGGACTCAGTAGTCATACTAGAAGGAATATTTATCTACGAAAAAATCTATACATTAGGTTAGAAGAATTAGACATTAGTAAAAAAAGATAGTAAAAAGAATACCGTCGTTTTTAATGGTTAGCTTTTTTATTATTTATTGATTAATAGAATTTAAAACACTTATATTAAAAATTAAACTGTTATTCGCTGAAGAGAACGTGCTAGGACGATAGCTCACAAGTAGTTTAATAGTATTTTCATATTCTTGATAATAATTTTGAAAAACCTTATTCGTTTACTTATTTGAAAAATTTAATAGGATTTTATTATACTTTTATCTGTTGGTATTAAAATCAAAAGTTTTTTAATACTAATATTTTATTTGGCGGGACAATCATAATGAGCTTGAAGAGTTTGAATATCAGCATACAGTAGTACTTTATCTGAAAGTCACTCGTTTTCATTAATTTATGCGAAAGATTACACATACAAATAATCACTCATGTAAGGAAACTCAAAATATAGGTATAGTAATTATAAGTAATGATATTGAGGTAATTTTAAGTCCTCCTTATTTAAGAAGGGCTTAAAATTAACAGGTAAAATAATTATTTGTTATTCGGATACACATATTTTGAAAAGTATATTTTAATAATTAAAAATGTTTACTTATGCCTTGTAACCATTTTAATTGTTTTTTTTTATTCCATGGAGGAAAAGGTAAAGGATGTCTAAAATGATAAAATGTTTCTCCTTGTAATCCCAAATGGGGCTGGTTATTAGGTAAGGATTCTAAACAGTTTTTTACAAGTTGTTTGAAAACTGAGCATTGGTTAACAGCACTAATTCCCCATGCCTTTAATATAATTGATTTATCATCTAGGTTAGTAAATATCCTTAATAATTCAGTCTCTCTATCCTTATAGAAAAGGCTATGGATAGGGTGTAATTGATTTATCTCTTTTATCTCTCTTAAAAAGTTATTACTTAACGGATTTCTTAGATCTGAAATATTAATCACCTTCACGTAATTATAACCCATATTATACATTATCCTCATAATTTGATATTGAGTAGCATCAGGAACTGTTTCGACATTTGGTGTTTTGGGAATTTCATTGATAGCCTCACCTTGTGTATAGCAGGGAATCTCATATTGTTTGTCCAAAGGTAATGAATTACCTGGATTCATCATGATTACTAATAACTGAGGATTTTCATTAATACTATGTTCTTCAAAGTATGATTTATCATAAATACGCAGGTCATTTCTGCATTGAATTATTTTATTTTCATTCAATTTAATGTTATAAAAGCTACCAAAGACTTTATATTTATTCCATAATTCATCTTTTTCTAACCATTTGAAATCCATAATACGCTCCTATTTAATTATGTTTTTTTATAAATGTATTTACTTAAATTAATAGAATTTGCCGAAAGTATTATATTTGTATTATTTATAGAAAATGAAAATAAACAAGTGAGAATTAAATCCTAAGCAAAATTGATTTGAATTTTAAAGCCATACCCGTGGTCTGAATCGGAACTCCCCATCTTGCTAAGATAGAGAGATGGGGAGTTATCAATCACCTTTATTTAGTATAAATTCCCAAAAAGATTTTAATTCCTTACGTTTTGGATAAGGGGCATTTTTAATGTCTTCAAACCATTTCTCTAATTCCTGATTATTGGACTCACTATTATTTTTTTCAATAAATCCTATTTCTTCTAATAAAGATTTAGTACTTATATTCATGGCTTTTGAAATCTTTTCTATTACTAAGAGTGTTGGTTCTACAGGTTTTCCAGTTCTGGAATCTACGCCTTTTTCAAGTTTGTCTATATAAGTATGACTAACATCACATTTTTGAGCAAACTCGCGTAAGGATAGTTTATTTGTTAAACGATAATTTTTTATAATTTCACCAAGAGTTTTCTTCATATATAATCCTCCTAGTACAATTGTAAACAATAATTTACAAAAAGAAACTAAAATAGAGAAAAAACATGTAAAACATTGTTGACGATAAAGTAAACTATGGTTTACAATAGTTGTGTAATCATATGAATACATAAGTGGAGAGGAGTAGAGCAATGAATAAGATAGCTGAATTAAGGAAAGAAAAACTAATATCCCAAGAAAAGTTAGCGGCACAAGTTGGTTTATCGCGTACTTATATTTCTGAGATAGAGAATAATAAAAAACAACCTAACGTTAAGTTAGCTATAAAAATAGCAAAGGTTTTAGGAACAAGCGTGGAATCTATTTTTGCCCCTTATTGTAAACTATAGTTTACAATAAGGGGGATAGAGAATTTGATTACCATATATAGCAGTTCCATCATAATTCAGATAGTCCAATTAATAGCAAAAAATAGAATAGAGGAAGTGTTCAATATGAATATGAAAACATTTGAAATGCGTGAAAAACGATTAGCAGAACTATTGGGTGCAAAAGTATTATGGGAATTTATAAGTGCAGTAACAGAGGAGATAGAAAAACAGGAATTAGAGTCTACACCAGGTTTACTAGAAGATCTATTCATACATGTGAAAGAAACCATTCAAATTCAAAATATGAATCAACGTATAACAAAATCCCCTGTAAAAACAGAGGCTGATCGTATAAATAAAGATACATTATTTATGGAAGCATATGTAGAATTAATTAATCATAAGTTTATTATTTCTGAATTAGCTGTAGAGCTTTCATCTGTTCTAAAAGAATTAAATTGTTTTGTTCAATCATCTTTGCCATAGCTTCAAAATAAGCTTGACTCTCAAGAACCTCAACCTGCTTCTCTTTAGGGAGTGATTGAAGTATTCTTTACACTCATATATATTATTGCCGGAGTCTTGGATTAATTTATTATATAGTATGGGTAGGAAATGGATTCGATAGTTTACAATGAATTATATTTTGCCATTTGCTGGCGTCTGATACAAATAAGACAGTAATTTTCGGAAGTAGTGTGATGTCGTTGTATATAGTGTGGGAAAATTTAAACAATCGATTTCGTCAATAATGATGAGATCAATCCTAAATTCATCTGCTTTTTTAAATGAATTTGTCCAACTATTTTCATAATTATCTCTTATTGCTAGATAACCATCTTTAGACATTTGAAGGCTGAAGCATGTATGAATAATCATGTCATATAACATTATTTGTTTAGCGATTTAATTTTAAAATTTAAAAGAAAGCTAAAATTTGTTGAAGGGAAGCCATTAACTAATTATAAGTTATAAATTTGAATAGTTGCTACAGTGATATAATCCCATATGGTATAATTTTCTATAAAAATATTGGAAAGGGTTTAAGCGATGGGACAATTTCAAAGTAATTTTCAAACGGCAGAACAAATCGCAACGCAAATGAGGAATGCTTCTGATATTATCCAAAGTGCGATAAATCGTTCTATAACGAAGGCGAATCGTACTACGCTAACTGTTAATTCCAAAGCACAAGAAGCAAATCAGCAAGCTTTAGATTTAACGAAACAATTTTGTGCCGCCTTTCAACAGGCAGTCGATAATATTCATTCGGTAGCTAACGAATTTGAGAGAATGGATAACGAACTTCAAAATACTTTTCGCTAATGTGACCACCTTCGTAAAGGTAAAACGATAGGAGGAAAAAGATGAGTCAAGATATTGAAAACCAAATCAAACAATTAAATCAAAAGTTACGAAGTGTATTTGAAGAACAGGACCGAAATCAATCCGCGATTCAAACTCAAGAGCAAGCAGAAGAGGACTTTTATGAATGGAAAAATCGGAATCGTCGTTTGTTTAACCGAATTTTAGAAAATTGGCATGGAGATAGAGAATTATCTCATTTTTTTACAAATATCTGTCAAGAAGCACAACACATTGAGCGGAAACTTACATTTGAATTCGAAAACAAAAAAGAAGTGTTACTTAAAGAAAGACGAGATCTTAGTGATTTAGAAAATGATATTTCCTATCAGCAACAACAATTAGCAAGGGGGGGCAATGCATGAGTTTAAATATGTATTTGGGAGAAGTACAGAACCAGACTCAAAGCATGAATGCTGTATGTATGGCTACCATTCAAGGGATGGAACAAGCCATTCAGTCGATTGACGCTTTTGCAGGTGATACTGTTTTACAAGGTCAAACTTACGAAAGTGCAAGAACATTCTTTGTCCAAACCTTTCGCCCCTTGGCTCAAGGAATTATTTTTTTATGTGAAGAGTTAATTCGTCAGAATAATGCTTTTCCCAATGATTTCGAATCACAGGTAGCTTCAACTGATGTTATTGAACAAGAGTTGCTAGAACAAATTCGAGAAATTGACCGAATGAAAGCAAGTATGGAAGCCATCAGTCAAGCTATGCCACTCCCTGGTATGGAAGCTATGGCGAATCTTTTTACTGTCATGAGGCAAAAACTGCAAAAAAAGCTAGATCATCTACATGAATTTAATCAAATATCTAGTAATAACTATAGTACAGCAATTCAATTAGCTGCTAGCATTGCTACAGGCCTTGCAGAAGTACAGAGTGGAAAAGGATTTAGTTCTGCAAGCGGCACATTTAGTACGAGAGAATTAAACATGGAATGGCTAACACCTATTCAAGAAATTATGTATGAACAAGCTATTCAAGATCAAATCAAAGAAATGGATTTAATAGAAAAACAAGTGGCTTTAAAGGCTCAGGAAGATAATAGATCATGGTATGAAAAAACAGCTATTGGTGCTTGGGAGTATTTGAATGGTGTTATCGAATTTTTTCAAGGTGCTGGCAGTGCAGCAGCGGAAAACTTTATTGGACTTAAAACGCCTGATAATGATAAATTAGAAAGCAAGATAACTTATCAAGCTGGAAGGCTTACTGGAAATGCTTTATCGATGGTAGGATCTGTTATAGAAATTTTTGAAGGTATTTCACTTATAGGTGGCTCTAATTTCTTAACCATCGTGGCGGAAATAGGAACCGGTGGATTGGCATCACCAATTGTTCTTCCATTAAATGGAGTTGCTACAGTAGCTGGTGTTGGTGTGGTTGGACATGGTGGATTTGTTTTACATAAATCAATTCAAAATGCTAAGGATACTCTTCAAAAATTCCAGTCTTCTTCAAATGGATCTGCTAGTACTATAAAAAAATCGTCACCTAAAAAAGTTAAAAGTTTAAGAGAACAATATTTAGGAAAGACACCTGGAAAGAAATCAAGAACGGGCCGTGAAGTAATAGAAAAAATGAAAAATGAAAATCCACCAAGAATTAGGACAACACGTGCCGGTAAAATGCAATTTAAGGCAAGTGATGGAGTGTGGTATGATCTTAATAAATCAGATATGGCTCATCTAACCGATGCTGTCTCGTGGTGGAATCGTATTGGTAGGCATTATGGAGCAAAGTCTAAGGAAGTTAGAAAATGGATGCTAGATTCTGTTAATTATGAATTGGATCATTTTAGTTTAAATAGATCAGCAGGCGCTAAATTAGGTGAGAGATATTTGCCACCAACTAAAAAATAATTGGAGGTAAAGGGAATTGGAACTAGAACTAGATGACAAAATATACAATCAAATTGTACAACTATGTGAAGAGGGAGATATTCTATTTGAAGTAGAACAATTTGATCAAGCACTGGAGAAATATTTAGTGGCTTTAGATATGGTGCCAGCACCAAAGACGAATTGGGAAGCAAGTACTTGGTTATATACAGTAATAGGCGACACTTATCTTATTAAAGATGACTATGAAATGGCTAAAAGTAATTTTTATAATGCTTTAAACTGTCCAGACGGTATTTCGAATCCATTGATTTTATTGAGACTTGGAGAGAGCTTGTTCGAATGTGGAGAACTTGAAAAAGCTAAGGAATATTTATTAAAAGCATACATGCTAGAAGGTTACAAGATATTTTTTGAAGAAGATGATAAATATTTTGACTTGATTAAAGACATTATTTAAGGAGGAGCAATATGGCTATATTACAATCACCTTTAAAAGAGAAATTCGAAAGTCTCGTTAATCAGAGTAATGATGAATTTGATAAAGGTAATCATAATGAGTCTATTACATTATTAGAAGAGGCTTGGAGTGTATTGCCTAATCCGAAAGGTATTTATAATGAAAGTTATGATTTAGTGAATGATATTATTGATACTTGTTTTATTGTAAAGGATTTTAAGACAGCAAAAAAATGGTCAGATAAAATGTTTTTAACCGGATTTATGCGTATTGATACAGGGGAAAAAGAATTTATTTCAGGAAAAGTTGCGTATGAATTGGGTGATTTAGAAATCGCAAAAGAGTTTTTCAACTTTGCTAACAAAAAATCAGAAGGAAGATGTTTTGAAGATGAGGATGTTAAGTATCTTAAATTCTTCAAAAGTTAAGAGTGTAGGCTAGGTGGTAGATAGCTAAATATTTTCTGTATGACGAAGATGAAGAATAATTGAAATATAGGCGTGAACCTCGGTTCACGTCTTTTTTGCGTTTTTTTTCAGTTTCTCCGTTACAAAATCGACTTAGGGTCGGATTTATACATTGGAAAAAGAATTCAATAACAATCGGAGGTAGTTACTATTGAAAAATCAATATCGTTAACTGTAAGTGACAGCGCTTCGTTGATACGCAAGAATGTGTCTATAAGAGATTCATAATAACGTAATCTTGAAAATCGCTATAGCCTCGTTTATTTTGAGTATCAAGTAAACGTCGTAATTCATCAACTGTAAGTACTGCAATTTCCTCTTGTGGTTCGTTTACGTTTTTTATTTGCTTCATAGGATTACGCTCAATCAATTTAGGAGCGAGAGGGTCGCCTGGCGGAAGTAAGGGTCACCCGGAAGAGTCACTCGAACTACATACGTAGGGTCTTGCGGTATATGCGGGTCTCCAGGCCGAAACACCCTTACGCTAAACAATTGCCGAGGTGGAATCGTAAATGTTACCGGACCAACAAACGGGGCTACTTCTTCGGGCTCGCAATAGATGCAACCATCGTCGCCGTTGCGCGTAGTAGCGTCTGACCCGTTACCGTTATTGTCAGCGTTAATTAGTTCACCAAAAAGATATCCATATGAAGGGTATATGTCGCCATCGCAAGTATCTTGGTAATTTTGTACCGCTATAGTTACGGTTTGTGGTTCGTCGGTTTGATTAAGCGCGGACAATTGGATGAAATAGGTGTCTGCATTACGGAATAAAGGGCCGGATGTGAACGTATGATAGCGTGAATGGCAGTTACATTCGCAGTTGCATTTCTGGTGGTGGTTATGTTTCGTTCGATAGCAATTTTTAGACCGATCGTAAAAGTAGTTTGACATATTATTACGTACCTCCTTTTAGTACATGCTATGCGGAGGGGGGAGGATTGGGTCATGCGGCAGTGGATTTAAGAGGAAAGATCAATAGAGGTGAATAAGAAAACCGCCTATTACGGGCGGTCGCATTTTTAAATAGCTCGATTTCTTTTTATTTTTGCCTTTATGTATTTTATATCTTTAATAGTCTTATGAATCATCATAGGTATTAGAATGATCATTATAATACAATAGAATACATTCCAAGCGGTACCAATATATGTATCGTTTAGTCCTTTTATATTTAGCCAGTAATCCACTACCATCCCACCGAATAAAAGTGATAAACATAACGTGCTGGCATCTTTTTCTTTATTCCCAAGAAACATAATGAAAAACATGAAAAAGAGAGCAATAGGTGTATTGATATCATCAAAAATCATCATAGCACTCGCCACCTTTTATTGATACTAATTACATTCTATTATACGCAGGAGATTCCCAGTATTCTGTAACGACTTTAGGTATATTTTTATAATCAAAGTGATCGAATGTAATTTTATTAAAGTCATCACGAGTTATTTTTATTTTCATAAACGGATCACTAGATTTATTGTCATCTGTATCAGTCAGTTCATTCACTTTAATTAATATATTAGAATATAATTATAACAAATGAAAGGATATTATGGGAGTGTGAATTGTTTTTTTATGGACAAATTTGTAAGGGATAATGCGAGATAACAAAATTTTATACTTCGAATAGCTTGAATTTAGACCTCCTATCTGTCCACATGGTTCCCGACGTCAGAAAAATTCCATCAAAAAGCTGGCCTTATTCAGCATTCTCCTTATCTTCTATTATAGTCACGAATAATTCCCTAATATCGTTTTTTTAAAATAACCCGAGACTTTAGCTAGTGTTTCAATATTGACTCTTTTAATATTTTCTTTGCACATTTCATTTACTGTAGAAGGATTTATTACCTTTAGTAATTCAACCAGATTGTTTTGAGTGGATCGTATTCTCTGTTAATACATTTTGTAATTTAAATTTTATTTTTCTCAATAACTTTGGTGACCAAATTACTGCATAAAAATAACGCTCTATTCGTTGATAGAACGCCATTTCATTGTATCCGTATGACCCCAGAGAGGATCAAATTCATGCCCTTCACCCATATGAAGGTTTAGTTTATTACTTTTCTTCCTGCATTATAAAATTCCAAAAACGTTTTAATTCTTCACGCTTTTGGGATGGAGCAAGCTTTATATCATTTAACCATTGATCTAGTTCTGTATCATTTCTTTTCCCCTCGTCATAAAAATCTCTCCCTAGAAGAAAATCAGTAGATACTTTAAAGTAATCTGCTATTCGTATCAAGGTATTGTAATCAGGTTGACGTTCGTTACGTTCATACATACCAATTGTACTCTCACTTAGTTGAAGCGATTGAGCAAGTTCTTTTTGCGTAATTCCTTTTTGTTTTCTTAAATCACGAATTATATTTCCAAACGTTTTCATTCTATCACCTGATAATATATTAACACAATGTGTGTTAATATATTAAAATTTTTAAAAATTGATAATTAATATCTATTGACAACACATTTCGTGCGGTTTATATTTTAAATAACAACACGAAATGTGGTTTTAGGGGGAGAATGTATGAATTATGAAAGAGTAGCTGAAAATTTAATTAATCTAAGAAATGGAAGATCTAGAGAAGAGGTGGCAAAAGCAGTGGGAATCAGTATTAGTACATTGCAGATGTATGAAAATGGCCAGAGAATCCCACGAGATAATATAAAAATAAAATTAGCGAAATTCTATGGTGTTACAGTCCAAACAATTTTTTTTGATTCCGAACAACACGAAGTGTGTTGAACAATATTAGATTTTTAAGATTATGTAGTTATTTTGTAGAAATGTAAGTTTAGAAAGTGTTTTAGGCAATTTTACATAAGAACATAATATTTTTATCATTATATATAAATTATAGGAGTGTATTTGCATGAACATGAAAACATTTGAAATGCGTGAAAAAAGATTAGCAGAACTATTAGGTGCAAAAGTACTATGGGAATTTATTAGTGCTGTAACAGAAGAAATTGAAAAGCAAGAACTAGAATCTACACCAGGATTATTAGAAGATCTATTCATACATGTAAAAGAAACTATCCAAATTCAAAATATGAATCAACGCAGAACAAAAGCCCCTGTACAAACAGAGGCTGATGGTATAAATAAAGATACATTATTTATGGAAGCGTATGTAGAATTAATTAATCATAAGTTTGTTATTTCTGAATTAGCTGTAGAGCTTTCATCTGTTCTAAAAGAATTAAATTGTTTTGTTCAATCATCTTTGCCACAGCTTCAAAGTAAGCTTGATTCTCCAGAAGCTCAATCTGCTTCTCTAATTAGGGAGTGACTGAAGTATTTCTTTTATATCTTTACACTCGTATATATTATTCCTTGAGCCTTCATTATATAGTAAAAGAACAATTTAAAAATATGTTGAGATTATAAAATGGTGCCCAGAAAGGATTGCTCATTTTATGCTTCTACAGTTCATACAATAAATTGATGAATTTCTAAAAGCGGAACCATATTTGGAAATTTAGGCTGATGGTGAGTGAAGTAAAGGTGCTTGGTGTTGTGAAAAATTAGGTAGTTTAAAAGGGGATTTTTTATGAAGAATGAACGAGTAGTAACTTGTAATAAAAAAGGAAGTATTGCAGTCGTTACAATTCAAAATCCACCAGTCAACACTTTAAGTTTAGAAGTAGTTCAACAATTAGTAGATGTATTAGAGAAAATAGAAATTGATAATGATATTTCAGTTGTAATTATAACTGGAAGTGGAGAAAAGGCCTTTGTAGCAGGAGGGAATATAAAAGAATTTCCAGATTGGATGGGCAAAGGTGAAAAATATGCCGAGATGAAATCATTAGAATTGCAACAACCACTTAATCAACTAGAGAATCTGTCTAAACCGACTATAGCTGCTGTTAATGGGTTAGCACTAGGTGGTGGATGCGAATTAGCACTTGCTTGTGACTTAAGGATAATAGAGGAACAGTCTTTAATTGGATTACCGGAAATTACGTTAGGTTTATTTCCTGGGGCTGGAGGAACCCAACGCTTACCTAGATTAATTGGAGAAGGGAAAGCAAAAGAGATGATGTTCACAGGGAAATCGATTACAGCTAAAGAAGCAAAAGAAATAGGCTTGGTTAACTACATTACCCCTCGAGGAGAGGCGTTAAATAAAGCAAAAGAGATTGCAAGGGAAATAAGTAAATTTTCTCTTCCAGCTCTCGCCTATATGAAGTTGGCAATTCGCGAAGGGGCAGCGGTACCTTTACAAGAAGGGCTTGAGATTGAAGCGCGTTACTTTGGAAAAGTATTTCAAACAGAGGATGTGAAGGAGGGGGTAAAGGCATTTATTGAAAAAAGAATGCCGCATTTTACAAATAAATAGAATGGGACGAAAAAAGTTATCCAGGTTTATTCTACACTATGTCAACATAGATGCTGTTTTTAAAGCTATTTGTTTTTCGCAATACCTTTCAGATCTAGTTCGTCTAATAAATAGATTTGTAGTAGCATGTCTATTTCAAAAGTGAAAATAAATAAAAAGGCGGAGGAATAGAATGGAAAATGGTACAAATGAAAAGGAAATAAATCAAACGCCTTTAGTAAGTGTATTAATTCCTACGTATAATCGTCCACACTATTTTGAAAAAGCTTTATGTAGTGTATTAGAACAAACGTATCCTAATATAGAAATTATAATAGGGGATGATAGTACAAACGACGAAACAGAGAAAGTGTTACAAAAGTACTTGTATGATTATTCAAATATTATTTATATAAAAAATAAGTCAACTCTTGGACAATTTGAGAACTCACGTATGTTATTTCATAAAGCGAAAGGTCAGTATATAAACTTCTTAATGGATGATGATTTATTTCATGTAAATAAAATTGAAAAAATGATGAAATACTTTTTAAATGACCTAGATAATGAAATTAAGCTTGTAACATCCCATCGCCAAGTAATGGATGCAGAAGGAAACCTATTGCCAGATGTTTATTCAACGATGCGTTTATTTTATACAGATACGATTATAGATGGGTCACAATTAGGAAAAATGGTGATTATGAATCAAAAGAATTATATAGGAGAACCGACAACGGTTTTATTTCGTAAAAGTGATTTAACAGAACCGTATGGTGTATTTGATAAAAGGCGGTATCTTTGCAACGTAGATGTAGCTTCATGGTTATCCTTACTGAGTAAAGGGAAAGCAGTATATATAGCGGAGACACTCAGTTACTTTCGATTACATTCAAATCAGCAGTTAAATGAATCTAATAAAATGATGGATGGTTTAGAGGATTTTTCTCATAGTATTATTATAGCTGGAGAAAAATATGGTTTCTTATCCTCCGAAGAGGAGTTAGACAGAGCTATTACAAATTTTCTAGACTATGCAAGAAGAATTGTTCCATCATCCATATTATATTCATTGGACTACTATCAACAAATCAAGCTAAAGAAAATAAATATTGAAAAGAAAAAACAGCGTATGAATATCAACTCGCACCTCCCAAAAGTCAGTATACTAATTCCTGCCTACAATAGACCTCATTATTTAGAATTAGCCCTCAAAAGTGCTTTGAATCAAACCTATGAAAATATTGAAATTATAATTTCTGACGATAGTACAAATGATGAAGTAAAAACAATGATCCAGCCATACTTAAAAGAACATGAATGTATAACATATGTTAAAAATGAAAATCCATTGGTGGCTGAAAATTTTAATCAATGTATAGAGCTTGCTACTGGTGAATATATAAATTTTTTATTAGATGATGATTTATTTCATCTTGAAAAGATTGAGAGAATGATGAAATACTTTTTTGAATTAGAAAACATTGCATTTGTGACGTCGTACCGTGAACTGATTGATGAGAATGGAGAGGTATTACCCCCCTCAACATTGAATATGAAAATTGCCATAGAAACTACAATTTTTGAAGGGGAAACACTAGGGAATTATATGTTGAAAAACTTGAAAAACGTAGTTGGAGAACCGACAACGGTTTTGTTTAATCGCAATTTTTTTGGAGGGAAATTTGGTTATTTTAAGGGGAAAGCGTATTCTTCTATTAATGACATTGCAACTTGGTTAGATATGATGAGGAAAGGAAAAGTAGTTTATATAGAGGAACCTCTTAGCTACTTTAGACAACATAGTGGACAAAATCAAAAACAAATGTACTTTATATTAATGACAATTGAAGAATGGATTGAATTAATTACAGATGCACATAATAGTGGATTTTTAAATACTGAACAAGATTATAAAGAGAGCTTATCTTATTGTTTGGAGAATGCGGGATTTATACTTAAGGATGCAGTAAGAAGTGGAGAACTAGATCAAATTTATAATGAAAAAATAAAAAGCGGGTTAATTAAACTAGTTACTCATATATTTGAGAAAAATATTTGTTATTGCCAATATTGCAATCAAGAATTTAAAAGTTTTTCTCCTTGGCCAGCACATTATGATTTTCTAAAATATGAATTTGAGATGTGGAATAAAGATACAGGTATCTGTCCAGTTTGCTATTCGATGGATCGTGACAGGTTGTATCGTGCGTACATTGAAACAGAAACGGATTTGTTAAGTAGGAATTATACTATGCTTCATATTGCACCTGAAGTGAAGGTAAGAGGATGGCTTAACCAGTTTAAAAACATTACTTATATATGTGGGGATTTAGAACCAAAGGATTCTTTAATGGAGGAAATTGATATTACGAGAATTGCATACGAAAATAATACCTTTGATGTTATTTTATGTAGTCATGTATTAGAACACGTGCCTGACGATGAAAAAGCAATGCGAGAATTATATAGGGTACTAAAGCCAAATGGGTGGGGAATTATTCAAGTGCCAATCGTAATGAATGTAGATTTTATTATAGAGGATAAATCTATTGTAACGCCATTATTGAGAAAAATAGCCTTTGGTCAAGAAGATCATGTTAGGATTTATAATCGATCGGGATTTATTCAACGATTAACAGATGCGGGCTTTAAGGTGGAATTGTATAACATAGCTCAGAAACAAGGAATAGAAATTGCTAGGAAATTCGGATTATCTGAAACGGATATGCTCTATATTGTCCGAAAATGATAGAAAGGAATAGATGCATATGGAGAATATTCCTTTTTTACGTGCGTCAATTGTACCTGCAAAAGAGTACCTAGATGAATTAGAGCGAATTGATATATCCCACATATACACAAATTATGGGCCTATAAATCAACGTTTTGAAGAAACAATTATGTCGGAATTTTTTCAGAACAGGGGAGCAGTTACAACAGTAGCAAACGCAACGCTAGGGTTAATGGCGGCAATTCAATTTAAGAAAAGAAAAAAAGGAAAGTATGCTCTTATGCCTAGTTTTACATTCCCTGCTACTCCATTGGCAGCTATTTGGTGTGGCTTGGAGCCTTATTTTATTGATATTTCATTAGATGATTGGTGTATGGATAAAACGGTACTTTTGGATAAGATTGATGAATTAAAAGAAGAGGTTGCAGTTGTTGTTCCATATGCAACATTCGGATCATGGATGGACTTGAAAGACTATGAAGAATTAGAGAAAAAGGGCGTTCCGGTTGTTGTAGATGCGGCACCAGGGTTTGGATTAATGCATGAGGGTATACATTACGGTCAGAATTTTAATGGTATGATTGTATATAGCTTTCATGCAACAAAGCCTTTCGGAATTGGTGAAGGTGGTATGATATATAGCCATAATGAGGAAGAGATAAATCAAATTAAAAGAATAGGGAATTTTGGATTTGATCATAATCGTGAATGTACGATGATGGGGTTTAACTGTAAAATGACTGAATATGCAGCAGCTATTGGGATTACAACGATAAATAAATGGAATCAAAAAATGCAAGAACGAACTCGTATCTCTGAATGGTATAAACAGTTATTACAAAGTACGGGATTAATAAAAAAAGGCTGGCAAGTTCAAAAGACAAAAGCAGTTATTCATCAATTTATGCCTATTCTCTGTTCAGAAAAAATTAACAATATGCAGATAATAGAAGAGTTGAAAAAGCAAAAGATAGAAGCTAGATCATATTTTTCACCATCTTGTCATCAACAAGATTTTTTTAAAAAATATAAGTCTACAGATTTAACAAATACAAATAAAATAGAAAAACGAATAATTAGTCTACCTTTATGGGAAGGAATGACAAAAGAAATCGTAGAGAAAATTATACTGTGTTTAATACAGAAGGTGGTGTCCACAGATGAATAGTTTTTATAGTCAAGAAGAGTTGAGCGGAATTGGCTTTCTATCTGTCGGGGAAAATGTATTAATAAGTAAAAAAACCAGCATATATAATCCAGGTACTATATCTGTTGGAAATAATGTAAGAATCGATGACTTTTGCATTTTAAGTGGCAAAATTACAATTGGAAGTTATTCGCATATAGCGGCATATACAGCGTTATTTGGAGGAGAAATGGGGATTGAAATGCATGATTTTGCAAATATTTCATCAAAAACAATTGTATATGCAGCAATTGATGATTTTAGCGGAAATACATTAATGGGACCGACTGTTCCACAACAATATAAAAATGTGAAAGCTGGAAAAGTTATTTTAAAAAAGCATGCCATTGTTGGTGCGCATTCTATTATCTTTCCAAATGTAGTAATAGGAGAAGGAGCGGCAGTTGGTGCGATGAGTATGGTAAAAGAAAGTTTAGATGATTGGTATATGTATGTTGGGGTGCCTGTAAGAAAAATAAAAGCTCGTAAAAGAAAGATAGTAGAATTAGAAAATGAATTTTTAAAAAACATCAATTCATGAGTCTTTAAAAGATTTCGCTGCAAATTATCTCAAAGAAATAAACAAAGACATGTGTGTATGAGTGGATATTATGCGATTACTAGTAGGTGGCAAAAAGTTATAGAACTTTGCGGATAAAATTGTGATTTAAACCATAAATTTGCCGTTTCGGTAAGGTTATGGTTCTTTTTGTTTGTGGAAGAAAACTTATTATAGAGAGCACTACATGTTCATCACCACTAAGAAAGCCTTAAAATAGACATGAATTCTAAAAAAATGATACTACATAATAGTTACAAAATACCTTTGGATCGCTCCTGCTTTATATAAAAATAGCAACATACAATTGTTTATAATCTCCATTGCAAAGCAATAGGATAAGCTATAGAATTTAAAAGTATTTAAATGCCGGATATTGTTTAAATCATTTTAACTAATATTTAAGAGGAGAATACAATGAATAAAATAAAAAAGTTACTTAAACGTAAAACGACTTGGATAATTTTTATTCTTTTCGTACTTGTTTATGTAAATAACAGTTCTTTTTTTGCAAAGAGGGACGAGGGAAAACCTCTTCTTCTTGCTCATCGAGGACTTTCGCAAACATTTAGCATGGAGGGAATTGAGGGGGATACGTGTACAGCAGAACGTATACATGAACCTGAACATTCTTATTTAGAAAATACAATTCCATCTATGGAAGCGGCATTTAAAGCTGGAGCTGACCTAGTAGAGTTTGATGTTCAACCAACTAAAGATAATAATTTTGTCATTTTTCATGATTGGACTCTGGATTGCCGTACTAATGGTAAAGGTGTTACAAGAGATTTTACAACAAAAGAATTACAAGCACTTGATATTGGTTACGGGTATACAGCTGACGGAGGAAAAACATTCCCGTTTCGTGGAAAAGGGATTAATCTTATGCCAACACTTGATGAAGTGCTTAACCATTTTCCAGATCGTTCTTTTCTTATTCATATTAAAAGTGATGATGAAAATGAAGGAATCCAATTGGCTACTTACCTCAAGAAACTACCAGCGAAACGCCTTGCTCAACTAACAGTATATGGTGGTGATAAGCCGATTGCTGCGATAAGAGAGCACATTCCTATTTTACGAACGATGTCAAAAGCAACCATGAAAAAGGATCTTCTTACTTATATGGCGTTAGGGTGGACTGGTTACATACCTTCAAGCATGAAGCATGGAGAGTTACATATACCAGATAAAGTAGCTCCTTTGCTTTGGGGGTGGCCTAATCGTTTTCTTAATCGAATGGAAAAAGCAGATACTCGAATTATCGTTGTAGGAGGAAATGGGCTTGGATTTTCAAGTGGATTTGACTCATCTGAAGATATAAAACGCCTTCCAGATGATTATACAGGTGGAATTTGGACAAATCGCATTGATAAAATAGCACCTCTATTTAGAAAATAAGGGATGACATTAAAAGCGGATTTTTTTCATGTATTTGGCCATTTATATTCTAAAACAAGATCTATTGAAAGTATTGAAGTTTGATCTACTGAAAAAACCTCTGATTTCATATATATTATGGAAATCAGAGGTTTTTTAATGAATGTAACTTATTTAATTTATATCATTATTTATGGAAGCATATGTAGAGTTAATCAATCATAAGTTTGTTATTTCTGAATTAGCTGTAGAGCTTTCATCTGTTCTAAAAGAATTAAATTGTTTTGTTCAATCATCTTTGCCACAGCTTCAAAGTGAGCTTGATTCTCAAGAACCTCAATCTGCTTCTCTTTAGGGAGTGATTGAAGTATTTCTTTTATTTCTTTACACTCGTATATGTTATTCTTCGAGTCTTCGATTAATTTATTACGACGATTGGTGTATTCAAGTGCACCTAAAGTCGCTAATGCGCGAGGATCTAATCCTAGAATTTCCATGTATTCCTCTCCTTTCCTCTACAATAATTCGATAGGGGGAAGGAGATTCCTTTAATGAATTGCTAGAGTTGTTATATAGTATATAACATGCTATTTATTAGTGAGAATGTTATTTAGCAGGAATACAATAGAATTAGACTTAAAAGAGCTTCTTAAAAGGATGAGAAGAAAAGGGAACCCAGTAAGTCTCACTCTTTTTCTTTAAATACTCTACATATGGAATGGTTATTTACTTGTATAATGAATTTTAAATTGGGTTTCTTGAGGAAGATTAGGTAGACATAAGGAATAGGGTATGATTTGATGGATAAACAAAATTAAAGAGAGTTGTAATGGAAGAATTATAGAAAATATTCAGGAGTTATTAGGTAATATGCTTCAAAGTGTTCAAGAGATGGAAACCGTATATAAATCATTACTTAAAAAGTAAAAACTTAGTCTTTGAATACAGAGAAAGGACTAAGTTATTTGTATTGATGAAATATTGAGTGTATAAGGTTAAATTAAGTAGGGTACTGAAACCTGAGTATCCCTTAAATGTTAATAAGCATTAAATTTTATATTGCAATACTCCCTGGCGATGCTCCAACCGTTACTACTGTATTTACTGTATAATCAACGGAATTAAGGATCGTAACTGTGTTTTGTTCTGGCTGGGCAATATAGATGAATTCCCCATTAGGTGTAAAGGCAGCGTCTGCTGGTCCATTGATAGAAATTGTTCCTGTAGATAGTCTTTGTGCTGTATCAATAATATTGATTTCATTGTTTGTTTTGTCTCCTAACAATGCTACAGGTTGATTAGGTGAGAGAGAAAGAAACGAGTTGTAATAGGCCCCAGTAAGAATATCTCCAATCTTTTGGAAAGTAGACAAGTCAATCACTGTAAGAGTGGTCCCAGACGCTACCATTTCTTCTGTAACATAGGCGAATCCATCAAATAAACTGATCTCAATAATGTTTGGATAATCGTTTGAAGTAGGACGTTCTTCTACGATATCTCCTGTATTTAAATCAACTTTTATAATACTCCAAGCGTTAGCATTTACGATGTAAGCGTATTGTCCATTTGGATCAATGGCTATACTTGAAAACCCACTTACTCCGATTGAGATCGTATTAGAGATCGTTTGAGTTAGAATGTTAATTGTAGTAATATCCGTTGATTCAGTTGAAATATTTAGTATATATGCAAACTGATCGTCTGGAGAAAATGCAATATCAATCGGTTTATTTATTGAGAGAGTAGAGGTAATGGCAAGGGTTTCATTTGTAATTATAGAAACACGGTTATCATAAAAGTGCGAAACTAACGTATACGTTTTATTGGGGTTAACAGCAACCTTAATTGGCTGATAAGGGAGGTTAATTATTTGCTGAACAGTCTGTGTTGCTGTATTAATTACTGAAAGAGTATTATCATCTTGATTTGCTGTAAAAGCATAAATAGAAGGATTTGGTGGCACTGGTAAAAGGGAAAGGGTGCCACTTAAGATAAATGTATTATCATCTTGTGGCGTGATTGTTAAACTTTTAAGTTTAAAGCCCCTAAAATCAAAGCAGCAATTAGAATCCGTTGTATAATAAACAATCTGATTGATGGAGAATTTGTGCCATTTAGAAAAAGCTGCAGCTCCTTGTCCATATTGATTTTGAACAGGGGAAATACTAACAAGCATAGAAAGTACGCCATATATGCGAACACTGTGTACAGGATAGGAACCATCTGGTAAATCAGTTTGAAGTAGACAAGGGTTTGGTGTTTGTAGCGTACATGGTTCAAATGCGCATTTTAAGCGGTTTGTATTCCAGGTGACGGCACCAGTATAATTGGTATCATTAATTATATATCCTTCAGGTGCTGTAATTGAAACCTCAAAATCTACATATTGATTGCACGTACCTTGGCAAGATAACATGGATTTCACTTCCTTCATTAAAAATTATGTGTTATTTCTTTTGGTATATAAAGTTGAGTACATACCGTATTAAAAAAATATTTTTAGAGCTGATGCCTTTTTATGAAATAAATTTGTTTAAAAGGAATCTACTTGTTGATACTACATACAAATAGGTAGCAATGCTCTATATTATGTTTTCTATTTCTTAATGCTTGTACAAATTGTGGTTATTTTAATCGTTAGAAAGTCTGATTCAATAAAATAATGGTAAAACCTATTGAAGTAAATAGAAGGCTAATCTAGATATGTTAGGTCTAATGATAGGACATACGATAAAGTACTATTAAATTCGAGGAAGTTAAAGTATGAAAGGTGACACTTATGTTAACTTGAATATCTATTACTAATATACTCTATATAAAAAAGCAGCTGCACAAAAGTACAGCTAGTTTTCTTCACAAATTTATATAGCTTTAATGACAAATTGAGATTGAGGTATATATAGTAATTGAGCTGTTAAGGAAGTTGTTGTATTAGCAAATGGGTATGCTTCCTTATAAAGAAAATTACTATACACTATTTCATTCATTTCATAGGTCGTACACAGTTTTTTTAGGATTTTTTGAGAAATTTTATTGGTACAAGCAGCAATAAAATCAAAATCTCTTTTACTTATTTCTTGAATGGCATGTGAAAGCAGGGTAGTGACTATACCACTTCCCATCCAATCTGGATGACAAGCGCCCATATCTAGATAGACCAATTTTTCTTTATCTAAATGAGAAAACTCAATAGATTCTGTCTCTAATGTATCTAAAAGGTGAAAAATAGGTTCCATTTGCGGGCATAGTTCAATCGCTTTCTCTGTATCTATTAGTGGCTGGGTTAATTTTTTTGTTAAAAGAACTCCAACAATTTGAAAATTTTCTATTGCTACAAATGACATAGCTTGAGATACAGCTTGTTTCATCATTTCTTCGCACATTTTGTGAAAAGGAGCAAAAGGAATTTGTAAACTGCTTACAAGAGGTTCATTATTCACAAAAGAATGTGCAAGTAAATGTGCCGCATCTTTCACGTGATGTGTATCAAGTAGCTCTATATTCATATGTTTTTCCTCTTTCCTGATATAGTGAATAGTAATTAAAAGGATTAATAATTTTATTTAATTAAGTTTAACTATTAAAGCGCTAACAAAAATGGTTATTAAACATATGAATAAATCTGTTTAGTAGCAATCGAAATATGTTCATAAAGAAATTCTACGATCTCATCTATACATTCAACAGTTGTATATGGAGAGATAGAAAAGAATTTTAATGTAGAAATCGAATTTCTATCACAACTGTTTATTACATCTACTTCACAAGAACGAGTTGTATCACCAAAAAATACTTGATCGCGATTTTTTCCTAGGTAATTAAATAGTTCTATATTTAATCGGTTTGTATCCTCAATCTCTTCTTTTGTTGCAAGGCCTATTCGTTCTTTTTCCCAATTTTCTTGGCCATCTCCATTCATATAGAAACGGAAAGTTGTAATTGGTCCATATGTAAAATCATTTGTGATTGCGACTTGAGGCAGGGCCTTGCGCAACTTCTCTCTAAATAATAGATTTACACGAATATAATTTGCTAGTAATTTTTGATATCCTTCAACACCAAAGGCTAAAAGATTGATATACATCGGAATAGCGCTACCAGCTCGTGAACATTCTAAGGTATAGCCTGTATGATAACTCCCATATGATCTATTACCAAGATAAGGTGTATCATCTTGTTCAATGTCCATCAGTTGTAAATCAGTATGATTTTTTACGATTAAAATACTTGAAGCATAAGGTGTTTGTCCTAATTTATGAAAATCAAAACATACACTGTCTGCAAGGGACATATATTGCATTTTATCTTGTACGTATTGTAAGGCATTTTTCACATTAGGTTCAAATGAGAGTGAATTTTCTTCAAAACTATAATTATTAAAGAAACTATAGAATCCGCCCATTGCAGAATCAGCATGGATATAAATAGGTTTTAATTTATATTTTTTCTGTATTGCTTCAGCGCTCTCTTTAATTTTTCTTATATCATCAATAGTAAATGTGTCTGTTGATCCCATAGTAGCTAGAATATAAAGGGGGATACCGCCATTGTTAATAACCTGTATCATTTTAGCCTCTAAGTCTTCTATATCCATAGAACTTGTATAAGGATCAGTTTTCACTTTTATTAAGTGATTTGACCCAATGCCAGTTGCTTCAGCTGACTTTAATAAACTATAATGTGCATTTTCAGAAGCAAAGCAATATACATTTTGTGGAGCACCATGTTCTTTTGCTGATGGGAATTGTTTAGAAATTGCTAAACGCAAGCTAGAAAACACGCATCCTTGTCCACCCCATGTTGTATAGCCGCCGCTATTATGTGGATTATAACCTATCAGTTTTGAAAGCATGGATACAACTTTTACTTCTGCTTCTGCTGCCCCTGGACCATATACATCCCAAACACCATTACCATTTAAAAGGGCCATGGTTAATACACCTAATATTGAAGGTATACTTGGTAGTGGTACAGCGTTAGACAAGTAATATTTATTTGGATACGGATGTCCATTCATAAATTGGTTTAGCTCTTCTATAACCTCAGACATAGTGATTCCAGCTAGTGGAATATGACTTTGGTGAATTAAGCCATTGTAGTATCCTTCTGATTTTTCCTCACATTTACCTAAAGTAGCTCGCTCTTCATTTTTTAATTGGTCAAGATTTTTAATCATTTTCTGCATAGATTCTAATAAAAGTTGTTGTTTTTCTTCATTTCCGTCAACGCTCGGAAATAGTTTTAAAATATCTTGCATGCAGTCACTTCTCCTTGTGAAAAACTGGATTTTTATTTTACTTGGTTAAACATAAGGGTATAATAATTTGTAATTGCCCTTTTGAATACTTAGAAATGAGGAGCTATTTAGAAAAAAATGTAATTCCATAGAAGATTATATGAATTATGGAATTTAAAGTAAAGAAAAATTTTTTGATTTATTTTAAAAAAAGTAATTGTGAGATAATGAAGTTTCTAAAAATATTTCTGAATTAATTGTTTATTCGGTTTGCATGTTGCCTTAGCATGTATTCAACTAGTGTAGTAGATATTTTAATATAATGTAGAACGTATTATAAGGTAGTTGAATAAAAGGGTTCAACTACCTTATAAACTGTAGATATTGTTGGGAAAAGATAAAAAAATAGGGCGAAAGTGCTAAAGATATGTTCTAGTGGAGAAGAAATAGTAGTATGGATTTGGTAGAAAAATCAGCATAATTTTTTATGGAAGAATAATTATTTGATCAAAGTTGTTTAATGAATTCAATTTCATTATCTAATAATAATGGGCGAATTAAATGTGAAGAGTTTTCTTCAACCTGAGTAGAATTTTTTGCACCAGGAATAGCAACTGAAACGGCAGGGTGACTTAAAACATAACGTAAAGCAACTTGCGCTAAACTTCGATTTAATCGTACAAGTGAACGTAATTTCTCTACTTTGTTTATGCTATCTTTAAACCACTTTTCTTTTGGCCAATCTTTTCTTAAATCATCGTCTGGAAATTGAGTTTCATGATTAAATTTCCCAGTTAAAATTCCCATCTTAAGTGGACCTCTTATCACAGCACCTAAATTATGTTTTTCAATATAAGGAAGGATGTCTTTTTCAGGTTCTTTATTCAGAATACTATAATCTAATTGTACAACATCTAAATCATCATTCTGATTAAAATGTTTAATATAATCTAAATCATTAGTAGAAACGCCAACAGCTCTTACTTTGCCAGATTTTTTTAAGGTGTGGAAAGCTTGGAGAAAGGCTTCTGTTTCTTCAGGTTTATCCCACCAAATATGACAAAAGTACACATCTATATAGTCCGTTTTAAGCCGCAGTAAACTAGCCTCAAACGCATCAATGATCTTTTGAGGATCTCCATAAACGGCTGGTTGATTTTGGTCATAATGATGACCAATTAATCCACCTTTTGTAGAAAGAATTATATCCTGTCTGCGATTATTTATAGCTTTTGCAACGAGTGTTTCACTATGACCTAATCCATAAACATCAGCAGTGTCAATAAAATTGACCCCTAGGTCAATTGCTTTCTCAATTGCATCAATGGATTCATTATCTTTTACTGCACCCCATTCATCTCCACCAATTGCCCAAGAACCGAATCCTATCTCTGAAACTATTAACCCCGTGTTACCTAATAATCTATATTCCATTATGTACGGACTCCTCCTTTACAGTTTATATTATTAGAAATATATATAGTGACCACTTGGAATATTCTTGAATTTATTTTCGCAGAATAAATTAGGCAATATACTTTAATAAATATATGTAAGAATACTGTATAAAAAGAAATTAGAATTATTAGTGAAATGGTTTTTTATGCTTAAATTGAATAAAAGTATGAACTATTACAGTATAAATATGAATTTTATTCATAATTTTAATAACTATGCAATAAGTGAAATAAATGTTGAATTTAGTCGGAAAATATATATTTACAAATCGTAGAATCTGTACATATAGTTATAAATGTAAATATTATCCGTTTTGAAATATTTATAAAAGGAGAAATTCATATGAAAGAAATACAAAAGCAATATGAAATTGTAGAAGAATTGGATGCAACAGTAGGGCAAGAAGCATTATGGATAGCGCATCAAATGGAATTAGAAAAAGGAATGAACAATGAACCTACTATTATAAAGCTAAAAGGAAATCTTCAAATAGAGACCTTGAAGAAAGCGCTTACTTTAATGGTGCAATCTTATCCGGCGCTGCGTACACTATTTATGAAAAAGGACGAAAAAATTAAACAATTAATTCGAAAGAGTATAGATTTTGATATACCAATTAAGGATTTAACTGCTTTTAAAAATAAAGAACAAAAATCTATTTTAAAAAAATTCTTAGAATCTAGAGTGAATGAGAAGTTTAATTTAGAAGAAGGCCCTTTGTTTAAATTCCACATCATTAAATTAAGTGAAGATGAATTTATTTTGCATATGATTTTTCATCACATTATTTATGATGGATGTAGTTTAGGAATTTTTGTCCGACAATTATCTAATACGTATTGTGAATTACTTCAAGAAAATACGGGTTTAGTATTAGAATCTCCTTATAAGAGCCTTGTAGAATTTGAGGAAGGTTTTATTGACAGCGCAATATATAGAGAAGGATCATCCTATTGGCAAGATTATTTACAAGGTGAATTACCTCCTACGGAGTTTCCTACTACTGTAAATAAAAGGAATGAACAGAGATATACGAACAAAAATATAAGCAAGAGTATAGATTCCGCACTCTTTTATCAAATACAATGTTTTGCTAAAAGTAATAACATAAGTGTCTATCGGGTTATGTTAAGTACGTATTGTATCTTGCTTCATCAAATGACAAATGCTGAAGAAATTATTGTAGGTATTCCGATTAATACTAGACCACATACGGAAGAAAGGAATGCTTTTGGCTATTTTGTTAATACATTACCTATACGTATAACAATAGAAAAAGGGGATACATTTAGGCGGATACTTAACAAGGTGAACAAATTTGTTCATTTAGCTATTAAATATAAACATAATCCGTATACACATATCGTAAAAGATTTAAATCTAAATAAAAATACACACCATAATATGATATATGCAACGGCATTTAATACGGTAAGGGTGCCTCAATTGAAAATTCCTGATATTGAGTCCGTAGTTTTAACAGATTGTAAAAGAGTAAATCCTTTTAACATGACCTGGAGAATAATGAGATATGAAGGGGATACAGGGAATAAAATTGAGGTTGACTATAACTCCGCCTTATATAAGCCAGAGAGTATTAATGATTTAGTTGAAAGATATATATTTTTGTTACAAAAACTAATGAAGCAGGTGAACGAACCTATCCATTCATTGGATTTACTTTTAAAAAAGGATCATCGTTTATACAAAGATTTAAACTCGAATACTCTTGCATATCCTAATTCAAAAACACTAGATCAATTAATCGATCTACAAGCATTAAAATCACCAAATCAAATAGCGATTTCTATGGGAGATAGATCGATTACCTATTATGACTTGCAGCAAAGGTCAAATCAAATAGCGAATTATTTACGTGAAAATGATATAAAAAAGGGACAGCGTGTAAGCGTTACTATGGTGAGAGAAATCGATACAATTGTGTGGATTCTAGGCATCCTAAAATCAGGTGGAGTTTATGTACCAATCGATCCAAAGTTTCCTGAAAAAAGAATAGAATACATCTTAAAAGATAGCGAAAGTCAAATGATTATTACAAAGAAAGAATACAAGGGATTGATTGAAAGTTTTGCGATTCATACAATTTATCTAGAGGATTTTCATTACGCTAATTCTATAGATAATATTGCACCTACACATACCATAGAAGATGCAGCTTATATTATCTACACTTCAGGTTCAACAGGTTTACCAAAAGGAGTAGTTGTGCCACATAAAGGAGTAATTAATTTATCATATTCATTAATGAATCAATTTAATTTAGACAAAAATGATGTGTTTTTACAATTTGCAACGATGATTTTTGATGCCTCTATTATGGAAATGTTTCCGATTTTGTTATGCGGAGGGAGAATACATTTAATCTCTGAAATCGAAAAACGTTCAGCAGAGGAATTTATAAATGTAATTCAAAAGAATGGTATTACATATGTTCTTTTACCAACAGCATTTTTTAAATTAATAGCTGATATGCCAAAAGAAATGTTGCTTAAATTAAATTCTATAAAATGTGTATTTGTGGGAGGGGAAACCTTACCTGCTGAATCAGTTCATAAATGGCAAAGTAAATTAGGGTTAAAGATTCCGGTTCTTAACGCATATGGTCCTACTGAAACTACTGTTTGTGCAACCATTTATAAAGTAAATCATGAGATACAAAAAGAAACTTCTAATATTCCAATAGGTAAACCAATCGCTAATAGTGAAGTTTTCGTGGTTAGTCCGTTTAATACGTTATGTCCGTCAGGTGTAGTAGGTGAGTTATTCATTGGCGGTGATGGAGTTGCCAACGGATATTTAAATCAAAAGGAAAAAACAGAAGAGGCTTTTATTTCTTTCAATAAATCCTATAATCATGATAAGAAGATGTATTGTACTGGGGATTTAGTTCGTCTTTTACCAAATGGAAATTTAGAATTTATCGGAAGGAAAGATAATCAAGTAAAAATACGTGGATATCGCATTGAGCTTGATGAAATCGAAGGAACATTATTTAAACACCCAGAGGTAAAAGATGCAGTAGTAGTAACTTATCAAAATGACAAAATTGCTAGCTTTTATGTATCAAAAGACAATACAGAGATAAAACAAGAGAACTTAAAAACATTCTTAAGTGAAAGATTACCAGATTTTATGATGTCAAATTATATATTTCATCTTAAAACATTTCCATTATCACCAAGTGGTAAGGTTGATAGAAAAAAATTAGAATTACAAATCCCATCTTTACTTGAAAATATGCAAAATCAATATATACCACCAATAAGTGGCACAGAAAAAAGGTTGGCAAAAACATGGTCAGAGATTTTAAATTTAGGGAAATATAGAATCAGTAGAGATGACGACTTTTTTAAACTTGGGGGACATTCATTAATTGCTGTGCAAGTGTTAAATCAAGTTCAAAAAGAGTTTCATCTAAAAATTGAAATTAGAGATATTTTTGAGCATACAACTATTGCTAGTCTATCTGCTTACATCGATAAATTAATGGATGTAAATCATGATAGGGAAGAACAGAAGATACAAATATTAAAAGTTACAGATAAGGAAAGTTATCAGTTATCAAGTGCTCAAAAAAGAATCTGGTTTTTAAATAAATATAACGCCATTAATAGAGTATATGATACACCGCTACACATATATATTGAGCCGAGTTTGAAAAAAGATATCTTACAAGACACCATAAGATTTTTAGTTGAACGACACGAGATGCTGCGAACAGTGTTTATTGAAAGAAATGGGGAGCCTAGACAAGTCATCTTAAACTCAATAGCGATTGACCTGATTCACGATGAGATTGAACACATGTCTAAAAAAGAACAACAAGAATATATACGTACAACAATAAATCAAACGGATCGTACTCCATTTGATTTAGAAAAGGGCCCTCTTTTTAGGATTAGGATTTTTAATCTGAATAAGAGAAAGTCTTATTTATATATCAATTTACATCACATTATTACAGATGAGTGGAGTGTAAGAAATTTATTAGATGAATTAATGAAGGTATATAGTGCCTTTGCTAAACGTAGAAATCCTGAGTTGCCAACTATCTCTAATCGATATGTAGATTATGCTGAGTGGGAACAGGAGCAGTTAAAATTAGGGCGGTGGGATACCGAAAAATCTTATTGGATGGCCGAACTTGCAGCGCCTCTTCCTATACTAAATCTTCCTTTAGATTTTAGTAAGAATCGTCAAAGTACAAATAGAGGTACAGTATTTGAAATGAAGTTAGATAATAAAATGAAAGAGTCTTTGAAACAAGTATGTGAACAAGAGAATGTTTCGATGTATATGCTATTTTTGGCAGCATATATTCAATTGTTACATTATCTAACGAATCAAAAAGATATTATTGTAGGTACACCGGTTGTTGGAAGGAATTATCAAGAATTTGAACAAATACAAGGATTTTTTGTAAATACTTTAGCGATTAGAACACAATTAAATGATGTGAAAAATTTAAAACAGCTATTACAAGTAGTGAGAGAAAAATGTTTGAATTCTTTCCAAAACCAATCATACCCATTTGATAAAGTAATTGAGCAAATAAATCCGGATAGAAGCTTTGGAAATAACCCAATCTTTTCTACTATGTTTAGTTACCAGAAAGATATTTTGCAACAACATGATGCGTACAAGCTTCAATTGTTACCTAATAAACAAGATGTTAGTAAGTTTGACATTTCTTTAGCTGTTGAAGAAGGATTGGATTATCTAGGGATTTCATTTGAGTATGATCTTACCCTTTTCAAGGAAAAGTCAATTAATAGATTTACTCAAAATTTACTTAATATACTGGACGCATTTATTCATCAACGAACAGTAGCATATGAAAATCTTTCATTCCTATCACAGGAAGAAGAATCTCTATATAAAAAGGTAAATCAGACAGAAAGACCATATCTTTATTTTCAAAATATACAGGAGCAATTCTATAAGCAAGTAGAAAGACAATCAAATCGGATTGCTATAGCGACTGAAACGGAATCTTTAACATATAGACAATTAAATATCAGCTCTAATCAAGTAGCTCAACATTTACTCGAAAAAGGTATAAAAAGAGGTGATAAGGTAGCCATATTTTTAGATAGAAGCATGAATAGTATCGTTTCTATGCTTGGAATATTAAAAGCCGGTGCTGCCTATATACCAATCGATGTAAAATACCCTGAGGATAGAATAAATTATATAGTTTGTGACAGTGAGGCATGTAGAATTATAACGAGTAACAAATACAAAAGTCATTTGAATTTAAGTGATTATAAGGTTTCAATAATAGAGGATATATATCGTACGACTATAAATGGTGATGTGAAAATTTTAAATAAACCAGATGACTTGGCATATGTAATTTATACTTCAGGATCAACAGGAAAACCAAAAGGTACATTATTAACGCATAAAGGAGTATTAAATTTAGTTGAATGGAGAAATGAAGTATTTGAGATTTCTCCAAATGATAAAGTAACACAGTTTTATTCCCATAGTTTTGATTCTTCTGTATCGGAAATTTTTTCTACCTTGTTAAATGGGGCGGAACTATATTTATTAAGTAATGAACAGCGCTATTCAACTGTCGCATATGCTCAAGCCATTCAAGAAACACAAGCAACTATTTCTGACATACCAACAGTATTTTTCAATGAATTATCGTCTTCATTAACTAAACTGGATAGCGAAAAGATACGTTCTTTAAGATTTATAATAATGGGAGGGGAAGCTGCATCAACAAATGCCATTAAAAGTTGGCAAAATACTTTTAAAAACCAAGTACAGCTGGTAAATGAGTATGGCCCTACTGAAGCAACAGTCTCAGCAATGTATTATTTCATACCAGTATTAGAAGGCGAAAATAATCTTTTAGGAAGCATACCGATTGGTATTCCAATTTCTAATACAAAGGTTCATATATTGAATTCATATATGCAACATTGTCCGGTAGGGAGCATGGGTGAATTATATATTGAAAGTTTAGGATTGGCCCAAGGGTATTGGAAGCAGGAAGAGAAAACAAAACAGGCATTTATTTCAAACCCATTTTCAGAAGACAATAGTAAAAGATTATATCGAACAGGTGATTTAGCAAGATGGTTACCAAATGGAAATATAGAATTTATGGGAAGAAAAGATAAGCAGGTAAAAATTAGAGGGCACAGAATTGAATTAGGAGAAATAGAAGATGCAATGTTACAACTTGAGGGGATGAGTCAGGCTGTGGTAACACAAACGAAAGATGGAATGTTACTGCAAGCTTATTATAAAACAGTGGACGGTATAGGGATAGAGAAAAATAAACTAGCTTTACATTTATCAAATGTATTGCCAGAATATATGATTCCTAAATATTACTCTCATGTGTTAGAAATACCTATAACGGCGAATGGGAAAATTGATTTTGAAAGACTACCAGAAATAGAGTTTGATTATGAGCAAAATGATGAGTGTAAACTTAAACCTCAAACTAAAGTGCAAAAAAACATTGCAAAGGTATGGTCTGAAGTTCTAAACGTAAAATCTATAGGGTTAAAAGATGATTTCTTTAATTTGGGTGGACATTCTTTAAAAGTTATGCCGGCATTAGTCAAATTAAAACCGTTATATCCTAACTTGAAAATTCAAGATTTCTTTAAGTATAGAACAATAAAAAAATTAGCCTCTCATATTGAAGAGATGGAAGATATGTCGTCCAAGAAAGAGAAAAATATGAATGTAGCATGTATGGAAAATGAAACGAAAACGACTTCTGTTTATGAAAGAACTAATTTAGAAGAATGTGAGTTAGATATGGTGAATTATCCAAAAACAGTTTTCCTTACAGGGGCAACAGGATATTTAGGAGCACATATTTTAGAAAGATTATTACAGTTGCCAACTACGACTATTTACTGTTTAGTAAGAAAAAATGAGGATCAAGTAATTGGTGCAAAGTTAAAAGAAAGAATGGAGTTTTATTTTGGTAAAGAAATCCTCCAAAAGTTGAAGGAGAGAGTAGAATTAATTGAAGGAGATTTATCCTTGATGAATCTAGGTCTAGATTCAAAGCAATTGGACCATTTAAAGAATAGGGTAGAGTCAATCATACATTGTGGTGGAGAAGTTAGACACTATGGAGAACGTGAGCATTTTCAAAAGGTAAATGTTCAGTCTACAAAATACTTGTTGGAATTAGCTAAGAACACAAATGCACGTTTTCATTATATATCGACTTTAAGTGTAGTAGGTCAGGCTGAAAGCGATCCAAAAGAATTTGAATTCTTTGAGTCTAATTTTGATAGGGGGCAAAATTTAGATAATCTGTACCTAGAAAGTAAGTTTCAAGGCGAGAAAATGGTCAGAGAAGCAATGGAAAAAGGAGTTCGTGCCACAATATACCGTGTGGGGAATTTAGTGGGTAACTCTAAAACAGGTAAATTTCAATACAATATTAATGAAAACGCATTTTATAGATTATTAAAAGGGATATGCCTATCTAGCATAGCTCCTGACGTCAATACGTATGTAGATTTAACGCCTGTAGACTATGGAAGTTTAGCTATTACTGAATTATCTTATAAGGCCAATACAGTAAATAAAACCATGCATATCTGTAATCCAAATCAGCTTAAATGGAATCAATTTATTAATAGTTTACAAGCTTTTGGATACGATATCCTGTTAATGAAACAAGAGAAGTATATAGAGAAGTTTTTTAATACAAATTTAACTACTGATGAACAGAAAGCTTTAGAGCTCATAATGCCTTTATTAGAATCTGTAGAAGAGCTATCAGTAGCTATACCATCTTGTTTATACACGCAAAGATATTTGAAGAATATACATTGTTTAGAGCCAAATCAAGAATATATCAATTTGTTATTAAATTATGCTATGAGTATCGAGTTTTTACCAATCATTAAAGAACCAATATTGCTATAGAATATACAATCGATTTTGAACAGATTGGTTTATAAATATGAAGTTTTGAATATTTGTTTACTTTCGCTTGTTTTTTGGAAAAGTAAAAAGAACTTGTAGTTTTATCTACAAGTTCTTTTCGATTAAAAGGTTTATACATTTAGTTGGTTGGATAATATTTCAATTCTTCATATTACTAACAGAAGAAATTAACCAAGACAAATAATTCTTTTCAATAAGAGAAAAAATACAATTTTATATTAAGACCAAATCCATCTATCATCAGTTAATGCTTGAGAATCATTAACTTTTTCAATCTCATCTGTTATCGACCACTCATTACTTCTTTCAGCGTTCGCCATATGAACTTTAACCTTTTCACCTACATTAAATTTCTGCCCGTGTGTCAAATAAACTGTAACATTACGTTTACTTCCGTCATTTCCAGTATATTGAACAATTACATAATCATATTCTTCTATTCCAGATTTAAACTTATCTACTTTTGTAACATGTCCTATTTCATATTCATATGCAAAAACATGTTTTAAATAACTTCCCTGGTGTAATGTATCAGTACCTTGAACCTTTTCAATTGACTCTGCAACCATATAGTCCGTAAAATTACGCATCATTGCACCAGTAGCTTTTACTTGATCACCAACTTTTACATTTGGTGTAGAGTTTAAATAGATACTAATAGGTTCTGAATACTTTGTTGACTCAACAGAGATAACATTATCAGTAACCTCAACTACACGCCCTTCAATTGTTGATAAATTTGACTCGATAGAAGCTGCACTTGCTTTTGTTACTTCTAATCCTGGTAGATTTGTGCCTGCAAGAGCTGCAATTCCTAATGCACCAGCTAAAATGATTTTTTTCATACCTTATAACATCTCCATTCCGGTTGTAGTTAAATGCGCAGTTAGGTTTAATTCGTAAATAACTTTCGTATATCACCTAACATGTAATCATTATAGTTACAATAAGAATGATTATCAACTACAATTGAAATGTAATTTTGCATAATAATAAATCTTGATTTAATAATTTATCATTCAAATGGAAAGTAAGATGTGTATGTGTGAAATTGTTACCGTAGAGCAAAAAGGAACTGTCGTGCGAAATGGGGAAAGAAAAATGCTAGGCGTAAATGGTCAACATATAAAATTCCTAATTAAACAGTGGAAAATTATAACCGTGAAAAAATTATACACGGTTATATTATCTTTTCGAGAGGATATTAAGGAGAAGGGTAAGAAAATTGAAGGATTAAGAGCTAAATAAAAGCCACTTAATACATCTAAAAAGACGAGATAGGCCATCACGACTGTCTATTTCTATTTTTTATTACAAATTAATCCGCTGAATCCACCTATTTTTTTGAGCTCTAAAAGCTGGGGAAACAAATTTTAACATACCGACTCGAAAACTTCGACTCTTAGAAAACGTCTATAAAATGATTGTAAAATAAATAAAGAAGGATAAATAGATTTTCTCAATAGTAAAAACATTTACAAAATAGTAAAATATAGGTATGTAATTTCATAATAAACACAAAAATAAAGAGGGGATGAGGAAAATGAATTTAAAACAATTAGGGATTATATTATTAGGAACCGTAACACTTGTGTTTAGTAGTACAAATTTTGTGGACGCTGCTAGAAAACAGAAAGAATTTAGAGATACGGAGCCAAATAATACTCTTGAAACAGCCAATAGACTAGATTTGGGGTATGATTGTGTGGTTTATGGCAATTTAAATTTAAACGATAAAGACGGTATAGATATCTTTAGATTTTCCCCAAGTGATACTATGAAAGTTGAAGTTACTTTGCAAGGAATGCATGATGATAATGATTTTGATCTATTTGTACGAAATTCGAAAGGTAAAATAATAAAAAAATCTTTGAACCTTTCTAATGATATGGAAAAAATTGTTTTTGAAGCGGAAGAATGGGAAGACTATTATATTGAAGTAAGTTCATCGGTAAGAGGGAATGAAGATAATAACTTTGATTATATTTTAGTAGCAGAAAAATATTAAAACTAGTAAATTTAGAGGCCATCCAAATGGGTGGTTTCTTGTTTTTTCAAGAGATATATGCGTAAAGCCAGTTGGGGTTATTTTTTCGGAGTATTATTTTTACTTAGTGGCTTATCAAACGAAGTATGACTTTGAATTGTAATAGTAAATGAATTAATTGATTAACCTATAAAAACGTAGGAATTAAATATTTCTACGTTTTTTTGTACATAACATTTAAATAAACAGCTTGTTTTTTGAAAAAGTTGAAAGATGTTATTTATATTGGCGTGGATATTTATTACAATGTACTCTATAGAAAAAAGTAGCTGCAAGTGCAACTACTTTTTCACAAAAACATTATTATTCAAATAAAACCTTTAGCGTAAACTTGCGCTTAATGGTACTTGAGAATAAACTGTGAAATTGTTACCATAAGTACCGTGTCTTGAAAATGAGGAAGAAATTGAACTGTTCCAACTTTTGTAGCTAGCCCCAGATGTATCTGCTCTTAGAAGTACATTTGAAAAGCTAGCTTGGCTAAAGGAGTTACGTCCAGTATCTTCAACCCCCTGAACCATTTTTACTGGTTCATATTGAGAAAATGAGCCATATACAGGCTGATTAGCATATCTAGGGTTTCCATTTACATACATAGTAACCGTACCATTTCCGTTATTAACTATTTTAAGATTTACTCGATCACCATCTTTAATTGACGCATCAAACTGTGTGTTCCAATACTTACTGTTTTGACCTGATTCATTATATCCTGAATTTAGAAATACTTTATATCCACTTGGTGTTTTGGAAATACCACCCTCAACTTTAGATGCCCCAATACCTAAATACCAATTCACATACCCATCTTTAACAACAACTGATTTTGGTAGATTTATATCAGCTGCAATTCCGGTATAGGTACTATTTGTAACACTTTTTACAGCGCCTTCTGTAGCTGCAAAACTAGTATTTGAAAACATTGATAGAGAAATTAGAAGTGAACCAACTAGATACATCATTTTTTTCTTACTTTTTCTTAATATTGGATTCATTTTAGACTCCCCTTATTTTATATTCTTAAATTGTATGGAAAGTTGGCCAACTAACTACAACTTACAAACTAAAGATATATCAGGTTTCATTTGATGTATATATTTTCCTGTTATAAGTCATCGAAATGTCAAATGAATTTGATTTTTCATATTTATCAATATAGGTGGAGTTGACAGATTAAAGTGGTATGTCTATTTAAATGTAAGCAGATTTTGTTAAAAATACTATTAAAACCTATAAATATGTTGTGGATAATATGTACTACGGTTCATTTAGGAGAGAAAAATATGGAATGAATATAGTGGGATTTTTTAAAGAGTATATCTGAAATGTTTAGAAATAGATTAAAAACAAAGGAAATAAAAGAATCGTTTTTCTTAAGGAATTCATTGAAACAGTCCGTAGATGAAGGGGAATATATGATTTATAAGACATGGATTTCCTATATAAAAGAAGAAAGGGGATCCAGCTATGGGAATTACAAATACAAGATCAAAGTTAGATAATGCAGCTATTGAAGGGGCTATAGAGGCATTAAAAGGTCAAAATGAATGTTTACGTATGGAAATAGATTATTTAAAAAAGTTAAAGGTTTTAGTTGAAAAAGAGAAGGAATTCCAGAACAAGACAAAGCAAAAGTAATTTATCTTATGAAATTTGAAAGTATGAAACATATTAAGATAGTATTAGATAATTATCTAGGTCATTACAATCGCAAAAGAATCAAAGTACAGTTAAAAGGAATGAGTCCAGTACAATACCGGACTCACATTCAGATGGTCGCTTAATTTTTGTTTAACTCTTTGGGGCCAGTTCATCATAGGTGATTGAATAATGTTGGCTTGCTAAGCTTAGTGATTGTTATTCTTTAACTGATCTTAAATTACGTTAGTTTAAGTATTGAGAGTAAAAGAATAGGAATAGAAAAATTAATGTTTTGCTAAATAATCTATTAAAGAAACTTAAAGGAATAACAAGTTCTCCTATTGTAAGGATTTTAAGTTTATCCTTATTTAGTCCTTTTATTAATTCTTTTAATGTTTGGAAATTTATTTTATTAACGAAAGACCAACTTGGCACAGCTTTTGTATCTGAACCTATTTTGAAAATGATATGAATACTATGTGCATGAAAACCGCTTATTATTAAAATAAGCATAAATCCTAAAATAATGAACCAAGTCATTTTTCAACACCTCCTTTGAGTATCTAATATTAAGATATTAAAACCGTTGAGAAAGTGTGCTGTTGTCCATGAAAAATATTGAGAATTTGTTGAGGGAATATTGAAAATGTTGCAATGCGATTGATTGTAGGGGAGTTAGAGTTAATAATGCTTGTCAGATTATATGCGTGAAAAAAGGAAATAGGAAAGAGAACAGTTGCGTAGACTGTTCTCTTAAGGAGCGGAAGTGCTGAACATTTTCAATGACAATGATTCAAGCCTTCCGTTAATAGTATGTGCATATATTTATCATTTTAGCCAAGAAGATTTCTTCCTCAAGGAGTGTGTGAAGGGCAACAGCCCAGGAGTAGGTGGGAGCTGAATTGGCTTCGAACAAGGGATGGCAGGAAGCCATCTTAATTGTTCGACATATAGAAAGTGTTACTTTACTATCTATCGAATGTACGTTTGGTTTATAATAGTTATATACCGAAATGGAGGTGAATGAAATGATGATTAATAAAGCCTATAAGTTTCGTATCTATCCAAATCAAGCACAAGCAATTCTAATCAACAAAACGATTGGTTGTTCCCGCTTTGTATTCAATCATTTCCTATCCTTATGGGATCACGCATACAAAGAGACAGGACAAGGCTTGACCTATGGTACATGCTCTGCCAAACTCCCTGCCATGAAGAAAGATTTTGTTTGGCTCAAAGAAGTGGATAGTATTGCGATTCAGTCGTCTGTTCGCAACCTTGCGGATGCTTATACGCGCTTTTTCAAAAAATAAAACAGCGCCCCGCGCTTTAAATCTAAGAAGAACAACGTACAATCTTATACCACAAAACAAACAAATGAAAATATTGCCGTTGTAGGGAACAAAATAAAGTTGCCGAAACTAGGCCTTGTTCGATGTGCCAAAAGTCGTGAAGTAGAGGGACGTATTGTAAGTGCCACTGTTAGACGAAACCCTTCTGGCAGATATTTTGTGTCACTATTAGTTGAAACAGAAGTACAAGAACTTCCGAAAACACATTCTTACATTGGAATAGATGTAGGACTAAAAGATTTCGCTATTTTGTCAGATGGAACACCCTATAAAAATCCGAAGTTTTTCCGATCATTAGAAGATAAGTTGGCGAAAGCACAGCGTGTTCTTTCTAGAAGAATGAAAGGATCTTCTCGTTGGAATAAACAACGAGTCAAGGTAGCTAGAATTCATGAATACATATCAAATGCTAGAAAAGATTACTTGGACAAAATCTCAACCGAAATCATCAAAAACCACGATGTTATCGGTATAGAGGATTTGCAAGTATCGAATATGTTAAAGAATCATAAGTTAGCAAAAGCAATTAGTGAGGTATCATGGTCACAATTTCGAACTATGTTGGAATATAAAGCAAAATGGTATGGCAAACAAGTCATTGTCGTATCGAAAACATTTGCTTCCAGCCAATTATGTTCTTGTTGTGGATATCAAAATAAAGACGTTAAAAATTTAAACCTACGTGAATGGGACTGTCCTTCTTGTCGTATACACCATGATAGGGATATTAACGCAAGTATCAATATAAAGAATGAAGCGATAAGGCTTCTAACCGCAAGGACTGCGGGGTTAGCCTAATCAATTAGAGTTCGATAGATCTCTTTACTTAGGAATCCCTCACTTCTAAACAAAGTGAAAGTGGGGGTAGTTCAAAATTCATACAAGAAAGGCAGCTATAAAAAATAGCCGCCTTGCCTCAGGGAGAATTCAAGAAAATTAGAGATTCATTAAGGATACAGATTGGCTATTACCAATTTATTTATATTATTAGCAGGGGTTCAATAAATTATTCATAAGTTAAGATCTTACTTCATTGTAGGATGAGTGACATGCAAAGTAAAAAGAGCACTTTTTAAGGTGTGTATTAGGACTTGAAAGAGGCATCAATGAAATGTAGAAGGAGATATCTCTATACAACATATGGAGGTACTATGGAAGGGTGACGATAAAAAATAAAGGAGATAATTCTTTTTAGCGACTTAAGATGTAGTCAATTGTATTACATAATTTCATGAGTAATATTGTAGTGTCTTGCATGTGGATATTAAATGTCTAATAATCAAATTAGTCAAATACTTTTTTACCGGTGCTTTATCAAGGTTGATTAGCTCGTAAGTATGAAGCGTTACGCTATAAGATAGAAATACTTACAAATTTTAAAAGAATTCCATTTGTGTACCAAGAAGCAAAATATATTTATGATAAAATATAGAAAAAGATGATTAAGAAGGGACAATCAAAGTGAAACCAACAATTTATGATGTTGCGGAAAAAGCAGGTGTATCAATAGCAACTGTATCCAAGGTAATTAATCAAACTGGTCGTATTAGTGAAAAAACAATAAACAAAGTAAATCAGGTAATGGATGAATTAGATTACCAGCCTAGTAGTGTAGCAGCAGCGTTAACAGGTAAAAAAACATATACAATTGGGGTACTTGTCCCAGATATCTCAAACCCATTTTTTGCAGAAGTAGCAAGAGCTTTTGAAAATAGTGCACGAGAATCAGGGTATACACTCATTTTATGTAGTACAGACCATCAAACAAAACGTGAGCATGAATACATTGATTTATTATTTAAAAAGCAAGTAGATGGCATTATTATTGCGACGGAGCTAAATGATTATAAACTTGTTAAAAAAATTGTGAATCGAGATTTGCCACTTGTATTATTCACTGTAGATCATCCTTCCATCACGACTCATGTTGTGACAACTGATGATATGAGGGGAGGCTATCTAGCTGGAAGTTATCTAACGCAGAAAGGCCATACATCTTTAACGATTATGATGGAGAAGGATAGAAAAAGTAGCTTAGGGAGATTGACCGGTTTCAAACAAGCTCTTATGGATTCAGGGATTTCGTTAGATGATGATGCTATTATTAGTTGCTATTCGACAGTGGAAGATAGTAAACGTGCAAGTAAGGAATTACTTCATTTGCCTAACAGGCCTACAGCTGTTTTTGCTTGTACAGATTTGATTGCTATATGCCTTATGAATGAAGCAAGAAAACAAGGGCTTTCAATTCCAGAGGATTTATCAATTATCGGATTTGATAATACAATCTATGCTGAGATTGCAGATCCAGGGTTAACAACAATTGAACAGCCAATTAAACAAATGGCAGCCTGTACGTTTGAACAACTGTTAAAAACAATGGAAATGAAGGAGCATGCTAAGCAAAAAATTACAATTATTCCTCAGTTAGTAGAGCGATCTTCAGTAAAGGATATTACATGATATCTTTTTTAATAGCCTATTTGAATGTAACAAAAAGAAGGTCATCTTAACCATATACAGCTATGATGACCTTCTTTTATATTTAGGAGTTATACAGAGAATTGCTCACCGCTTTTCGTATTTAAATCCTGCTTCATTTCATTTTCCTTTGGAATAGTAAGGAAATGAGTTAAAAATGCACCAAAGAAATACAAACCAGCAAAGATCCACATCACGCCGCCAACACCTAATGGACCGATGAAGGCAGTTACTACTAATGGCCCAACGAATGCTGATAATCCTGAACCTAAATTTAAGACAGACATTGCAGCTCCTTTATTTTCAGGAGATAAAGATGGTACTAATGCTGTAAGAGGTACATAACCGGCAAGTGTCGCTCCATAGCAACAGGCAACAAATAATATAGCCCAATAATTATGTCCTACCATTTGTGGTACATAATAGAGTGCAAGGGTTACAATTCCGCAACCGACTCCTCCGAACCATTTAATTGTATTTACCCAACCAAACTTGTCTCCAACAATACCAAAAATAATATTAAACACCATATTTACAAAGAATAGAGTACCCCAAATTTGAAGCCATTCAGTCATCGTAAAATTATATTTCATCATATAGGTAGGTAGGAAAACAACAAATCCAAACTGAGCGGCCGAGTTTATAATTTTTACAATACCGCCTATACCAACTTTAGGATTTTCAAATGCGATAGTAATGCCTTTTAGTAATTCGCTTGATTTGTTAGCGCTTACGGTTTGTGCTTTAAATCTGTCCTTATTTACAACAATTGAGAACAATCCCCCGACGACAACAAAAATTAAAGCGCTCCATAGAGTAGCAATTTCTCCGATTTTCGGAACCATATAGCTAGAATAAAAGGCTCCTATCACACTAAGCCCTAGCTGGAATACGAACCAGAACCAGCCAACTGCTCTTGAAAGCATTTGCTGAGGAGTGCTGTAAGATACCCAAACTAGGAAAGAATAAGCAAATAAGGGGTAACCAAATCCTCGTAGTGCGTAGCAAATTAAAATTACTGGATAATTCATATGTTGAATTCCTATACCTATGAACCCGATTGAACCTAAAATGAATGATACTAAACCAAACGTCATGACTTTTCTTGGTCCCCACATTTGTACAAATACCCCCGAAAACCAAGAAGAAGCAGATACAGTAATTCCGTAAATAGTAAACAAGAAAGCAGCGTGTTCTAGCGTTAATCCTTTTTCAACGAGATAAGGGGATAACCATCCCTGTTCTAACCCGTCCCCAATCATAAAAACGATAATTCCTATGTATCCCCAAGTTAAATTAGAAGGGATGCCAATCTTGTCCATAAATGTTTTGTTTGAACTAATAGCGTTCATTCTCCCACCACCGATAAGTTTTTTTGGTTAAGCGCTTAATTCTTTTTGATAAAAAAAGTATACGCTTACATTATGGGGTCGTCAATTAAATTTTTTGACAATTTACAACTTTCTTTTATAGAAGCATTCTATTTACTTATTGGAGATTCAAATAATGGTGAGTATGAAAAGAAAGAAATACCTTATAGATGGGGGATCACTATTTAAAGGGCTTGATTTTCTTTGTTATATCAGTATTTTAAAAGAATATATTTGTAGCTTTTTAGAGTATTTATATCTAATTATTAATTTTATTTTTATGTAATACGTAAATTGAGGGAATTTAAAATTCGGATGAAAAGATAAGTGTTCAAAAAAATAAAAATGTTTTCAATTTAAAATCAAGTGTGTATAATGAAGAAAAATAGGGGAAGCGCTTAACTAATTTGATACGCTAAACCCTATAGACTTTCATTTCGTTTCTTAAATTTTAATATAGAGGGAGAAATCATATGAACGTTTTAAAAATTGGGATTATTGGTGCTGGACGAATTGGGAAACTACATGTTGATAATTTGCAGCTTATGCCACAAGTGAAAATTAAAGCGGTTTCAGATGTAGTAATTAGTCATCTAGAAAAGTGGGCTCAAGATAAAGGGATTTCTACTCTGACTACAAATTATCAGGATTTATTAGCAGATCCAGAAATTGATGCTGTCTGTATTTGTTCACCAACAAATACACATGCGCAAATTATTAAAGAAGCAGCTCTTGCGAAAAAACATATTTTCTGTGAAAAACCTGTTAGTTTCTCAGTAGAAGAGACATTAGAAGCATTAGAAGTGGTAAAAGAACAGGGAGTATCTCTTCAAGTAGGATTTAATCGTCGTTTTGATCCGAACTTCAGGAAAGTTTATGATCTGATTCAACAAGGTGAAGTGGGGCAGCCGCATATCTTAAAAATTACGTCACGCGATCCACAACCGCCAAGTATAGAATATGTTCGCTCTTCAGGCGGATTGTTTATGGATATGATGATTCATGATTTTGATATGGCTCGCTATGTGATGAATAGTGAAGTCGTTGAAGTATTTGCATATGGAACAACATTAATTGATCCATCCATTCAGGAAGTAAATGATGTGGATACAGCAATTGTCACATTAAAATTTGCAAATGGAGCTTTAGGAGTAATTGATAATAGCCGCCAAGCTGTTTATGGATATGACCAGCGTGTTGAAGTGTTTGGTGAAAAGGGCGCGGTTGCTGCGGATAATTGCTGCCCGACAACAGTTCAAGTGTCAAAAACAGAAGGTATTGTAAAAGATAAGCCGCTTTATTTCTTCTTAGAGCGCTACACGCAAGCTTACATTGAGGAAGTAACACAATTTACAAAGTCAATTATAGAAGGACAAGCTGTTATTTGCAGTGGTAATGATGGATTACAAGCAGAGCGAATTGCGAATGCTGCGAAGGAATCCTTACTAACAGGAAAACCTGTACAAATTGAACATAAACAGCCTGCATTAAATCAATAAAGAGAGCGCTTACTTCTAGATAGATAAAGAGTAATGAATAGTAGGTTTTTGAACTACTCACCACTTAACGTCCTTACGGACTGTTTGAAGTGGGAGATTCCTGCGAACACCGATGTATCCAACAGTTATCTTAGCAGGCGCCGCCCGTAGTCCCTACGGTGAAAACATAAGCATCTTGTACGTTGACTCACCACGTTTCCTACTTTAGCTTGGTTTTCGCAACTTCAGCAAACGTGGGGCGAAAGAACGTTGAAGATTTTACGGTTGCAACGTTTTTCTGCAACCAACCTCATATCTTCAGTTTTCAAAGAGCAATCTGTACAAGTATATAGTAGCAAACATGTTGGCTTATGCCAACCGACATTCATCTCCCACCTAAAATTGGTGTTTTGCACCTTCACATTTTTGAGGGAGGAGTCTTTTGTCGGAAAACGATAAAGCATGGGAGGTAGTAATAATGAATCCACTTATTTTTAAAGAAGATTGTCCATTAGACCTAATTGCAGTTGGACGTTTATGCGTTGATTTAAATGCCAATGAAACACAACGTCCTATGGAAGAAACAAGAACGTTTACTAAATATGTGGGAGGATCTCCTGCGAATATTGCGATTGGTGCGGCTCGTCTAGGCTTACAAACGGGATTTATCGGTAAAGTGTCCGATGATCAAATGGGCCGCTTTATTACTGGGTACCTAAAGGATAATCATATTAATACAGATCAGATACGTATCGATTGTACAGGTGCAGTGACAGGTCTAGCATTTACAGAAATTAAAAGCCCTGAAGATTGCAGTATTTTAATGTACCGCGACAATGTCGCAGATTTAAACCTTGATCCAACAGAGGTATCAGAGGACTATATTAAACAATCAAAAGCACTCTTAATTTCAGGAACAGCTTTAGCGAAAAGTCCTTCTCGCGAGGCGGTATTTTTAGCATTAGAATATGCGCGTAAGTATGATGTAGTTGTATTTTTTGATGTAGATTACCGCCCTTATACATGGCAGTCAGAAGCTGAAACGGCTGTGTATTACAACCTAGCGGCTGAAAAATCTGATGTCATTATTGGAACGCGTGAAGAATTCGATATGATGGAAAAACTATTAAACTACGAACAATCTAATGACCAAGTTACGGCTGAAAGATGGTTTTCTCATCATGCCAAAATCGTCGTAATTAAGCACGGCGGGGATGGTTCAATCGCTTATACGAGAGACGGTCAATCTCACCGCGGCGGTATCTTTAAAACAAAGGTGTTAAAGACGTTTGGCGCTGGCGACTCGTATGCTGCTGCGTTTATTTATGGCCTAATGCAAGGGCTTGAGATTCCTCAAGCGATGCGATTAGGTGGCGCTTCTGCTTCAATCGTTATTTCGAAACATAGCTGTTCTGATGCAATGCCAACAAGGGCAGAGATTTCTGCATTCATGGAAACGGCTGAGGAATTGGTATAGAAACATCATTAATCAATAATCAAGTAAAGGCGTATCCTATTGGACGCTTCTACATTACATAAAAGGGAGAGAATAAATATGACAGTACAAACAGCACAAATTGTAAAAAACTACATTGGTGGCGAATGGGTAGAATCCATTTCAACTAAGATGGAAGCTGTTTATAATCCTGCAACAGGAGAAGTAATCGCTCAAGTACCACTTTCAACAAAAGTAGATGTTGAACAAGCTGTATTAGCAGCAAATGAAGCTTTCAAATCTTGGTCTAAAACTGCAGTACCAAAGCGCGCTCGTATTCTATTTAAATATCAACAATTACTAGTAGATAACTGGGAAGAGTTAGCGAAACTTATTACGATTGAAAACGGAAAAAGCTATAACGAGGCTTACGGTGAAGTTCTTCGTGGTATTGAGTGTGTGGAGTTTGCAGCGGGTGCTCCGACATTAATGATGGGAAAACAGCTACCGGATATTGCAACAGGTATTGAGTCTGGTATGTATCGTTATCCAATTGGTGTTATAGGTGGCATTACACCTTTTAACTTCCCAATGATGGTTCCATGCTGGATGTTCCCACTTGCAATTGCTTGTGGCAATACATTTGTATTAAAACCTTCAGAGCGTACACCACTTCTAGCAGCAAGATTAGCAGTATTAGCTGAAGAAGCGGGCTTACCAAAAGGTGTATTAAATATCGTAAATGGCGCTCACGATGTAGTAAACGGTCTATTGGAACATAAATTAGTGAAGGCAATTTCGTTTGTAGGTTCTCAACCTGTAGCAGAATATGTATACAAAAAAGGAACAGAAAACTTAAAACGCGTACAAGCATTAGCAGGTGCGAAGAACCATTCCATTGTATTAAATGATGCGAATCTTGAACTAGCAACAAAGCAAATTATTAGTGCTGCATTCGGTTCAGCTGGTGAGCGTTGTATGGCTGCTTCTGTTGTAACAGTAGAAGAAGAAATTGCAGATCAATTAGTTAATAGATTAGTAGAAGAAGCAAACAAAATTGTCATCGGTAATGGTCTTGATGAAGATGTGTTTTTAGGACCAGTTATTCGTGATAACCATAAAGAGCGCACAATTGGTTACATCGATTCAGGGGTAGAACAGGGCGCTACGTTAGTTCGTGATGGACGCGAAGATGCAGCTGTAAAAGGAGCTGGTTACTTCGTTGGTCCAACAATTTTTGACCATGTTACAAAAGAAATGAAAATCTGGCAAGATGAGATTTTTGCTCCTGTTTTATCTATTGTTCGTGTGAAATCATTGGATGAAGCAATTGAAATTGCCAATGAGTCTCGTTTTGCAAATGGAGCTTGCATTTATACAGATAGCGGGGCAAGTGTACGCCAATTCCGTGAAACAATTGAATCAGGCATGTTAGGTGTGAATGTTGGGGTTCCGGCGCCGATGGCATTCTTCCCGTTCTCTGGTTGGAAAGACTCTTTCTATGGTGATCTTCATGCGAACGGTACTGATGGCGTTGAGTTTTATACAAGAAAGAAAATGCTTACATCTCGTTGGGAAAAGTAATTATTAAGAGAGAAGTAGACTCTTTCTAGTTGTTTGTGAGCGAAAGTAAAGCAAGTAGTAAAACATAAGAAGGAAGTATTAGGAGTCTATCAAATTCCTAATACTCCTTTTTCATATGCAGAATGACTGTTAGAGATAGAAAGGAGCAAATAACATGCAAACTGTTAGAATGACGACGGCGCAAGCGTTGGTGAAATTTTTGAACGAGCAGTATGTAGAATTTGATGGAAAGCAACAAAAGTTCATTAAGGGAATCTTTACAATTTTTGGTCATGGAAATGTAGTAGGCCTAGGTCAAGCTTTAGAAGAAGACGCAGGGGAGTTAGAAGTATACCAAGGGAGAAATGAACAAGGAATGGCAAATGCTGCGATGGCTTTTGCAAAACAAAAACATAGAAAACAAATTATTGCATGTACTTCTTCTGTTGGTCCTGGATCAGCAAATATGATTACCTCTGCAGCAACAGCATCAGCAAATAATATTCCCGTTTTACTACTTCCAGGTGATGTATTTGCAACGAGGCAACCTGATCCTGTTCTTCAACAAATTGAACAAACGCATGACTTATCTATTTCTACAAATGATGCTTTCCGTGCAGTAAGTAAGTACTGGGACAGAATAAATCGTCCTGAACAATTGATGACAGCTATGATTCAAGCCATGCGTGTTTTAACGAATCCAGCAGATACAGGGGCTGTAACGATTTGTTTACCACAAGATGTCCAAGGGGAAGCATGGGATTTTCCAAGTTACTTCTTCCAAAAGCGTGTTCACCGTATTGAACGTCGTCTACCTATAAAAGCCAGCTTAGCGGATGCAGTGAAAATGATTAAGAGAAAGAAAAAGCCAGTTATGATTTGCGGTGGTGGTGTAAGATACGCAGAAGCGGCAGAAGAGTTAAAACAGTTTGCTGAAACATTCCACATTCCATTTGGAGAAACACAAGCTGGAAAAAGTGCAATTGAAAGTAATCATCCATATAATCTAGGCGGCATTGGGGTAACAGGAAATATAGCAGCTAATACAATTGCAAAGGAAGCGGATCTTGTTATTGGAATCGGGACGAGATTTACGGATTTTACAACGGCATCTAAACAATTATTTCAAAATGAGGAAGTTGAGTTTTTAAACATCAATATTTCAGAATTCCATGCGAATAAGCTGGATGCATTAAAGATTATAGCAGATGCGAAAGAAGCGCTTCTTGCTCTAATAGATGAACTGCAAGTAATTGATTATCGATCTAGTTATACAGTAGAAATTGAAGAGGCAAAAGAGTCTTGGGAAACAGAATTATCACGTCTACATAATATTCGCTTTACAGGTCAAGATTTCACACCAGAAGTAGAAGGCCATTTTGATGGAAAGTTAAATGAGTATGTAGACGCACTTGGTACACAATTAACACAGACTGCAGTCATTGGACAAATCAATACATTACTTGATGAAGATGCAATTATTGTTGGTGCGGCAGGAAGTCTTCCGGGTGATTTACAAAAAATGTGGGCAGCAAGTAAACCTAATACATATCACATGGAGTATGGATACTCTTGCATGGGCTATGAAGTTGCAGGTGCACTTGGTGCAAAGTTAGCTGAACCATTGAAGGAAGTATATGCAATGGTAGGGGATGGCAGTTACCAAATGCTTCATTCTGAGCTTGTCACAAGTCTTCAAGAAAACAAAAAAATTAACGTCTTATTGTTTGATAACTCCGGATTTGGTTGTATTAATAACTTACAAATGGGCAATGGAATGGGGAGCTTTGGAACAGAGTTTCGCTACCGAAACCAGCAAACTCGTAAATTAGACGGGGCAATTATGAAAATTGATTTTGCAGCTAGCGCAGCTGGATATGGTGTGAAAACATATCATGTTACATCACTAGAACAATTACAGGAAGCGCTTATAGATGCGAAAAAACAAACAGTTTCTACATTAATTGATATTAAAGTATTACCAAAAACAATGACAAATGGATACGAGTCATGGTGGCATGTGGGTGTTGCAGAAGTATCTAAAAGTCAAAGTGTACAAGCTGCGTACGAGAGTAAAGTAAGTAACTTGCAACAGGCAAGGTCTTATTAGATTAGGACACAAAGAGAGCTTTTTATCTACATGCATATTGATTAGGAAGCTCTCTATTTAATGACCAGTTAAGAGAATTTGGCGAAATTCTATTACATTTTGTAAAGAGGAGAGACAAGGGGATGTTCAAAGAAAATACAATTAAGCTTGGAATTGCACCAATTGCTTGGACAAATGATGATATGCCGGAGCTAGGGGCAGAAAATACATTTGAACAATGTATTAGTGAGATGGCACTAGCTGGATTTAATGGAAGTGAAGTGGGGAATAAATATCCGAGAAATACTGTTGTATTAAAAAAATCTTTGGAATTACGAAACTTGGAGATTGCTAGTGCATGGTTTAGTACATTCTTGACAACGAAGCCGCTTGAAGAGACGGTACAAGAATTTATTAAGCATAGGGATTTTTTGCATGACATGGGTGCAAAGGTTATCGTTGTTTCAGAGCAAGGGCATAGTATTCAAGGTTTAATGGACGTACCGTTATTTCAAAATAAGCCAGTTTTTACAGACGAAGAGTGGGATAAGCTTGTAGATGGGTTACATCACCTCGGTAAATTAGCTCAGGAAAAGGGGCTACATATTGTTTACCATCATCATATGGGCACGGGGGTTCAAACAACGGCAGAAATTGAAAAGTTAATGGATATAACAGATCCAAATCTGGTATCTCTGCTTTTTGATACAGGTCATCTTGTCTTTTCAGGAGAAGAGCCGCTTTATATTTTGAAAAAATATTTACCTCGTATTAAACATGTACATTTAAAAGATATTCGTGAGGAAGTAGTAGATGCTGTAAAGGAAAACGAATTAAGCTTCTTACAGGCAGTGAAGAATGGTGCATTTACAGTTCCCGGGGATGGCGTAATTGTATTTGATGAAGTGTTTAATATTCTTGCAAACTCTGATTATAAAGGGTGGTTTGTGGTAGAAGCAGAGCAAGACCCAGCTTTAGCGAATCCTTTTGAATACGCATTAAAAGCCCGGAAATTTATACAAGAAAAAGCAGGTCTTTAGTTTCAGCATTTTGAGACTATATCTAAGTTAATGATTCGGCAATCAACATGTCCTCTTACAAATGGAGTAAAAAGACGAGACGTTTGTTTTCTATTTATAAATAATATTGAAACAGGTGAATGTGTAATGCCATTAGTGCAAATGAAGGATATTTTAATTAAGGCAAATCAAGAGAATTATGGGGTCGGAGCTTTCAGTGTTGCTAATATGGAAATGGTAATGGGAGCTATCAAAGCTGCAGAAGAGTTAAGTTCACCGCTTATTCTACAAATTGCGGAAGTTCGTTTGAATCATTCGCCAATTCATCTGATTGGTCCTTTGATGGTAGCTGCGGCGAAAAAAGCGACTGTCCCAGTAGCAGTTCACTTTGATCACGGTATAACATTTGAAACAATTAAAGAGACGTTAGAAATTGGTTTTAGTTCGGTTATGTTTGATGGCTCTCACTTCCCATTAGAGGAGAATATCCAAAGGACAAAAGAAATTGTAGCGCTTGCGGAACAGTATGGAGCGACAGTAGAAGCTGAGATTGGCAGAGTAGGTGGTAGTGAGGACGGGTCAGAAGATATTGAAATGTTGCTGACAAGCACTACAGAAGCAAAACGATTTGCAGAAGAAACAGACGTAGATGCGTTAGCTGTTGCGATTGGAAATGCGCATGGTATGTACAATGGAAATCCTGATTTACGATTAGACCGCCTACAAGAAATTAATGAGGTAGTCCATATTCCACTCGTATTACATGGTGGATCTGGCATTAGTCCAGAGGATTTCAAGCAATGTATTCAACATGGTGTTCGTAAAATTAATGTAGCAACAGCCACATTTCAGAATGTAATTACCGTGGTAAATACTGCTGCCCTAAATACTCCTTATTCAGACTACTTTACGCATCATCAAGATGTAATTGAGGCTGCATACGAAAACGTTAAAAGTCATATGCAAATATTCGGAAGTGAAAACAGAGCATAATCAGAAAAGCTTTCTTCATTAATAATTAAAAGAAATGCGGAATTTAGTTAGCTGACAAAAGTAGAAAATGATAGAGTAACCATTAAATAAAAGGAGGAGAAAGCCATGTTAGGAAAATTAGGTGAATTAAATGAGGGGTATAATGTATTAACAGAAATGAACGGTCAAGGTAGTGATATGTTAATGGATATAGGCATATATAAGATGTCTAATGGGAAAGAAGAGTTGCTATTTGATAATAAGAATGAAACGGCAGTTCTTTTACTAGAAGGGGCAATACGTTTAGAATGGGAAGGGATGGAACAAGTTCTTCAAAGACAATCTGTATTTGAAGAAAACCCTTGGTGCTTACATGTGGCTAAAAATGTGAAGGTTACAATTACTGCTCTTTTAGATAGTGAAGTGCTCGTTCAAAAAACCGATAATAATCAAGAATTTGCGTCCAAGTTATATACTCCAAATGAGTGTCAAAGTGTTGTAGCCGGAGATGGAGTATGGGAGGGAACAGCGCAGCGTGTTATTCGTACAATTTTTGACTATAACAATGCAGCGTATTCTAATATGGTAGTAGGAGAGGTTATTTCTTATCCAGGGCGATGGTCCAGTTATCCACCACACCACCATGATCAGCCAGAGGTATATTATTATCGCTTTAACAAACCCCAGGGATTTGGATGTGCAATGGTTGGTGAGGATGCTTATCGCGTTGTACATAATAGCTTTATTACAATTCCTGGTGGGTTAGACCATCCACAAGCAACGGCGCCTGGATATGCAATGTATTTTTGCTGGATGATTCGACACCTTGAGAATAACCCATGGGATGATCGTATCATGGAGGAAGAACATAAGTGGTTATTAGAACCAAATGCGAAAATTTGGCCGGAAAAAGAATAAATGAAAATAAAGGTTCTGGGCAAAAACGATGTTACTTGCAATTGTTTTTGCTAAGAACCACTAATTTTTTGTAAATGTAGGCAGGCTCTTATGTGAGGTAACGTAAGAGCCTGTTTGCATGTTCTACCTTTTTTTATGTACAATAGTAATAAGAGATGATATAGACAGGGAGAGGAAATCCATGTCCACTAAATTAGTAAATTTACGCATTGATTTTGCTTTTAAACAGCTATTTGGAACAAAAGGAAATGAGGAAATTTTAATGGGTTTCCTAAATGCAATTTTAGAAGAATCTTTAGATGCACCTATTACTTCGCTACAATTAGATGATCCACATCTCCATAAATCTTATGAAGATGATAAGTTATCGATTTTAGACCTATTAGCAACACTGGATAATGGGGCGCAAGTAAATATCGAAATCCAGCTTCGAAATACACATGATATGGTGAAGCGCTCCTTATATTACTGGAGTAAACTTTATACTTCCCAAATGCAAGAAGGAATGCCATATCGTTCACTTCGGAAAACAATTACCATTAACTTACTAGACTTTATTTTATTTTCTCAGGATGATGAATTTCATACCATCGGACAATTATGGAATACAAAATTACAGCAACTCTTAAGTGACGACATTGAAATCCATTTTGTAGAGATACCGAAATTAGTAAAACAATGGCGTGAAGAAAAAGTAAACCCATGGGAAAATACATTTGTTCGTTGGATGTTATTATTACCAGCACATGAAGATGAACATTTAACTCAAACATTGGAGGAGATTGCGATGAATCAAGATCCAATTTTACAAAAGGCAATAAATAAATGGGAAAATATGAGCCATGATTCTTCTTTCCGAACAGCATATGAAGCTCGAGAGAAATTACTTCTAGATGAACAAGCTAAGTTAGCTCATGCAGAACAAGAGGGCATGGAAAAAGGCATTGAGCAAGGTAAGATGCAGATGATTCGAGGAATGCATGAAATTGGTGTACCACTTGAAACTATTGCAAAAGCAAGTAAGTTGAGTGTGGAAGAAATAGAACGTATCTTAAAGCTAAAATAAATGTATATGAGTATACAGAACTCATGAGTAGAAAAAATAGACTTTCATTATCATAGCACGTTTAATGGGAAAGCATTGCTGAAGATTTCAGCAGTGCTTTTTCTATATCATTTAAGGAAATTATTCTTTTGTTACAAAGTCAATTTCTTTTTTACGATTTAAAAATATTTTAACTTTGTAATAAAGGACCCTAAATCATAACCTGTTTTTATTATAGCTATAGCTGAAATCACAGTTAATGGATATTTAATATATGGATTGTTGAGGAATTCCATTATGTTTTTCATATTCTAAACCTCCATGGCATTATTTATATCATTAAATTTATTATCTCTAATATAATGGTTAGTAGTCAATATAATGTAAAGAAAGATACTAAATCAGCGGAGAACTAAACAAAATAATGGATAACAAAACAATTATTTGAAATTTTCAAATAGTTAATCTTTTTATTTTAAACAAGGTCAAAATATGGTTGAGAATTGGTAGTGTTATTCTGATTTTATATTGAATTTCATAAAGAAATAAAGTAGTAATTATTTTGACTATTTTATAATGTTTTAAATATGAAATGTATCCGATATATTATCTTTTTCTTCCTCAACGATTCCAATATATCCTAATTAAATTTGTGGTGTACTATGATTAAGTATCTCTTGTAACATAGCTACATCTTTTGTTTATAGAACCAATAGCCGAAGGTTTTGCGCATGGTGTGGGTACTAATGGATTCTACGTTGGCAAAATCTCCAGATTTTTGCAATTGTTTTTGCTCAGAACCACTAATTTTTTGTCAATTTAGGCAGGCTCTTATGTGAGATAACATAAGGGCCTATTTGCATGCTTTACCTTTTATATCAATGATTTCGGTGTGAGACATTTTTATATACTCCTTTTTGGTCAAACTTGCGTAACTCATTAATTTATAATAAAGAAAAATCCTCACAATGGGGCTTTTTTCTTTGTTACTTGTATTTTTTATCCTTAATCATTCTGGTAAGAACTAGCACCTATATTACCTTGTTATATAACAAATGATAGGTATGGTTAGATTTCACTCCCCTTAATAAAGTCGTGTTTTCTAAAATCTCTTATAAATGAAAAAGTGAGGATGAAAACAGAAGAGTGAATATTTAAAATATGAACTCGAAGCTTGAAAAAATTTTAAAAGTTTTAGCACACTACGAAAAAAGGAGGAGTTCTTTACATGAAACATGTTAAGGCTTTTGCAGTAAAATTTGTATCAAATCTTATCCTTTTGTCCGTCATTCTCGGTTTCTTTTTTAACATGCAATTTAGAAACATCTTTTTAATAACACTTGTTTTGTGTGCTGCAGCGTATTTAATTGGTGATTTACTGAAATTACCGAGAACAAATAATACCGTGGCAACAATTATTGATTTTGGTTTGGCATTTGTCGTCATCTGGTTGATGAGTGAGAACCTAACATACGGGGATGATGAGCTGATTATGTCTCTCATCGCTGCTATTGGTGTTGCATTATTTGAATACATGTTCCATCGTTACTTGTCCAAAAATATTCTGCCTGACAGATTAACAAGACAACGATCAGCAAACACACTACAATACCAAACAGAAGCTTCAAAAGAACTGACGCCAGTCCTTTCAGACGTAATGACAGATACTACAAACGAAATAATGAGTGATGAGGAACTTATCAAGCGAGGACTTCTGAAAGATACTGGTAATGGACTATCTGAGGCAGACCCAGAAAATCAACCTGAACAAACTCCGAAATATCTAGGAGACGATGACTATTCAGAAGAACTGACGCCAGTCCTTTCAGACGTAATGACAGATACTACAAACGAAATAATGAGTGATGAGGACCTTATCAAGCAAGGTTTGCTAGAAGATACTGGTAATAGACTATCTGAGGCAGACCCAGAAAATCAACCTGAACAAACTCCGAAATATCTAGGAGACGATGACTATTCAGAAGAACTGACGTCAGTCCTTTCAGACGTAATGACAGATACTACAAATCAAATAATGAGTGATGAGGACCTTATCAAGCAAGGTTTGCTGGAAGATACTGATAATAGACTATCTGAGGCAGACCCAGAAAATCAACCTGAACAAACCCCGAAATATCTAGGAGGCGATCACTAATGGCATGTAAAATTTCAGAGCTCGGCGCTGTTATAGCAGCAGAAATTGGCAGTACCGAAACGCCAGCTGATTCAAATAAAACAAAATACGGAAAGTGGTACGGACAAGACGGTCAACCGTGGTGTGATATGTTTCAAGCATGGTGTGCAAATCAAGTAGGGGCTACGGATATATGCGGTAAGTTTGCTTACACTCCGTATCATGCTAGTTTTTTTAAGAACAAAGGCGCGTGGTACACAAACCCGCAAAAAGGTGATTATGCATTCTTCCATAATGGCAAGCGCATTTGCCATATCGGATGGGTAGAGAAAGTTATTGATAGTGACACCGTACAAACTATCGAGGGTAACACAGGAAGTGGTTCGAACGCTGATGGTGGACAAGTACAACGTCGTAAGCGTTCCATTAGCGGAACTCCAAAGTGGAAAATCGTTGGCTTTGGACGTCCTGAATATTTAGATGAGGTTAGTACGGGGGATTCTGGTAATGCCGCACCTAAAGTACGAAAGCATATAGTTCAAGAAGGTGAGACCCTGTTTTTAATAGGAAAGCAATATGGTGTCAATGAGGAGGAGATGAAAAAAGCAAACCCTGGTATTGACGCAAAGAATCTAGAAATTGGGTCTACGGTCAATATCCCCATTGATGCAAGAGAACCTAGTAACGATTCTGCTAGCGCGTTCTTGTATAGGGTTCATCACTACGGTAACCGTAATGACACCATCGAGGCAATAGCAAGAAAATTTAAAATAAAACAAGCTACGATTAAAGATGCGAATCCAGGAATAAATAATAAACCTAGCGAAGGAACTATAATCGTTATACCTACCGCAAGCATACCAATATCATCTGAACATGTTGTAATAACTTCAATCCATCATAAAGTTTGGAATTTCTTTATAAATGAAGGTTTTTCAGCTACAGCAACTGCTGGTATTATGGGTAACTTACAACAAGAGTCTAGAATGAAACCAACAACGTATCAAGACCGTGGTGGACCTGGACGAGGTATTGGTCAGTGGGAAACTCCAGGACGTTGGGATAAATTAAAGAGTAGTGCCCATGGTCGGGAATGGGATTTACAGTTTCAACTTGAATACATTTTGAAAGATTTAAAAGGAGAGACAGGTTGGGTAGGTGCGACATTTTTGAATGCCTTTGGTGGTTACGAAAGCTTAAAGAAAATGAGCATTTATCAAGCAGTAATTGCTTTTGAGTGTTCATTTGAACTTGCAGGTGACCCTGGATTTCTTGATCGCTTTGCTTTTGCTAATTCTATTTACCGGAGTTTGGCAAGTAATGTAGGGGAATAAGAGCATGAAGGAAATCAGCATTGGTAGTCTTGTTCTTAAATTAGATTAAAAGTTATATCTGTAAAATAATTTTTAATTAGATAACAGCGAACATTACAAATATTATGTCCTGTACTTGGTTGGCAAATTTAGCCGCATGAAACCGAATACGAAAACGAAAATAATCTTCTGAAAAAACTAAACTTTCTGTTTGTTTATGGATTGAATTGAACTACTTAACGCTTAACACCTTGCTGGACTGTTTAAAGTGTTAGTAGTTCAATTCTCTATCAATATCATACAACAGTGATTTATTTTATATTAGACCCAAACCTAATCTTGGGAGATATCCGACTTTTCCACTGTTCAAAATTTGTACTTGATTATATAATAAAGCACCACCCCATGGTCCCTCTTCATCGATTGCACTAGGGATATTCCATCGTAACGAGATTACTTCCGTACCCTTATACACAGGAACAGAAGCCGATTCAAATTTAGGTTCCGTAACAAGCTATAAGTTTTCGGTAATAATATGGAGTCTTTTCGTAAATTGTTTCACCAATTTTGTTCGGTACAAGGCCAAATGAGCTAATTCTATTACCTTAGAATCTTCATCTTTTAAAGATTTTTCTAACGCTAGACGCGTACTGTCTCCTGTTGTGATTCTTCCAAGACTTACTACGGCAAAATACCGTATAGTCGCGCATTTATGTTTTAATAATCGAATTAGATAGGGTACTGCATTTTCACCAAGAGATTCCCATAGATAGGATCAACCTAATTGATAATTAAACGCAACATGATTATCGGTATATTCGTAATTATCTGGATTCCAACGAGAAAAAAGTACATCAGTACCCCTTCTAATTGATAATATTAGACTACATAACCTAACTGTATAACTATTTCTTCAAAATTATTTAAGTGGAAAAACATAATGATGTACATACTATTTTCTCAATAAGTGTTTGCATGTCTATTTATATAATTCATTGTACAATTCGTCATGGCAGCGGGGAAGCTGATAAAGTCGTATCATTTATTGCTATTAAAGTTGGGAATTGAAAGAGAACTTTCAACGTAATGAAGTTCATATTGATAAAAAAATTAATATTGCATACAAGTAAATTTGTAAAAATGATAAGATTATAGATTAAACAGTATACTATAGGAAAATAAGAGAATTATAAAAAATATACAATAATAACAGTGAGAAAGGAGACATAATTATGGCGTATGGTGACATACCAGATGTAGTCCGTCAGCGTTTGGCATCAAATCGTGTAAGAATGTATCATGGTCTTTGGCACTTCGTTAGAAACGAAAATGAATGGAATAATATGGACCCTGCTGTTCGTGAGATGCTTATTGAACAAGGTTGGAAAGCTCCACGTTTTGAGAATCAACCCGGTTCAGGTATCGATTTCTTGTATATGCATAGACAAATGATTGCGATGGTTAATGCCTGGGGAGCTGAAGGTAACACTCCAGATGGAGGACATGGAGGACATGGGCATCATAGCAATAAAAAAGATGTTGTAATTCCATGGCTAGATATACCTTGGGATCACAATGATTTAGTTTGGCCTATGCCCCTGGTAACTAATCCTAATCCCGATATTTTTGGAACCACAAAGGAGCAAGAAACTACTAATAAGGCTCTACAACGCGTAAATGAGAGATATGCTAACCGTACTTGGCTAAGAACGGTATCACTAGATAGTTTTGGTACTGAATTAGAAGGTGGAATTCATGGTTGGATGCATATGCACTGGAGTACTGAACCACCTGAAAATCCTAACAATCTTGACGTATCTAATGATTGGCTTGGTTCTCCTTTTTCTAGCCACATTAATAAACATTTCTGGAAGCTCCACGGCTGGATTGATAATCAAATTACAGCATGAGAAGACGCGAACGGGGTAGAGGCCGATTTAACGCAAGGATGGGACGGCCCTCCCGATTATGTTAATGGGGAGCCACACAGTGCGTCTCCAGAATTATTCTCTCTTCTTAATTTTGCGGAACGGAAACCCTTGTTAATGCCTTGGAAGGGCCTTTTGATTGAGAATTAAGATTTATTTTAATAAATAACATCTTAACTACTTGCTGGGAGTACTACACCAACAATAACTGTAGAATTAAAATAAAGTCGGGTGTATCTAAAGAAAGAAATAAATACACAGAGTATAATTATGAATTACAAGAGTTTGACGAAAAAGGTAATGAAAAAGCAGTGAAATTTAATGGATTTAAAGAACTTCGTAAAGAAGCATTCTTACGCGTTTTCCATTCTGATAAAAAAGGTGTAACAGATTGGGAAGAGGGAAGAATGACGAGCTTCTGCGAAAGTAAAAGAAAAGTTACACGTGAAATAATCTATTTATAACGGTAGAGTTTCCTATATGAAGGGTTCTCCTCTTTTTTGCTTATTTACGCCAAGAAACCTAGAAGAAATAGTATGTAGTCAAGTTCTGAATAGTGGCGTTTTAGTACCTATTTTATATAATTTAACTTCTCTAATGTTCTATAGGTTGTACGTCTTTAGTTTCTTTTAAGTTATCCGCAATTGCCTCAATCTCTTTGAAATCAATGTTTTGAATGTAACATATTTTTTAGTTACCCCTAGCATAACAAGCTTTTTATACAATCCTAGTAAAATAAGCGAAACGAATGTAACTTTTCATGTAGTTTGTTGCATTGGATAAAATAAGAAAACCCACCTTAGATTGAAGTGAACCCCGAAAACGGGACACCAATCAAAACACCTAAACCACTTGTTCCCTAAATTCTTTAGGGGATAGGTGGTTTAATTTTTCTTGAATTCGCACACAATTGTAGTAATGAATGTATTCTAGCACAATCTTTCGCACAGTTGTGTTGGATACTTTTGTTATCTTTTGTGAATAGAAAGCTTCACTTTTTAAATGACCAAAGAAGCTTTCCATGACGGCATTATCATGGCAATTTCCTCTCCGGGACATGCTGGTGATCATGCCGTTTTCTTTGGCATACGCTTGAAATTCTTTTGCTGTATAAATACTTCCTTGATCCGAGTGAAGAAGGACATCTTTTACTTTTCGCCCTCTCATTGCTTGTTTCAATGTTTTCATCGCTAATGTCAGTGTTTGTGATTCGCTGATGACACAACTAATAATTTCACGATTAAAGGCATCCATGATCGTTGATAAATACAAGGTACGCTCTCCAAATAAGAGATACGTCACATCCGTAAACCACTTTTCATTTGGTTTGGATGCATCGAATTGGCGCTCCAATCGATGAGGGGCTACCATTGGTTCCGCACCATTGATATATTTCTTTTTCTTTCGACGCACTTTTGAAAGAATATGATTTTGTCTCATGATTCGTAATACTTTTTTATGATTGACACACAGTCCCATTTTTCGAAGAGTAGCGGTCACTCTTCGATATCCATACCGGAATTTATGCCTAAGACAGACGTCCTTTACTCTTTCTTCTATATCATCTTTCAGATCTTCCGTTCGTTGTAACCAACGATAAAATGTAGAACGGGGTAATTCTAATACGTTACACAAGTCTTTTACCGTTATTTTTGTTTGTACATTTCTCCATAAAGTAACTACAGTTTCTGGTTTCAGCCCCTTTCGATTTCCAGATACTTTCCCCATACAAGTAATTTTGTTTTTAGATGTTTATTTTCTAAACGTAGCTGTTCTAATTCACTGAGCTCTTTTGGTCCTTTTCCATAAGAATATTGTTTTCCTACAGGTTGTTGAAAACGATACGTTTGATCTGTACGATACCATTTCATCCATGTCTTAATTTGGGAAACATTTTTAATTCCGAGTTTCTCCATAATTGCACGATTTGAATAACCGTCTTTCTTCATTTCAATGACTTTCCACTTTGTTTCTTCTGGGTAATGAACTCTTGTCTTCAAACGAAAAACACCTCCAATGAATTTGCATACTTAGTATGCGAATTCAGGAGGTGTTTTTTCATGTACCACTATTCGGGTTCACTCCAGATAAGATGGGTTTTTTAATTTTTGTTCTAAGTTTGTTTGTTACAACCACTCGCATCTAATTCGACAGTGATAATCATCCACTCCCAATCTTCTACATTCTATATAACAAGAATCATTTTCCCAGGGAGGCCGAGTTACTAGTATTGAGTAAGGGTTATATTCATAGAGTGCTGTAGGTGTTTGTGAGGTCTGCATTGAGTATGGAATGGACAAGTAGCTAGGTCTTGGTGGGTATTTAGGGGCACAATGCATGTCACATTCATAAGAAGGGTATGAATAAGGTGGATTTTCGCATTTTTTCATACATTCATAATATTCAGGTGGATATTCATGTTGATATTGACGATAATACAAAGACAATCACTCCTTATCTTAAACTTAGTTTTTATAATACTATATTTGATTGTATACCTTTTAGCTGATTGTCTATTTATAATTGGGTGAGTGCCAGAGTAAGCGACCTCAAACCTTTCTTACATAGCCATATACTTACGAGATATTGAAGCAAATGAAACCATACCAATACATGATCTATTATGAAAAATGCAAAAGAAACGTATTCCATTTGCTGTATTATATGATAAATATGGCGGTACAGCTGGTTAGGTAACAATTGAAGAAATTTTAGGTGATATCCGTGATGAATATTATGGAGATGAGCTTTCACCGATTCAGCAAATGATTAAAGAACATGTTGTTGTAGAAGGTAAAGTACTTATTAGTGAATTAAATGATTTACTAGGATTACATATGAATGATAGTGATGTTGATACAATTGATTTGAGCATGATGTGGAAAAATTAAAGCAGCTCTACACTCTTCTGCTAAGTTTTAGGGGGGGCTAAATAAGTTTGCTTAACCAACATATCACTTGTGTAAAAAGGAACACGTACAATAAAACCCCGATTAAGTCCGGTAACGGAGGATCGGGGTTTTGAATTAATATTTATCATCAATGGACTGCATCTATGTTTAAGCCTGGCTCCCTATGACTGTTTTCAACGCATCGACCGAGGGCTGGAAATAATATTCTCCACCTGTAGGAATAACAAACTCCTTCATGATATCCATCGATTTGTTCGTCGTATACGTGAAAGTGCGGCCCCTATTTCCATCACCATTTTGTCCAATAATTGGGTCCTCTCCGGGTGGCGGGCAAATATCGACTGAGTTAGTACATTTAGAGCCAACAGGCAATTCTGGTGAATTGGCCCATCCCTTGGTCAGAAACTCAAATTGAAAATCGATTCTGGTCTGATAACACAAAAACATCAATCCCCGGTTACCATTTTCCATATCGTTATATGGAGGCATTGAAAGGTTCACGTTTAGTGGGCTGCCAAAAGGAATCCCGCGTCTGAGTATTCGTCGGGTCAGGCTGGAAAATTCACTTACTATATCTGTAATCGAGTCCCTTGGGTTAACCTTTCGGATATGTGCCGATATAGGGCACCGTCTGCCAAAAGAATCTTCTTTCGCTTGTGGGAAAGGGTCAGCGTAATTCAAGTTGGGGCTCAATTTTATATTGGGAGTATCAGATTCATATAAGAAATGGTTGTTTGCGTGATTATCTTCAGCTAACTCCTGGTTATCTGTTTCAGGAGAACGCATAAGCGGTGCCCCGCTTGGCCAACGCCCTACCATTTTCGTTCCCATAAGTGTCGGGCACATATTTAACTCTTGGGCCTTCTCTAATACAAATTCCCAAAAGCCTGCTACATCCTGGCGAAGTCTACGCACAACCAGAAAGGAACCGTTTTTTGCCCAAACAGGCACACCATATTTTATAGGCAAGTCTTCGTTCTCTACGGGAACTGGATCTAGAGATTGATCGTTTTGGCTGGGATATCCGAAAACGAACTCCCCTGGCCATACTAATTTTTCACCCGGCTCTGCATTAGTGAGAAATGCTTTATCTGATGGGTCAATCCAACGTTTGGTGAGCATATCTCCTGATGCAGTGGAGAAACGTCCCCTTACGGCTGGTTGTGAAATCCCGTCCCGAAAACCGAAATGTTCATGCCCTGGCAGGTCGTTACGATTTCTCCCAGCTTCTTCATAAACTAATTTCAAGCCGCTTTCGATGGTTGAATTCTTCTTTATCTCCTGCACCTTTTTATCGAGCTCCAACTCCGAGTCACTGGCAATAATGAGAAGAATCTCTGGGGAATTAGCGTCGCCTCCAATCACCCAGTTTTTAGGGTTCCCTTCCGAAGTTTGGTCCCTAGGGTCTCCAAGCTTTCCCGAACGCTTTTTCATTCCAAGTGCAAAAGGTCCATTTTTTGAAAAGTCCTTAAGTGATTCTTCCGAAACCAGTTTTTTTAGTCCAGCATATGAAAAGGCAATATTCATCCAAGTAGCAATTAAGCCAGTTGGTTCCGATCCTCTCCTGGCCCACATCATTTGATACAAACGATTGAACGTCACAACCTCTTGTGTGGTGGAAATCTGTGAACTGATGGACTGAATCCATTGTTTCGCCAAATTAGGGTCAACAATTTCGAAAAAGAGAAATTGCTGAAAGTCTTTGTTGAATCCACCCAAGATATTACCTTGAATCTGATTTACATGCAATAAAGGTTCTTGCTCTAGAGGGGCTACATTATTTTTATTGAGCTCTTCGTTTTCAAAGGGTGCCATAGCAACTTTCCTCCTTTTTACCTGATGACGCGCGTTGGTAATATTTCATTGTCTCCAGCGACAAGACCTGCGGGTCTAACCGCATCATCCGATGAACCAGGACATGTAAGCAACGGGTTTTGTATAGAATGATGCTTACTGGCTACTCCAGTCAATTTCATGGTAATACTTTCAGCAATTTGTCCACCAAATTCGATAGGGCGGCCATCGATTGTCATATCACCTACTTTGAAATTTGCAGATGCAGGAACTTCATATACGGCTCGTAAAACCTGTCCTTTCTGACCGCGCAAAATGGTCCAGTACTGAGCGGGATCACTACCATCAGGCGCTTCAAAACCGCTTGTATCTAAGTCGGAAATATAGAGACCTACGGGATCTTGCAGTGTAATCATCAATCCTTGCTGAGCCAATTTATTTACCTGAAATCCGATAGTCGGATCGCTGAATCGTTGAGCTTCACCGAAACGGGAGCAATTGATTAGAGCAGTTGGCTCATTAATCATTTCCCCATGAGCGTCCTTACGCAAAATTGTTGCGCGAGCTGCAATGTTAATTTCAGCAGATAAAGTGTTGTTTGGTTGGATTAGATGCATCGCGCCATGCGTGGTATTCCACTTGTTGTTAGGGTTATAGGTTCCATCTGGATTCAGGAGATCCGTCAAGCTTACGTCCTTGCTAATGTATTTTTGATACATTGCCAAGAGTACGTCTTTACTACCCTGAGCGCCTGCCGTTCTAGGACCACTATATCTTGTAGGATACCCATCCGCTAATGATTGCCAATACTCAGGTCCCTCACAAGTAAAGGTGACTCGTAACACTTTATTTTCTTGGTCTCTTTCTGTATGCCACTCGCAATACTCATCATGTTGCCGAATTCCATTAGGATTCAATTTTTCTGCCGCTGGCAGATATAAATCTGGATTGTTGTGATTACGGATTTGAATCACTCGTGGAAAGGCGTTCCAAGTAATGTCAAGCGTTTGCATGTCCGATGAAGTTTCAGTGATAGACGGATTATAGAATTGGGGTATACCTCCTAATGCCGCCAATTCCTGTTGAACGTCCTGGATGTTACTATTGAAAAAATCGGAGATGATTTCATGCCAAGCCTCAACCTGATTAGGGATAGAGTCAAAGTCCTTTAAGTTACCTGGAGAATGAAAACGTCTTACAATTGTCATTATGATTATTCCTCTCTTAATTGATTTTTATTGGTAAATAGTAGACGGATTTAAACATCTGATTCTGCTCAGATTCAGACGAAACTATTACATTAACAATTAGGATCCAGATTTTCACTACACCAGCATCCTCGAATGAGAAAGTTATTTTTCAGCTTTATGAATTTGATAAAGTCTTTCTGTTCCTGCAATAATATCTAGTGACAGGACATTCTTAATAAGGTTTGGAGAATTTGAAGGAAACATAATCGCTCATGGAACATTGGAATGAGCTAAACCTAATATATGTCCCATTTCGCGCAATGCAACAGTTCTACATCAAATGCGTTCGGAGAAGTCCCAATACTTCAAGTGTGCTCACTATTATCAAAACCTCCCAAAATATTATTGGAGTAGTGTCTTCTCACGACTTGAAGGCAATTCGTATCGCGTTCCCCATTTTTTAGAAATATCTTTCGTTTCAATATCAAATGCATAGGCTATCCGTTTCTCGTTCCAGGGACATAGTGCTGAAAAGTCTATTGCTGTAACCGCTAGTATATCGGGTACTCCGCATGTGGACTTTGTCATTAGCTCACGAGTCCGCTCAGTAAACGTCTTAGTTTCTGCTAATCCATAAAACCTTTGAAACTCGAAAATATTCTCAGATATTTAAAATTCTAATGCCTGAGAATCGTAGAGGTTTTTCCAAAGATAGCCCAAATAGCAGGGGAAGTCCTGAACATTTTTAAGATTCTTGCCACTCCTCCTCTATTTGTGGGTATCACTCTACCGTTTTGAGAAAAGGGCTTTTTAATTGGCGCATTTTCATTAGTCAAATTGAGAGGGTTTGAATGGTTTATCATTTTAAAAAATCTCCAACCCAAAGTGTAGTATTAACTATTATTTAGGTTTTTATTACAGAAAGAATTAAATCTATGTGACCACTAAAAGATTAAAAACCCATCCATTTAAATTGGATAATAATCGATATAATCGTTAGAGTATAGTTTTTACTTTGATATGCATAAATATCGTAAATAATAGGAGAATCTAAACGGTTTGGCAAATTTGCTTTAACTAAAAAAATCGATGGGGTAATCAACATGTTTACAGATTATAAATGCTACATAGAGATTTATTCCTAGGCTTTTTGCAGCAGGAAGAAAAAATAATCTACATAAAATTTGTAGAGAGGGAGGCTTTTCTATAATGGGTTCAAATGAAGGATTTGATCCTATTTTGTAAGGAGAAGAGTTTCCTATTTCATTTCCGTGTTTACGTGAAGATATAAGTCAAATTGCATTAGAAGGAGCCGAAATTTATGCATTTACACATTTTTTATTTGTTATGAATAAAGAACGGAAATTTGCGTTTTATGGAGTAAATAATACCGGTGTGAAAAAAATATACAGTTGGATAGATGTGATAACGAGCACCTAGATGAGAGGCTTAAGAATAAAAATCAGGTAGGAGACTGGTTATATGCAGGAGGCCAGGCGGACTTGTGGGATAGGGGTTACCTTGTTAGAAGAGAGGATGTAGACTGTGGAAACCTAGATGAAGCAGAGAAAACAAATTGTAATTCATTTTGCTTTGCAAATATTACTCCTCATCATAAGGAATTTCAGCATACAAAATGGGGCGATATAGAAAATTGTATTATTTAGTAAAAGCAAGAGTAGAAACAAGAAATTTTTAATTTTTATACTCCCTATCTTTTCAGTAAATGATAGGGAGTACTGTGGATACCAAAAACCTTTAGGTTGTGGAATTAAGATACCAGCTGGTTTTTGGAAAGTAGGTTTTTATATTAATCTTCATTCAGTAGCATTCAAAATAATGCAGGATGATTACTGGATAGATAACCTGGAGGAGGAAAGTCGGTCTTCTACAAAATATCACTAGTTAGAAAGAATGGATGTAGTAACAATATACCAAGTTCCTTTAACAACTATAAATGCAGTTACAGGAATAATATTTGATGAACATTTTTATGAGACGAATCCTCCACGTTATCATGCTAACATTAATACTAAAAGAGCCAACATTGTTACTCCTAAAGCACACATAATTCGAAAGAAAACAGATTTAATATTAGAGTAGTTTGAAAATAACAATCATTAATTTTTCTAATCTATAGTTGATATTTTTTCCATTAATCACTGTTGTAAAAAGGGGAAAAGACTTTTGATAAATATAAAAACGTAGAAATAATTAATTTCTACGTTTTTATTTGTACGTAAATTATTTGTTTGTTTGTTGTTCGTATGTTTCACGTCGATTTTTAATTTTTTGTAATACACTATCTAGAACATTACGCTCAGCCAATGTTTGATAAAGGTCATTCTGTACTTCTGCAGCTTCTTTGTTTTCGTCTTGACTACTTAGGAATTCACTGAATGTTACCATATATTCATTATAATCCTTATGAGAAAGTGTTTTAGCTGCTATCTGTTTGTGCTCAGTTAAAGCAGAAGTAAACTGTTTACGTGCCTCGTCTGGTTGGGCAGGTATTATTTTGATTGCACCTCTTTTATTTGAGTCTTCTGTAAAGTTAAGGAATTTATAATCAAATGCCAATGGTTTAGCAAGAGCTATATGAGCGTGAAGGGCAACTGAATGATCACGAAGTTTTTCGGTTACCTCACGAAGGATGTTGTTCCCTTTTTCAAGAAAATGACTACCGTCAAATGTAAGTATACGGCCAACTTCTTCAGAGAAAAAGTCTTGAGCAAGAAATTCCTGATCGTATCCAGAAGGTGGAAAAACACGAAGTCTTAAGTTGTTTGATACGATATTATTGCCGTTTATTTGCAAGGATACTTGAATATTATAGTATCCTGGTTCGTCAATTAGCCAGCCATTTTTTCCTACAGAAGCGAAAACGGTTTCGTAAAATGATTCTCCAGGCATAATTACTTTATTCTCTAGCTTCCAACAATATTGAGCATAAGGTAGTAACTGACGTCCTTGTTTTCCTTGTTTTTTTACAATTACAGACATTCCACTTAAATCGGATAAAATATGTTTTTTTGTTAACTGAGGTTCACCAGAGGTATTGGTTAATTTAATTTCAAAAACTACAGGCTCTAAGAATTGAAACACAGGTGTTTTACGGTTAACTCTCAACTCAAGATTAAAAGATGGGTTAATAGAATCGTTAGATTGCTCAAAACCATGATTTATTCCAAAGTTAACATTACCCATTTGTACGAAATGCTCAGGTGCATGGCGCATAAACAATAGTTCTTGATCACTAAAACGATACTCAAATTCTTTAAAGAACTTCTGTATGTTACCATCGTGGTTACCATCAAAATCGTCAGGATAATTCATAAAACTTAAAGCTTTTGGTTCTGGAATAAGAGGACGCCCCAATGGTTCCCAAGGATTACCTAGGTGTTTTTGCCAAGAATGCATAAGGTTAAAAGCGTGCCCCATTTCATGACAAGCAGTCCAAAAACGATTTCGTTGTATCCAAGCTTCAGGGTTTGGATCACCTTGAGGTGGATTAGAGATAAAAGAATTATTAAAGATTGCCGTCCCTTGACGATGATTTGGACCTATACTATCAAACATAATACCGCCAAGACCATGGCCTCTTTCAGCTTCCGAATTTGCAAAGAATGTCCACATGGACCACTGTGGCTTATTATCAAAGTGTGACCAATAAACTTGCATGGCATCATGTAATTCTTGATTACTCCATTTTCTGTTTGTTCCTGCATGGTCTCGCGTAACGATATTATTACCTTCAGATAACTTTACATCAAATCCAGTTCGTTTAAAAACTTCCGTAATTGACAAAGTTTCATCCGGCAAAAATGCTGGCTTGTCTGGATGGGAGTGTGTTCGATAAGTTGTGACAGGAGTTGTACCTTCTTCTGCATCAAATTCAAATTCCACAGAGTGGAAGTAAGGAGATTGAAATCGGAAAGTTCTAGTTCTGTCCGTTTCCCCCCCAATTAGAAACGTGACTTCTGCGGTATGCTGCACAGAAAATGAACCGCGTGTTACCTGTATTTTTACATTTGTGTAAGGAAATGATTGTACTCCGTCAAGGAATTTATTTCGAATATTGCCTGTCCAAGTATTTGGTCCATTATTTGTTAATTTGGCAATCCAGTGAATTGGAGATGAAAGATTTGAAATAATAGTGCCACTAGCTACCATCTGAGGATAGCGTCCATCTACATCGAGGCGAAGTTCCTCGCGAATTTGCTGTGCATTCCATGCATATAAACCGCTGATTGGTGGAGCAATAGCGGTATTTGAGGCTTCTTCTCCTAAATTAGAAGGGTTAACTTTTGATAACAATTGCTCTGGTTCAATAGAGTTGTTAGATTCCATGTTCATTACCTCCATAACTATTAATATTTGTACTTTTTCCTAAATCTCAAGAGTGATAAAACATGAGAAGAATCAGCTGAAATAAATAAACTATTTATACTGCCTTTCCAAACATAATGCTTATGTTATAGAAAATGATATTTTTTATAACAGTAAATTTATTCCTATCTTGATAAAGAGGCCTGCTATGCTTATTAGGTTTAAAACATAACAATATAATTACATTGTTGTTAAATGTAATAACGATTAACATCGTAATCTCACATTTTAAATGAAGTTTTATATATGTATATATTAATTATTTAGATGGGTATAAACATTAAAAGTAGGTGATTATATATGTTGATAGTTCTTATCAACCAGTATTGGAGGAAAAATGATGCCGGATACAAAACTGTATATTATTCGCCATGGTAGGGCGGAAGGAAATAAAATAAATTCACCATTACATTCTGATGGGGAAATTCAAGCAAAAAGATTATCGGATTTTTTATTACAAAGAAACATCACAAACGTTAACCAGTTAATTTCCAGTCCTTTTTTGCGTGCTAAACAAACAGCAAAAGTTATTTCCGAAAAATTACATTTAGAGTGTTCAATTGAAGATAGGTTAAGAGAAATAGATTTAGATGAGATAAATGATAATGAACATTTAGCAGAAAAGATAAAAGAACAATTTGAAGATTTTAGCTTAAAACTCATAGGAAAAGAGTCTAACCAGGATGTTATGGATCGATTAGGTACGTTGAAAGACGATTTATTACTAAGAGGGGGAACCTTTCTTTTAGTTACACATAGTGTTGCAATGACACTGTTACTTCGTCATTTTGACAGTAGCAGATTTGGATTTGAGCAATGGGGAAAATTAACACATCCAGATGTTTATTTGGTAACTTTAACAAATAATAATATTAATATAGAAGATATTTGGAATTGAACATGCGTATAAAAACAAATCTACTTTTAACCACAATATTATGTCGCGAAATAGATGAAGAATTCTCGGCAATTATAGAACAGTGCGTACAGCTGAGTGGTTATAATTTAGATATTCGTTATCCTTATTTTTAAGCAAAAAGTATATATTAATAAATTATAGTGGAGGGGTTTTATGTCTCGACAATTAATTGTAATAGCTAAAAAAGATGTTAGTTTAGATCGATTAAAAGAAGAATCTATTTCTTCTAGTGATAGCAGAAATGATTCTTTGATGAGCATGTTAGCATCAGAAGAAGTTCAAATACAACCGCTTTTTAATGTAGAACAGATACAACCAGCGAGTACATTTTCATTAGGGAGTGACGAGGAAACGCCTGATTTGTCCAAATATTACAGAGTTAGTGCACCTGATGAGAAATTAGAAGAGATTGTTGAGCAATTACGGAATTCTAATATGGTAGAGGATGCTTATATTAAACCTGCTCCGGAACTTGCAAGAATAGCTGCAGAACCAATGCCAGATGTTGCTCCCCCAGCTACGCCAGATTTTAGTATTAGACAAGGATATCTAGATGCAGCTCCTGTTGGAGTTGATGCGCGACACGCTTGGAGGTTTCCTGGTGGAAAAGGTAATGGAGTAAAGATAGTAGACATTGAAGGTGCATGGAAATTTTCGCATGAGGATTTGAGAGAAAATCAAGGTGGGGTTATCGGAGGAACTCCTAGTTCGGAAATAGCCTGGAGAAATCATGGAACAGCAGTAATTGGTGAAATTAGTGGTGATGAAAATGCGTTGGGTATTACAGGAATTAGTCCAAATGCAAAAATACATGCAATTTCTATTTTTGGACAAGGACAAACTTCATCTACTGCAATTGTACAAGCTACAAATGCTTTAAATCCTGGAGATATTATTCTTATTGAACTACATGGACCTGGTCCACGATTTAATTTCCAGGATAGACTTGATCAAAAAGGATATATTGCTATTGAATGGTGGCAGGATGATTTTGATGCGATTCGTTTAGCAACAGCTAAAGGAATTATTGTGGTAGAAGCTGCAGGAAATGGAGCAGAGAATTTAGATGATACCATATACGAAAATCGATTTAATCGTACCCATAGAGATTCAGGTGCTATCTTAGTAGGAGCTGGAGCACCACCCCCAGGTACACATGGTAGAAATCATGGTGCTGACCGTTCTAGGCTTGATTTTTCAAATTATGGATCTATAGTTGATACGCAAGGTTGGGGAAGAGAAGTAACTACAACTGGTGGTTTTCGAAAATCTGAAGGAGATTTACAAGGTGGAGGGAATGAAGACGTTTGGTATACAGATCAATTCAGTGGAACGTCTAGTGCTTCACCGATTATAGTAGGAACAGTTGCTTGTCTTCAAGGAATTGTAAAAGCTCGCGGACAAGCTGCACTTAAACCTTCACGCATAAGAGAGTTACTTAGAAACTCTGGTTCTCCACAACAAGATGAATCAACAAGACCTAGAACACAGCGTATTGGGAAACGACCAGACTTAAAACAATTGATTGATATGTTGTAATCGGAATATTTCAACGATAAAGAACTAATATCTCTATTTTAATTAAATAAGATATCAGTTCTTTATTATTACTTTAACAAGTAATTACGTAGGTGGGAGATGAATTGGCATCAGGCAAGGAATGGCAGGAAGCCCTCTTAATCGTTCGAATTGAAGTGAATGGTTTGGAATATATTTTTGTGGGAGGGACATAATACTTGTGATAAATCTTGTTTGGAGGTCAAATAATGAAAAATCTAGATGGTACAAAGAAAAATTTAGTCACAGGTAAACCAGATATAAGTAATCTTAAAAATTGTATTGAAGATGTTAGAAAAGCAGCATTAACCAATGTTAATGGACCAGAGGATCCAACTAATTACCATGAACTACGTGGGAGATTAGAAACTTTACGAGATAAGTTGCCTCCTTTGTACCGTGATACAATGTATAAACCTTTTATCAAAACACTCGATGAATTGGGACAAGAAGGGTTTACTAGGATATTATTGAGGGACCCAAAAAGAGAAAAAAAAGCAGGTTTAATGCTAGACATTGCTCAGGCCATTCTTCAGCATGGCGAAGGGTATAAACCTAATGCTACAGGGGCTTTTCAAGAATTAGTAAGTGATCTTTATGATGGTTTTTTGAGCTTAGAAGATAGAGCAGGAGTTAAACCACCAGATTTGAGTATTATTCCGCCACTTGTTAAATGGGGAAATCCAAAGGCTGGCCCATATACTTGGCCAGTAGATGCAACTTCTATTTTTGGGGTGGAGGTAGCTGTTGTTAATCTCCCGCCAGTTAATGCGACACAAGGTCTTTTGGCTTGGTCAAGTATAGGACATGAAACAGGCGGTCATGACATATTACATGCTGATACTGGATTACTGGCTGAGTTAGCTGAAAGTGTAAGAACAGAGTTGGAGGAACAAAATTTTGGACATGATTTATCTGAATATTGGGCTTCCCGTATTGATGAAACTGCGTCTGATGTTTTAGGTATATTGAATTTAGGTCCTGCGGCAGCGATAGGTTTAGTCGGTTATTTTCGTGGTTTAAATGCGGCCTTTACAAGACAAGCTATCCTTAGAAATGAGGGACCTGATCAAGATCCTCATCCAGCTGATATATTAAGAGGGTATTTAGGAGCGTATGCTGTAGGGTTGCTTGAATTTGATCAAGCGAAAGAATGGGAGAAGATAATTGAAACTGAAGTAGATAAAGATCTCTCAGAGATTCAACTAGAGGGAATAGCAATAAGTAATGATGAGGCTAAGAAATCAGCTCAAATTGTTGCTTCTACTATAGTGAAGAGAAAATTAATTAGTCTGGAAAATCATAGTTTAAATCAGATTCAAAACTGGAAAAATAAAGATGAGTTAATTGTTGCTCAGTTACGCTCTTCATTAAATACATTGGGTTCGTTGCCTGAAGAATACAAATCAGGAATTTATGCGGCTCATATAGTTGCTGCTGCTGTTACAGCCGCTATTGCTAAAGATGGAGATGTTGCTGTGATTTTTGATAGGATGATTACGTCGTTAAAAGCAATGCATGATTCTAATCCTTCTTGGGGACCTTTATTTGTGTTACACCCTGGAGATATTGTACGACACTTACTTTATCGTAATTAACGTCAATACGTAATATATTGGTGAATCATACCCCAGATAGTGCAAACATCAAATAAATTGCCTATCTGGGGTTTTTATATGGATTTGTATCTTATCCTTCGCTAAAACAATGTAAAAGATAAATAGAAAATAAGTTATCTTTTTTATAATGAAAGTCACTAGAAACAACTAGTAAAGAATCTACACAGATTTCTTTTCAGAATAACTTTTGCATATAATTGGAAAGGGCAAATTAAAATTATGCCTAATTCGTTGGTAGAAAGTCTATGAACAGTCTGAAAAAGAACACCTCTTCGAAGAACTGCATGGGAAAGGACGTACAAGTCGTCCTCATTCTAATTTAATTGTTATTTGGAAAAAACTAAAGAAAGCGGAAATTCATATTGTATTTAGGGAAAAGGATCTCCAATTTTAAAAAGTTAGAGGAAATCGAAAAGGAGGTATTGAAAAAGAAACGCTAATCACATTATGAAAATATATACCGGTAATACAAAAAATATCGATTTAATTCTCAATAAAAAGCTATTATTTCTGTATACGAAATTGTGGATGAAATAGGTATTTATAGTAGTTTCATAAAAGTGAGGCTCGTTAAAATGAATGCATTAAGTGATAAAAAAGAATGTAAATGAACTTGAAAAATCATTTGAAGAAACAATAAAAATGTGATACGCAATTCATTAAACTGGCATTAAATTATTTGGAAACAAGAAGGGAGTCAAAATAAATTAAATATCAAGCGTACTAATCATGCACGAATATAACTTAATGACGGAGGAATTCTTTAGGAATCAACATGAATGTATGGAAAAAGTCATATAAGAATATACGATATGTAAAAATCTAGGGGGAAACGATGGCGGAAATTGCAAGAGTGATTAGGGGACATACTTTATATGTAGTTAAGTTGTTAGATTCAAACAATCGATGTCATAAAGAGGACACTGTTTAGATAAGCTTGAATAAAGTCTTTTTCAGCTATATGAGAGATAAATTCGCATATAAAATCGTTAAGCATTCCTGTACATTCAAATTAGAATTGAATTTATAAAGGTACATATAGTCACTATTGTTATTAAAAGATATAAAAAGAGAGGACTCCGGTATAATATTGGAGCCATCTCTTCCATATTTAATTTTTAAAAAGCTCTTATTATGTTGTCAATTTTATTGAGATAGTTCAAATGTATAAGGTGAATATTTGTCTTTGCGATTAAAAAAATTTATAGTTTGAAGTTTTATACATAATAAAAATGCTATATGGCAGAATAACCATACAAGGTTTTTTGAGTTAGAAAACTTTTTTGTTTTACATAGTATTTTATTTGGAACGAATCCCTTATAAATAAAGCTAAATGATTCTTATTTATAAATAGGGAAAAAAGTTCGCATAGATCTTTTACCAAAAGAATATAGTGCCAAATCGTATTCTTGATTATTTATCTCAATAGTATTATGTTCACTAAGAGTATCGGCAAAACGTGCAACTCCTAAAGCTAATAATCCTTCTGGGCTAAGGCCTATAAAAAAACCACCCTTTTTCTTAAAGAGTAAAACGTTATTAATATGATCATCTGAAGCTTCTAATGTATAACCAAAAGTAATAACATCAGGAACGGTATTCTTATCTTTTGGTCCTAAATAGACTATTTTATCATTTGACCCAGTTTGATCTTCAAGATAATATTTATACCAGAAGTGATATCCATTTAGGCTACTACCTTCTTTCTTTTCTTCTCCAATAAACACATGTTCAAATCCACTTAGGCTAATACCAGAACCACTATCGAACTGTAGAAACCAAATGTTATGCAAATAAGTATACCACTGCTCGTCAGATAAATTTGTACCCTTCCTAGACTCAACAAAAGTCCTACAAATCTTCATAGGTTCAGATTGTATAGCATGTTTTAATAATGCATCTACTTCTTGTTGTTCTTCAACCGTATTGTCTTCTCTTAAATGTGGATCTAAGTAGAAATTATTAAATAATTTTTCGACCAAATCATATGAATTTTTCTTATTTTCAGGGATAACTACCTCTTTTAATAACATATGATTTTGTTTTTCTTCTTTCCCCCTAACCTTAGTAGGTTCAACTAGAACGAATCCTTTTTGAATATCTACATCTTCTTTATTGAAAGTGGCTTTGATGCCATTTCCACGCATATCTGCATCCCATATTTCTTGATAAATGTTTGACATTCATTCATCTCTCCTTATAATTATTGAATTGTTCATTCAAGATATATAGTTTGTTAATTCCTTTTTTTTATACTAAGTATAAAAAAAGGAATTAATTCTAAACGTATTAATAGTAACTACAGAAGGAATAGGATGGATTTGAGTTAATATTTGGATGAGAAAAGTTGAATCTAAGCTACTTCTTTACCCTGATTTTCAATTACTTGTGGGGCATCTATATCCTACAATATATTGAAATAGTGCTAAAGTTGCTTGTCTAATATGGCATATTGTGTGAAAGATTCTGTTAAAAAGTTTTTTTAAAGATAGAGAGTTAGGATGGGGGATAGATGAATTCTATACAATTGTAAGCAATCTCTGTAATTTATTGTAAGTTTAAAAAGAAGTTTGGCCGCAAGAGTTACGGGGCAAGGATGAGGTATAAAATGTACCGGTTAAGGGGTGATTCTTAAATAACTCTTAGATTTAAACGACTTTATATTTATATTTTTGAGTACACTGAAATAATGCTTATTGAACTGAATGGCAGGGTAATAAAATCCTTTTAGAGAAATATGGTTTAATAAATTATTACTAAAAAGGAAGGATGATCTTATATGATAAGAATTAATAGTAAAAAACAGGGGATTGATAATGGTATGTTTAGTTTGTATAAATGCCTAATACAATAAAGTGTTAAGTATTTAATACACGTTAAATAAGGACTGGATGAGGGTTATAATGAAAAGAAAAAGAACCCTATAGGGTTCTTTTTCAAGGCATATTAACAGTAAGGAGAATCATGAAATGCTACTTCAAATCTTTATTAGGGGAAAGATTTTGAATAAGCTTAACATACATCTATTTTTACATATATGTAATATATAGTAAATTGATAATGTTTAGACTTTCTATTACCAATATTCAATTAAGATAGTTAACACTATGTGTATAGTGTTAACTGGCATTTAGTATAGTATACATTTAGAAAACTGATATTAGATTTCATTTGTTAAAAAAGCTAATAGCTATATTATTTCAAATTCTAACTAACATTTAAACGATTTATTTGAAATTGGTTGTGTATTAACTCTTAAAAGCCAATAAAAGTAAATAAAATAAACAAAGACCCTGTAAAAATACAGGGTTAAGGGAACGCATAGTTTCTTAGAATCATAATAGCATATATTTTTTGTATAACTGCATGAGGATTTTGACAAAATTAAGAACAAGACAGAAAATCTGTAAGAAAGCAAATATAGTGCTGGAAATGTGATTTGAAATTAAGCTATTGGTATATTGAAGTAGATGAAAACTCTTGAGTACCATGATTAAATTTCCTTTAAATATGAGGTTTATATTAGAGGGATAATTGGATCTTACTGAAAAGGAAAAATGTTTTTTAGATTAAAAGAAGAAAAGAAACCTTCTTGGTGTCTTTTCTTTAGGTAAACAGTTCATATATTGCTGAATTAGATACGAAATCATAATTCGACTATGAAGTAAATCTTAACATAATCTGAACTGATAAAATATGTTATATTACATTTTTAGTTTTTAATTATTTTATTGAATACATATTAGCTACGGAAATAAAAAGGGCATGCAGTCGTATCTGCAGCCCTTTTTAGGAGGAATTCAAGACACCAGAAGGACACGTATTGGTAAACAGGTTCAAAAATAGTATATGTGAAAAGAAAATGTCCTATACCAAAAGTAGACAGGACCTTATCTTTTTTACATTTTCAAAAATGAAATTCCGTCCTTTTTGAAATCATTACAGCACACATTTGGTTTGTAATGAAATTAGAAGAAGGATACATGAAAATGGCAGACAACTATTTTGTTGCCTGCCGGTGCCAGTGGGTTGAATGAGTTAGTCAATGCAATAAATTACTATCCCATTACCAGAAGAGTGAAGCCGCTAGTCTAAATGGCTTATACATAGTTTTCCGAATAAAGAAAAAAATTATGAGTGAAAATTTTGTTTGCTCTATATGAAAAGATAAATAGATATTCATCAGACAAGGATAATTTAGCATACCTTGAATAGGGTGTAGGAACGAATTAAAGAAAAGGATATTTGTTTAGGAGGGGACTGACTCAGGAGTGGGACTTTCGGACAGGATTTGGAGAGCGGTGGTTGCCTTTGGTATTGCGACTAATAGCGTTGCTTGTATAATGGCAGTATACATTCAAAAATATGAGCTAATGATAGATCATCTTACAAATATTTTATTTTTAATAATTATCTCTTTAACGTTTATAAAGATGAAAATTAACAAATGGGTGGCTTTAGGGTTTACATTGGTTGTGATAGAGAAAGGTGTTAAGGCGGGATATGATTTCTACACACATGATTATTATGGTGTCAGTTGGAGTTTAGCTATCATTGTCTATTGCATATACGAGATGAATAAGTATCATATTGAAATAAATGAATAGCCGCAACCATAACGTGTTAGTAGGCGGAATTTTTTTAAAAATACTATAAAAAAGACACTACAAGAGTGTCTTTTTTTTGAAAATACTCTATAATTAACTTTGGGGAAGGTAATGTTAGAGTATTTGTTTAGCATTATTTTTATATTTGATAAACCATGAAATCGAAAGATTTTGTGGTTTATTTTATGAACAATAGATATTACAGTATTGGCAGTAAGCTACTGATCATTATAAGCATTAAGAGAGAAGGGATTAAAAGTCTAACATCGAATAACGGTTCCGGAATATAGTGTTGCGAAATGATCTCCCATATCCCAAACGGTACTTGCCTGTATATAGCCCTTAAAGCCTTCTGAAGAATAATAAATCTCTTTTGGTATACTTTCTTTAGTTTGGAAATGTGCTTTAGAGTACTTTACATAATGGTTTTTAATAACTTTTGATTCGGGAACAATAGTGTTTTTTTGTTCCAATGTTGGCCTAGCACTAGAAGGTGGTATGAATTTTACAGTGTCTTGGTAATTAGAATCTAAGGTGTCAGCTTGTACACTGTGCGACGAAACAAAGGTACTTAAGCTACTTCCCGCGATTAAAGTTGTAAATGCTAACTTTGAGAATTTTGTTAATCTACTCATTCTATATTCTCCTTTTTATTATTTTGTAAGGTATCTCCTTACACCTCACAGTCTATATCCACTACAAAAGGGTGTACATACATATTGATAGACAAAATTCTACAAAATACGTCATGTTTTTGGGGTTGTGTATAATAATCCAATGTTTAAGAATTTATCAGAAGTAAAAAAGTAGGTCTTATATAAAAGAGAATGAATAATTTATACAGGGAATGTATATAAAATTATTGTTTAAATATTCTAAAACGAGTTGATAAAGATGTGGAATTGTTTTTTAGAAAATAAATGATTCAAAATTTAAAATTTGGAAGTTTAATTAAGGAAATACAAGCAGAAGTACATGAGACTGTAAAAGCTATGAATGAAGTAGGAGTAGAAGTACAGTCGGGAATTAAGGTTGCGAATGATATAAAACAATGTTTTTATGAGATTTCAAAATCTGCAAATGATATTGTATCAAAAGTGCATGGTATGGTAGAACTATCAAATAAAATGACAACTGATGCAATGAAAGTCGATACATCGATTGATCAAATAGCTATGGCTGTAAAAGAGAATTCTTCAAGTATGCAAACGATAGCTGGTTCATCTCAGGAACAACATGCTTCTATGGAAGAGATAAATTCTTCAGCAATACAATTAGCACAGATTGCGGAAGAACTTCAAGAGTTAATTGGTGGATTTAAGATTTAAGTTGAGATTCTAGAAGAGGATGCTAGAACTTTGTTACAGAGTGGAAATGAAAAATCTTATAACATAGTAAATAAGTATAATATGTACTCTCTATATGTATTGAACAGGCAGATAAGCCATTTTAAAAACCCTCCATTTGGAGGGTTTTTAAATACATTTACATTAAATTTGTTGTGGTGCACCATCATAATCGTTAACACTATATGAAGGAGCAGGATAATGTCCATGAGTAGCAAGCTGATCTGTATTAGAAAGCTGAGAAATACCCAACGTTAACACCCCAATGAAAGCAATGCCAGATAATAATAAGCTAATTTTTTTCATTATTTTAACACTCCTTTTTCAATTAATTTTCGTCTTGCTTGATAACAAATATGGAAATAGTCACTTACCTTTTGGTGGTTCTCTAATTGTCTACATTTTGTGGCAAATAATTCAGCGTATTCGACAACATATTCCCATAGCTCTTCTTTCTCAAAGTATAAGATTCCTTCTTGTATGATTTTTTCTAATTCTTCCAATGGAATGTTTTCATTTAATCTTTTTAAAATAAAGAAGTGATATATATACTCTTTGTTATGGATTTCTCTGCAGATTTTTAATCCCTTAACAATCAGTTTGCTAGCCGTCGATTGTTCTCCTAATTTATAATGTTCCTTAGCTTGTAGGAAGATAGCCTTGAAGTGTGTAGGGATTTTCTCTGTTACTTCTGAAAGGTGACGAATCGCTAAAGTAGACATACTTTGATCAGAATACAGCCACCCCATAGTACTTTTTACGTATAACAAGGAATCTTCTTCCTTATTTTTTTGTAGTAAATCAATTGCACATTGTAGATATTCTTCAGCTTGTTCGTACTGTTTTAAATAGATGCAGCAACCACCTAACAAACTATTACAAAAGGCTGATTTTACTTCATAACCATCATACTTTGAAAATATTGCTCTCGATTTATTTGCGTATTCGATAGAAGCGAGCATGTTATAGGTATGGTGATAAAAAGTAGCAATTCTATAGTAGAATTCAGCGTGTTCAATTTCATCTGGTATGTCTACTAATATCTTTTCAGCCAGTTTATAATGTTCCTCTGCCTCAGTATAATTTGATATAAAAGTGGAGTGAATGGATTTAAAAAAATGATAATAGAAGCGTAGGAAATGGTCTGTAGGCATATCATAGTCGCTGATGGCATCAAAGCTATTTTGTTGAATACCAAGGCTATCTGTTAAGACAGTGTAACGAAATTCAAGTAGTGAGTAATATAGTAATAAATTTTGATCTTGATGCTCTTGATTCGGTTCAATGCTTAACTGATTAATTTTTTCATCAATTTTCTTTTTTAGATTAGTAGCTTTTATAACTTGTTGAGATAGCATAGATCGATACCAGTCGTTCAATAGAGAGGTTAACTGCTCATTTCCTTTTACTGAGACACTCATAATATACGCCCCCATCTTATAGAAATATCCTAATCCAATTTAATTGTAACTATCATAGCAAAATAGAAGAAAAAATGGTATGATTTTACAACTTTTTCAAGAAAATTCAGAAAATAATCAATTATTGTCGAATGTACTTATAATTTAAATTATCTGCTCGGTATAAGTCATCAATCCAATGTGAAATAATACACAAAAATGTTGATATGTATTTATTGTAGCTAGGTACATAGAACTAAAACTAAGATATTCTTATGAACTTAAAAAGCCGAAATTCCTTAACTTGGGAATTCTTCACTTCTAAACGGTGTAGTTCAATTGTGACGTACCTCACACCATCAATTCATTAATAAATTTACAATTAGAATATCAATTGTTGGGAGGGTTAATCTTGATTAAGCGTGATTTTCATAAAAATTCTCTTATTTTAATATAGGAGTTAACAAGAGCGTGTCGATTAAAGTGTCTGCATTGTCGTGCAGAAGCACAGTATCATTGTCATCTTATTGAGCTAACATTTGAAGAAGGAAAAAAATTAATTGATGATATATATGAAATGGACAATCCAATGCTTTATTTACGGGGGAGGGAGATTCATAAATGTGTCCAGATGTATATGATTTTTCAGAATATGCAGTAAAAAAGAATAGGAGGAAGGACACCTTCATGATGCAATACATATTACGCTAGGTAATCTATTTGAGAAGATAGATTCTATACCGAAAGATTGTCCAATAGTTTTACAATGTCGAACTGGTTTGCGTTCCGCTATAGCAGCTAGCATCTTACAAAAAGCTGGTATAAAGGAAGTAGTTAATTTAAAAGGCGGATTTCTTGAGTGGAAAAAGTTTGGATTACCATACGAGAATGAATTTTTATCTAGTAATTCATTAAATTAGATATTTATCTTATTAATAAATTATTTATGTTATTACAATTATAATAAACATTGGGTAATAAAACCAGTCTTGTAGTATATTGTATATCTTATTAATATTTATATATTCTTGTTAAATATTATAGGATTGGGTGATGATATTGATGAAAACAATTAAATCTATAACATGTATGTCAGTTTTATTATTCATTTTTACATTATTTTTACCAAAAAATTTAGCATTCGCAGAAGAGATGGATAAGGTTTGGGATCCAGAGAAAGGGACTATTTCTGGTTATATCTGGTTTGATGAAAATGAGGATGGTTGGATTGATCCTGAGGAACAAACAATTGCACCAGAAATAGGTGAAATAAAGTTATATTTAGTTAATGAAAATGAAGAAATAGTTGAGGAAAAAATAGTTTCTAGATTACAAAATGGGCAAGCTCATTACTATTTTGAGGTAGAAGAAGGCAAATATAAAATACGAGCTGAGTTTACTGAAAAGGGAAAATATCAGCTTACTAGGGATGGAGGAGATTCATTTTTCAATTCTACAACAAACGAAACAAGATATTATCAAATTATGAAGTCATATAATATAGATAGTATACAGTTGGGATATAAAAAAGCATCTTAAGCCTATCTAAAGTAAGGAAAAAAGCTAAAGATGATAGTAATGAGATTGGATTTCAATTTTAAGTGGGGCAAGCGCCCCTCTTTTTTTATGTAGCGAATTTGTTGATTTTGGACGTTTAGATCGTGAACAGAGCTTTAATGTTTTATCTTCGATCGACCATTGTAATAGAATCTTGTACGATTACAGCATCAGAACTTTGTGTTCTCCAGTTCTTTAAATTAGAGACTTGTACTTTATTTCATCATTAGATTAATCTCACAGAACGAGAAAATGTAATGTGCTCTTATTTGAGATTATTATTAATAATTTCATGTACCGTAATTAATATTAATAATCTCAAAAACTACAACTAGGAGAATAAGTTAAAGAATCTCTTTATTAGATAAAAGAAGAGAAAGACGATACCGAAAAAAGTTTAAAAAGGTGCATTTTTGCTGGATAACAAGTGTTCAGATTTTCAAAAACCTGTTTAGTATAGTAGAGCCTTTACTATAAATGAAGAAGCCCTAGAGCTTCTTGTGTTCGTAAATCTCACACGGTTTTATAAATAGAAAAGAACGTATTCAAGATAACACATGAATGTTTCATAAATGTATCAAAAAAGTGAACAAAATATTTGAGGTAGTCAGCGCAATTAACTAACGGCTTGTTGAAAAAAGAAATCCTGCAGAAAATATTACAGGGCTGGATAAGATTGAGTTATGTCGTACTCAAAAGGGATTTTAACGTGAATTTAAAGATGAATAAATTGGTAAATTTGTCTAGGTTTTTCAAGAGCTATTATTTTAGCAAAAACGCTATTTAGAATGTAATTTTAAGAGCATTTCGGGAAGTGTTCTTCTAAAACAACTATTTACTCTAAAAAGAAAGGATGCAATATATCATTTGAACTACGGCTTTTTCTAAACGATGTGAAAGCGAGGGTAGTTCATTGGATTAGTATTTCTCAATAACAACAGCTATACATTCCATTTACATTTATTGTATGTAAGGCGTATGCTAGATTTAGTTGTAATAAATGGAAGGGAGCTGTATTTTTGAACAGAAAAGTTTTTACTTCAGTTTTACTATCGTCACTTTTGTTTTTAGGAGTAACTGGTTCAGGGGGAGTAGAGGCTTCTATGATTACACAAATAAAGTATAAACAAGGAGGGGCGAAGTACATATATACAAATGCACCTGAAGATGTATACGATAATCCAAATATGGGATCAAACTTTGAGGCTGGTAAGTATGCTTACTACACAAATGAAAGAATATTAGAAGCAAATCAAGCGTATAGTGCTGAATTTTTTAATCGAAATTATACTGGAGGTAAATTGAAATTTGGATATGCTATACACAATGAAGGTCACCAACCGCAAACTATAAGAATTAAAAATAGTGCTGTAAATGCAGCATATCCGGTTAGTTCTGATGGTTCATGGGATATAATGGGCATTACATCTAGTACTATAGTTCAATATGGAAATAGTAACAATGATCAAGTTATTACTATCCCAGCAGATGGACATGTATTTATATTAGAAAAAGATGTAGAAGATACTTTTGCAGTTAATGGAAAAATTAAGTTTATTCCGAACGTAAAATTAACCCTACGTCAATTTGTTTCAAAGAAAAAACCAGATGGACAGTTCTCTAGCCCATCAGAAATTTTTGATCCTATAAAAACAACACAGGTTAAAAATTATAATAAAACTACTTCAACTGCTAATTATAATTACGATGAAAGGTATGCTGTTATTGATAATGTAACAACAAGTACCTTTTATGTAGGTTCAAAGACAAGTAAAGCCTATCCTCAACCTCGTGTTGGTATTAATGAATACGAAGCACCTATATGGTATCTAGAAAATTCTAACCCGACGCTTGAAGGAAACTATGGAATTGTTTATGATTTTCAATTTAAAAATGCGGCAGGAAAGAAAATTAGAATTAAGCCTGAAATTATATCAGAAAATGATAAGTCAACCGATCCAGAGAAATTCCCGCCACTAGCATTTTTTTCACAAGTAACGTACTGGACTTCAGGAACTTGGAAAAGTACAACCAAATTAACTAAACCTGATCAATATCATTATATAACTATTCCAGCAGATCAACATGTGAAATTTATATTACCAGGTGGTAATAATGGCAATAACCTTTTTGAAATTATAGAATAATGTTTTGGAAGTTAGAATTAAATAAATAGACAGAGTCATATTGTTGATGCCAATTCAAATGAAAATGTAAGAGAATAAAGAATCGTCAGTTGCTTTTTAAAAGCGCTGACGATTTTTTGTATAGCCTCATAGCTAGACTTAATTATTAAAAGCTAAATAAATTTCTATATAGTGTAAAATTAAAGAAATTAAATAGGAATTTGGGACTATATTTGTTTTAAAGGGATTGAGGTGGATCTAATTTCATTGAATCTATCATAACTTTAATATGTTTCGAATTACCTTTAACAGATAGTTTCACTTTTTCAATTTCAAATGTTTTTGAAAAATCTTCATTTCCTATTGAACCAATTAACTGATCTAATTCATTAGTCCATGTAATGTTAGTAGCTTGAATCATTGCCTTAATCGTAGGTATATCTGCGTAGCCAGTATACATAATTCCATCAATTACTTTTCCGTTTTCTCCTAACATGACACTTACCCATTTCATATCTTGATCTGATTTATCTACTTCTTTAGGGTAATAAAACCTATATGTATTGGATTTCTTTTCTAGTTCAAGATTAAATGGAAGAATTTCAATACCTTGTTTAGATACAGTACTCTTAATGTTATTATAGTTTTTTAAATATTCTTCTGCTGTCATATGTTTAAGTGCAACTTTTTCTTTTACATCCACTGGTTCTTTTTCGGGTGCTTCTATTTTGTTGAGAGTATCTTTGTGTTCTATATCTGTGCAACCTAAAAGGCTAGCCGCTATCAGGAAGGTTCCGAGTATAAGTATTTTCTTTGGCATAAAAATCTCTCCTTAAGTGATATAGGAAAAATGCCGAAAGAGTTGATATCCTTAACAATTTCGGCATTTTTCAAGTTTGGATACTTAAATTTTTTTATAACGAAATAGAATCATTTATATGATCTAATTGATTTAAGAAAGAACATTACAATTAGTCCTGAAATAAATAATAAGACCCCATTTATTAATAAGATTAATGGTGAACCATAAATGTCAGCGAAAAATGAGGAAATTGCTAAAGCGACTGGTGATGCAATACTCGTAAGAGAACCGAGTGTTCCAAAAGTCCTTCCCTGTAACTCAGGATCTACCTCAACTTTAATAATCACATTGACAAGCAATGTACAAAATGAAAAAAGTATTCCTAAGAGGAGAATTAATGGTACTGCATAAAGAACAGATGGAGCAAAAGATAGCCCTACAAAGATTGGAGCTAGTAAAACCATACTAAGAATTATCCACCAACCCCGTCGATGTAACTTATTATCAAAAAAGATAATAATGCCTGCGCCTATCATATAACCTATTGGAATGCTAGATTCAATTATCCCAAATTCAATCGGATTTGCCTTCCACACTTTTACAGACATTACTTGAATAAGCATTAATGAAGCAGTGAAAAATGTGATTAAAGTAGGCGAGAGTATAATAACAGATTTAGCAAAAGGGTTCTGCCATATATACTTGAAGCCTGCAACAAGGTCCTCCTGAAATGAATTTTTGATTCCTGTTTTTTTTGTAGAATTAGGAAACTTTCCACTTAATAACACTAAAATAGCGGATAACATAAAAGTAACTGCGTCAACTGAGATAGCAATGCTACCACCAAATGCTGCAACTACAACTCCTCCTATTGCTAGCCCCGAAATACGAGATACGTTATCTGCTACATTTAATACTCCAGTAGCTTGTTGAACTTTGTCTTTTCCTACAATATCAACTAAGGAAGCATGGAAGGCAGGAGACTGAAATAATCCTGCACAAGAAGTAAGAGCGGTTAAGATAATAATAAGAATAAAGGGGGTACCGGGTATTGCAATACAAAATGCGATACTTAGTATTAAAAGACTTCTTATTATATCTGTTATCCACATTAGTTTTCTACGATCTACCCTATCTGCAACAGTACCTGCAATGGAAGAAAACAACATGCTCATGACCATATGAGTTATGGCAATTGTAGACATTAATTTGGCACTTCCTGTTGCTTGCAGTACCCAAAGGTTTAAAGCAATACTGTGAAATGAATTTCCAAACATTGATAAGGTATAACCTGTAAATACAAAAGTAAATGTACGATTTTTCCATAATGTCTTTTTTGAAGAAACAGCAAGAGCGGAATCTAATTCGACCTGTTGTTGCATAGTATTGTCACCTCACAAATTTAAGTATCTCATTTATAAAAATTTGTTTGCAAACTAATAATGGTGAACTTTAGTAATCAAGTTAATTAGATGATTAATGAAATGGAATCTAATTGCAAAAGAGTTATATTAATATAAAAAATTGTTATTTTGAGGTAAAAACGATAGATATGAAATGGATTTAAGTACATAAATATTTGAAAAATAAAACGTAATATAAATTAAACATAGAAATCTTAGAATGTAAGTCGATTTAAATTTTTATGAAATTAAATTACTAGAAAATATCTACTAATGGCATTATCAAATTTGTAGAAGTAAATCTTTAATTTATAGAGAAAATTTTAATTAGCATTTAGAGAGGAACATTTTAACTGTACAATATTGTTTTAATTTTTATATAAGATTTTTAAAAATAAAATATTTCTCCAGATTATTTTGAAATTTCTTTACAGCTTTTCCCTAGGTTTTTAATATTTGTAAGATTGGAAGCTATATTTATATTTTATAGTTTATTTTGGAATATAAGATTGGTATTAGTAGTATAAATAGTATTTTTATTAATAATCTAGTATTTACTTTTAATACTCCTCTCTGCATAAAGTTTTACCAAATATTTTCAGGTGAATATTACCAAATAAAAAATGTTTTGTCTATGTATTTTATTGGGGCTATATTTTGCAAGCATAATTCTATGTAAGAATTTTCTATATTTACCCTCCCTATATAATGACATTTTTTCCCTTACTTCGACATAAATCAAATGGTACAGTTTATAGGACAAATATAGAACCCACTTGTAGACATTATTTTGTATGAAAAATTGAATCGAAACATGAGTTACTAGTTAGGAGGCGAAATATATTTTAACTATTTTTCAAATAGTACTTAAGGTAGAGTGCTAAACGTTTGAAAATAGCTTGTAAATGCTTCTATGGAATGGAGGTTGTCATTTGAAAGAAAAAGATAAGCTTCAGGTGAATAGGAACAACGTTAATTTTTCTAAAGATATAATATATCAAATTGTAACGGACAGATTTCATAACGGATGCCCATCATATAATCCCAAAGGGGAATTATATGATGAATCTAGGAAAAATAAAAAGAAATACTTTGGTGGAGATTGGATAGGGATTATTGAAAAATTAAATACAAATTATTTTACTAAACTAGGTGTGACGTCATTATGGATATCTCAACCGGTAGAAAATATCTTTACTCCAATAAATGATTTGGTAGGAAGTACTTCATATCATGGCTATTGGGCTCGTGATTTTAAAAGAACAAATCCTTTTTTTGGGACATTTGAAGACTTTCAAACCTTAATAACAACCGCTCATGCAAAAGATATAAAAATTATTATGGATTTTGCACCTAATCACACTTCGCCTGCATTACATGATGATGCGACCTATGCTGAAAATGGTAGATTATATGATAATGGATTGTTACTTGGTGGATATGATAATGATTACAATCATTATTTTCATCATAATGGTGGGACGGATTTTGAAGAATATGAAGACGGAGTTTATCGTAATTTATTTGATCTTGCAGATCTAAATCACCAAAATATAGCTATTGATTTGTATTTTAAAGAAGCTATTAAATTATGGCTAGACCAAGGGATAGATGGTATACGAGTTGACGCAGTAAAACACATGTCATATGGCTGGCAAAAAAGTTGGCTAAATTCAATCTATAATTATAGACCAGTATTTATTTTTGGTGAATGGTATATCAATCCGAATGAGTATGACCATAGAAATATTCATTTTGCAAATAATAGTGGTATGAGTTTATTAGATTTTAGTTTTGCTCATAAAGTACGTGAAGTTTTTCGAGATGGAATGGATTCCATGCGTGGGTTACACAAAATGATTGAAGAAACATATCAAATTTATAATGATGTAAATAATCTTGTTACTTTTATTGATAATCATGATATGGACCGTTTTCACATTAATGGACAAAGTAAACGTAGAATAGAACAATCATTAGCATTCTTGTTAACTTCAAGGGGAATACCTTCTGTATACTATGGGACAGAGCAGTATATGGTTGGAAATGGAGATCCGAACAATCGTGGTCAAATGGAATCTTTTGATGTGAATACAGATAACTTTAAGATAATACAATCTTTATCTTCGCTTCGTAGTTTAAATTATGCACTTCCATATGGAAATACCAAAGAAAGATATATAACGGATGATATTTATGTATATGAAAGGTACTTTGGAAGTGATGTGGTATTAATAGCGTTGAATCGAAATTTAACAGAAGGATATGAAATAAAAGATGTTAAAACAATTCTTCCTTCTAGAAAGTATAAGGACATACTAGATGGCCTTTTAGATGGTGAAGCAATTAGAGTTGAAAATAATAATATAGATTCATTATGGCTTGGACCTGGGTCAGTACATGTTTGGCACCATAAAGGAGTAAATAGTATACCTTTAATAGGGACTGTGGGACATAAAATGACAACAGTTGGTCAAATAATTTGTATTGAAGGATGTGGTTTTACTTCTAAAAAAGGATTAGTATTATTTGAGGAAAAAGAGGCGGAAGTTGTTTCATGGTCACATACTAGTATAAAAGTAAAAGTTCCAGCAGTGAACGATGGTAAATATGAAATTACTGTTGTAACAGATACAGGAACTAGGAGTAATATCTATAAACATGTAGAGGTCTTAAATACAAAGCAAGTTTGTATTCGATTTGTTATTGAAAATGGATACGAAATACCAGATTGTGATGTTTTTATAATGGGTAACACATATTCATTAGGAAATATGAATCCTTGCAAAGCGGTAGGGCCATTTTTCAATCAAATAATGTTTCAATTTCCTACGGGTTATTTTGATATAAGTGTTCCGGCTGATACCTTGCTAGAATTTAAATTTATTAGAAAGATCAATAACACACTATTGATTGAAGGCGGAGAGAATCATAAGTATCTGACCCCGAGTTTTGGAACTGGAGAAGTGGTTGTAAAGTGGCAAACTGCAGAAAAAACTATCTTGGTGGAGTCTTAACTATTTAGGTCTACTTTTTTTTACAATTGTAATTAAAATCGGGGGAATTTCATTCTGGTAGCTAAAACAAAAGCTTTTACTGAAAAATTCTCTTAAAAGTTAATAAAGGGTACGTTTTTAAGCTAAGAAATTTGAAGAGAACTGTAATAATGAAAGTGAAAAATAGAAAATTGGAGGTTACTATGGAACGAGCTTCTAAAGTGATTACGACTGAAAATTTTTATTCTGAAATACTTGAGAATAGTAGAAAACTATTTATATATTTACCACCTGGTTATGAAAGCAATTCGTACCAAAAGTATCCTGTATTATATATGCATGCTGGGCAGCGCTTGTTTGAACCAGTAATAAAAAATGATGAATCATGGAATGTCCACAAGACGACTGATATGCTAATTTATGAAGGGAAAATTCAAGAGATAATAATAGTAGGTATAGCACATAAAAGAATCATCGAAAATAATGAGTTTTGTCATTTCATTTCACCAGATAAACATATAGAATGCTCTGGGTTATTATATGAAAAATTTATAATCAATGAGGTGAAACCTTACATTGATGAAAATTTTAGAACATTGACTAGTGCTGAAAATACAGCTCTAATAGGGTCATCAGCAGGTGGTTTATCAACTTATAATATTGGTTTCCGCAATCCTGAAGTGTTTGGGAAAATTGGGATGTTATCCCCATTCTTTGTGAAAGTTGAAGATGATCATTCGGAATTAAAATTATATGAAATGTATGAAGGGAAAAAAGACTTAAAAATATGGATGGATATAGGTAGTGCGGAAGGTTTTTTCTTGGTAAAACATGTGAGAGATATTGCAGAAACTTTATTGGAAAATGGTTACAAATATAGAGATGATTTAATTTTTTATCAGGATCCAAATGGTGCACATTTTGAAAAAGACTGGGGAGAACGTATGCATCTACCATTAATATATTTTTTTGGAGATATTGGCAATATAGTTAATGTTACATTAGATGGGCGAGATGTAGTTGGATTAACTGGAATGAAAGTGAAAATTAATCCAATTGTTACGTACGATAGTGGTTTTGAAATGAGTGTTTTAGATGGTGTGTTTGTAGTCGATAAACCAGACGTGCTAGAGGTTATGGGGGATGGAACAATTATACCTAAGAAAATAGGAGAAGCCGAAGTTACCTTTGTAACACAAGGTGTAAAAGGGATACCTAAAAAATATAAGGTAATAGAAACATTATCAGAATTTGTAGATGTTTCTGTAACAGTCGAAGTACCTGAAAATACACCAGTTGGTGAACGAATTTATATGAGTGTAGGCATGATACTAGATAGAATAGAAAAAAATCGTTTTGCAGGTAATTTTAAAGTACCAAGGGACCTTGCATGCAGGTTTAAGTTTTCAAGAGGCTTTAGGCTCTTTGAAGTGGATAAATTAGGACAACCTATTCCACATAGAAAATTTAAAGCTACTAAGGACTTACAGTTGAATTATACTGTTGAGAACTGGATAGGGCTGTAAAAAAATAAATATGGGGTGAGTGCTGTAGTGAAAATGAAAGAATTAATTCCAACTTTTGATGTCCCTTATTATTATTCATGCTATATACCAATTCTTCACGATAAATTAAAAAGTATGGGTAGCATTAGTTACATGAGTTTAATAGCCAATGAAGAGTTATATAGTATACCAGCATATCGTATGGATACTATCACATCGGTACCTTCTGTAGCTAGATATACACAGTTGTTAGAATATAATCAAACATTTCGTATGGAGAAACATGTATATTCTAATTTTGAAAAGGGGCTTCAATATATAAAAGAATGTTTGAATCGTCAAGAAGTATTTATTACCTTAGGAAGCACCTTTTTTCTACCATATAGTAATGATTATTTGAACCCCAAATTTATAAAAAGTCATATAGATGTCCATACGGATAAATATGTTACAGACCATTACCTCGCAATTAACAAACTTACAGAAGATAGAGTATTTGTTCAAGATCCAGTTCCTAATAAATTTATGGGTGAGATATCAATGGAGGAGTTTCATTCTTTTTGGAAAGGAGGAAAAGCTATACCTGAATTGGCTCAAGCAAAAGGTATAGAAAGAATTTCATCTTACTCATCAATTGATGTGATTATACAGGAAAAAATAAGCATGGAAAACCTTAAAGATATTTTTTTGAGAACACTAAAAAAAATATCAAGTGAGTATGTTCGAGGTTTAGTTATGCAAAAAAACAATAAGATATATTATTTTGGTAAGATTGCAGCCCTTGAACTTAAAGAAAATATAAATGAAGATTTTCATAAACAAAGAAATATGTTTCCTTTGTATTTGAAATGTTTATTTGATATGAGATGGAGTAGATATTTTTTATATGACTTACTTATAGACATGAACGTGTTATTTAAAGATAAATTTATTCATATTACTAGTGAGTTAATGGATATAAAACAATCATGGGAAAGACTGTATAAGATTGCACATATTAAATTATTAAAAAAAGATAGTAACTTAAGTGATCTCGAATCTTTTAATTTGATAATGATGAATATTATTAATAGAGAGTGTGTCTTACATGAGAATATTTTATTTCTTCTGCAACATAATTATAGTCTTCAGTCTTAATAGGGAAAAGATAATTGAGAGAAGTAGAGTAAGGCTACAACGTATACTTACAAACTTTATCAGTAGAAGAATAAGTGTATTTAGTGTTCATGTTATATACTACTACAATTGCCGGAAGGAAATCTTCATAGTAAAAAGATGATTTATAAAAAGGAGTGTATTTACTTGGAAGATACAAATAAAGAAAAGATTATTCAAATTGTATTTTGCTGTGTTGAAGAAGTGAATGAAAATCTTGAAAATAAAATTAATCTTGAAAAAGGCTTGAAAGCACATCTTTATGATTGGGAGGGGTATTTAGATTCGTTAGGGCTAGTATCTCTATTGGTAAGTATTGAACAAGGCTTAGAAGATGAATTGGGTTTATCAGTTGATTTGGTGAATTTAGATACAATGTCACAACATAATAGCCCATTTAAAACAATAGAAGCATTAGTTGCGTATATTTTAGAATGCCAGGAACAATTAAAATCACTAACATAACAAAATATTAAAGGAGAAAATTTAAAAGGAGGTTAGGTATGCATATTGACTTTTTATTTGAAAGATTTGAAATGAATAAAGAATGCGAAGCTATTGTTTGGGAGGATAAAACTTACACATATGAGTGGTTTCTAAATCAAATAAAGATTTATACAAGGGAGTTAAATGAACATAGAAAGATGGATTATACAATAGTCTCTTTGGAAGCGGATTATTCTCCATACTCTATAGCAATGTTTTTAGCGCTTATTGAATTAGGGTGTACTGTAGTACCGATCCTAAATTCATTGGTTGACAGTAAGAAGAAAGAATACTATGAAATAGTTGAATTAGAAAAGGTGATTAAAGTTGAAAGCGCAAGCTTTGAAATAATCAATATACAAAGAGATTACATTCAAAATGAATTATTATTACAACTGAAAAAGTTAAAACATCCAGGATTAGTATTGTTTTCATCTGGTACAACCGGACGTAGTAAAGCAATTGTACATGATTTTACATTACTTCAAAAGAAGTACAGTGTCGCAAGGAGTGCAAAACGTGTTATACCATTTATGTTATTTGATCATATTGGAGGGGTTAATACTCTCTTCCAAATTATTTCTAGCTTAGGATGTTTGGTAATTATTGATGATCGTACCCCTAATCGAGTATGTAACATGATTGAGAAACATCAGGTACAAGCTTTACCTGCATCACCAACTTTTATAAATTTACTTATACTGAGCGAGGTTTATAAAAAGTATAATTTAAATAGTTTGCAGACTATTTCTTATGGATCAGAAGTTATGCCTGAGGCTACACTAAGTAAAATAAACGAAATATTCCCTCATGTTAAAATTACACAAATGTATGGGTTATCAGAATATGGGGTTTTATATTCGAAATCTAAATCGAATGACTCTTTGTGGATCAAACTAAGTGATGAGAATATTGAGTCAAGAATTGTGGATGGAATGTTGCAGATCAAATCAATGTCTACAATGATTGGTTATATTAATGCTCCAAGTCCATTTACCAAGGATGGCTGGCTTATGACAGGAGATATGGTGGAAGTAGATGGAGATTATATTAAAATTTTAGGAAGAAAATCAGAGATTATAAATATTGGCGGAGAAAAAGTATTTCCAGCTGAAGTTGAAAACGTAATACAGCTAATGGATGGAGTAGAAGAGGTTGCTGTTGTTGGTGAAAAAAATGCAATCACAGGACAAATGGTTAAGGCTGTGGTTAAATTAAATACAAATGAAAGTGTAAGTGAATTTAGAAAGCGATTAAGAGAGTTCTGTAAAGATAAACTACCATTATATAAGATTCCACAGAAAGTGGTATTAACAACTGAGAAAATGCATACAGAGCGTTTTAAAAAAGACAAGAAGGTATTTATGTAACTAAAAGTTGAAGTCCTTTTTATACAATAATTTAAAAGTAAATTATAAATCCCTTATATTTTGAAAAAACTTTTTCAAAATATAAGGGATTCTTTTTATTTTTTTCGGATCTAAATTGAGGAATTCATATAAATAAGCTTCTTCGCAAAATAAGAATTTACGTGTTGAGGAGAAACTTTATGTTTATAGAGTTTGTTGTTGTTTATTATTACGATTCGATAGGAATTTATCTAATGAAATAGATTGGCTGTTATTTACTACAAAAAATAAAGAAACAGCCAATAATAATAAATCAAATTCATACCCTCCTATAAATCCTTGATCAAATTTCACAGTAATAATGGCTCCGGCCATAAGTAAAGAAAATAAGGTTGAAATAATTCGTGTACCAAGCCCCAGAATAACTAAAATTCCACCCACTAGTTCAAGAATTGCTACTGGATATGCAAGCCAATCAAATATTCCTAGGCTGTTGAAGAAATTTTCTGTATTATAGATGCCATCTTGAAATTTTATGAGTCCATGAGCAAAAAAAGTAAACCCTAATACTAATCTAATAATGAAAAAACTTAACTCATTTTTGTTTGACAATTGATTTTCCTCCATTCAATGATTTTGAAGTACTATTAGCCATAGATTTTTTCCTTTCTTTATTCTAATGATCTATATATGATACAGAATCAAAAAACAGTATATTTTTTTGTTTTATAACTTTACTACTTGATCACTTTTTGTTTATAGGAATAAGGTTCTATCCCTTTAATATGTATTTCAATATCCTGAAGTACAGTATTGTTAATGGATCCTTCAATCATTCCAAATGTTTTATTTAGGATGTGACCGGCACTTTTAAACCCAACATAATGTCCACGAACCATACGTGGAAAACATGCACCAAACATACCTTGTACTGTTATAATTGATTGGAAATGGAGAACCTCAGTAATTAATGTTCCTATCATCGCTATTTTCATTTTAGTATTTGGAGGTACTTTAATAGAATGTTCAATTGAAGGAGAGGTATGAATTGATTTTGAAGTGCTTTCGCCTACAAAAGTTGAAATATTAAATTCATTACCCGATTGAAATTTACCTGCGATAATAAGATCTGATTTTAAAGTTAAACCTGTAATAGATTTCGAAGTCCAAGATTGTATATTGGCCCATTGTTCTTTTATTGTCACTACAATCTCTTTTTCTTCATTATTAGGATTACATACAAATTGTTCCTTTAGGGTTATTTCATCTATTGAAGGTTTTTCAAGATCTCGAAATATAAAGGGGCCCAGCATTTTATAACAAGCGTGATTATAACGTTCAGTAATAGCAGGCTTATTATGAATTGGAAACGTCTCATTATTTACTGCAATTTCATCAGGAAGTATTCCATAAAGATCTTTAAACGCATCCATTATGGAATCTGTAGTTGAATCTAATGATTCTAGATCTGAAAAAGATAATTTTTCTTGTATAATCATACTAATGCTCCTTACCTATTTGTGTATTTTATTTATTTGTTTGATCGTGGTTAAAAGACAATTAAAATATGAAGAAGAGGTAAACTAATAGTTTGACAGATAGAATAATTAATAACTTTTGAGAATAAATTCCATTTTATGCTGTGGGATTCCTTTCAATTAATACTCGTTAGAAATTTATAAATATTTGATTGAATTTTAGGAAAATAGAGGTTTTTATTGAAAATCAAACTAAGGATAAAGTTATGGAACGGATCAATAAACAGATTATTAAGGATGGAAAATAACGGATGAATAGTAGAGAGATGAATACGAACGAAAGAAAATCTTGTGAATCATAAAGAATTTAAGAGCTAGAGGTATAGAGATAACATCACAGATAAGGTTGAAGAAACGTACAAAAGGTTATATCAACTCTAACTAAATGATAAAAGCCCTGCAGGGGATGCAGGGCAAGACTAAGGGTATTGAAGAATTGTCGATTCTAAAAGTAAAGGACTTCTTGGAATGTTATAAGTTTAACACGAGATATATTAAAACGATATATAAAGATGTTACAGAAATGTGAATATGAAAATCATGAAAAAGTTGATAATCCATAGAAGCTATAAGGGATTATGTTTGTAAAGGTGTCTTTATATAGTTAATAGGACCGGATTTTGTTTGTTTTAAGATCTGGGAATCCAGTAGAATGCACTGCCTAATAGACAGGTTCCTGGGTATTACGAGGCGTGAAAGCATCAAAAAATCCCGTACAGAAGCACAGGCCGGTTGATACACATATCAGTAACTGATTTAAAAAGTCTATCAATAAGACTATTCAATATTAATATATAGTATATATTAATCACCCAACAGAAGTGCTTTTTTACTTCTTTTATAGAATTTACATATTAAACATATATTTATACGCATTGCATTGTTACTACACGCTAAGAAATAGTAATAAAAAGACAGTACTGATGAAACTGTATAAAAATAAAAAGAATCCTAATAGGGGGAATTCTTTATGGAAGTTGAGCATGACAAAGCTCCTTGGATATATAGGACATTTTAATATATTGTTGGTCTATTTAAAAAGAAAAACATAACTTGGTACATTGGATTAAAGGATATCTATATAATAGGTAGAATCTAATTATTTGGTTCACATTTTAATTCAAGGGGTACAAATTCGATGCGGCGTGAGAAGGATTTGTTGAAACAATGGAAGGCGGATTTGCAAGCTATTCAAGAAGAGAAAAGGCTGAAGAAGAAGGCAAAGAAAAAGAATAAGAATAAGAGATATAGCATTCCGGGTAATACAGCTGACTTCATGGATGGTAAGAATACTTATCGTAAAGATAATGGAGTATGGAAGCAAAGAAATAAATAATGTGCAGATAAATAAGTTTGATCAAGTTTATAGCAATTATCGGGGGCGCTTCCTTGATCTGGGAGGCGTCCTGTTTGTTGTTAATATTACAAAACAAACGAACACAAAATTAAGATGCGCTAACGAGAAGGGATAGATCTTGCTAAACAACATGGCGTATAATGGAACACGCTTTAGAGCTGCTTGCTAATAAGATTTTAATAATAGAAACATACTATATGTACTTAGAATTAAAGGTAAAAAGGAAATAAAAACATACTACAAAAACTACATAATGATGAATATCCGTATGACTGGAAACTGGATTATAGAGAATTGGGATGAGTTTCGTAGAGAAGGTGAAGCGAAAATAGGAACTAGTTTAATAGAGTAAATGCACGAGTAGGAGTTGCTGGTACATTACGCCGGTAGTCTTCATATAGCATGGAATTTCATGTACTGATTACTATAGGAAAGTATTCTGTATGCAAATTAAATCATGCTTTTACAGATGCAAAAAAAGGAGCTGTTAGTAAGGCTAACTGCTCCAGATCAAGGAATCTCCAAGGGGAAAGACTAAGGACTTTAAATGAGTTTTGGCTAATGCCTATCCCTATTATTGACGGAATAATAAGTTTTATTCAATTATAACGAAAGTAATGTGTAAGTATGTTACAAGAATAGTCCAATACCTATCCATGTAACTCCTAATATAGACAATGATTCGATAATAATTAAACGTTTAGCCTCATTTTGTTTTGGCGTAGTTAGCTTCCTAATTAGGGAGAATAGCCCACTTATTCCGCACAAAGTAAGAGCTAATAGTAGTAAAGTACTTGTCATTCTAATCACTCCTAGTATTTGGATATTCTTATTGTATACGAAGCTAGAGACGATAAAAATAGTAATGTTATCGTCTCTTTTCTATGAAGTATGTAAAGTGTGACGTGAATCTTCAATGGATAGAGGTCGTGTAAGATAACTTTCAGTATTAGAAGTATGAATATTGGGTGAAAGGAATGCAGACTGTTGAAAATATAAAAAACGTATAGTACAATAAGGGTGTAAGCCAGATTATAACGAACAAGAAGTCGGGTGGTTCTGATTCTCGTTCTATTGATAGGTCGTAAGCTTTTTGAAAAGTCTTGGTTTGGTCACCAAGGCTTTTTTCGTACGCAGACAGGAATAAAAGCACTGCATGTCGCAATACTATATAGAGTAGTAAGCTGGGTTTCAACGTCTTTGCACTTCAAAATGATGTTGCATTGGTCGTGTGCAATAAAAGTATGGTCAGTACTTCACCTTGAAACCCAATCATAACTACAAATGGGCTTTGTGTCGCTATTTATAGCGGCACTTTTTTATTTAAGAAGATGTCTTACATATTCAGTTATACCCTTACCTACTTCACTTTTTATGAAAAAGTAATGCACATTTCGAAGGAAACTGAATGCTGTAACGATTGTACCAAAAGAAAAAAGACGTTTACGTTTCTTCTCTCTCTCTGAACGTTTTCGGGCGGTTCTAGTATTCTCCACGTTCTATTGTCACCTCCTCTTAAAAAGAGAAGGGCAAAGACGGCACGTATTTAGTGTACAGTGTTTGACAAATCTCTACAAGAACTTATTTTCTGGTATGGAACATTCGAATATGTAAGATCAATTTCGAGTAAGATGTTTGAAGAAACGTACAAAGGTTATATCTACCGATTCTCTTTTAGGGGTACGGAAACGATTCAGGGAATGAGGGGCCACTATGGGATTAAATTACAATTTAAAAATTTATACAAAAACTGAAAGTAAACTTTTACCCATTAGTTTACATTAAGTTCTTCACAAACATTGAATTCAAGCTGAACCCTCTAATATCCTCAAAATACGTAACGAAAGTATACATTCAAAACGCTATACATAAATAGGTGTAGAACCCAATGAACAAAAACAAATCTAATTGATACTCACCCCATCCTAACATCCTAAGTGGAAAATTGGAGAAATAAGTGAAGTCAAGTTTTCGAAATGGTAGAACTGAAGAGGAATATACTTTATAAGGTAATAAAAGAATATGAAAGTACATTAAAAAGAATCAGTCGTAATCTGATTCTTTTTTTAGTGGAATTCTATATTAGCTCCGCATTAGCTGTTCACTTCACATATCTCTCAAATATAAAAATAATACTGATTCTTAAACGTATAATTTTCTATCCTTAAAATGGTAATTTCTAACAGTATCTATATGAGGTACGTAAAGTTCAATGGAACACTCCAGGAATTAAACCGACAAATATATTTCTCAATTCTAGATTAGGAGTTAGTAAATTATACTTAATGGGTATTAAAATAACGAAATTAAGAGGTGATGAGTTACTTATTGCTCTTGCATTGTATTTTACTATATAAAGTTTGAAGTTCGAAATATTAATTGTTTTGCTACGTATAGCAGACGTATTACCAATAATGCGAATTAATTTTATATAATTGAGAGGGTGTATTGTAATGGTAAAACGAGATATCTCTCCAAGAGATCTTGGAGGTAAAGAAGATTCCCCATTTTTACTTTCTAAAGAGGAATGGATTACGATTCAAAAATATACAGGAGATGGCGCATATGTACCTGTGAATGAAGCCGAAATGCGTAAAGTTTTAGCACTTTCATCTTCAGACGAGATGCCCGATTTTAATGAATTATATTCGGTTTATACAAATGTTAAAAATCACTGTCAAAACTGGACAGATAACACATATAGAGAAGTTCTTGGAGTTGCTAATGAAATTGTAAATTATGCGAGGAGAGCAAAAGTTTACTACAAACCATTACTCGATTATTTACCAGCTATTATAGATGGCGATACTGAGGCTTTAGAAATGTTTAAGAAAATTTGTGAGAGGCTAGCAAGGGAAGCAGCCGAATTTCGTGATCATGCCGGTGCATTGGCAACGATGATTGGAACATTTGCAACTGATACGGCAAATGATTATCAGAGTTTAATAGTGGTTAAGGACAAATATGATAAAAAATATGGTGAACATAGTGAAGAAGTAAAACAACTTAGAGCTTCGGTAGAGCGATTACGGGAAGACTTAGAGGAGTATATGGATGAGTATGAGGACTATCAATCTCAATCATGGTTATCTCTGTTACTTGGTCCTATTTTTGGATTTGTATTAAAAGGGATTCTCGACAGTACAAAAGGTAAAGCATTAAAAGCTCGAATTGATGCTACAAAACAACAAATTGAAGAATCTGATAAAATAATTCAAAGAAATGTTTATCTGATGTCTTTACTTGATAAAACTGATACAGGCACGGATAAAATCCAAGAGCAAATGGCTGCTGCGCTACCTATAATACAGAAAATTCACGGTATTTGGAATTCTCTTCATAGTGATCTTGATGAACTTTCCAAAATTGTGATGGAAGATATTCATGATGATCCAGAATTTGCTGATCTTGGAGTTGAATTGGCTATTATGCAGTGGGAAGCTGTTGGAAAACAAGCGGATGACTTCCGAGTTAATGCAGATGTTGGGTTTGTTGTTGAACAATACACAGCTTAAGTATGAAATCATAATGTCACCTATAATATAAACTGCTCTAATATAGGAATAAATGAAATAAATACAGTTCGGTCTATAAATCTAGAGACAAAAGAAGAATAAGAAGGATAAATTTTCATTTATTCCATACATTCTTTTTTTTGTCTCTCATTTTATAAATGGAGGAATTCATGATGGCTCGTAGTATTGATTATAAAGCTTTGTATGAGGAATTATTAACAAATCAACAAATTCCAGGAACATCTTACTTAAATGCAACAAGAACAAAATACGAAATTCGAGATTTATTCGTAGACTTAGGTGAAGTATATAAGTCTATTGAGGACGGTGAATTAGCACCAAGAATGATTTCAATCTTTGCGGATGTTGTTCGAATTCCTGACAAATTTAGTTGTACTTTACAAGATATACAACTAGTTATTAGAGCAAGAAGAGTGGAAATACAATCAGAAGGGACCGCAGAGATTTTACTAGATTATAAAAATGGAAGCAAGTTAGCTCAGTTTACAATATATGGTGTTGAACTTTCTGGAGTGTTACATGCAACTCCAATCTATAATCAAAGTTCTCCACCTCCGTATTCTATAGAACTGAAAAATAAAGGCGTAAGATTATCCGATAAGGATGGGGTATTTACTGCAGAAGAAATTACATACGTAGTACCTACGCCTCAACTTCCAAAGCTTTTTACTTCTGTTTTCCAAATAGCATGTCTATTTTTTGAATCCAGACCGGATATAGCAGCCAATCAGTTAAATTGGTTAAAGATATTTACTACCCAATATGACGGACTAACTTCATTGTGTGTACAAAGCACTTCATTGTTGGCTATTTTAACTGCTAATCGTGGTGATAATACGTTTGTTCCCCTTTTAGATAAAGAACTCTACAGAGATGAAATTAATGCTTTTTTGGGAGCTGCACAGCAATTTGAGGCACAATATTATCGTTACTTAGATAAAAATTTATCAATTGATGATCGTAAAAATGCAGCCTTGCTCATGCTAAAGCATGAACAAGATACCTTATTATTTAAAGAAACATTAATTAATCAAGCAAAAAATAATTTAAAAAATTCTCGAGATGCAATTGAGACATCTTTACGCCAATTTGAGAAACAGCAACATGTCTTAACATTATCTAGAATTGAGTTTGAGTATGGACTTAAGAAATATGAATATGAACAACAGCTGAGATTAGCTTTCAAAATGGTAAGTACTGTACTAAATTTCGCACAATCTATGGGTTCTATAATTGCTTCAGGAGGAGCTTCTTTCCCCGGAGAAATAATAGGGATAATTAATGCTTTAAAGGAAATTATAGAAGCTGGTGGTGAACTATCAGCATTAGCTCAAGCGTTAAAAGAAAGTATGGAGAAACTAAATGAACTTGTAGAATTAATTAATAAGGTATATGCATTAGCAGAAGATATATCAGAGGCATCAGGAGATATGCAATTCCCAGATGATCTATTTGAAAAAATTAAAAATACTGAGTGGGATATTCCCCAAGAAGATTTAACTGGTAAAGCAACTTGGGACATATTTAAGCTAAAGACAGCTGCAGCTTTAGACGATGCAATTAAGAAAGAAATTGAAGGTGCTAGGGCATATCTACTAGAATTAGATATTTTAGCTGTATATGGACAAACACTTGCTTCAAATCAAGTAGCTGTCATTCGTTGCGGTCAAGAACTATTCCGTCTATTAATTGAAAAACATATCCATCAAGCTGACCTTACAAGATTAGAAGAGTATATTAGAAATCTAGAGGGACAAGAATCTGAAAATGAAGAAATGGAACAAAAGTTGTATCAACGTTATATAGACATGAAGCAAATTTTATTTGTGGCATTAGCAAATTACAAACACGCTTATAAATATTGGGCTCTCCGAGACTCAGACGTAAACCCAAATATCCTAAAAGATGTATCCGAACTAAAAGTGGATGTGGCAACAATACAAACAGATTGTATGCAGGCCTTAAAACAATTTAATCCACCTCCTCAACTCTTTCAAAATAGAATAGTGGAAATTACAGATTCAAAAATTCTAGAGTCATTGAAGGAACAAAGAGAAGCTTCGTGGGAAATCAACTTAAACAATTCCCTTTTTGAAAATGAGTATCGTGTTCGCCTCAAATTAATGCGAATTTGGTTAGATGGAATTGCCGCTACTTCTAAAGTACAAATACGGATTACGAATTCAGGACACTATTATGATAATTATATGGAGAAAAAATTTCAATTTAATTCGGAATCCTTTAATCGAGGATTTAGTTATCAAGGAGCTACAATTATTACTGATGGAATCATTGCGGACGAATTTGCTTACGATTACTTTATTCCAAACCCTTACACAACTTGGACAATTAAAGTTCAGGATGGTCCAGATCTCTCCAATGTGACAAAAATTAGAATGGAGTTAGCAGGTTCTCTTGTTACTAATTATAAGAAAAATAATCCAGTTTAAATGATTTAATAAAATCTGTTTTAAAAAAAATGAGTGAATACAACTAACAATTATCTAGAGAGGTGTTCATATGAACCAGTTAGCCTTTTCTCCACGAGAATTAGGAGGGAAAAATTCTCCTTTTCTCCTTACAATAGAAGAATGGCGTTCATTCGCTAATTATTTAAACAAATGGATCTCAGCACCGACTAGTATCGATCAAGTGAAGGAAAGAATATATCTCATACTCGACGGAAAAGTAAAAAGTAATTGGGATAGACTCATCACAACTTCTACTTTTCGTAGATTAGTTGAAGAAGCCATTGCAACTAAGTTAAACGTTATAGAAAAATGTAGGTTCTGGGACAATGGAGGGCATAAAGATATACTTATCATTGCTCAAAATATTGTTGCCTTTGCGGATTTAATTTCTATTAAATATCATAATGATCTTAATCAAGTAATATCGGAAGCACAAACTGGTAAATTATCCCCCAATACAAAATCTAAATTCATAAATATATGTAAAGATCTATCTAGTCACGCACAAACATATTATCAACAGTCTCAATCTATGGAAACATCCCTTTCCGAATTTTATTCAGAGATTCAAAAATACGAAGAAACAGTACAAACTTGGTCATACCTTATGTCACAGTTACCACTGCAAAACTCAAATGATTTTGTTGTCGCACAAAACACGGTTGTCTATTTAGTAGCTCCAGTCATGAGTTTGGTTCAGTATAAAGAGTCCGTGTGCACTGTTATTCGAAAAGTCCATAGAATATGGAGTGCTATATCTTATGATTTAAAAGAACTAGCTGATAATATTGAGGATATCGAAAATTTGGAGGAGTTCATTGCTGCTTTAGAGCTAGAATTGGCCTTTGAAGATTGGAATGCAATTCGGGATGAAGCGGAAAATTTTTATAAAAATGCAGAGAAATTTTCTTAAAGAAAATTAGCTATACAAAACAGGAACCCGTCATGGATTCCTGTTTTTCAATTTACAAAATAGAAAAACGCGGATTCACCAATTCTAATTATAAAAAAACATGAACTTAGTTTTACTTTTTAGGTCGGCTGGGTACGGAAACAATTAGAGGGATAAACTTCCAGAGTGGCCCCTCATTCCCTGAATCGTTTCCTTACCCCTTTTACTAGATAAATAGTATCAGTAGATATACGATTTTTTTCATGTTGTAATTAAGATAAGTTAATGAAATATTATGATGAAATTTAGTGTGATAAAGGGATTAAGTGAGCGGAGGGAATTGGATGGTTCATAATATAATACATACTAGATTCAAACTACGAGAAATCGAAGAAAATGATTAGAAGGATATATATACACATCACAGTCCATTGTGTGCCGATACAAAGTATGAGGCCCTAATTCGGAAACGGGAAGAATTTGTAAACCAAGTTCTTCAAGATGCAAGTAAGGTCCCGAGAAGTCGATTTTTTTTTGCATTGGTTGAATTTGTTTCACATTAAAATGTTATATATAGGATAAGTTCTATAAGCAACCATTTAATAAATATTAATATGTATAGCTGAATCTACCCGAAACTAAAAGATATTAATACTGATGAAAGGTAAGGGATATGATACCTTTATAAAAGGGTGGGAAAATAAACACTTATATCTTCGCACGAAATACCAATTTTACGAATAATAAGGTTTGTAGATAAAAATCTAATACAGTATTTAGGGATTTCAGCTCATTAGCATGAATGTTCGTATATAGGTGCGTGTCCATATGATTCATATTTTATATAGAAATGATCAAATACTAAATTACTCATTACAAATTTTCATAGTAAATTACATTTAAATTTATAAAAGTTTTTCTTATGTTGATCTATTTAACTCTTTATAATCATGATTAAATTAAGCAATTCGTATTTTATAACCACTGTTAAAAATTTTTCGTGTATTCATTTTGTATGAATTTATACATGAAAATTGTTTTATTTTGCACACCTGTGAATGTGATTTTTGTACTAATTTTTATAGCTTAATACAAATTTATCACGTGCTTATCTATAATTTTATTAGAATGACTACACTATCCTTATTTAATTTCGAGTATATTTTAGCATCCCATAATTTAATTATGTAAATAAGTCTGTGTAAAAATTGAATTTAACGCGAACTTGTGTTCGCTTAACTTTTCTGTTATAGTATATATGAGGTGATTTTTATGGATTACAGCAAGCAACGTCAAAAATCCGTACATCGTAAAAAATTATACGAGAATCTTAATGAAATGCCCTTTTACATAGAAGAATTTGTGGAATACAAAGAATTGCATGATGCCTCTCCCTCTACCCTGCTGAATTATGTATATGATTTTAGAGTCTTCTTTAATTGGTTATTATCTGAACAAATTATTGAATTAAAACCTATTAAAGACATATCCTTCTCTGATTTGGAGAATTTAAAGAAAAAAGATGTTGAGAACTTCATGAGGTTTCTAAAACTACAACAAAATATGCAAAATTCCTCTGTTAACAGAAAAATTTCGGCCTTAAAATCTTTATTTAAGTACCTTACTTCCCTATCAGAGAATGAAGATGGAGAATGTTATTTTTATAGAAATGTAATGGCTAAAATTGAAATACATAAAGATAAAGAAACATTAAATGCCCGTGCAAAGCGTATGAGATCTAAAATATTTCATAATGATGATGATCAAGAGTTTTTAAATTACGTTAAGTATAAACATGAAAAATCTTTAACAAAACATCAATTATTCTATTTCCTAAGGGATAAGGATCGTGATGTAGCTATCCTTTCCCTTTTTCTTGGTAGCGGTATTCGTGTAAGTGAATTGGCCGATCTTCGTATGGAAGATATAAACTTAAAAGAAAGATTAATTGATGTAATTCGAAAAGGAAACAAAGAAGATTCTGTATGGATTACACCAATAGCACTGAATGATTTAGAAAAGTATATGGAAATTAGAGATAACAAATACGCTCCAGGAAAAGAATTAAAAAGTGTATTTTTATCAAAGTATAAACATACTGCACAGCCTCTTTCGGTTAGGGCTATCCAAGATATTGTAGAAAAATATACTAAAGCATACGGAAAAAGAATGTCTCCTCATAAATTAAGACATACATTAGCAAATAAATTATATATGGAAGAAAAAGACTCATTACAAGTGATGCAGCAACTTGGGCATACAAGTCAAGATACAGCTTTGCTATATACACAACTTGGGGAAACAACTATTAAAGATAGTTTAGGCAGAATAGGAAAGAATAAATAATAAAAGTTCAGCAATTTTGCATTGCTGAACTTTTATTATTTTCCAGACACACATACTTAAACGACGTTTATTATTCGCTTTAAATTTTATTTTATTATGTAAAAATTATATAATTTGAATTCTACTATAAAATGAAAAATGACTCCACTTCCTGTGTCCTGAGAGGCCAAGGCAGTGGAGTCCTCTGACATCGTGCTATTAAGAGAGCGGGCAAACTCCAGGTTGTAACCATTCCAACAGCTAAGATGGTTAATAACGTGCGAAAGCAACAAGAACTGACCGAATGAGTTATGCATGTCCCTATCTAACGAATTTTTGAATTCCATTTCATTTTTTCCAATAAATTGAAATTCACTCGTCTACCGGATTATGCACCAAGTCATAATAGAGAGAAACTACACGCTTAATGCCGTCACATATTTGTTCAGCTGCACTTCGTGCTGCTTTGTCGTCAGAGGGATAGCATGTATAACCACCACCGAAGTAAGGTTAGTTATTACCTAATCGTGTGCAAACAACGTTGAAGTTTACTTCAGGATTTCTGCTTCACCCTATTAAATCAGAGTTTTCATTACTTTCTAAATCTAGAATCTTGGAGCCGTTTTGACTCAATGAAACTATTTTAATTAATCTTTGTTCAAAATGTTTTCTAGTTATTAGTCATTTCTTGTGGATTTACAAAACATCTTTAATCAAACCTTACTTCGAAGCCGCTAAATCCTAAGTACTTCCACCTACCAGTACATAACCGATATTTCGCCTTGCCTTTCACTATAATAAACACGAACACGTAATATATAAGATTTTCCCCTATTTAATTCGACATTTATATTTGCATTATGATCTTCACCACTATCATCATCACCTGCAACATAAAATACTTCATCAATACCTTCTTCAAATAAAACGATGACAGAATCGGATGCACCAAAAGTAGCTATATTATATTTTCTTATTTCGTTTGGCTTAATAATGAAATCCTTCTGTTCTCCATGATTTAATGAAAGTTTATTGCTTACTAATAGTGGGAGTTCTTCTAAGTCAGCATTATCCATTGGTGGATAAAACGTTCTGACCCACAACTTATCTCTCTCTGAAAAACCACCTGCCGGTGTTATCCCATTTTGATATTGCACTGGTTTTTTAATTAATCCAGCCTTAAACGGATAGTGCATAATAGAATTGGGATCCCATTTAGAGCCTTGTACGGTATCTGGATCTATTTTTCTGATTATATTATGATAAGTTTTTTCTCTATTCCACTTATTAGGAGGTTTAGCTAAGGCAGCATATACAGCTTCTTCATCCCATTCAATACCCGCTTTTGGGTTCTGATGTTCATGAGGAAACCCTAGAGTATGTCCAATTTCATGAATGGCTGTATCTATTTCCGAAGGATTGCGTGTTAAATCCCATCCAAAATTCATTGTTCTTTCATCTTTGCTTAATTCCAGATCAATAATATCTCTTCCAATGTACGACCAAGCACCATCACCTCTCATAAAACCTATTCTTATTTCGGCCTCCTCTCTTGTTGCTACTTCTTTAAATTTCATACCTATCCCCAAAGATATCCATTGCTTAAAAGCATTTCTGACAACGTTCTTTTCCTCTTCATTTGTAGTCCATGTTTTCCATTCTCTTTGTCCATTGTTTAGGATTACATATTTACCATCTGTTTCTTTGTCAAAGAAATAATAATGTAACACAGTACCATTTACCCATTTTTTTTCATTTGTTATTAAAAGTTCTCTTCGATCGTTATTTACATCTGCTTTAAATTCCCTTTCAGGAACTATCGGCAGTGCACAATAGTTTTTATCTTTATTTACTTCATCCATTTAATAACCTCCATGTGTAGTTATAAATTGTTATTTTAATTTTTATTGTTTCGCTTTTTTATAATAATATACTTGATTTTTGTTAGATTTGTAGGTATTCTTCATATCTTACCAAGCTAACAAGAATCCATGGACGACGATGTGCAGACTATAATTATTTCGATAAGAACTCTAAACAATTGACAGCTTATTTTCATACCAATTAATTTTCTCTTCAGGTTCTAATTAGTGTAGTTCTAAAAAAACATAGACTTTCTTGTAGAATATACAAGATGAATTCCTCCTTCAAAGCTTTTCGTTGTATAGTCACTTCAAAAAATCTAAATTTAGGGGTGAATTTTTTATGCTTTTAGAGTTCTTATAGCTTTTGGAGCGGAAAACATGTAAAAAGCTCAAATAGATATAGAAAAACCGGTATCAATTATTAAAGCCGGTTTTTCTACGCCCTCTATTCAACATTTTTATTTTTCATTTTATTCTTTCTTTTTCTAACACTTTAAAACTACCTAAGTATAGAAACAGTCGATCAAAGGTGATTAGATAAAGTCCAATAAATATAAATCCTGTTAAAGATATAAGAAGAAATGGTAACAGATTTATTAAGAACCATATAGAAAGAATTCTATGCGAAAAAAATTTTAATCCTTTATATACAATAAGCAAGATTATTAAAAGGAGAATTATTAATAATATTTGACCTTTTGATATTGATTCATTTGCCCAATAAATAAACCTTGAGCTGAAAGTACTTATGATAGTTCCACATATAAGTACAACCAATAAAATAGTTATAAGTTTTACCAGCAAATTCATTCTAATAGCCTTAAAAGATCGTTTGCTTGCAGTTTCAAGGAGACTTTTATAATAAGAATCAATAACAGGTGATGAAATCCATGAATCAACCTTAAAGAATTGATATCTTTCCTCTTTTAATGCAGTATTTGTAACAAAACTTTTTATGTTTACTTTATCCAATTCATATTGACTTATTCTATAGCCGTTAAGCATTAGAGAAAAAGCTTCTACTTCTGAAAAAGAGTCCAAATCTGTTCTAATACCAGAAAGGAGGTTTTGAACATCTGTATTGACCCCGAAAGTCTCGCAAGGTTCTTCCGTGTTATAAAGTTTCGATTCTTCTTTAAGATCGTGTGTTTCATCAAAGTAGGAAACTTCCTTTACGGGTAATCCTTTCTTTAAATGTAATAGGGCAACATTATCTGAATGTTCCTTAATTATATTGGACAATTGCTGCTCTCGTAGGTTGTCCGATAGTATACTATTTGAACGTTTGATTACATTGGATATCTGTACATTAGGCTCCCTTTCATCTTTTAATTGTGCTGATGCATCACTTAATATAAAATGTGTGCAATTTAAGCGTTTATCTACTAATCCTCTAATTCCTTGATTATCGTGGACACCGCCATCAACTAATTGTAATCGTACCTTCTCATCATAAAGATCACTAATAGCAAGAGGAGCAAAAATTCCAGGTACACAAGCTGAAGCGGCAACGGCTAAACCCAATTCAAAATCTTCGTGTTTGTATATGTCTTCATATGATGTTATTTTTTTTAATCGAAAGTTTTTATCAAATTTTTTTCTAAATTGGTCAATCTGTGTTTCGCCCATATCCGAAGCACTAAAACACCAGTTATGACCATTATTTAAGAGGGTTGCATTAATAAGAAGTATTGGTACTTTTGCACTTCTATTTTTATTATCCCTAAGTGGGTGAAAAGAATTACTCTCACAGCAGGGTTTGATAATTAGCTCCTTCATTTTTATAGGATGGGTGTTATTTATATCAAGAACTTTTCTGTATAAAAATTTATCATAAAGCTCTCCAATATGATCACTTCGTGAGTAATTAGGAAGAATCATTTTTATATTTTTTACTGGATTAAGAAAGGTTCTTAAACGCAAATTCTTTTGGACTGCTTTTAGAAAATCAACTTCAATTTTTGCAACAATCTTCTGATAGTCTTCATCTTTAATTTCAACATCTCTCTTTTCCTCCAGTAGTTTTTTTAAATGAAGATAATAAAGCGCGCCAATAATAGAGCCACCTGAAACCGTAGAAATTAATTCAACCGAACGAAGCAATCCCAAATCAGCCAACCTTGCCAGTACTCCGATATGATAGAAAGATGCTCTAAATCCTCCACCAGAAAGGGCAAGTCCTAATTTTTTATTATTTTCCTCTTTCATAACCAAAGTCTCCTTTTTTGTTTTATAAAACTTCGAAATTAATAACTAAAATTTATGTTTTCTTTTTTTTATAATTTTTATGCTATGAACAATGAATGACTCCAGACTTGCCCGTATCATCCCTTCAGATCACAGTTTGTTATTTTTATACAAATAATAAAACTCTCTAAGTTTTTCTTACATATTCTACATAACTCTTTTTTGAAGTAAATATTTTTAAATCATATAGATTTATTTGAGTCCCTTTAAAAGCTTAGAAAATGTCGTATTTGTTTCGTTGTTAATAAATACAAAACACTAGGCGGGATTTTATAAAACCTTAAGGAGAATACAATGATAGAAAATCAATATTTGAGAGATCAAAAAAATCGTTAATTTCAAATTAGGAAAAAAGAACCAATGAAGTAAAATCAAAAAAGTTTACCTGAATTCCCATGCAAGCTGCACGATCTCCAGGGGTCTGTTGCAAAGTATCGTTGCATCTAATTAGACGAGGGATTTATGACTTACATTCTTAAATTATATAAACCTGAATTAAATAGATTGTTATTGGGAATAATTTCTATTTGTAATGAATTGACCCTATAGGTCCTAGTCTGACCAATTTCTTTTGTCAATACATTTAAAGAATTATTACTGCTGTAAAAGCCGTCTCCAATAGAAGGTAATTTAATTAGGGAGGTTGAATCAAATGGCTCTAAATGAACCTATTATTGAAATCGACGACATTCAAGGTAATAGTTTGGCTGATTTTAGCAAAGATTTTCAGAACTTGCTTTTTTTAAAATTACCCAGCCTGATACTGCAAAAAAGTGGATAAGGGACCTAGCACCACAAATTTCTTCTCTAAATGAAGTACTGCAGTTCAACAATTTATTCAAGTCGCTACGTGTTCGATTGAATGGTGACGACCCACATGGGCTAGCCGCAACATGGGTTAATAGAGCCTTTACCTTCGAGGGATTGAAGAAATTGATTCCAGAGGAAGCAGAGAAATTTAATAAAGACTCCGCATTCGTGAATGGTATGGCTGCAAGTTCGAAAATGTTTGGCGATAGATTAGATCATCAAAACTGGGTGATTGGCGGTCCGACAAATCTACCAGATTTCTTATTAATCGTGGCTAGTGATACAGAAGATTTCCTTATTCAACGTATATATAGTATAAAAGAGAGCTCGAAAGTAAACGGTGGTCTGGAATTGATACACGAAGAGAATGGAAGAACACTTATGGACACGAACAAGCCAGGTCATGAGCACTTTGGCTATAAGGACGGCATATCTAGAGATACGCGGGCTTAAATCAGACAAGCCGGAGGACTTCCTCACTGCACGTTTGATTGATCCAAATGATGAGCGTGCGCAGAAGTTTTCCAAGCTGGGAGCACCGCTTATATGGCCTGGCCAGTTCTTATTGGGCACGCACAACGGCTCTTTTTTGGTATTTCGACGTTTGCAGCAAGATGTAGCGGCCTTTAATCAATTCGTAGAGAATATAGCGGCAGAAGCTCTGACCTGCTAGCTACTAAACTAATCGGCCGTTGGAAAAGCGGTGCGCCTTTGATTAGAGCAAAGGAAGAAGATAATCCGTCTATCAGCAATGATGAGTTTACAAGCAACCACCTTTCCTATGTAAATCCCGAACCTGCAATTAAATTGACATAGGCCGTAGGTAATCAAGAAATTCCGGGTGTGGAAGGAGATTCCGAAGGGAAAATATGCCCATTTGCAGCGCATATACGTAAGCTCCATCCACGTGATGTTCATTCTACCGAGTTTAATCTAACAAAGATGCTTCTTCGTAGAGGCATTCCTTATGGGAAATCCTTTGAGCTGGCACCAGACGAGGAAAGAGGGTTATTATTAATGACCTACCAAGCAAGTATTAAAGATCAGTTTGAATTCATGCAGCAGGCTTGGGCTAATAATATCAAATTTCCATCAGAAGGGGCTGGCGAAGATTCTATTTTGGGGCAAAAAGACAATGATGGTGAAAAACATACATTCAAATTACCAGAAAAGGATAAGAGCATAAACTTCATGCAGGAATGGGTAACGACGACAGGAGGCGCGTACTTTTTTCAGCCATCTACCAAAGCCCTTATGGATAATTTGACAAAATAAATCCATATTATGAAAACAAATAAAAATCAAGAAAGGGTGGGAAATAATGTCTTTAATTGAACAAGTGAGACAAATATGTAATAGACTTGCAGAACATGGCTGGAGAGATTTATTTCTTCAACATGGATTGGATATTGCAGCTGATGATTTAAAAACAGAACTTCTTAAAGAGCTTCCTAATATAAATCGACAGCTAAAGGGATTTGAGGATTTTGCATTAGAGGGCAAGCGAGGAATCGAGCCAGGGCAACCAGCAAGAAGTCTTTTTTATCATGCCTTAGCTTCTCCAAATGTCATTGTTGGCGCAAACAACTTAGAATTAACTACGTTCCCTACTTTAGCAGAAATTGAAACTGTTGAAAATTATGTCTACGGTATTAATCCTCCATCCATTTCCGAATTGTATTCTCGTATAAGCGATAATTCAGGTAATCTAGAATTAGGAATCGTAGTTTTTGCATCTGAATATCGTCCTGCTCCAGATACTGTTCATCGAAAGCATGCTGATATGTGTTTTTCAAGAAGTGGCATAGCAAGAATTGGTACGATGCAACCGTTTTTCGATCCGCAACAAAGAGGATTCTTACCTATTACTGAAGAGGATTCAGATTTTACTTTTCGAGTTCTCCCAGCTCGTTATTCGGCTTATTTATCTGTTAAACGTATGGGAAATGAAAATGAATTTGGTCCGTTACGTTTCAGAAACGAGAATACAGTCTTTCCCTTCGAAGACGTTGAAAAAAACAAAAGTGATAAAGAGAGAACATTTTGGGTGCCTTTACATAAACTTTTTAGCGGTTCAGAATGTCTTTGTCATGATAATGGAGAGCCAATTGATATTCAACTGAGTCTTAAAGCACATCACGTTAATGAAAAGGCAAAACGAATTTATCAAACTTTGAGTAAGCTTCCAAATGATATTGGAAAGTCCTACTTAAAAGATCATCTCGATAAGCCTCCTTTTAGCTTTCAGGATGGAATAGCGGAATTCTCAGATGACAGGTCAGTTGGAAGTAATATACTTGTACCTATTCCTCACTCTAGATTGGTTGAGGAAGCTCAATATGATGATGGAAAGCCTCTTACCTTAAATGTGCCAAAAAGTAATACGCAAGATGTTGAGAATGGTATATATATTAATACTTTTTCTTCTAGTTTATTAATACACATGAAGAAAAATGATGATATATTTGGTCGCCCTGCTCCTGAATATGTTTATGTACGGCACAGATTGGAGGGGAAACCAAATCTTAATGATGAAAAGGATATGATGAGTATCATTAAAGAAGGTGGATATGATGCAGTACTGTATAAAGATTACACTGGTGATGGGTGGATAGAAGCTAAAGGTGCAGAACTCATTGATCCGAAATCGGGAAAGCAAATTGCTCATTATGCAGCATACTCTATGGTAACTGCCCCAGATTTCTTCTTAAATAGTGACCAACGTGAACTTATGGATTGGTACGACCAACAATCTGAAAGACTTAGAGAACTTACTTGGGAAATACCTCCTTTTACATTGTCTGATAATCGAATAGCTGTTAATCTTGAATTAAAAAGTGATAATAACACAAATTCAGCTATCTTTAATGAGAATGACGATACGATGACGGCTATTATTTCCTTGCCTTATCAGAAGGCTCCTGAAATAACAAAACTTGACGTTCCAGTGGGAACACGGCACTCTTATCTACCTGATGCAGCTTCTGGAACATATGCACCCGGTTGGGATGTAAGTTTCGATCGAACGGAAAATGGAAAACAATTTCTTGCGGCTTATGGTCTTGGAAGCCCGTTTCCAGAAGATGCTAAACTATGTGCTGCTTTGAGTACTTTCTGGCCTGCAGTTGCTCCAGATGCTGCCCGAACGTTTGAAAGTACAGAATTAGAATTTAAAACCTGGTGGCCAACAGTTAGTCCACTTACAGATGAAGAAGTAGGTATAAAGGGAAATATACCTTGGGATGGTGTTAAGGGACCTCAAACTAAAGAGGATAATGTGGTTGAATATCCTGCAATGGAGTATGTAGACTATGTTCAGAATGCTCTAGATAATAAATTCTCCTTGTCACTTACTGGTCGAACTGATTTACAAGAGTATAAGGAAAGATTACTTAGCATGGCGTTTGTTTACTATACATTAGGTGGAAATAAAACAGACTGGAGTGTCTTATCATTTCAAAAAATCTCTTCCCCTATCGATAATGAAGAATTAAAGACTGCTTATAGAGAAGCTGAAAATAAACTTTTGGGTAGTGTATATAGATTTGAAATGATAAAAAAAGGAAATAAAGAAAAGGTAGCAACAGATCACAGGAAAGTTTCAGTTAAAATAGAAGAACGAACAATTATTTTTGTTGGTATAACTGATGTAACAATAGTTCCAAATAAAAAGAACAAAGCTAATATTTTATTTAAAAAAATGAATGATGAACCAGATGGAAATTGGGAATATAGAAATGTCGAACTCTAATTTAGATGTAATCATTATTGGTAGTGGACCTGCTGGCACAGCTACAGCCATTACTTGTGCTCAGAGGGGCTTGAAGGTAATTATGATTGAAGGAGAGCAGTTTCCTCGCGATCGTCCTGGGGAAACACTTCACCCTGGAATTGAACCTCTTTTACAGCAATTGGGTGTCACAAAAGAGTTTGATAAAGCAGGATTCCTAAGACATGAGGGAAATTGGGTGCAATGGGAGGGAAAGCGCCACTTTGTCACATTCGGTTCGGACGAGTCTGGGAAATGGCTGGGTTTTCAAGCTTGGCGCGCCGATTTTGACGCAATTCTACTGCATCAAGCTATTTCGCTAGGTGTTGACGTACGTCAACCTTGTCGTGCTTTACGCCCGATTGTTACTCATAACCGTGTTTCAGGAGTAGTAACTTCTGATGGGGAGCTTCAATCTTCATTTCTAATAGATGCGACAGGTAGGCGACAATGGCTAGCGCAGAAATTGAATTTGAAAATCAATACCTACTCTCCTCGCCTTATTGCCCGATTCGGTTATGTTACAGGGACATGTCCCGCGCGAGATGCATCGCCAGCTATTGTAGCACACGACAATGGATGGTATTGGACTGCCAGAGTGCGTCCAAATGTGTACCAATGGACGGAATTATCTTTTGACAATGTAGCATTGAAAAGGAATTGGATTCCTGAAGAATTCCAAGGGCTGAAACCTATGGGTAAACCGAATGGCGCTGATGTTACATGGCGAGCAATTAGTCAACCTGGAGGAGCTGGATACTTTTTAGTTGGAGACGCTGCAGCTGTACTAGACCCCGCTTCTTCCCACGGTGTCCTCAAAGCAATCATGTCAGGGATGATGGCGGCACATTCAATTGCGCAAGTCATGAATGCGGGGCAAAAAGAGGACACTATAATTCTTGGATACTGCAAATGGATCCGTAATTGGTTTGAGCATGATGTGGAAAAATTAAAGCAGCTTTATGCCCTTCTTCCAAGTTTTAAGGGATTCTGAATGAGTTTGCTTATCGAACAGATTACTTGCGTAAAAAAGACCATGTAAAATAAAACCCCGTTCAAGTCCGGTAACGGAGGATCGGGGTTTTGATTTAATTCTTATCGCCATCGGACTGCATTTATTTTGTTAGACCGAACAGTTGATGAATGAAATCCACTTGATTTTTGATAGACTTGTTGGTCTTCCCGCATCAAATAGACAACTGTAAAAAAGACTATATAATTTGAAAAAGTTAAAGTTGATGATGGAATCATTAGAGATACATTCCGATTATTGGTAAGTGACTATGATAGTTCCATGGTGAAGCGATTATAAAGATGAAGAAACTCTTCTTAGATTGGAAGAGTTTCTTCATCTTTATGACATCTTAATAGCTTCATCAACTGCTCTAGAAGCATCAACTAGACCAAACCCTGTTGCAAGATCGGGACCTTGATGAGCAGGATTCTTTTGTTGCGATTGACCTTTTGTTACATCTCTTGCAGTCTTTTTTAATATATCCCGTATTTGGAAATGACTAAGTCGGCTATTCGCTTGTTTTAATAATGCACATACACCAGCTATTTGTGGTGCAGCAGCTGATGTACCACTAAAAGCTGCCCATCCATCAATTGGTGAAGTCTCATCACCATTAGGATGTTTTTGTCCGGAGGCATAAGCGAATTTATCATACCAATCTCCTGGTTCTACTGGAAGCATTATATAATCTGCCATAGGAGGAAGGCCAGACAGACCACATATATCAGGAACTAGACGGTTCTTATATGGTGTAAATGTACTTTTATAACCACTCACAAATTCAGTTGCCTCCATAGATCCATTTCTATCAACAAAAACTCCTCCTACAGAAATAACATCTGGATGCATGCCAGGAAAAGGTTCACCTCCATTACCGCTTGCAAATACAACAGTAATACCTTTATGGACTGCATTGGCTATTGCTGCTGCTAATGTTAATTGGGAAGCTGTCAATTGATTTGGTGGAGTAGGTAGCCCCCAGCTACAGGTAATAATGTCAGGATTTTGTGCTACTGCTAATTCAAAAGCACCTTTTGTATTAAATTTGTTCATTTTTACCATTGTAAAATCTATATCCGGTGCTAATGAAAATACATTAGCAGCTTCGCCCGTTCCATGACCTCTTTCATCATGAATTGGATCTGTCGTCTCAGGTCCAAGAATAACTGGATTTATATGATATTGTCTTTTATTGAAAAAGGGATGTCTAAAGAAACCAGTATCAACCATTACAATCTTTATGCCTTTTCCTGTTATTCCTTTTTGGTGTGCTCGCTCTGCTAAAAGAAGCTTAGCTAAATCTTCGGGTGGCTTTAAATGATAATAATCTTTTTGTGGTGGATTAGGAGTTAATCCACCCGGTGTATTTACTGAAGTATCTTCTAAGGCTGCACTAGCAGGAGAATGTAAAAAAGCTTTTTCGCTAATTGCGATTCCTTCTAAAACATCTGCGAACTCACTATTACTTGTATCAATTAACCCCTGTATGTTTGAGTTTGTTGAATCAAGAATTGTTGTTGATGTTTTCCCTGGTATACCCTGTACTTCAAGTTCCTTCATAACAATTTTAGTATGAAAAACATTTTCGAAAACTTTAGGAGAAGCTGCGATTGAAATAGATGTTTGTCCCACATACAGTACTTGGAATCCATTCGCTCTTAATTTTTCTACAGATTTATGAATCATGTTGTCTTTAGAGTAAAACTGCTCAACTGTTTTACTTGTAATACTTTTAGTTGTAGTAAATATTGATTCACCACCAATGGAATGCACAGAAGCTTCTGCATACAAAATAGTTGGTAAATCTGAGTTAGCATTAATTTTCATGATAAACTACCTCTTTCTATTTTTAGAGATGAATTAATTTGGTGCTTTTAAACATCGCATTGTATAAGAGCGATTTGTTTCTCAAAGAGTTCAAACCAATTTCCTGTATACCATTTAAATTTCATTGGAAAATTCTTAACCGGATAATCTTCTGTAAATTCATTCATTAGATGATTGCCCTCTTATTGATATTTGAAGCTACTGTTCTTTTCTAAGTAACGACTTCGCCTATTTAATAATCTCCATGTGTAGATATCAATTATTGTTTTCATTTTATTGTTTCGCTGTTTTATAATAATATACTGGATTCTTGTTAGCTTGGTAGGTACTCCTCATACCCTACTAAGCTAACAAGAATTCATGGACAACGATATGAATCCTCAAACTGGATATGGTTTTATAGAATTTGGATAAGGATATTAAACAAACAATAAAATATATTTTAAATTTTTTATCTTAAATAGAATTGAAGTTAATATTTTTAAGTTATGACATTAGTTACACTATAATTTTTTCTACTTCTATTTTCTCAAAAGAAAATAAGAGTAAGGAAAATCCTTACTCTTATTTTTACTCTACTGGATTTTCAAAATCTGCAACAATACCACTTAGAGTTGCTCCGTTACTTCGTGCATTAGGTCCCATACCAAATTTGCTGAATGTTTGCCAAAAGCAATTAGTTGTTATTTTAAAGTCGTTTTCACTAAGTTGATTAGTTGTCTGTAAATGACGTAGCGCTTTTAACATATTATCTCTTGCATTTAGGAAACTAGGATTGGATTGAGAAAGTTTCAAACTATCCATTACTATTCTCCATGTTAAGTTATACCCTTTATCTTTACCAAATTTTTCAACAATTCTTCGATTTAGATACATTAATGTGGCACACCAAATTTCACCAATGTTGTGTACCTCATCATAGCGGCCTGTTCCAAGTTTACCAAAATGATCCGGAAAATGATCATCATACTTGAATTCCCTAATTCCTTCATCGTTATTTAATACCCAAGATCCAGTAACTACTTTCTCTGTATCGCTACTGAAATTTTGAATTGTAAGAGCAAAATAATCACTCCAGGCTTCACCCATTCCTTTACTTTGTGGCAAATCCAATGAACTACGATCCAATGGCCCCCCAACTAATCTATTGGTTACACCGTGAGTATACTCATGGAACACTACATCAGCATCAAAGGCAGTATGACGATTACTTGAAGCAACCAAACCCATCCTCATTATTGGACTTTGGCCATCTACAGGAGTACTCATATTTGCTGTACCAAACACAGGCCCGCTATATGCACGTGCCTTTACACGATCTCCTTCCAATCCTAAACCTGAAAAATTAACTTTTTGAAAATTCCCTTCACTCTCCGTAAAGCCAAGTAGATAGAAAAAATCATGCAAATAGCTACAATAATAGAAGATATTTAGCAACTTCTGATCATTGCCAGTAGCATTTGGAGGGTTAAATGTAAGCATACCATTAACAAGCACACCATTCAGTTCAGTTCCTGGAGAACATGATTGGGAAGTGGAAGAATTTGAGTCACAAAATACTGCTTCCGTACTATTACCTATAGTTTTCCCAGTTTCTTCTACCCAATCATTTGGGAAATCATTCGGTAATTCTACGACTGATTTAACAGGATAATCCGTAAGTGGTCTAGGAAAAGAAATCATTTTTCTATCTTCACCACCATTAAATTCAAAAACACTGCCTTGTGCTTTCATATGAGAACTTTTGCTCTTACAAAGTAATATTTCACCGGATTGCTTTTCGTTTGCAGCTATAATAATTTCATACTGTTCGAGTGTTTCTTTTAAGGTAATGACAATTTTCCATGCTAAATGTAGTTCCACCTGATTTTGAGGGAAAATTACGAGATGTGCAGGAATATTTTCTTCAAATACTCCTTTGTCTAGCACTGTATATTGTGCAGGAGTCGGAAATGCTACTAATATTTTCGGTGTATAATTAGTAGTATCAATGCTTGTTTTTGGAATTGGTTGTCCCCATTCGTCAACTTCATTATCGTTCGAGAAGTGATTTTTATTAATATAATTATTAACTGCAATCATCGCTGATTCAACACCTACTGCAGGAATAATATTAATCTCCTCGTTGATATTTAAATTATCTCCAACAATATCTTCAAGTGTGCCATCGGCTGTAAAATGACAAGTCCTAGACATTTGATATACTGGTATACCTCGATATACTTGGTGTAAGTGAACGATGGAGGTGTTAGCGCTTGTTTTTATTACATTTGGATCTGGAACAAACTCTATCCCCTGCGACATTGACTCTCCAGAAAATCCTAAAGCTGAATAGTTACTTGTTATGGCTTCCAGCGCCCGATTAATTAATGATGATTCATTTTGGCTCCATGTATTAGTATTCAATACTATCAAAGAAGGGCTACCAGTTACCGGATTTATTGTTTCCTCCCTCTCACTAAATGAATCATGACTACTACTATAATCGTAATTCCTTGTATCAATTTCTCGTAACATGTTCTTATCTCTCCTTTGTGTGAATTCCAGTTATTAGTTTACCTATACAAAAGAATAATATTTAGTTTTATCACAGATTTCTTATTGTTAATTTATGTATATAAAAATCGCGAATTCTCTCTAATATATCTATAAAAATACAATGAGTATAAAATTAAAATGTTAGGATACTTTATAATTAATAATGTTTAAAGAAAGAGTGGGATAATTTTGTCAGCAAATATACAATCGATTATTATGTGGCTGGATTAATCATGTGGAACGCTTCGGATAACTAAAGAAAATAAGCTAGTTGGTATAGAATTTTTCCAGAAACCGTTTGAAAAATTAAAATTTTCAAAGGTTATGGAGTTAAAACTATCTTGTTTTTACCTAATTTAATTTCTGAATCTACAGATACAATTATGGAATGTATTCCAGAATTTGATGAGATTGTAATTTGTAAAAATGATAAATGGTGCTTACTTACAATTTTGACTAATGAAATCATAGAGAAGATAATTTTGCAAAGGCTGAGGGTTCAAAGATTGACTATTGATTTAATGCGAGAAAATCCTATATTTTTAGAAATAGATGAATGGGTTGAAGAAGAAATAGGAGCTTTAAAAAAGAAGTATAACGTATTATCAATTGAAGATAGAACAATATATTGAGATTTTTATTTTAAAATGGGAGCTGAATACAATGCAAAATGATAGAGCGTTATTTTCAATATGGCATATAATACCTGGTCGTTTAGAATTTCCAATTGATCGATATCATATGACATTTTCTGATGTTTGGAGTTATGTGAATTTTTTAGAAAAATACGGAATGAGCCTTGGAAATAAACAAATATATTTTTTGTACAGTGTAGATTTTAAGTTTCATTCAGTTCCAACAGATTAAAGAGATTCTGACCCTATTTATAATGAACAAATTTTTCTTACATTGAAAAAAAAAGAAGATGATTGAGAAAGAGTTGGACAATACCCCACTCTTTCTTTAATTGATAACTTTATTGACAGTATGAGAATCCTATCCAAAGATATACCATCACAACAGATTCTATTAAAAGTTAAAAGTAGAGTATATCTCTTTTTGACTATTATACTAACTAACCACATGATTTTTGGCTATCCCCTCAACTAGGAAGTACTACAAGCAGATTTGAATACTTTATATTAATAACTTCATCCTGCAGATTTAATGGAACAAATCTTTTTATCAGAAGTGAATTATCATGTATCACATTTGCTTTCAGGTTGGTAATCATCTTTTAAAAGTATCCATAATACTGTATGCGTATGTGTAGCTGATACTATAAAAAATAAATTCATCTAATTATTGTTTTGATTTTTAGAGAGAAAACATTGATATAAGTAATCCTTTTAACTATTATAGTCTTGGTTATATTTATACTATAGATGTTTACAAATAAGTATAAAATTTCTATTTTGACAAGTTTTAATTACTTCATTTCTACCTATTATTACTACTTTGGTTTAATTTATAAACTTTCTGGTAAATTTGCACTACATATATGATTCAAACTATTATGTATGGTTTAGCTTATATCACTCATTTACTAATAAACACGTTTTAACCTCACTAAAAAGTCACTTAATAGTGACTTTTTAGTAGCATGTTTTTTTGCATTGGATAAGAAGTAATTGCTTTTATTCAAAACTATTTTCACTTGACATTTTCTTTAATTGTTCAAAATTTATTATTCCGATGAATTCATACCCTTGTCCTTGACCTTTTGGTTTTAAAATTACAATATCTAAAAAACCAAGCCCCTGATTCGGCCTTGATTGATCAAAAGAATAGTCATGGCCAACAAAAACTCTATTCAAATTGGAATCAGGTATCGTCTCAAACTTTTCAATCAATTTTTCTTTTATTCTTTTTGTTTCTCCTACCGGATTCTCAATACGTAACGAACTAATTTTCACAAGTTCTTCCAATACTTCGCATTGTTCTCCAAAAGCGAGTTTCCCAGTATCTTTAGTACGGCAATAAGAACTTGTAAATACAGGGTATTGAATAAGTAATTTCTGTTTTCTGAAAATTTCTCCAATTTCTGTTGATTGGTTAATTCCATTTTCAGTTAAATTTTGCTGCTCTATGCACTCTGGACGCCCCTGTTTATCCCCCAGTCCTTCATCTTTTTCTCCATGTCTTAAGTAAAGGTTATATCCACCCGCTTGAATATCCTTGTACAACGAGTCTAATGTACGAATATTATCATTCTCTTTACTAAACATTTTTCAGTCCTCTTTTCAGTTTTTTGATTTCATATTTACTATTTCCAGCTAAATTGTATTTATACAGAAAAAATAATATATCAATAGATGTTCTTATTGTTAAATATCTTTAAAATATAAGCCACTTACCAAAAATATTTTAATAATCGTTTAAATCTTTCACTCTAAATTTTGTCTATACTCAGGATATATTTGATTTTTCTCTTAAATATATTTTGATATTATGTGCATTTATTCATTATCCAATCTGTTTTAGAAATATTTCTTTCATCAATAGCTTTTATATCGATACTAAACTCGTCTATTATTTCCTGTTTCAATTTATATTTTTCATTTAATACTCGATGAATATTGAGAATAAATTTGATTTGCACTTTTTTCATTAACATAGTATCAGTCACCTTATCTAATCATTATGAAATAGTATCATTTTAAAAAATTCTAATACAAAAGATGCTATTAAACATTACCTTTTAAATCTAATAATCCATGACCTTCCCCATATTTACTATAACCAATTGATTTAGTGTGTTTTATTAACTCCGTAAATAACTCAGGCTCAGTAAGCTTTTTATTAAATTTCTTCTCATGATGTTTTAAGAGTAGTGCTGCTGCTCCTGCAACATGAGGTGTTGCCATAGAAGTTCCTCTTAATACAGCGTATCCTTTATCATTTGTATAAGTAGATAAAATTTCTTCTCCTGGTGCTACTAAATCAACTTCATCATTAGTGTTAGTAAATTGAGATAGTTTTTTGTACATATTCACTGCCCCTACGCATACTACCTCAGGATAATATGCTGGATACCCAACTTCTTTTGTATGTTCATTACCATCCCCTTTATTACCGGCTGCACATATAACTAAAATATCATTTAGAACGGCTTTTTTTATACATTTGTGTAGTTCTAAATCCTCTTCTTTACCACTTAAAGACATCGAGATAATTCGGACACGCTCTTGATTTGGGCCTCTCCATTTAATACACTCATTAATCGCCTTAATAATATTTGGATAATCCGCTCTAAATTTTGAATCTCCTGGCCCCACCTCTTCTACACGCTTCAATACTTTACATATTAATAGCTTTGCCTCTGGTGCTACTCCAACCACACCACTCCCGTTAATAGTAGCTGCAATTGTCCCAGCTACATGAGTACCATGTCCTAAAATATCAGCTACGTTTTTCAAATTTTTTATATCTGTTAATTCTTGGTGAGTATCACTTGTAAAATCTGCTCCTCCTATAATTCTTTCTTTTAAGTCAGGATGGTTTATATCACAACCACTATCAAGAACTGCTATAACAATACCTCTTCCCCTATCACTCTCTTCCCAAAATTCTGGTGCTCCTATCATCTTCACACCAAATGGTATTTCGTAAGTATTTTTAACCATTGACTGAACTTCAAATGGAATTAAGCTCATTTGCTTCATAATTAACCTCCTTTTAAAATTAATAACCTTTATGCTATTTAGAAAAACTCATAAAAAATTTCTATTTTTATTATAAAAAGACCTTATATAACAATGATTAGATAATAAGCAAACAGGTTTCATTCTTTTATAGATTCTCTAACTTCAAGAAATTTTATACGAGAAGGGTCTAGTTGAATCAATTAAACATATACAAATCCCTTAAAATTTATTGTATAAAATAAGGGTTCCCTTTAACTTAAATTTTAAAGATACAAGTTATACTATGTGTTAAAATTCTATGATTGGAGTTAGTATTCAAGGATTACACTTACTGGCCTGTGATCGCTTGGTCGATTTTCTCGGAAAATACCATGATTTACGGTATGGTTATCATACTCGACATGGTGAATAGCGCCAGAATTAGGCACCCTTCTAAGTCCACTAGTAACTGAAAGACCAGGGGAAAGTAAGATATGATCTAGAAGTATATGCTTATTATCTTCACCTGTAACGAAATCATCAAAAACAGCACTATAGCGGTTTGAATTTTTCACATCGTGTTGAGCATGGTGAAACATCATCTCAGGTTCAAATGCAGATCCTACTAATACATCAACAGTATTATGTGATAAATAGTTCTTTTCAAAATAATCCATACCTGGTCCATCATTTAGGTCTCCAAGAATAATTATTTTTTCTGCTAAATTAGATAGCAAAACTTTATCAATATAATCTCTAACTCTCATTGACTCTGCGGAATTTCGCCTCCGGTTTTTAAGAGCTGCTTTAACATATTCTTGTCGAGTTGCTAGATTACTCCACAAATCTTTTCCTTGATTTACAAAATTGGACTTTGTGTGAAGTACTATAATTTGTAAATAATCCCCACCAATTTGAGCATCTATAACGAGTGGTAAACGAGTAAACTGGTATGGTTCCAAATGTTCATCACCATCAACATCTGCCATCCATTCTTCAATTAAGTTTGAAATATTAGTACTAGGTGTTAGTTTTAAAGAATCAACGGCATTTGGCTTATAAAGTACTGCCGTTTTTTGTTGCTGTCCTGAATCGTTAAGGATAAACTTGTAAATTGGCGTTCCATGCTCAGAGAGGTATTCTTGTATAAAGAGGGCCAATTCTTCAGGACGACTAGGCCCTTCCTGTATAGCTAGAATATCTGGATTAATTTCCTTTATAGTATCTGCTGCACGCCTAGCGGTTTCTTTGGTATTACTTGTATGTCCTTCTCTAGTAAAGTTTTCTCTAAAGGCAACAATATCTCCATCATTTGTGAACCAATCATTCATCCATTCAATATTAAAACTAACAACTTTAATTATGGGCATTTTTAAGTCTCCTTTTTAATTTGAATATCAATTATTGTTTAACTTTTTATTCATACTTTATACCTTTCCCTTTCATATACGTATAATTTCAAGGTATGAAAGAGCTTTGGGTATGAAATTAAGAATTGATGATATACAAAACTCAGCAAAAGGTGAATATTATTAAAGCCTTGTTCCAAAACCTACTACAAAAACTCTAACAATTATTTTTTAAAGCCTACTTAACTTAGAGTGATTAATATACATAAATTTTTATATTAAACATAACTAATATTAAATAAAAAATTTATTCACAATCAGTTAGATAATTACAACCTTTAACATGTTCAGTAAAATGACCTGTTTTAATATCTGTACACCATAATCGAGATTAAAATACTAAAAATACAGCTTCCCTTTTAAACTCCATACTTTTCTAATGGCATATATTAAGCAAGTCTTTTTTAGAATTATTCACTCGCTATTATTAGTCATTGCTATTTAAAATACACTAGAAATAACTTGCTAAACAAACAAAGTAATACTCCCAATATTTTAAATTCTTTCTTAAAAAGATAATGTATAAAGAGATTGTACAAACACAAATAATAAGTTTGTTTTTAAGAAAAAATAAAAAGGAGAATTGTTAGATGCAAAAGTTTAATACAATATTAAGCAAGTCCAATTTAATATTTATGATTTTACTTATAGCCCTATCTGGGTGCGGTGCGAATGAAACAAAGCAATCTGAACTTAAAAAAGAAAATATGAGTAATAATAATTATAAAGTAAGAAATGTCCCATTATCTTATGAAAATGAGGGGAACACAAATAATAATTCCCGTCTCAATGCAACAGCACATGACTACTATGAAAGCATAACGACTCAATCAGGGAAAGAACTAAAAGCTTCTTTACATGAAATAATAAAGAAACAGAATGTTTTAACATATGATGATACTCGAAGCGCTTTAAAAGAAATCGATCAAGACCCGAACAATCCAGATAATGTTTTACTGTTTTATAAAGGTGGTTCCATGAACAAAAATAGTTTTTGTGGTAATGAACCTTGTTGGAATCGCGAACATGTTTGGGCCCAATCCCATTTTGACGATAATAGAACAATTAGAACAGACTTACACAATATAAGACCAGAAGATAAATGGGTAAATGCTAGAAGAGGTAATTTAGATTTTGATTGGGATGATGGTCATGTGAATAATCCAAATGCATCTTGTAAGGGCACAGATTTAGGAGCAGCGCAAAAAGCACCTGATACTTGCGTTGACGGGGATTCGTGGGAACCACGAGATGAGATTAAGGGAGATATTGCAAGAACGCTGTTTTATATGGATGTTCGTTATGAAGGGGAAGGTGGACCAGATTTAGAATTAGTAAATGATGTAGACACAGATAATCCAAATCACGGGAAACTATCAACTCTACTACAATGGCACCAACAAGATCCAGTTGATGATATGGAAAGAAAAAGAAATAATGTGGTTTTTGAAAAATTCCAACACAATCGTAATCCTTTTATCGATCATCCAGAATATGTAGAAAGAATTTGGGACTAATTAAATGTGATTCCAATCAAATAACGTAAAAGCAAGGGAAAAGTTTTATTCCCTTGCTTTTGTATTTGACTTAAACCCGATGTAATTGTGGAATTAATAAAAATTAGCTTATACCCTAATTAAGCATACAAAAAATGGATCACTAATGGATGTTCCTTGTCATTATACATTTGAAATATTCGTATCAAATTTATCTAATGTTTTAGGATTTACTTTTTCCCCATCTATTGACATCTTTATTTTTTGTTTTGGATTTGCTGTTACTACCCAAGCATTCGGTAAATAACGATCTTCATGTGATAATGTAGAAGGTGAATTTATAACCTTTCCTCCTAAATATAGAGTAGCAGAAGAACCACCATCCATAGCCATTGCATTTACTGCTCCTTTTTCATATAGAATATCTTGACACTCTTTTAGCGTGGCCCCTATGCTATGTGTTTGCCTACCGTCTATTACCAGAAACATTATTGTGCCATCTTCTTTTTGAGCCATAATACTTCGTGGAGCAGAACCCCAACCACCGTCTCCTTCTGTAATCATTTTTTCTCCATTCACAATTAGCTGTGGCATAAATCCAGCTGCAGAAACGATTTTTTTATCCAGGAGTTGTTGTGTAGAATAATTTCCTGTTATCATTTGTCCAAACTGTGTTAAACCTGTAATAATTGTAGGGGTATGTCTATCCATATTTGTATCAATAGCTTTCCCGTTTTCTATCACAATTCCAGTAGCAACATTTCCTCCACCCCTTCCTGTTTCATCAGCAAATCCACTTGCATTCACAGCAACAAATGCATCATTACGTTTTGCCATTACACTAATTTTTTCTCCCCTGTTAGCGCCCTGTGTTCCTTGGTGGCTAACAAGTTTAACATTGAAAGGATTACTAATAGTGACTAACTTTCCTTCGAATAGAAAGCGACTATCTTTATTACTTTTAATTGTTTCTACATCAATTTCTAATGGCTGACTTTTTAATTCTTCTAATCTTTTTCCTACTATTTTTTTATAAATATGCTCATCACTGTTTGACCATTTCGGATGATTAATTCTATCTTGCAGTTTATCTAGTTCCTTTTGGGATAGGAGTGTATATTTCGCATATTGTGGATGCTGAGAAGTTAGTATACTCCCAGCGATTGTTATACGAAGCTCTCGGCCATAGCTAGTACCAAATAATATTCCTATGCCAATAATCATTAAAATAGAAAATAGAAGCAAGATTCTTTTGAAGATTTTTCTTTGATGTTTCATAGTTTTATCCTCCAGCATTCATTACATTCAATAAATCCATTAAAATATTATTTATCTAAAAACAAAAGTGTTTGATTTTCTCATTACTAAATTTCCCACTATATTTTAGTAATCAAGGCAAAATACTTATTCCACATTTGTTTTTTTCAGTGTATATTTACAAATTTAATAACGCTTTTGCAACCATGAAATAAATTACTAATCCTGTTCCGTCAACAAATGTTGTAATAAATGGACCTGAAACAACTGCAGGATCCAGTTTTAATTTTCTTAGAATTAAAGGTAAAACAGCTGCAACAAGAGAGGCCCAAATAACAATAAATAATAAAGTGATTGCTACAACTTGTGCAACTTCTGTTCCAACACCTAACATATAAGCACGAGTGAGTCCAGCTACCGCAAGTGCAAGTCCAAGAAGCATACCAATTGCAAGTTCCTTTTTCATTACACGGAAAATGTCTTTAAATTTCACCTCTCCAATACCAATTGCACGAGTAATTGTTGCTACAACCTGTGTTCCTGTATTCCCTCCAGTACCTACTAATAATGGAACAAAGAAAGCAAGGGCAACTACAGTTTCAATTTCGTCTTCAAAATACTTTAATACTGTACCTGTATATGCCTCAGCAACAAAAAGAAGTAATAACCATGGTAGACGTTTTAAGAAAATACTCCAAATGCTAGCTTCAAAGTAAGATTGATTTAATGGTTCACTTCCGCCTAACTTTTGAATATCTTCTGTAGCTTCTGCTTCCATAACATTCATTACGTCATCAAATGTTATAATACCAATCATTTTATTATTTGCTGTTGTGACAGGTATTGCTGCTAAATTATAATTCAGTAGCTTTTTTACAACTTCTTGCTGATCAATTTCAGCTTGTACTGAAATTACCTCTTGAATCATGATAGTAGATAATATCTCTTCATCTGGTGCTAGTAATAACTCATGTATGGAAACGATTCCCTTAAGATAACCGTGATTATCAAGAACATAACTATAAGATATTGATTCTACATTTTTAGAATGTTCCCTAATGTACCTCAATGTCATTTTTACTGACCAATTTCCTCTAACTGCAACAAAATCACTTGTTACAAGACTTCCCGCCGTTTCAGGTTTGAAAGTCATCAATTTTTTCACGTTATGTTTTGTAATTTTATCTAGATACGCCATTAATTTAGCCTGTTTTTCCGGATGAACCGCTAGAAGTAAATCTACTAATTCATCAATCGGTTGTAAATTTAGCAACTTTTTGGCTTTATTTTCAGATAAGTGAATTAAGATATTATATTTTTCTTCTGCACTCATATATTGAAGAATTTTAGAGCTTTTTAATACAGGTATTGTATTTAGCAATATGACTTGATCTTCAATTGAAAACTGTTTTACTTCTTGTGCAATATCATACGATGGATGACGTAAAACTTTCTCTGTATCCAAGTTATTTTTGGTTATAAGTAATTCCTTTAATAATTTCTTCATGTTAACTCCTCCTCATATTGCTAAGGGAGACTCTAGAGTTTCATGAGTGGTTTTGTTTTATTTTATCTGTCTTAAATTTTTTATTAAAGCAATAATAGTTACATTGCAATCAATTCATTAGTTAGAATTACCTCCTTTTTGAATATAGACAAGATAAAAATAAATAAAATTAAACAGAAAAACCTTTACTCAAAAAGGAGTAAAGGTTTTTTCACAATACAAATAAATGATTATTAAGACCGCCCTGCCAAAATCACAGAGGTGTCTTTCTATCAAATCGTATACCACTCCCTCGTTGAGTTTTAGCACTGTATAGCATAGGTTTTTATAACCAGCTACATTAAGAAGGGCCTTAATCCGACCGTTCCTGTTGACCCATTGGCGTCTCTCGACATTTTTGGGCAGCAGCGTTTCTCTATACAGGAGCCTCACCTAACAAAGTTTATTGAATTACTTCAAAATTTAAACCAGAATTTAATATTTGTCAACTGACTTTCAATTCCATTCATAAAAAAATCTACTATAGAAAATGAAATTATATTTTATTATAAATTTAAAATTCCCCTTAAAAAACATCGAATTCAAATAGATTTAATTCGAAGAAACGTTATAAAATATATGAAACTAATTGTTTTTAATCAAATTCCAACTTTATAACAAAAGATGACTAATTAGTCATTCTGTATATCAAAAGAACATTCTTAAAAAAATCTTCTTTTATAATTAAAATCTTCTTTACTGTTTATCAAATTTATGTGGTTAAACTACTTAATCAAACGATAAACTACAAGTCAAAAATATGTACTTATACGAAATGATTACATACATTTTCTCATATCATTTCTCAAAGGACTATAAAGCAATAAAACAAATAAAATTAACAATACGGTTGCTTGACAAGCAAAAAAAATATATTTATGCTTGCTACACGAAACAAACACATAAAATTTATATTGCTTAACCTGTTAGGTGAGGCTCCTATGCAAACACAGGCTATTGCCCAAAAATGTCGAAAGACGCCAATGGGTAGAACAGGAATTGTCGGATTAAGGCTCTTCTTAAGATAGCTAAGTAATGAATTTTCATTACTTTACGTTGTATAGTGCCAAAGCTCTACTAGGGGGAAAAAAGCCTTATTTAGTCATGCCATTTTGAATCCCTCTAGTTACATACTAGGGGGATTTTTGCGTAAAAAAACAGGGAGTAAGCGATAGAATCTTCCTAAACAAAAGGCATATTTAGTAATTGACGAGAACAAGATTCTATTCATTAGCAAATGCAATATTATGTTTTGTTTTAAATCAGGAGGATATTAAAATGAAAAAAATATTAAAACTGGATTATCTATTGCTCCTCCCTCTATTCATAACATGTACTTTAGGTATTATCATGATGTATAGTGCGAGTTCCATTATCGCTGTCCAGCATTACGGTTATAACAGTAGACACTTTATTGATTCGCAATTAACAAAGCTAATTTTAGGAACAATAGGCTTAATAGTTTGTGCCATACTCCCATATGAAATATGGAAAAAACGAATAGTCTCAATCTTTATTATGGTTGGAGGGATTTTTTTATTAATTATGGTTTTATGGAAAGGAAAAGTGGTAAATAATGCTCAATCATGGATCTTTGGAATACAGCCAGCTGAATTTCTTAAATTAGGAACAATACTCGTAACAGCCCGTTTTTTTGCATTACGACAAGAACAAGTTAAAAATAGCTGGAGTGGTAGCGGAAAACTTTTATTTTTTTTAGCTACAATTTTTTTTCTTATCTTTAAACAACCAAATTTAGGATCAGCACTTTTAATATTAGGTATAGGTTTTAGCATATTTCTTTGCTCAGGAATAAATATAAATCTACTAATCAAAAGAACTGCCATCGGTTCTATTTTGTGGTTACCTATTTTATATTTTTTAATTCAATATAGTTTGTCAGAAGTTCAAAAGACACGTATTACTACGATTTTCAATCCCTTTGTTGATGCACAAGGAAATGGATACCAGCTTGTAAATTCTTTTATTGCCATTGGCTCTGGAGGAATCACTGGTCGTGGATTTGGAAATAGCATACAAAAAACAGGTTATCTTCCGGAACCACATACTGATTTTATAATGGCAATAGTTTCTGAAGAACTAGGATTTATTGGTGTATTTATTATATTGGCTGGAGTCTTGACTATAGTACTTCGCTCCTTAAAAATTGCACAATTATGTGTAGATCCATTCGGCAGTTTTATAGCAATTGGTATAGGATGTATGATCGGTATGCAATCTGTAGTAAATTTAGGTGGTATTACAGGACTATTTCCTCTCACAGGTACCCCATTTCCATTTGTAAGTTTTGGTGGAAGTTCTTTAATGGTCAATTTAATAGCAATGGGAATATTAATTAATATTTCAATTTTAAATAAAATCAAGTTCTATAATCATAATATATAATTTTTGTATTTTAATTTAAAAATTTTTAAAATTTGACCTCATTAATTAATCTATATTTAAAGAATTTCTAATTATTTTTTAACTGTATAAATATTAATATTTATGTTCATTTTAATACGAAAAAAGGCAGGCATAAATATATGCTTGCCTTCCGTTTTCAAAATCAATTAAACCAAAAACAAAGTGAGGTTAACCAAATCTAGATACTGTCTTCTACGCCCTATTTTTTACTTTTCTAAAAAAATTTCTGCTATTTCATTAGCATATTTTTTAGATTCAAATCCATCATAGTTACTTAGTACTACAACAGACAAATATTCTTTTAGAAACCGCATGAAGTGTGAACGATAACCTGCCCAGCTACCTGAATGTTCGAAGTATCGATAGTTAAAACCTTCTGCAAGCCTTAGCCCAAAAGCATAATCTACATTATCAATAATCGTCTCCCCAGTTGGAGAAATTTCCGGACCTATTTCGCTCATTTTTTAACAAATTCTTTTCCACCAACGGTACCTATATTTAAATTCTCTCCCCACTTTACTAAGTCTTCAACTGTTGAATGAACTGCCCCATCTCCTGTATGTTCCCAAGGGCTTTCATAGATTTTATATGCTTCTTTTTCATTCTTCGAATATGCACTAGTAATTGGTATAGTAGTTGGGTGGTAATCTAAAATTGTTGTGTCTCTCATATTTAAAGGGGCAAACATACGATCCTTTGTAAACTGACGTAGAGACTTGCCGCTTACCTTCTCTACCACTTGTGACAATAAAAAATATCCTGTATTAATGCCGTACCGATTAATAAATTAAATTATAAAAATAATTTGTTATACCTCCATGTACCCTAGCTGATATTATGTATAAGGAAATTATTAGTTAATTAAAGATACATATATTAGGAGGTACATAAGCCATGTTAGAGGTAATTACGGCATTTTTCTTACTAATTCTCCATTCCATTGTTTATCTCTTTTCAAGTGGAGAAACGAAGCAAATAGCAAAAAAACATATAAAAGAAATTCTTAATAGTCCGGATGGAGTAATAATATTAATCGTTGCTGCGGCACTTTTAATCGGGGGATATATTTATATTTTTATGGTTTCAGTTTATGACTATAAACTAAAATTATATCCAAGTATATGAAACAATGATTCACCTAGGTAGTATGCATATTATGGTGGAGAATGGGACACAGGTGGTCTTTTTGGAGAAGCCAAATATGTTTATAATAAAACTGATGAATTGGATAATAAATAGTATATAAAGGCCTTATCTTTTCTATAGGAAGATAAGGCTTTTTTATGCATAAAGAAAAGACAACCAAAGGTGCCTTCCTCCGACTTGAACCACTTTAATTTTAATAATATGTATTGGACGCCAATCCAAATAGTATTTTACTACGTTAAGTTGTTTTGTTACTTGCTACACATATTTACTTTTTCTTGATACTTAATAACATGCTCTTTTGTTGCTGGATTCTGTTCGCCATTCTTTAATTGTTCAAGAACATTTTTCGCTTCATCACAACTCATTTTTTCTCGTTCTTTATCCTCAAATGATTGAGCTCTCCTTTTTGCATAATCTAAACTTTCTTCTTCCTCACGTGCTTCTTTCTCTGTTTTCTTTTGATTTACTTCTCTTTGTTTTTTCACTTGTACTTCTTGCTGTTTCTCGGCTTGTTTCTGCTTTTGACGTTGTTGTTCTTTGTTCGCTTTTTCTTCAGCTTGACGTTGTGCTTCGGCCTCTTGACGTTGCTGCTCTTCTTGCTTTGCTTTTTCTTCTTCAGCCTGTCGTTGCGCCTCAGCTTCTTGACGTTGCTGCTCTTCTTGTTTAGCCTTTTCTTCAGCTTTCTGATCCTTAACAGCTTCTTTTTTTGCTTTTTCTTCAACTTTAGAGTCATTAGAGGTACTTGCTGCTTTGTTAGTTGAGCATGCTGCTAATCCCATAATTAAAACGCAACTTGTGAGTGCAGTTAATAGTTTATTGTTCATAATATGTGTCCCCCAGTATCTAAAATATAAGATTGCCTGAATTATAATAAAAACTAATAATCTTTATATTTTTATATTATGTCGAAAGGAAATAAAAAAGAGAGTACAGTCTCTCCTTTTTATCTATTAGTAAAAAATAATCACTGAGTACGTCTGTTAGCTTTCATGAGATTGTTTAAATGATACGGAGTCTTTCGGTACTATCCAATTTTTGTGATAACCTAATTTAACCCCGTATATCCAGAAAATTTTTAAAATCTTAGTTTCTAAGTTATGTAATAAAAACCGTAAAGATTAGAAATCCTTACGGTTTTTGCTTGAATTATTTACATGCTTATTCAAATCTATATAGTTATTTTAAACCACTTTATTTTTTTAAATTTAACTTCATTAGATTTATTTAATTGTTGCTTCCACTTTTATTTGCTCTTTTTGAGTTTTGTTATCTATAGCAATATATATCTTTTCAATTTTATAAACTGTATTTCTTGGCAATAATAATTCGTATTGACCTGGATACGCAGTCAAGTCATCTGAATTCATATAAGCACCATGAGCCCCAGAGCCTACCTTAAATTCTGTCATAACTGGTCTTGTTTTCGCATATCCAGCATCAATAAGTATAGAAGTGCTTATATATCCAAATTCTGTTGTTGTTTTTCCTTGGAATTTTTTTGTATTTCCTTGAACTTCTCTCTGTCAACCTTGCCGTTTTTTATTATGGAATTATCATACTCCTTTCCAAAAATCCATGCATCATCCCCTCGATACACTTTTATATTGTCAATCACTTTTGCCTCTTTTCTATTCAATGCTTTATCTAAGGATTCAATTTTTTTCTTCATTGTAGGATCAGAATCCAATTTACCTGCATGTGTTCTCAAAAATTCATTATACGGTCTTGCATTTTTTGTATAATCTCTTATGGCAGATTTCTCTTCTTTACTCCACTTACTAAATTTTTTTTTCCCCCAAGCATCAGCTTCTTCTTTGTTTGTACATAGCTTATATTTGTCTACAGTATTACAGTCCTTGGTCTTTGACGGTATATTTCCTATATGTTTTGATGTAGATCGAAACATCACATTATCGTTTGGCTCAGTCATCGCAAATGTAGATGTAGTACCACTAAATACAGTTAAACCTAATGATAGAATAGTAGCTATAGCTAGACTTTGTTTTTTCATGTTAAAACTCCTTTTTTGAATATTGGAAGTTAACATACTAATGAAACAAACTTATTTATTGAACATTAATTTTTAATTTGTTTGTACTAAATCTAAGAGTCCTTAATTATTGCCTATTTAATTTTTCATTTTAAATTCTGCTAAAATATAAAAAACTCCATAATAGGAAATTTTCCTTTCCTAAAACTATGTTTATATAGATTCGTAGTGTTATTATAATTATGAATTTTTACAGATGAGTAACATAGTTATAAAAGACAAAATATCAATATAAATTGGATTCAAAGAATTAACAATCTCATAAGAACTCGTGTCTTAATTGTTATTCCTGCGATTTTGCCGGACTATTTATTGTATATAAAGTGAAGTACGCATTGTATTAAACGGGAAATTAATAGAGGTTTTTTGATATTCAAATGTACCCTGTTGATGTCCAGATGCATCCCACTTGTAATACCAACCAACAATTGGGTTGCCGCCAATCACACTTGATCCAATACTCTTTACTGCTGAACCGTTCATTTTTGCAATTGGATTTTGTCCATATCCAATTTCTTTTGTGTAAATATATAGGTAACTTCCCCCATGATTTCTTGTCGTACTAAAGCTATTAGGATTGATTGCCTCTACCCCGCCCTGCTCAGACTCTACTTGTACAACGTTTAATGAAGATAATGGTGCTGCAGGACCAGCAAATGCCTCTGTTGCCATTCCTAAACTTACAAATGTAGTGATTGCTAACGATGAAATCCCTAATGCTACTCTTTTAAACATAATAACATCCCTTCCATCCATTTTTTGTATATCATTACAAACATACCCCGACTTCCTATATATGTAAATCATTTAGAACTTTAGAAATATAAGATAGAATATTCTAGCGTATATTTCTAAAGCCTTATCAACACAAGAAATAGATTTCTCGCCTCTTTACGTAGGCTTTATAACAAGCCTGTCAATTTGTTCATTTTTTGCTACTCTATGTATTAGATTATCAAATTAATAATTTTTTATTTAAAAAGTACCCTTAAGCCTATTTATATACATATAAATAGGTTTAAGGAATGGAATTTGGTTTAAATGTACATAGGATAAATCAATCTACAATGTATTCAACTGGGGGTACAGTAAAAAATACTCAAAGCTCCCCTTCTACTCAAGGGAAAGAAGCTACTAACGAAAGAAGTGAAACAACTTAGTGTCAAATTTACTGAAATGGATCTACGAAAAATGCTAAAAGATAAAGGTTTCCCCTTATGGATTATTATGGAGACGCTAAACAAGTTCCGTGCTGATAAGGAGAAGAAATCAAGCCAAACTAACAGCAACTCTCCTTTTAAAATTTTAAATACAGTATGTCAAATACTATATGGAAAATAAAAATTATCAAAGAGATTAATAATCTACTTTACGATTCCCCCCCAAACAAGTTAAAAAGCTATTATAAACAAACTTCAATAAAAAATACCGCTCCACTCTTTTTTATAACTCGTTTTTTTGAGTTAATCATGATGATTGAAGATGATTCCTTTTGTACATACCAGCTGCTGCCAAATAAATGAATATCGCTTGTCTAAAACCACCTCTGACTAATCATTCATATAATAAGTCTAGAAACTTTTGAAACGCTTCTTTGTAACAGCTCATCTTATTAAATTCTGACCTAATATTCATGTTACTTTCATTAATAAAAACAATTAACATCAAAATCCTATTAAAGTTATACTAATGATAGAGGTGAGTTTATGAAAAATGATCCAAATAATAAAAAAACTGTCCCATTATGCCCGAAAAATAAATTACCAAAAATTACAAACGAGCAGTGGCATGCTATTATATATAATGATTCTTCTTATGACAATAAATTTTATTATGGTGTAAAAACGACAGGTATTTTTTGTCGTCCCTCATGCAAATCTAAAATTCCTAAAAGAGATAATGTGAATATTTTTAAAAATGCACAAGAAGCATTATCTCAAAATTTTCGTCCTTGTAAACGTTGTAAACCAACTGCATTAAATTTACCTAATGAAGAATGGATAAAACATATTACAGATTACATTGATAAAAACTTTGATGAACTTTTGACATTAGAAAGGTTGGCCACTATATGTCATGGAAGTCCATTCCATTTACAACGTACCTTTAAAAAAATTAAAGGATTAACTCCTATGGAATATATTCAACAAATCAGAACTTCAAAGGCAAAATATTATCTTGAGCAAACCAATTATTCAATAATAGAAATTGGACTTACAGTAGGTATACAAAATACAGCATATTTTTCTACATTATTCAAAAAGAAAACTGGATACACACCTAATGAATATAGAAAATTACACCAAAAATGAAAATCATTAATTTTGACTTTAAATACAGTTCACTAAAAAATTCGATAAGAACATTCATTTTATGTCAAAAAAATTTCTTGAATTTTTATTTGCAACTACAGAATCTTTACTCACTTTTCAAAAATCGACTTTCACTCGTAATTCCATAATTACAAAGCTTTGTCGATAAATATTTTGTAGAATTTTCTAAAAAATGAACAAATTTTGGATATAAATGATAGAATTTTTAAAAAAAGGTATTTTTCACTCGTATTATCTCTGGTATCTTAGCAAGTTTCATTAACAGATATATTAGTATGCAGACGATGATAACTAAATATATTGAAGATGGAGGTCGTTGATTATGATTAATAACAATGCACTTTTAACTCTTGATGTTAACTTACAATTAGATATTCAGAAAGAGACTATTATTAAGAACGGTTTACAATTATCCCTCTCAAGGATTCAATTTAAGTTGTTATTTTATTTGGTATGTAATAAGAAAGTTCCTATATCCAGTGAAGAATTAATACAATATGCTTGGGGCACAAATGATTATATTACTAAAGACGAATTGTATGTATATATATGTAGGCTCAGGAAAAGGATCGAAGATGATTTTAAAAATCCTAAATTACTTTTATCTATTCGCAGAGTTGGCTACATGTACTACCCGCCCCAGTTTGTAGAATTGAATAGCAAAATTTAAAAAGAATTTTTTATATTAATCATGTTACCCTTTTATAAAAGGAGTGATTTTATGGGAAATAAATCAATTACACTGTATCAAGCAATTGCTCTGTACATCGCTGCAATTTTGGGTTCAGGGGTATTATTTTTATCAGCAAGTACTGCTAATATAGCTGGACCTGCATCAATCATTTCGTGGATATTTATAATTATTTTAAGCTTCCCTCTTGCATATACCTTTGCTTGCTTATCACGATCTTATCCTGATGCAGGTGGTGCAGCTACTTTTGTAAGAATGGCTTATGGAAATCATATGGGTAATTTAATAGGTTGGTTTTATTTCTTCTGTGCTGCAGTAGGACAAATCATAGTCTCTCTAACTGGTGCTTTTTATGTAGGAATCGCTTTTAACTTATCCAATGGGATAATTACTTGTTTAGCATTATTTATCTTATTAATGGGTTCAATTTCTAACTATTTCGGTGTACAAACAAGTGGTAAATTATCTTTGATTTTGAGCTCATTATTAATTGTTTTATTGTTAGTAACAATATACTCTTCTTTCGATAAGTTTGAGTATTCTAACTTTAAACCATTTGCACCTAATGGGATAATTTCAATTGGTACAGCTATGACAATGTGTTTATGGTCTTTCTTTGGCTGGGAAGCAATATGTAACCTTGCAGATAAGTTTGTAAAGCCAGAAAAAGATATTATTAAAGGGACGATTATTAGTGCAGGGATTATAGGCATATTATTTATTTTATTAAGCTTAATCACTATTGGCACTAAGACATATGGTAACCTTGAAAGCAACCTCTCTCCCTTAGCACTATTAATGCAAGATTCAATAGGAATCGGTGCGAAATATTTAACTGCTATATTAGCTTTTATTATTTGCTTAGGTACCGTCAACGCATTTATTGCTAGCATAACACAACTAGGTTTTGCTTTAAGCCGTGATAAAGCATTTCCAAATTATTTTTCTGAAATAAATCAACGTACTCAAACGCCCACTCGTGTAGTAGTATTTATTTTCGTCTTTGCATCTATAGGTGTGATAACAATAAGTACATTAAAAATATCTTATGTGGATCTGTTATTTATCCCAAATTCATTAGGCTTAATGGTATATATTTTTTCATCAGCAGCTGGCATTAAACTTTTTAAAAAAGGTACACTACAAAAAAAAGCTGCTTTAATATCTTTAATTTTATGTCTGTCATTAATCCCTTTCTTTGGTATATACTTCTTTGTACCATTAATAGTGGTAATTCTTTATTTTATGTATATAAATTACATGCGAAAATTGACTAGTATAAATCAAAATTATTAGTTCTATTACACCATTTACTTTTTATACACTTTACACAATAAAGAACTCTTTTACTTCTTATAAAAGTAAAAGAGTTCTTTATTTGGATAAAATAAGTTTATCTATAAAAGTATAGTTTGTTTTTATTTCTATTTACTACGGAAGCGGTTTGAAGCTTATCTATAGTTTGTTGTTGTTTCACATTTTTTTCTGCAAGCATGCATTTCTGCTCATATAAAGGTAATAAATAAGTTTGAATAATTTTCTCTGCTGCAACTAATGAAGAATTGGATACATCTATAACACTTTTTATTTCTTTAACTATCTGCTTATTAATCATTTAACACCTCACTACATCCATATTGAACTTTTTACAAAAGTATTCATACATATATATTCTTCGTACCTTCAGCCGTATAATTGTGCTCAATAAGTTCGCGATGCAGTAATTGTAGAGTCTTAAATAGAAAGCTTGTTGAAATTTTTATTGATATTACATTTTCTTTTGGAATCACTTGTAATATGGGTATTAGATCTGATTCCAATGTCTTCTTAATTGCCTCCACTATATGATAATGATTACCATCAAAAATACCTAATATATTTACATTCACTGTTTTTCTACTTTTATTATTGTATTGAATAGCAAAGACATTGTTTTTCCTCATATTATCTTGTGTACAAGTTGAAATTTTTGTACCTATATGCTTATTTAAAGTCATCCGGACATTGATAGGTATCCCTTTCCTCTCTGCCCATTTTATTGATTCTGCATTTATAATTTTAGCCCCAAACCTAGCCATTAGATAAGCATTTTTATATGAAATCTGTGGTATAACCATAGCTTCATTTATAATAGCTGGATCTGTAGTCATAATTCCTTCTACATCAGTAAAAATGTCTATTTCATGTGCATCTAATGTATATCCTAAAGCTGTTGCGGTTGTATCACTTCCACCACGAGACAGTATTGTTACTTCCTTTTCTGGTGTGTGTCCCTGAAACCCTGCAATTACTGGAATATAACCTTTTTTTACATTTTCTAAAAGACAAGATGTATGGATTTTTGTTATAGAGCTATTAATGTATTTTTTAGAGGATGTTTGAATTCCTGCTCGTGTGCCTGTTAAAGCTATAGATTTTATACCTGCACTATTCAACATACTACTAATTACGACACTTGAAATTATTTCTCCACAAGATAACAATAAAGCTTGATCATGTTCATTTATATTCACGCTATTGCTTCTTAAAAATTCTAACAATGTATCAGTTGAATAAGGATCTCCTATTCTTCCTATTGCGGAGACAATGATGACTGGGTTAAAGCCTTGTTCAATGGTTTCTTTAATTAGAGAAACTATATATTCCCTTTTTCTAAAGGTATTTATGGAGGTTCCTCCAAATTTCATGATTCGTATGTTCATTATCCCACCCACTTAAAAGTAATATTAATTTGTTTATTGCATTACTTTTTTTGTTTCACAGAACCAATTTTTTACGACGTTTATATTAGTGTTATCAAATTTTATTTTTTCGATATTTTCCCAATTAAGATTTTGATTGGAAGCTACATCTACTCCTAGCGCTTCCTTAAGGGTCATCGAAAAACTTGGAAGTATAGGTTGGGCAAAATAAATTAATGCTTGAATCATATACCCTAAAGAGGTTAATCTTTGTAAATAAATTTTCATATTTATATCTTTTACAGGAATTACTTGCGTATCTAAATAATCCTTACATATTTGTAAATATTCGTGTAATACTTGGCTAGCCTGCCGTAGGCTAAAGTGATTAATATCATAAAAAGATTCTAGAGATTTTTTTGCCCAACTCACAGTTGCTTTTGCTTTGAGGTCAATGTAATCATTAAATAGGCTTAAATCCATGGAAGTTTCCTTTATAATTTCAATAAAGGTACTAATTGTATTAAACCAAGTATCTTCCAATTCATCTTTTCTAATTTGATTGAAATCTTTTAATGAGAAGTTTGTTTGGGTGTGTTCTGGATTTGTACGACAAACATAATAGCGTAAAGAGTCTGCTGGTACTTCCTTTAATAAATCACTGCCCCATATTGCATGATCTCTACTTGTCGAGAATTTTGCGTGCTCTAATAAATAAAACTCATTGGTAATGATGTGCTCAGGTAATAAATATCCTTCGTCTATTGCAAAACATGTTGCTACATGCAAAACTGCATTAAAGAAACTATTGTCATAACCAAGAAATTGTACAAGTGTTACATTATTTTCACACAAGTTCTCCACTGAAAAATTACTACCATTTAATTGTAACCATTTATTTGTAGTTACTATATGTCCTGGATACATTTCAAACCAGACATTAATACACTGGTTTGTATATCCCTTAATTGGTACTGGTATACCCCATTTAGTGGGATAAGTTACAGGATAATCACGAATAGGTCTTGAAACAATCCAATTGCATAATTCCTTGAGATGAGGCCTCCAACTAACTCTTGAATTATAATATTCTACCAGCTGATCTCGGTAATTTTCTAATGGAAAAAACAGCCCTTTGTAACTGCTAATTGTTGGTGTTTCCCCACACAGACCACAAACCGGATTAATAAGCTCAATTGGATCATTAATTCTACCACAGGCTTCACAGAGGTTTCCTGACGCATTTTCATTACAATATGGACATTCACCCTTTATAAAAGATTCAAATAAATACTGATCGCAATTATTACAAAAGTGTATTTCTTTTTGCTTTTCGACAAAAACCCCTTTATTGTATAATTTCTTAAAAAAGCTTTGAACGAAATTAATATGCTCTTGATTGTTTAAAGAATTGGAAAAAATGTTGAGATTTATAGATGCGGCACCTAAAGTATCTTGTACTTTTTTCGTATAATATTCTACTAATTTTTCAGGAGTCCACCCTTTTCTTTTAGCTGTTGTTGCTATATAAGTTTGATGATCATCTCCACTCGTTGAGTAAATTACATTATTTCCTTTCATTTTTTGAAATCTACTAAACACATCTGCTGCTAAATATGGTCCAGATAAATGTCCAATGTGTAAATCCCCATTAGTCGTAGGGGGAGTTGCTGTTACAATAAAAGTTTTCATTTATAATCCCTCACTTTTTTTTGTTAAAAACTAAAAAGCCATATAAATTATTGACAAAAATGAAAATAAGCATCTTATTCTATTAATTATCGCGCCTCTAGTAGTGCCCCCCACCAAATACATAAAAACTCTAAAGATGTGTCACCTATATTTTTTATTGTATGAGTTGAAAATGGCTCAAAATATATAATATCTCCTTTTTCGACTACCTTTTCTTGTCCATCAACATTAATTATTCCTTTACCGCTAAGAACTATAAAGGTTTCCTCTTCATCATGATGATGTGGGTTAGTTTGCTCCCCTGGTTCTACTATTGCCCAAGCTGAACCAAAAGGTTGTTGTTTTGTAACATTCCATGGAAATAATCTGCGAAATTGTGAATTATATTCATTTGTAAAACTATCCTTAGACACAGGTTGGTAGTCAATCAATCTCTCGTTCTGCACACGCTTTAATGCTCTGCCCAAATATAAATCAACAAAGTCTTCCTTATAATTTTTCAATAGTCCATTTTTAACTATTTCTAGATATTCTTTAGATGGAAGTGCAGGGGAGGCATGATTTTCAAGTTGTAGTGTATAGACTGAAATAGAACCATTATCTATTTTTGCTATATTTTCTTTTAAGATATACCCATATCCATTTTTTATAAGGTCATCTATTTGTTCCATTTCTATTTGATACGCTACACCATAGACTCCTCCACCTTGTTGTGGGATAATTGTGGATGTTCCCCCTTTAAAATCCTCATGGTAACCTGTAAAAGTATAGATGTAATTTTCTAAAACAGCTTTTTTGTAATTTTTATATCCACCAATATCTTTAACCATTTGTTCAGGATTCGTACTAATACCATATGCAAAAAACCAAGGCATTTTAAAAACTCCCTTCTTTTAATGTAACAGGAATAAATTCAGATGATTTTATTTGATAAACATCCCATGGAAAATTTTCCAAATCTCCTCTATCATCTAATTGTATATTACCTAACAAAGTACAATTTGTTCTCAATAAAGAACGGATTGTACTAATACATTCTTTTATTCCATTTCTTTGTAAAATTGGTAATGTACTCAATAATAGACTTGTTGCTACATAACTAGTTATGGAATAAGCTCCTACTTGAGTGCCACTTATATTCTTATAATTTTCAGAAAAATTGTCGTAATAACTATCATTCATATTTCTTCCTGTTGAAACTACATATAAATTTTCATTATTATTTTTTAGTTCTTTAGCAAATTCATCTATAAAACAGTCATCTCCCAAAATTATTATCCCTCTATAGTCTACCTCTTTTAGTTTCCGTAGAAATTCTAGAGCACTCTGATAGATACCAGCAAAAAATATGATGTTAGATCTTTTTATATTTAATTCATTAAAATTTATTTGTACATCCCATTTTTGCTTTAGTATTGTGCAACCCTTTTTCTTAGCTAAATACTTCTCAACTTGATTCGATAAAGAGCGCCCATGAATAATATCTTCCCAAATTATTGAAACATACTTATTTGTACCATTAAAATCTAAAATAAAATCCGCAATTTTTTCTGCTAAATAATTATCTTTTCCACAAATCCGTAGAACATTATTGTATTCTTTCTCAGTTAGGGAAGGTTCTGTAGAAGCTGGCGCTAAATATAAAATATCATTTACATCATATATAGGTGCTGCTCTTAGAGCTTCTGTACTACTTAAATGGCCAATTACAGCTTGTACCCCCTTATTGACTAAGCGCTCAGCTGCTGGTATATCATTAATCCCTAAAATACTATCATCTTCCCAGAACAATTCTATCTTGTGTGATGGATTATCTTTTATCCAGTCATGTATAGACAAGAGACTACCAAAACATAATTCATAAGTATGGAAACCTTTATTTCCACTTAATCCGAGTCGGAAAGACGGTAGGTTTTTATCCTGTTCAGGTAAAATTAACAATTCATAGAAATTAGATTCATTATTATGAATTACCATTTATTCATAGACTCTCCTTGCTTCCATGTATTTAGATTGATCTCGACGTATTAAATCAGGATTATACCCATTTGTAACTGATACATAGTAAGCCATTAATTGAAGGGGAATTATTCCAACCAAAGCGCTAGTCAACTCATCACAATATGGCAATTTTATTACTCTAGTTTTATCTGTTTCTATAAAATCTTGTGAAGTAAAGATTACTATTTTACTATTAACCTTTTCTGCTGCTCTTATTAAATCATTAATTCTATTAATAACACGTAAAGGTGGTGATATAATAGTGAGTACGGTATTTGAATTACACATAGGTAAATACCCATGTAGTACTTGTTCTATATCTATGCCAATTGCAGGTGAATAGCTAGTTTCTACAAATTTTAATGCGGCCTCTCTTGCTAAAGATTCGCCTACTCCAGTTCCTGCAAAAATCCAATTGTTAGCAGGCTGTAGTTCCCTCGATAAGATTGAAACTTTTTTATCAATTGACAAAATTGTTTCCTCAACCAACTGAGAGATTTTTTCGAATTCCTGTTTAATGTTAGATGATATATTTTTTACTCCATAGTATTTAGATAACTCATAAAACAAACTTAATATCGCCCCTATACTTACTGTATAACTAATTGTATGAGCTAACGACTTTTCAAAAGGATATCCATTACTTATTACATAATCCGCCTTTTGTGCAGCACTGCTTTCTGGGAATCCTGTAATTAAAATAGTTTTTGCTTTTACGGCCCGAACATTTTCTAATGCTTTTAAAACCATTGTTGTTTCACCAGAATGTGATACCGCTATGACCACATCTTCTGAACTTATATTCCATGGATGATGAATTAATTCAAACGCAGGAACAGAACGAATCAGATTTACATCTTTAAAAATCATTCGGGAAATATATTCACTTGTCAAGGCTACGTGATACGAAGTTCCACAACCTGTAATAAATACTCTCCTACAATATTTTATTTGATTGACTATTTCTATGATTTGCTCATTATCAATAAAACAGTTATTAAGATTGTTCAAATAACTTACCTGTTCACAAATTTCTTCGTACATATAATAAGGATGCGCTTGTCGAATATTTTGCATTACATACCTCCTCATACTAAAGAACATAATTACATATAATCATACCTATATTTTCCTTTTATTAGTTTACTCTCAAAAAAACGTTCCAATTGATAAGGTTGTATTTCTGGTTGTTTTTCTTTTGTTAGTATTTCCTTCGCAACAGCCTCACCAACTGCAGGAGCAATTTTAAAACCACCTCCACTAAAACCTACAGCTAAGTATACATTCTCTATCTGGGGACACTTCCCTATAATAGGGTGCTTATCAGGTGTATAACCATCAAAACTTACTCGCCCTCCTATAGGAAAGAAATTTTCTAAAAAAGGTAGACGTTTCTTTATTTTATTTTGTGTATAAACTATATTTTTTAAAGTTGGAACACTATTTTTATTATTTGGATCTACATCCCATTGATTATGAAACATTCCAATTAATATTTCTTTCTCTGAAATCGGTCGAAAATAAGTACCAATAGTATCGTCAATATGAGTTAATAATTTTGTTGGAACTTTGGAATCTACTCTTGATAAAAAACAAATGCCAATTTGTTTTGATCGTAACGGTAGGTTTATGTTGTATTTCTCTAATATTTCAGTTGCCCACACATTATTGGCGATTATTATATTATCTGCATATAAGCTTCCAATGTTAGTTTCTACACCAATCGCTTTTTCTTTTTGGATAATCAATTTGTTTATACGGACTCCTTCTCTCAATAACACTCCATTTTCCGATGCTTTGCTTATAAAACACTGAGTAGTTTTTATTGGATCTGCGTAACCACTATGTGGTTCAAATGCTACTAATCCTATTCCTTCAATAGAAGATTCAGGTTGTATTTCCTTATATTCTTCTGGAGACAACAGTTTAATAGGTACGCCTATTTCACTTATCATACTTACATTGTGTGTAATTTCGTTTTTAAATTCAGGGCTAACAATCATTGCAAAACCAGTTTTATTAAAACCGCAATCTCCACCTATATTTTCATTCCATTTAGAATAAATTTGTAAACTTTTCCAAGCTAGTTTAGTTTGAAATGAGTTTGTATGATGCATTCTCAGAAGGCCACCGGATTTACTGGTAGCCCCTATTCCTGGTGGTCGTGATTGTTCACATAGAGTTATTTTCCCACCATGATTTTGAGATAAATAATATGCAATACTTGCTCCAATTATGCCTCCACCTACTATCAAGATATCACTATGACTATTCATTTTTTTCTTCCTTATATTGTAATAATGCGGAAGAAAATATTGATACAGCATCTTGTACGTGTAACTTATTTATGATTAATGGAGGAATCCAACGAATAACATGATCCTGTGTTCCGCATGTCAAGAGTATTAATCCCCTCTCAACACATAACTCACGAATCCTTTTAGCTGTTTTTGAATCTGGAAGACCTTCTTGATCTAGAAACTCACATGCTATCATAAGACCAAGTCCTCGTACATCCGAAATAAACGGATAAATGTCCTGAAGACCTTTTAAATAATTAAGTAAAATCTCACCTGTTTTTTCTGAATTTTCAACTAACTCTTCTTCTTTTAAGACATTGATAGTCTCTATTGCAGCTGCAGCTGCTAATATATTTCCACCATATGTCCCACCATGTGAACCTGCTATCCATCTACTCATTAACTGTTTTGAAGCAGCAATTCCACTTAGAGGTAAACCTGATGCCAAACCTTTTGCAATCACTAAAATATCTGGTGTAACTTCAAAGTGCTCCATTGCAAATAACTTCCCTGTTCTTCCAAATCCAGTTTGAATTTCATCAAAAATTAATAGAATTTCATATTTGTCACAAATTTCTCGTAAACCTTGAATAAAAGACTTTGGCGGAATAACATATCCACCTTCTCCTAATATTGGTTCTATAATCATTGCAGCAGTTTCCTCTGGAGAAGTTTGAGTTAATAAAATATGTTCTAATTCCTTTAAACATCGTTTTGTTAATTCATCTGAGTCATAATTATTTCCAATTTCATAAGGAAATGGACTAACAATAACCCCAGACATTAATGGTTGATAAAATTTCCTATAAATGCTTTTTGCTGTAGTAACAGCCATTGCTCCTACAGTCCGCCCATGATATCCGCCTTGGAAACAAATAATATTAGTTTTTTTTGTCGCATGACGAGCTAACTTTATTGCACTTTCTACCGCTTCACTACCACTATTACTAAAGAAAAAGCAGTTTAACTCACTAGGAAGTAAATCGCAAAGTTTATGAGATAATTTTGTGATAGGTGTATTATATAAAATAGTAGCTTGTGCATGTAGCATTTTTTCAGCTTGATGTTTTATAGCATTTACAATTCTTGGATGACAATGTCCAGTATTGGTAACACCTATACCTGAAGTAAAGTCTAAAAATTCTTTTCCATTTATATCATATATATATGGACCTTTTGCATAATCAACATGTATTTGAGTAAAATGTGGCCATACTGGTGATAGATGTTCAAAATTATTTAGTAAAGAGGCTTCCATCACTTATTCTACCTCCTGTAATATTCGAGTATTTTTTAATTGTGATTGTATACTTTCTTGGATTTTCCCAGCTTTTACAGCCATCATACTAAAGGAGGCTGCATCACTTATTCCATGCGTTCTTTCGGTTAAACCATTTACATAAATCTTAGGTATAAATTTCTCGGAAGTCTTAACTTCATAATTTTGACTAATAATTAAATCCTCATCTTCATCCAATTCAATATAGTTACTTAATGGTTGTAATCCACTTGGGAATTTTTCTTCATAAAATCCAGTACATAAGATTATATAATCCACATCAAGTTTTAACTTTTCTTGTGTGTACATATCAGTTACATCCAGTTTAAATGATTTATCTTTTTCAGCTATAGTAGTTAACTCCGAATTATTAATAACTTGAATTCTATTTATTCCCTGAATACCTTCTTCGTAAATTTTCCAATATAAAGATCGACTTACATCAGCATCCACCGCAGAATAGTTTGTGTGTTTTATTTTTTCAAACAAATGTTTTTTCTTTTGTTTCGGTACAGAATAGAAATAATCAGCAAAATAAGGGAAATATACTTCATTACTAAAGTGACCTAAATCATAAAGTCGAAATCCCATACCACGATGAATAGAGGTTATTTTTGATTGTGGGAATCGATGTGCAAGATCTAATACAATTTCAATAGCATTTTGTCCTGACCCAATTACAGCGAATGTAGGTTGTTTTTCTCGAACTGTTTTAATATGACTTTTATAGCCACTTGAGTGAAATACTCTCGGGCCAATAAATTCTTTACAAATTTCAGGAATGTTTTTTCTTCTACCTGTACTTAAAACTATATTTCGAGCTTTAAATTTTTTTATAGCCCCAGTATTTAAATCCTGTGTGGAAACTTGGACCATTTCTACCGCTTTAGTTTCTGATGATACAATTGGCTCAACATTTAAAAATTTATGTCTATAAAGGGTATTTTCTGATACTTGATCTGCAACCCACTTTACGTAATCCGACCATTCAATTCTTCCAGGATTACTTGAAAATTGGCCAAACGTAAATAATCTATCTTTTTCCTTTAAATACATTGGAAAAGTATACCTACTCCTTGGATTACGAGGTGTAGCCAAGTCTCTGAGGTAGTGATGTTGAATATCTGTTCCCGGTAGTAACATTTCCGGCATCCAAGTAGAATCCTTGGCTTGCTCTACAAATAAACATTTTAAATTTAAATAATCAGAAGGATTTCCCTCTTCAAAATCCTTCATGGCAACAGATAGCGCAATACCTGCCGGCCCAAATCCTATTCCAATAACATCGTAAATTTCTTCATTTAGAAAATTCATTTAAATATACCTCCTATTAATTTAATAAAGAATTTTATATTTTGTTTATTCCCTCCTCTCATCCTTATACTATCAAATAGCTATCGAAATAAACCTTTCACTCTATTAAGGTTTATTTCGTATACAAAGCTAATAAATTCTCATTAAAAACTTATAGAAATTCAAATTTATTAATTTAATTTAACATTTAAACACTTTTTCATATTCCACAAATAGTTTTTTTTGGTATATTATAGTTGTGTAGTGCAGATAATTAATTAGGAGGGTGAATGATATGTTTTATAATCGAGTGATTACCATGGCTTTACCTTCTCTGAATGCTATTTCATATTTAGAGGTGTACCAATTAGACCAAAAATATTTAGATAAGGTTTTAACTTTATCACAGGAATTTCAAAAATCTCTAAATATTGAGGATTTTAGCTTTGATTTTCAAAAAGCTATCGAGATTACAGATTATTACGACAATACTTTTGTAACAAATAGTATAAATCATACTATAAAAAAAGAAGGGGTTAGTGTTGGCAAAATGATTGACACTATCTATTTCACTATTAACAACCTCCTTGAATTATCAGAACATAATAATATTTTTCGTTCTAGGGTGTTAAATACTATAACTAACGCTTTTTTAAACCTTTCACATCAAGAAAAAGAATCTTACTTTTTCTATTATCAAAAAGATAACAATCAAACTAGTTATCGTTACCATATTTTTTTAGCAATTCAGGAAAATAACGAAAATCTTTTCTTGAAAATAGTTCCAATTTCAATTGATGTAACAATAAATTCCAATATTGAGGAAATAAGAATTTTAAACACCCATGACATTAGAGATTTTACTGTTAATATAAAAGCAATAAACTTAGTGTTTTATGATATAGATAATCCAAATTTATTAAAAGATTTTAATAGAAGTTAAACTTAAAATTTATAAACTGAGCGTACTAGACTCTTTTTATTTCAGAACTACTGACATTTTTATCCTCATTTAAAAAGTACCTAGATTTATATCTAGGTACTTTTTAATTTTATGGAATTAATTAGTCTGTATCTTTTTATAGAGAAACAAAAACAAGACGGTTCTTTTGAAACCGTCTTCTTAAAATAATAATACCATCTAACATATAGCTAGTTATTTAATGTTTTCTTTTATTAGATAATTTGATTAAACAATTTATATTTCTATCATTCCTCTCTTCTTTCTTATTCATCTGAAATAATATTTTTATCCCACCATATTTATAAATAAACAATACTTTTTATATTTAATTCTTTATTTTATCTAGTTACTCAAAAAAAAGATCTCAGGTTTGTTTGTATCGGATTTTAAACGCATCCCCAATACAAAATCATACCCAACAACTTTAAAGTCTATTTTAAGTTGTTAAGGTATTTAAAGAGAAATCGAATATTTTAAACCGATTTTGTTAAATAATTTCTATATACTATATGCTAATCTCTTAATTTTTCACCTTTGATTTCTTCTAAGCTCTTTTTATACACCTTTTCTTTTGTAATATGCTTCATTTTTAATTATATTACAACAATTACTTTTACAGGTTGTCCATTTCATATAGCTGTAGCAATTAGAATATTTAGTTTTAAAATGTAACATTAATTAATCTATATTCAAATAATTTCTAATTAATTTTTTAACTGTATGAATATTAACATCTATATTCATTTTAATACCTAAAAAGGCAGGCATAAATTTATGCTTGCCTTCCGTTCTCAAAATTAATTACACCTAAAACAACGTGGGATAAAGCAAATCTAAATACTGACTTCTACCCTCTATTTTTTACTTTTCTAAAACAATTTCTGCTATTTCATTAGCATGTTTTTTAGAATCAAATCCATCATAGTTACTTAGAACTACAACGGTCAAATATTCTTGTGGAAACCGCATGAAGTGTGAACGATAACCCGCCCAACTTCCTGAATGTTCCAAGTACCGACAGTTAAAACCTTCAGCAAGCCTTAGTCCAAAAGCATAATCTTCATTGTCAATAATCGTCTTCCCAGTTGGGGAAATTTTCGGACCTATTTCGCTCATTCTTTTAACAAGTTCTTTTCCACCAACGGTACCTGTAGTTAAATTCTCCCCCCACTTTACCAGGTCTTCAACTGTTGCATGAACTGCCCCATCCCCTGTGTGTTCCCAAGGGCTTTCATAGATTTTATATGTTCCTTGCTCATTCTTCGAATACCCACTAGTAATTGGTATAGTAGTTGGGTAGTAATCTATAATTGTTGTGTCTCTCATATTTAAAGGGTCAAAAATACGATCCTTTGTAAACTGACGTAGAGACTTGCCGCTTACCTTCTCTACCACTTGTGATAATAAAAAATATCCTGTATTGCTATACTCAAATTTTGTACCAGCTGCGAACCTTGCAATTTGATGACTATTAAGGTGGTTTAGCGATTCTTCCACAGTTAATGAATCAGTAAATTTAATATTTGCTGATTCAGCTAATGCCATATAATCAACTAGTCCACCAGTATGATGAATTAGATGTTTCAATGTTACAGGTTCAGCATATGTTCCTATAAAAGGGACGAACCTTACAATTGAATCATCTAAACTCAATCTTCCCTCTTGTTCTAAGAGTAATATAGAAAATGCAGTGAATTGTTTAGAAACTGAGGCAATATTAAAAATATTTTTTGTGGTTATAGGTAAATTTTTCTCTATAGAAGCTAAGCCAACCGTACCTTTATAAGTTACCCCGCTATCAAAACTAGCAATATATGCAAAGCCAGGAGCTTTTGGTGAAAACTTGTTAAATAATTGTTTAATCAATGTATGTGTCTTTTCATTATATGAATTATTCATCTCAATCTCATACCCCTTCCATTAAATAATTCAAAATAGATTACCCTATTATCTTTCTCATATTGAATTCAATTAACCTTCATATCGAATGTTTGATATGGGGAAAATCTCAAGTTATCTCATTTTAGTTTCTAAGGAAACTAAAATAGAGTATAATTATATTTGCACAATAGATATCATTTACAAATCCATTGTGCAAATTCTTGTATTAGCTCTTAATTAAATAAAAAAATGGAGGGCATGACATGGAAAATTATTATGATGTAGCGGTAGTTGGCGGTGGTCCGGTTGGACTTATGACAGCATGTGAATTAGCTATTCAAGGTGTAAAAGTTGTCGTTGTAGAGAGAAGATTAAATCGGATAAGAAATTCTAGAGCACTCACACTTCACCCCCGCTCCTTAGAATTAATGGCTATGAGAGGTATTGAAAATCGATTTTTATCTAGAGGGAAGAAATCAGATACAAGCCATTTTGCTGCCCTAGATACAAGATTAAACTTTAAAAATTTAGATACTGATTTTCCATATACGCTTTTTATTCCCCAATCTATTACAGAAGAAATATTAGAAGAGCGTGCGTTAGAATTAGGTGTAGATATTAAACGTGGTCATACATTAAAAGATATAAAACAGTATGAAACATTCGTACAACTAGAAATAGAACAAGCAGAAACGATAAATAAAATAGAAGTTCCATATGTAGTAGGCGCTGATGGCGCAAGAAGTGTAGTTCGTGAGTCATCACATATACCTTTTAATGGAACAGATACAACAACTACTGCTATATTAGGCGATGTCATTTTAGAAGATGTACCAGATAACCCATTTTTTTCTACATCTAATATAAATGGGATAATAATAATGGTACCTATTGCACCTAATGTATTTCGTTTTGCAATTGTAGATCCTAAGAATCAGACAATACCTGTTCATGTTGCTGTCACAGAAAAAGAGCTTATAGATAGTATTTATAGTATTACAGGTGAACATATTCAAATTAAAAGCTCAATATGGCTTTCTCGTTTTGGAAATGCAACCAAACTAGCAAATACTTATCAACATAAGCGTGTATTCTTGGCAGGTGATGCAGCGCATATTCATTTCCCTGCAGGAGGACAAGGTTTGAATATAGGTTTACAAGACGCTTTTAATTTAGGATGGAAATTGGGACTCGCTATAAAACAAAAAAAATATGAAAGCCTATTAGAAAGTTATCATTTTGAACGACATGCTGTGGGAAAACAATTTTTCAAGGAAGTACAAGCACAAGAACAATTAATGATAAACTTTTCAAATGCAGGTATAGAATTAAGAGAGTTATTCTCGCATTTACTCACATACCCAGAGGTGAATAAAGATTTAGCTGAAAGAGTAAGTGGCTTAGGGGTTATATATTCCTCTATGCATATGAAAGAAAAGCATCCATTGATAGGGAAAAGATGTACAAATCTTACTATTTCTTCGCAAAATAAGAAAACTTATAAACTCTTTGAATTGATGCAAGATGGTAAATATATTTTATTAATACATCCTTCTTATAAAGAAGAAATAGATAAAATGAACATTGATTCGCACACAAAGGTGGTTGTAGGAGAAATACAGGATTATCAATTTAAAAATATTGATGTCATTTTAATTCGCCCCGATGGTCACATAGCTTACATTGAGTATGATGAAAGAAAAGACTGTACAGATTTGAAAATAAAATTGAATAATTTTTAAAAACTACTATTTATGTAATGTTCTTATAGCAGTTAGCTTTTTATTATTAAGTATGTTCTCATCAAAATGATGAATCCCTAACTATTAGCTCAGCTCTTTCTATCTAGAAGGGTATTTTGTACTTTTACTTAAAATTCCTTGAAAACAATTTGAGCATAGATTTTCCCCATTAAAAAAGGAGAGATTATAATCTCTCCTTCTAATCCATACAATATATAATTAGCGAGTGAATCGACCGACAAGTTGTTCCTCAGCCATTGCTATTAGACGTTTTGTAATTTCACCACCAACAGTCCGTTTGGACGAGTGGTTGCGTCTGCACCAAGTTGTACATCAAACTCTTATGCGATTTTATATTTCATTTGATCAATTACACTTTCAGTACCACGAACTAATAATTCGTTACGGCTTCCACTATTCTTACGTATACTCGTCAAATTTTATGTCCATACTGTTTAGAGACAGTAGTCCACGCCATTCGGATTGACCTCCAGCACATGATAAATTTATAACCGTTCCTATAATTAGGAGCGGTCTTATTTCATTTCCTATAATTCTAATGATAAGAAATCATTATTTGTTCCCTTTCGATAGCTATCTATAGTCACCTTTAGAGGGAAACATATCAATTTATTAGGAGAATACCTTTTTAATATGGATAATATAGTATCATTAGATTCTTTAAAGCCACTAAAACTCTCTTAACGTTTTTAAAAATGAGGGAAGCGTCTTAAAAATGGGCATAGCGTTGTAAACCCGCATTATTCTGATGGTACCCCATCGCTTTCAAACAAAAATTTATAGTTGCGAACGAATTAGCAATTATACAAATTTCATCACCTATTACAAATCTAATTAGTTTTGATAATATATCTTTTGTTTACGCTGAAATGGATAAGTTTTAATTTCATATGTATCTAAATTTTCATTAAATAGATGTATGGCTATAATTTGTCTACAATCATAGGTATGATAATAATATATACCAGACTCCATACACATTGCACTTGTATAAATGGTATTATCTATTGTACCTTCTTCCGTTATCACTCCACCTTTTGGAAGCTCACAATTTGATAAGATATGAAAAACGGCCGATACCCCTTCCTCTTCGTTATCTACCCCTTGAATATTTTGTTTGCTATACGCCGCCCGAACAAACCTTGATGGTGGAGTGAAATCCCCAGGGAGTCCCATCGAACCTGAACCTTGTCCAAAAGCACTTAAGGGTACATCACCCCATTGGGTTGGGGCATATGGCTGCGATTTAAGACCAACATATTGTCTTAAATTTTGTAAATGCCAGTTAAACTCAGGACTATTGGTCATTACCCCTAGCGGATTATCATACATTTTTAGCCCCTCAATTGTCGGCTCTAATACAATGCATTCTCCCCATTTATCCGCTAAAATCCAATGTAGAGGTGGGATAACTCCTAAAACAGATAGTGGTACATCTAAAAAGGAAATACTATCTACAGATTTCTTTAATTCTTCGACAGAATTGAATTGTGTGAGACTCCATGCCACAAAATCAAATGGAGCCAGATTTGTTTTATTGTCATCTATGCTGTTACTATAAGTAGCGAATCCTGGAAAATAAAGTGTTGCACATGTCATACCTGATTCATTTACTCCATCTGCCAGAATGATCCTTCCTTGATCGTTAATCCCCATTCCTACAACAGCTTGTTTCGCCTTGATAGTTTCACCAGTTATATTGTTCCATTGATAACGTCGAGGAACAATTATTACTTCTTGATTGAAATCTAATGCAAAATCCATTGTTCTTGCAAAAAGGTGCTGACCGCTTTTTGTCTGTAATGTCAAACTAGTACACATATAGAACACCCCATTTTATGGTTTTATATTCACCCTATAAAATTTCTATAAATCTGTAAATTTAAAACTTATTTACTTTTTAAAAGTATAATTTTCAATCTATGCTCGGGAATAGAATTTACATTACAATCTAGAAAATAATCCTAAGCTAAAATATCCCCCTTGAGTAAACAGCATTCTTTTCATAATTTCACTCTGCAACTTATTTACCTATAATTCTACTTGTTCTTCTGGCTTCTTTCTATGAAAATCAAAAATGAAATTATAATTATCACTATCTTTGCAATAATTTTTTGATAGTCTGATGTCAATAGTTCTAATTGATAAATAAAGTTAGTTCTGATACAACCTGTATCAAAACTAAACCATTTACTTTATATGAATAACTTCACTTTTCACAGGGAGAGATTTCAATCCATATACAGAACTAACACTTGAGATAGGAACGGGAAGATTATGGTCAATAAACGAAAATGATTTATATTTTTTCATTATTTCCGTCAATACAATTTTAGCTTCTAATCTAGCTAGGGGAGCACCTAAGCAAAAGTGGATTCCATGACCAAATGCAAGATGAGGATTTCGACTACGATGTATGTTAAAACTATCGGCATCTTTAAAATGAAGAGAGTCTCGATTAGCTGATCCAATCCAACCTGAGATAATTTGATCTACTTGTAGAGTTTGGCCTCTTATTTGAATCTCTTTTTTTACTTTGCGTACAATTCTTTGAGCTGGTGAACGATACCGCAATACTTCTTCAATTGCTTTTGGAACAAGGGATACATCCTGTTGTATTTGCTTGTAAACATCTGGATTTTCTATCAAACAATATAATAAGTTTCCAAGCAAGTTAGTTGTTGTTTCATTTCCTGCTACCAATAGTAATTTACAAAATGATACTACTTCCTTGCCCGAAATGTTTTTGTCTGCTTCACTTTGAACTAATAAAGAAATAATGTCATTTGAATCCTTTTTGGATTTTCCTCGATTGATTTGTATGATTTCTTCAAAAAATTCCTCTAATTCATTTTCTGCTTGTAAACGTATATGAAAAAATTCTTTCAAATAATCCGGATCATCATGATTGGGTGAACTTACTATAATATCCGACCACTTCTTGAATCTGTCCATATCATTAACAGAAACACCTAACATTTCAGCAATTACTATGACCGGTAAAGGATAAAATAACTCTTGGACAATATCAAAATTATCACGATTAGATAATTGAATAAGAATATCATTTGTGATTTGCTGAATTCTCGACTCCCATACCTTTAATGATTTAGGAGTGAACGAACGATTTACAATAGACCGGATTTGCGTATGTTTTGGCGGATCCATCCCAAGGATACTTTGTGGAAAGGGAGACTTTTTCTTCTCCGGCATAATGTTAGAAAAAAATTCTTTATCCTCTAGGACTCTTTTTACATCTTCGTACAAAAAAACATTCCACATGTCAGCCTGAGAATTAAAATAAATGGGTTCTTTTTCTCGCATCTCTTTATACCATTCAAATGGTTCATATGGGTCTCCTAAAGCCTGTTTTCCTAACAGCTTATTTGTAGGAATCATAAAGATTGATTGATAAGGTGTTTTCATATATAACAATCTCCCCTCAAAAAAATTTTCATTACACCTAATTACATTCACCGAATATTATTCAATATAATGAAAATTATACAACAATAACCGAATTTTCAAAATTCTTTTTCGATTTCGAGATATCAGTTAATATATAGTTAAGGGGGAATAAGGATTGCATAACAAAAATTTAACCAAAAGAAAACAACAAGCTCTACAAACACAAAACAATATATTTCTTGTATTTTTAAATTTAACGAAAAAAAAAGAAATTAAAAATATAACTATTGAAGATATTTGTAAAAAGGCAAATATATCTGTTGGCACTTTTTATCATCATTTTTCTTCCAAAGAAGATATTTATCAAAAGTTATTTCAACAAATTGAAGAAAACCTAAATGTAGAATTGAAAAGTATAACTCAACATACGACAATACAAAAAACTATTTTGACTTTCTTCCAATGTATAGCTAAATATACTACTAAATTAGAGTTACATATAAATCTCCTTAACGATTTCAACAAAAAAATATTTGCATATGAACCTTCATTAATTTACAAAACTCTAAATGATCTTGTTAATAAAGGAAAATTGGAAAAAGAATTAACAAATGATATAAGTGTAGAAGACATAACAACGTATCTTTTTACAGTTGCTAGAGGGATTATATTAGACTGGTGTCTTTTAGGTGGCAAGTACTCATTAGAGCAGCGAATGGATACTTATATGAAATTAACCTTGAAATCCTTAAAACCCTAAATTTTAATCAAACGCTACGCTTTCTTTTCCAAATTTGTGCGTCTAGTTAAATTTTATCATTTGGAGTTATTTGAACATCGGAATCAAAAGAAAAAGTATAATAGAATATATTAAGCCAAAATCATTTTCTTATTTTCCCCTCTCCGTTTAAATCGTGACATATTTTAGATATTGATGTCATTGGATTAAAGTAATAATTACTTAAAAAATTAATAAATATAAACCCTCCACAACAAGGAGGGCTTAGTATTCTATATAAATAATCTTTAAATGGTAGACTTAATATTTTATTGTATTGGTCCTAATAATCCCATAATTTCTTCAGCTTTTTGGTTTTCGATGCTATAGTAAATTTCTAACCCCTGACGATTTCCTCTTAGAACCTTCCCTCTCATTTTAGATAAGTGTTGGGAAACTGTTGATTGTGGAATGTTTAAAATTTCGGTCATTTGGGTTACATTTAGTGTTTTATGTTTAGAAAGCTCATTGATCAGTTTTAAACGCATTGGGTGTGCCATAAGTTTTAAAAGCTCTACATCCTCTTCTAAAATCGTGTTCTCTACATGCTGATTCGCAAATCTTGTCATAGTATCCGCTCTCCCTTATTTGTTTTCTTCTAATGTAGTGTAACTTCCGTATTACATAATATTAGTATGTTTGAATGTTTATTATTAAAAAACGATACTTAAAGTATACAACTGTAGTTTGTGCTAGTAGTGGAGTTAATGTGTGGTTTGTATGAAGTTTTCGTTTGCTATTCTAGTCTGCTTAAGCTAGTATAAAAGTTATGCATACAATTAAAAAGACAAACTCTCCAAGATGAGGAGTTTGTCCAAAACCATGATCTCTTTAGTTCAACAATATAGAATTCAGTTCCGATAAGAATTTTTATTTTTTCCATATCCCACGTTTTTTGCATCAGTACTAACAATAGTGGATTAGAATAATGACTTAATACTTGCTAGGACAGTAAGGATACCTATAATAATGACAAATACATTGCTCGCTTTCCCTTTGTATTTAGCAAGTACTGGTACTTTATGGATCGCATACATTGGTAATATACATAAGATAGCAGCGACTAACGGACCGCTAAGGGCATCAATGATTCCAAGAATACTTGGATTTGTATAAGCAACATACCAACATGTTAGTACAACAAAAATAAGAATCATTGTCTTAACTGTTTTTTCTCCTATATCTTTCCCATGTTTTTTACCGGACTTGATAATCATGTCTCGCATTACCTCATACGCTCCTATATAATGGCCAAGGAAAGACTTTGTAATAGCCACAAACGCAATGATAGGAGCTGCAATAGTGATTACTGGCGAATTAAGCTCATTAGCAAGGTATGATAGGATTGACAAGTTCTGTTCTTTTGCCACCTTAAGATCATCTGGTGTCAAACTTAAAGTACTGCTCCAAACAAAGAACATAACAACAGCGAATGTCATGATATAACAAACTTTTTGTATTTGAGCACACTTGGCATCAGTAGCGTCTATTCCATAACTAGCTCTCTGCTTCACAACAAATGATGAAATCATAGGTGAATGATTAAATGAGAATACGACGATTGGAAGTATCATCCATATCGTTCCTGAATATCCTGTTCCTGTTGAGGCAGTAGAAACACTTGAAAAACTAAGCATTGACGTATTCCACTGTGGAATCAAAGATACTGCGATAAAAAGTAGAGAAGCTATAAAAGGATACACTAGCATGCTCATGATCTTTACAGTTATATCTTGACCAAAATTTAGTATAGCGATAAGACCGAGTACTAAGACAAGCGATAAAATGGCCCTTGGAGGCTCCGGCATGTGCAATTGATGCACGATAAAACTACTAGCGGTATTTGTAAGTGCGACCGAGTACATCAGCACGATTGTATAAATGGAGACGAAATATACAATGTTAAAAATGATACTTGCCTTATTTCCAAAATACTCTCTTATAGTACCTGTAATCCCCTCATCGGCAGAGTTCGAAGCATAAATCATTTTAGCAAGCGCCCTATGTGAATAATACATAACAGGATAGGCAAGTATGGTAATTAACAGCAATGATAATAAACCACCTGAACCTGCATTAATCGGTAAAAAGAGTACCCCTGCTCCAATTGCTGTTCCAAAAAGGCTCAATGCCCAAGTAGTATCCTGTTTATGCCACTTTGTAGGATCTAGATATTTCTCATTTTTTACTGCAGTATTATCAGCTTGAAATTCTATGTTTTTTGCAGTATTCCCATTCATATAATAATTCCTCCTCGTGTCCTATTCATAATTCTCTATTTAAGGTATAGGAATATAGACCTTTCTTGAAAAATGAATTGCTTATATAGTGCACCACAACTAATATCCCTCTTCTAAATTAATCAAAATCAAAAAATTAGCGAAGCATCAACCTGAAGGGTTTGTTACCATTTACAAAATATTTTAATTAAATAGTAATATATTTTATTGATAATTCCCCCAACATACAGACATCCTTAGGCGAACAATAGAGTACATATTGTTAAATATTTCACAATGCATTCGATAGCTGTTTATTGATTTAATTGTTTCTCCCCAAAGATTTTATTTTTAATGGCAATCCCTGTAGGTGTAGCCGCAATTCCGCCCAACCCTGTCTCTCTTAACTCACGAGGCATCTGTCTTCCAACCCTATACATTGCTTCAATAACTTCGTCAGCATTGATGATATTGTTTACGCCGGCTAATGCGATGTCTGCTGCTGCTAAAGCATTTGTCGCTCCAATAGCGTTTCGCTTTACACAAGGAATTTCTACCAAACCAGCGACCGGATCACAAACTAAACCGAGTAAATTTTGTAACGCGATTGAAAAAGATTCAGAAGATTGCTGTGGCGTTCCACCGGCTGCTTCTACCGCTGCTGCAGCCGCCATCGCTGAGGCACTGCCTATTTCAGCTTGACATCCTCCATACGCTCCTGAAATACAAGCGTTGTTTGCGACTATTGTTCCAAATAATGCTGAAGTGAATAGAAAATGAATCATCTCTTCATGACTTAACTGCAACGAATCTCTAATACTAAATAGGACCCCTGGGATTGTCCCACTCGCACCAGCTGTTGGAGTTGCACAAATTGCCCCTAATGCAGCATTTACTTCATTAACACCGATAGCATTTTGTATTCCTAACACCATCAAATCTCCAGAAAGAGTTTTCCTATTTTTCCTATAGTTTTTAATTTTAACAGCATCACCTCCAGTTAAACCGGTCGGAGAAAATACCCCTTCGCCCTCGATACTTTTATTTATAGCATTTTCCATAGTCGCTAAATTTCTTTCCATTTTACTCCAAACTTCTTCATAAGAAGTTTTAGTTTGTTCGATTTCCTGTTCAATTGCTAATTCATAAATTGGCTTTTGGTTTTTATTAGCTGCATCTACAATTTCTTTTATGGCCAAATACATATTTTTTCACTCCTTAATATAACTAAAGCATAATGAGATTAGCTTTATTTCTTAATTTTCCTAATTCCTTCTGAACATTACCAGGTAATAACGAATCCAAAGCGAATGCATATAAATATTTTTCGTTTTTTTCTAAACTATGAAAGTTGTTAATTTCCACATCATATTCTTTAAAGATCCTGCGTAAGACAAATTCAAAATCAGCTCTTTCAGAAATCGCAATAATAACTGGCAATGGCCCCTGTAGATCGAAACTAAAACCGTCAATTTCAACATGCTTCACTTCAATTAATCCACCGCCGACCGAAATACCCATCGTTCTAATACTCCGACTTTCATCCTCTAAATATACATCTGCCGTATTTGGGTGACCAGCAGGACTATCGCCCGCTTTTTCAATAAAAATAATGTCAATTCCTTTACATTCTGCTATTTTAATAGCATCTGGCACTTTGCTGTCATCAGCAGCAAATCCTAATATTCCAGCAATAATTGCAAAGTCAGTTCCATGTCCTTTATGGGTTTCAGCAAATGATTCATAATATCTTACCACGACTTTTTTTGGAAGACCTTGAAATAATTTATTGGCAATTGTTCCAATAGCCAAAGCACCTGCAGTATGTGAACTTGAAGGACCTATCATTACCGGTCCAATCACATCAAAACAACTTTTGTATTTAATAACCTTTTTTTCTGTAATAGATGCTACATTCATATTTATAAAGCACCTCCATAATTTTTAATTGCAGTTAAATCTAGGTTATTACAATGATTAATTGAAAATAAGATCATTTGATAGCGCTTTCTTTTTTGTCGAATAAATTTCCTCTCGGATCACAAAAATTTCGTAGTATAATCATATCAGTGTCTAATTTTAGAAGGTTACTTGCAAGGTCTTTAGAATTTTTTCACAAAACTAGCTTTAATATTTTCTCTAGAGAGCAATAAATTATCTTTCGACGCCCTCATTATAACTTGTATATTTATGAGTTTAATCTTTTTTTATTTTTAGAATAATTGAACAAACAGAATATTGAATAGGTAATAGATTACACTTATAATGTATCAATTGTGTCCTTTGTTTGAAGCTGTATTAGTTAGTATAAAAGCAAAAATAATACAGAATTCCTTTCATTAACACATTGAGTATATTGGAAAGCCATTATAAAGATACTTATATCGTCCATTGTCGAAACATCTTATTTTAGGTATATAATCTGTTGTAATAAATAATTATTGTAAATGGAAATTAATAAGTTTATGATATATAAAATCATATCAGCATAAAAATTATAAATAACGTATAAACATTCATTTTTTAGAAAAAAACAACTTTTCTTCATAAGCCTTTAAGTACTAATTTTGCACTATTCACTAGTATAAAAAAGGATGTTATCTCTTCTCTATAGATTATATATATTTTATTCAAAAATCCTAATGCATTAGATATTTAGAATTGCTTTCAAAATAAATTGCAATATTACATACTGTTTTAATAGTTAAAAGTATCGTTACAATTTAACCACTTTATATATTAATCCCTGATTCATTGAATTCTCTCCTAGCCCATCTATTCTAGGTAAACTAAGGGGATTATACAAAGCGAAATATCATCAACATAAATTTATATAAGTAATGCAAGAAAAGATACATGCAAAAACACCTTTCATTAATAGTGAATGAAAGGTGTTTTTGCATCTTAAAATATCGTATATCATTTCAATTATTTTAAAATTATTATATAAAGATCTCCCTGATTTATTGTTCCAAATTGTCTTTTGATTTACTATTTAATTTTTTGTTCTGTAATAATAAATCTTGAGAGTAATTCTGTTAATGCTTCTACCTTTTCTTTCATATTGTTCGACTGTATTGAAATTTCTTTGATCGAATCTGATTGTGATTGAATTGATTGTACTGTTTGAGTTGTTTCTCTTTCTACTTTTGCTGCAGTATCAGATACTAGTGAAAGAGACGCATTTACTTCTTCTGTGCCAGCAGACATCTCTTCTGTTGCTGCAGAGACTTCTTGAATTTGACTTGTAATTTTATCAATATCTCTCATAATAGATGAGAATGTTTGATCCGCTTTGTAGGCCGCTTCTTTTCCTTCTGCTGCTTTTTGTTCTCCTTTTTGCATGACATGAACTGTATCTTGAGTATCTTGTTGAATAGATTTGATTAAATGATTAATTTCATTCGCGGACTCTTTAGACTTTTCGGCCAAATCCCTCACTTCTGCTGCAACCACTGCAAACCCTTTCCCATTCTCTCCAGCACGTGCCGCTTCAATAGCAGCATTTAGAGCAAGAAGATTAGTTTGCTCGGCAATATTAGTAATTGCATCCAAAGCTGTATCAATCTGTTGTGTACGTGTAACAAGTCTATCTATTACTTTTGATGTTTCCTCGACAACATCATGAACACTATTCATTTGAAGAATAGAATGTTTTATCACTTCACTACCTTTATGTATTTGTTCCGTGGTTGTTACTGCTACCTCAGCAACTACTGCTGAAGATTCAGCTACTGTTTGCACACCAATTGTTATTTCTTCCATTGACGATGAACTCTCTTGAATACTAGTTACCTGTCCTGCTATTTTTTCTTTTACTTCAGTAATAGTCTGAACAACCTCATTTGAAATATTAGATGCTCGCTTTGTATCTTGTAAAACCCCCTCCGTAGAAGAAATCACCTCTTGTGTTGTCGTCTTAACATTCGCAATTAATTGTTGTAGGTTATCTAACATACTATTAAAAGACTGTACAATGATTCCTAACTCATTATTTGCTTTATAAGAAGTACGTATTGTTAAATCACCTGCGGCTACTTTTTCCATATCATTTTGTAATAAAATAAGTGGTTTTCGTATAGTAAGTTTAATAATATATCCAATAAATATAACTATGACAATTGCTAAAATTGAAATAACCACAAACATTATCATTGTATTTTGAGCACTGCTATTGTTAACTTTTTGTAACTGGTCTGCATTATTACTATTATATATAATTAGTTCACGAGTTGACTGAATTGTTTTTTGCATATTAGGTTCAATTTCTTTTAGATAATAGGCATAAGCTTCCTCATTATTAGATTTCCCTAATTCTTGTGCTTTTTCCATCTGAGTTCTTAATTCATTAAATGCTTCATGAAATGTGTTATATAGTTCTTTTTCTTTATTAGAGATAATTTTAGCTTCATACTGCTTTAATAACTGATCGTTTTCCTTACGCATCCCATCCATTTCTTTTATCAAATCGTTCATTCTTTTCTCATCTTTGGATAGCATTATTTCCATAAAGTTCATATTAACATGGTAAAAGTTAGATTCTATGGTTCCTATCCACTCGATTGATTTTAAGTCATCTTCATACATATTAGAAGAAGCACTTTTTCCTCTTTCTAGACCCCATCCGCCTATTAGGGATAATACTATACAGGAGATACAAGATATAAGTATTAATATGTTTAGTTTTGTACCAACCTTACTGTTTGCTAAAAATTCCAATTAAAACTCTCCATTCTTATATATAGTTCAGGTAATATATTGTATACTAAGAATCTAAAATATACGATATTAATTTTTAAAATATAAAAAAATGTATAATTCTGAAAAGTATTATACATCAAAATGTTTAAATTTGTAAAATTTTATCATTAACATAATACTCTTTTGTATATGTATAATGATTTTCTATGTGTCTTTTTAAGGGTACTGCCACATCACTAGTACCTAACAAAAATAAACTACCCTACAATAATAAAATTAAGCAACTTGTACGAAATTTTATTGTTCTGGAGTAATTCTAAATTCTTAAGTTGATCGCCATGTGGTGCTACCCTTATTAGAAATTAAACATCTTTATTACGGCTATACGGAAGACAGTTTCAGGTCTTTTCATCTGATAATTATTCCTTTCTAATTCAAAATAAATATCTCGTAATTTCTCCACCTACAGAACTACTTACATGTGAGAATTCCTCTAACCCAAATGTCTCCTAATTCACTAGCTGTCTCTATACTTATATACCAACTAACAGGTGAAATTATAATTTTATATACTTACCAATAATTATCCATTTATATTTCCACATGAATAAAACCCTATTTAATTATATAAAAAATACATAATTAAATAGGGTTTTGATTGTTTCAAATTCACACTAACAGATCTACAATGAGGTACCTACATTATTTTCTCGTTTCATGTGCTTTTCTAAATAAATCTTTGTTGTTTGAATGTTTTCATGCCCCAATGTTTGCATTAAATGATATAAATCTGCATTTCCTTGTTCAACTGCCATGATTGCGAATGCATGACGGAATGTATGTGCCGTTACAGGATTTTCACGATACTGTAGAAACTCTAAGTTTGTCTTTTTTATCATATCTGTTACTTGATTCGATAGTGTTTTAGAGTTATAAGTACTTCCTCTTTGATTTTTAAATAACGGACTCTCATCCCCTTTTTCCAATACCGTTTGACATCCCCTTCTCCGCCTCATTTCACAAATACACTGGTATAAGTGTTCCGAAATGAAAAGTTCACTTACTTTATCTCCTTTTCCAGTGACTTTTAACCAGTACTTTCCGTCATAATGTAAATCTTTCACTCTCGCGGTGCACAATTCTTGAATTCTTGCACCAGTACTTGCCAGAGCAAGTAAAATTGTATAGTTTACTACATGTCCTCTTTCTTTATAAAACCCTAAAATTTTCATAACCTCATCATAGGATAAGTCCCGATTTGGCCGATCCTGCTCATTTACATTTGCGCGCTGCAGTTCTTCATGAAGAGGCTTTTCAATGTAAGAAAATACATGAAGATGTTTTAGAAAAGAACGAATGAGCACTGTTTTCTTTGCAAGTGTTGCGACTGCATATGTGTCACCATTCCTACCGTTCTCTACCCGTTTCAGCCAAGAATTGTATTTACGAATATGCCAAGGTTGCAATGTTTTCAATAAAGAGTCATTTTTCTGTACCTCTTCCCCATTCAATTCAAATTCTTCTGCATGCTGCACCATGCACTGACAAAATGACAAGATTTCAGACACATAACTCTTTTTCGTATCCTCTTTTCTATTCTTCTTCTCATCCATATCTTTTTGTAAATGTACGAAATGATAAATAACTTCCAGGTCACTTAAATACGTATATTTACTCTTTCCCTCTTTTTCTGCAACCTCCATCTTCTCTTCCAATTTATCCACATGACCATCGTTATACAGAAATGGAACGACATTTCTTATATTCTCTACATATGTATCTATATATTCACTTTGTTTATTTATAATAGATAAATTTTCTTTTTAATTTTTATTATCCATATTTCAAATTTACCTCTCCTATTGAAGATTATAATAATAATTCTCTATATTACCTATAATTATTATTTTATTTTACTTCTATTAATTATACAAATGATAATTCATTTTTCTTCTGTAAGAACTCTACATTCTTCTCTATTTACTTATACTTATATTTTTTTATAATTTATTAGTAAATATATATTATTTACTAGTTAACTTCTTAACTTTGATAGTGATTTTATAATAAAAACAGCTATAAAAATTTATTAATATATAAAATAGATTAAAAAGATTTTCAAACTATAAAAATGAATAAGATGTTTAATAAAATCTATTTCTTATTTTAAATATAAATCAGATTCTGATATGATATATACATACCTAAAATATTAGTAAACGATAGTTATGGAGGTGTCCTTTCATGACACAAGATTTATTATTCATTACAAAACCTACTGTAACGACAAAAGAAGCAGCCGACTTATTAGGAGTGACGGTACAAACAATTTTAAAAAAAGAAAAAGATGGATTAATAGAATGTGTATATAAAGATAACTGGAAGCAATTCGGTAGTAAGATTTTCTATTTAGAGGATATTGAACGTTTAAAAAATAAAAATGAGGTTAAAGGCCTTAGCACGAAAGAAGTAGCTGAAATTCTTAATGTTGCACCATCTACTATCTTTACATATATCAAATCTGGAAAATTACCCGCAACAATGGTGAAAAAAAGAGGAAAACAAGTATATCTTATCGATGAGGAAGAGCTAGAGATTTTTATACTTGATTATGAAAAAAACAAAACAAAAGAGCGAAAAACATTCATTACGAAAATTCAAAATGCAGATATATACTTATATCAATTATTAACGCATCAACATAACGGAAAAGCAGCTAGGGTAATAGAGATCAATGGAGCAGACGGGAAAATTCTTACTGAGGACGAAGAAATTTTTTCTCTATCCACTTATAAGGAACATGATTACACCTTTGAACCCTTCATTAAAAAAGCGGTAATTACAAAACGAGGGTATTTATCTTTTTCATTTAAAAAACCTCAATTATTTAATTCCATTACTTATAATTTAATAAACTTATTTTATAAGGAGCTAGGTGTCACAAATATGCGATTGAGTATTTTATCAGATACTATCAGATTAGAAATTAAACCTTTCGTATTACAAGTAGATCCATTGCAGTTTCAAGAGGAAATTAGGTACTTACATTCTCATATGAAATCTGGCACGATCCTTCCACATGTAGAAGGTATTTACTTTAAAAGTAATGTAGAGCCATTAACTTTTCATGCAGATCATGAATTCAAGCAAAAAGTAGTTGAAATGGCAGCGGAAGCTGGTATGAGACAGGAAGAATTCTTATTACAAGCTGTAAAATCTTATATGACAAATTTTAAAAAACACTAAATCTACTACTTATTAAAAGAAGCGTAGAAATAAAATCTATCTACGCTTTTAAAATTGTTAAATTTAATTATCCTATATAAGTATCTTCAAACACTTTTTGTTTTTAAGGTACTAAATCGTTGGTCTGTACAAAATGATAGTAAAATTCAAATTTTAAAAAGTATCTCCCGTTACTCCTATTGGCATTTAAATTAGAGAACAGTTGATAAAGTAGGGGCAATTAAACTTGAATTTACTGTAGAGCCTTATAAAAATCCACTCACTTTTGACGTTTGTTACCTTCCAAAATATTTGTTATTCCCAATAAATACAACAGCGTGAAAATATCATAAATATAAAGTTGCACCTATCCAAGTTTGTAAATTTAAGAAATTAAACCGAGAAATTTGTAAAATCTTTTTTATTTCCAGAATTGACTTATTGAAATTATAAGAACATAAAACGATTAATACTTTTTAGAACACTCAAATAGTCACTTAACTTAAACTATTGTACAAAGACATGAAAATGGATACTTTTTAGACAAGAAAGTGGGTACTTCTAATTCTATCATTGTTTTAGGACAAGAAAGTGGATACTTTTTTATAAAGGAATTACTTTAGTTATATATATCTACGTACATCTTTACTATAATTTTTAATAGCAAATCTGTTAATCAAAAGGTACAGTTGCGTATAACGATTCTTTCTAACATAAAAACACATCACCATTTAATAGTGATGTGTTTTTATTAATGATAAAAGGCTATTGTGTTGTAATCTACTTTTGCTGGTAAATATTAGTTCAAAGCTTGCTCCTTTTAATTTTTTAGAAGCAGATTAGTCTATTATCTATTTCCTTTATAAGGTTCTCCATGTAATTAAAACGACCATTTGGAAAATAGAATTCAATTTTACCATGCCTCTCTAGAGGGATTTTAGCAAGGTACATTGGTATATCTGGATTTGGATAAAGAAGCTTAAACTCCTTCGGGTGGTGCATTATTTCCAACCATTTGATATAACGTTCAAGTAATAAATAAGATGTAATTCTATTTACGACATAACTTATAGCACTAATATTATACCTTAATAAATTAAACTCCCATTCTTCAGTACTGGGATTTCGTTGGAAAGTATTTAATATTTCTTTTAAATGCAGGATAAAAGGTCCCTTGGGGAAAACACTAAATTTATTATTTAAACATCTAAAATCATACACGTTTGAGATTTGAGCTTGATTTATAATCCCTGGATATAGTCTTCTCCCTTCACATTCAGATTTCCATAACATGAATGCATAGGCATGTAGACAAGTAGGACCATCTTCATATGCATCATCAAATTTTTTCACACATTTTCTATGCATATTGATCACTTTATTTAGGATATATCTACTAATCGCTTTGTATATTACTCTAGTTTGTTTGTAAATCTCTAAGAAAATACTATCGATGTGGTACATTTCCTTTGATTTAAAGTTACTAGTACGATGAGGGGAAATTTCGTTGTAATTTTTTCTTAAATGATACTGATTATCTCTAATTTTAAAAATATTATCATTAGAGTAGATATTTATGACTTTAGAGTTGTCTATATTTTTTTCTGTAAAAGCAGCTATTAATAGTTCGGGAATTTTTACTAAATGTTGACTCATGTTTTTCTTATCAAATTTGGAATAGTTGTTATAGTTATAAAACGGATAACTTAATTGATATGTACTAATTAAATCTTTAGGCAACATCTTCCATGTGTTAACTGTTTTACTTTGAACGCTTAAATCATTTTTCCATGTAGAAAAAATGACTCTTATATTTTTAGAGCCTAAAAAATGTTGCCCGCAAATACAATTATATGCATCTATATTCCCTTTATTTATGCAGTATTCTGGCATAGTTTTTTTACATTTTGGACATATGCCAATTAATTTCTTATTGGGATGGAATAAACAATGGTCGAAAAACTTAATTTGATGAAAAATACTGTGGTAACCTGTATTTAGACAAACCGAACAATAATTTATATGTTGGTGAAAATTGTTATCTATTTTATTTTTGTTAATAGATAGCGGATGCAGTGCTTGTTCTAATATATAATCATTATAGCGTTTTAAATTAATTCCTAGGATTTTTTCACTTACTTCATAGTCAATACCGCGCAAATGAATTAATTCACGATGGCGCCTCCCCGTATTTGAAATACCTTTTAATTTCCGTACATCATCGTTTGCTATTAAATTTAATACGGTATTACCATCAACAGCATTAGCATATTTAAACTTTTCTATTATTCCCCATGGGGATTCATATTTTTGAATCCAATCAGCAGACCAAGTAAATTTAAAGTCCATATTGTTTCCTCCATGTTAAGTTGATACTACTTTGTATCTTAATAAGATGTTTGATATAACTCTGATTGAATATATCCCGAGTTCTTAATAGCCTCTTCCCATTGAACTTTTTCTATTCTCGCTAAATCTAAGCCGTTACTTCCAAACTTTTTTAACGCATATTCTATCGTTAAAGTTATATACTGCATTGGAATTTCTACTTTTTGCGATAATCCATGCTCCCTTCTTAAATCAATAAAGACTTGATATAATTCTTCAGCAGAATGATGCAATCTATACCCCCTTATGAAAGAGTCAGTAAAAAAGTACCTTGTAAACGACCATTTGCTATTAATAGGATATTCACAATAGTCATCGTATCCTGTTAAACAAATCTTCAAATCTGTAAGGGTTTTCATTCCTTTAAATTGATATTCTTGACTCATAAAACGACCAACTATTTGAAATTTCTCTCCACTTATAAATGCAGATCTTTGATAGACTAATTCCTTTTGACCTACTAGAATCGTTGTTAAAGTTATGCCATATTGTTCTAATTCATTGAATAAATCCATTAACCAATCATAGTGCATTTCCACTAACCTTTGTGCATCATCTATAAAAAAAACAACCTTATTTATACTAGATGAGTCGGCTCGTTCAACAAGAAATCTTAAAAGTCTCATTCTCTTTACATTTGCCTTACCTTGTATAGCACTTGAATGACCAACAGCGAGTAACAAATCTTCGAAGAAAGAATTCTCATTAGGTTGTTTATATCTACGACAACGAACATGATAAATTGGCATGTTTTTTCCAAAGTCTTGTGGTAAACAATTCATTAAGTAAGTAATAGCCCTTGTTTTACCCAACCTTGGGCGACCATAGATTATAGCGCCAGGCATGCGGTTTTCTATCCACTGAAGCACTGTTTGATACATTCTATCTATCTCATTTGTTGAAATTAAATATTTACCTGTTTCAACTGGATGTGTACCTTTAGGAATAAAAGGCCTTAGGGTGTCACTATTAACTTGCCCGTACTCTGATTTTTCCATCCTATTGATACCTCCAATTTAGAGAATGATAGTCTTTTTTAGGATTCGTTTATCTACTTGTTGTTCGTCATTATTCTGTTTCTTATGTTGTTCTAGTTTGTTTTGCTGTAAGTTGTCGATATTTTTGGTGTCATTCTCTATGGTCTTTGTAGGGTATCGTTTATCTCTGCTCTTTTGGTCTTTGTTGAGGCTGGCTAGTTTATTTCTACTAGTTTTATTTTTTAAGGACTCTCTTTCAAGATATTTTTGATAAACACTAATGGGGTCTTCATATTGGTTAAAATGTATCATTTTATTATTTTTAAGTTTATTTATTGCTTTTCTAGTTCTCAGATTATGAGGACTAACTCCCCATTTGCCAATAGCAGTTAAATTTCCTAACTCACTTCCGTCTGCCAAAAATGCTTTTATTACTCGTAAATCATCTGTATTGATAAGTAACTCAAGTAATTTATTAATTAATTGGGGTGAACGAAGTAATACTTCATTGGAATATTTTACTCCTTCGTAATAAACAAATGGCCTTCTACCCTCTTTGTCATGCCCCTTCACTTTCCTAGTTACTATTAAAGAAAAAAAGTTCATTTCATTTCTCCTTTCTTTAGATAATTGGGTTATAGTCATACCTCTATCTATCCTTTGTTGGAAAACTTCTAATGGACTTAGATTATTATTTCCTTCATGAGGTGTGCCGTTATATTCTGCGATTAATACATCTGTTAATTCCTCTAGATGTTCAGCAGAAATGCGATATTTAACAGCACTCTCTTCTGGGTTCTTCCTCTTTGGATCTTTTGAATGACTTCCAGTTGTCGAAGGTAGTCGGTGAAATCCGTTTTGTTCCAAACTTCTAAAAAAACGTTCAATTATTGGTCTACGAATAGGGACTGCAACAGGTCCAGCGTTAATGGAACAACCTATTAAATCTACAAGCTTATTTTGTACATTTTTTGCTAGATTTGCTTTTGCATTGTCATAACAAAATTCATCCCATATACCATAGCTTGCTTCTGGGATAGCATTAGAAACAAAGTTTGCTATTGGAGAATATTTTAAGCCATCAATGGTTAATTTTTTGGGGTTCCAAGGGATAATTGCATTTCGAATACACATTAGAACATCATCTGAGGAATATTCTTTATTTAAACAAAGGTGATATCCCAACACAGTTCTCGTAGCAACATCAATAATGGCGAGAAGCCAAATACGATTCATCACTTCTACTATCTCATCACCTTCTGGTGTTTTGAAAATTATGGCTATAGATGCATCAATTCTATGACCATCAAATTCAACACGTTCAAGGGGCCTTATAGTCATAGGATTATTTTTGTTTCCAATTCCGGTATTTTTTTCAATCATGAATGCTTGATCTCCATTCCTTTTTGCAACGTCAATAAAATGAGATTTAGACAAGGATTTTACAAATCGCTCCAGTGACTTTTTTGCTAAGGTTTTTGTGTTAAGTGGATACTCATTTGTTTTTATTCCCAAATGTCGACACTCATTAACAAATTTCTTATGCAAATGTTTGATATTAATAATTGGATCATTTACTTTATATTTGCTATTTCTATTAAAATACGAATTTATTATCATTTCTCTTAGCGACGGATACGTATCGAGCAATAAACTAAAAGCACCAGAGAAATTTTCCTTTGCCGTATCAGCCATCGGAAATGAGTTCCTATGGTAATTTTTTAATCTTTTATAAGGAATTAGGGCTCTATAACCCATTATCATTTCGAATTCGTCCTTTTCTAAACATCTTTTTACAAATCTATAGATGTGTCTCCTGCCAAATCCAAATTGTAGTTCTATATCTGATATTTTTGTTTCTGTTGTCATGAATAAGTCGACTGCCTGTTTTCTATTTAAAAAAATAGTTTTCTCTTCTTCGTCTAGGTTTTCGCATAATACTTGGGGCCAATTAGAAATATCTAAAAATTGTGCTTCTACATTTAAATTTTCTAAAAACCTTTTAGACATTAAGCCACACCTCCGTATTTAACCCATAATATTGTTGCGATATGTTTGAATACACTTCACCATTTAAAATCATTTGTCCAATTGAAAGGAATAATCTGTTTTGAGGGAGTTTTGTTTCTTGAATTAAAAAAGTTAGTGGTATTTTTGCTGTAGCACCTTTGAGGATTTTCATTATTAGATACCTATCGGTATCTAATTGTTGTTTTTGCTGCTTTTGTCCTTTTACAAGTATTTTTAAGTTTGAAAGTAGCATTCTATTTGTTCGGATATGTTCTTCTGTTTTTAAACGGTGCTGGAATCTATGTTCATTACACCAGTGTTTTTGAATAGCAATTTGATTAATTACTGTTTGTTTTGTTAAATCTGATGCATATTTAATTTCTATGAATTCCTCTTGGCCAGTATTATATTTCACCCACATATCAACAATAGAGGTCATTAATTTTCCATTTATATGTGCATTCATTAGTAAAGGTTGTTCACAAAAATCTATAATTGTTGGGTTTGATTCGATAATTAACCAATGTTCGTATTCTAAATCACTAAATAAAAAAACTTCTCGTTGCAGCTTAGAACTATACGAGATCCATCTATTATTTCCAAATTTCTTATTAGCGCTTGTAAATATTGGTTTATACATAAAAGCCTTCCCCCACTAAAATTCCAAATTTCAAAAATGTAAATTGGTTAGAAAGCTCCTTTCGCTCCTGATTTAGATAGAAGATATAAAAAATCCATTTTGAACAAGCTTTTTCAAAATGGATTTACTCTTGTTGTGTAATAAAATTGTTTAGATGGACAAAGTATATTGGTATTTGGGACTCATTCTATTATTGTATTGATATAAACATACTTCACCCCAAATATTAGGGTTAATTCCTCTTCCTATTTCTATAGCAAGACCAGTTGGACCTGCATAGAATAAATGGATTTTTTTATAGTCATTTTGTTGTAATAGTTTCTCTATGTCATCTTTTATTTTTGCTTGGATATTTACAACATCTTCTTTATACAGTACCTTTTTTAATCCAGGTTCATCTATTTCAAAAGAGATAACATCAAATTCTTTATTTAATACTTCTTCAACTGTCTTATTTTTAACTATACCACTTATTGATACGAGTACAGCTAGTTCATCGGACTCTTTAATATCTTTGTTAGTTCTAGAATTATCAGAACAAGAACCTGTATTAAGAATGGACTTCAAAACAAAACTATACTTAAAGCGATATTATCAATATATATAAGAAAAACGCCTACTATTGATGTTTTTCTTATCTCATGTATTTAGAGAACTAAGGTTTAGTTATGTATTTTTTGTATAATGTTTTATTGTTAGAAGGAGATGATATAAGAGGAAAAGTATCGTTTTCCACAATCATTTAGACCAACTTGATAATATTTATTAATTCCGCGTTCTTTAAAGTTACATTCATAGATTAGTTCGAAGATGAATTCATCTTCACTCTCTTTTAAACATACATTGATAGCATCCTCTTTAGTTCCATCAAATCTCATTGTCCGGGGTATTCCCCCCTGAATTAAAATCCATATATTTTCATACTAGTTTAGGATAATTGAAGCTTAATTCCGATTCATTTAATTTGATACTATCTCCTTTAGTTTACTATTTTTTCGAAATATCCACAGCTATATTTCGCGCAATTATCACGAAGAAGATATTCTATAGTTTGTCTAGGATGCTTAAATGAATATCTACCTCCCGCTTTTTTACTACAAAGAAAACAATGTCGTAGTTTAAATGAATTACCTAAAGTTAGTTAAATTAAATTCTTAGAGATGGTTTGATTCAATAATTAATAAAATAATCGAAAAATATTGAATTTATCATCCTGCAATTATAGAATGTTTATAAAGGAGTGAAAAATATGAGTAAAATATTAACTATCAGTGGAGAAAGAGAAACGTATGAAGTAATGCTTTCATTCTCTATTTTATGGGAAAATGCCTTAGGAATAGCTGCTTACACTTATCCCGAAATTCATCCTAGGTTGTCTAAATCTTCATCGTATTGGAGTGAATTAGAAAAAAGTTTACCAGATAATCTAAAAAAAGAACTTGATTTAGTACAAAAATACAACACGTGGTATGCACAACTCCAATTACTTCATAAATTTGATTTTAAAAAAATTGATGAGGTTGTTTTTGAAGTAACAAATTTAAAAATGGATGAATTGCTCTTTATATGTCTTCCATATTTAGGTGTCGAAAATGAGGAAAAAAGATATAAAGCTGCATTTGAAAAGGATAGTAACTCAATATCAGACCTATACCAAGCCACTCAAGGGCACAAGTTTTTTTCTTCTTATTTACAATACCTTTTTAATGTAAAAGACGAGGATTTAAAAAAACACTTAGTTACGACTATAACTGGATGGTACGAGAATGTACTAAAATTGCATGAAGAACATATAGAATCAATACTTGCTCAAGAGCATAATGAAAAAACTCGTTATCAATCGAAATATGAATCCGAGGAATTTGTAAAATATGTTACCGGTGAAGAATATCATCCTGAACCAAACATTCAAAAAGTATTGTTGATTCCTCAACTTATGTACAAACCTTTGAATATTGGTATGACACTCCGAGGTACAAAGGTCATTTATTATGCAGTTTCGGATGGAAATAAATTTCTAAAAGACGATAGAGATGCTCCGCCCTCTTTCTTAGTTCATACTTATAAAGCGTTAGGGGATGAATCGCGTCTTCGTATTGTTAAACACCTTACTAAAAAAGATTGCACATTGCAGGAACTTACAGAAAAACTCTCTATTCCAAAATCTACTCTTCATCATCATTTGTCCATACTTAAATTATCAAGTTTAGTTTCAATTCAATCATCAAAATATTGTCTCAACAAAAATGAAATTGATTCTATAAATGAAAGTCTAATGACTTATATTGAGGAGGTATGATTGATGAAAGAACAATCAAATAAAATTCATAAAAATTTTTCTTATATATCTCTTTTGGTTGGACAAACTGTATCAGAATTTGGCGGTGCCATTGGAGCACTTTGTAACTCTTTGTTCTTATATGAGATTACAGGATCAAAAGCAGCTATGGGGATACTTTGGTTAACATATTTTATCCCTTCATTAATACTTCAATTCTTTATTGGCCCATTTATAGATCGTATAAGTAGAAAACAGATCATGTTTGTTTCCCAATTTCTAAGAGGAATCGTCTTTATGCTTCCCTTTTCTTTAATGCTCTTTGATCAAGCGCACCCATGGAGTTTATTTATTATTCAATTGACACTAGGAATGATACAGCCACTGTATGTACCTGCTAGCTTAGCGATACTCCCTACTCTAATATCTAAACAACAATTAACCCAAGCGAATGCTTTCTTAGATGGTGTACTAAGATTAATGGGATTTTTAGCTCCACCTCTTGGAGGTCTTTTAATTTCTATTATTGGAATAAAATGGACATACCTTTTAGTTGGCTGTTTGTTCTTTTTAAGCGCAGTGAGTTTAATGAAACTTAATGAAAAGCCAGTAAAGAACTTTACTTCCAAAGAACCTTGGTTAAAACTTATTGCTAAAGGTTACATTTACTTTTTTTCTAATAAACAATTATTATGGTTAGGTATTCTAACCGCATTTGTCCAATTTGCAGTAGGTGCCACTATAGTTATTAATGTTCCATATATAATAGATGAATTAAACGGAAATTCATTTATTTACGGACTATTTATGGCTGGATATCCGTTAGGTTATTTCTTTGGCTCAATGTTAGTTTCTAAATTCCAAAAATTCGCACAAAAAAATTATGTTATGCTTCTCGGTTTGCTTATGGGAGGTGCTTCCTTTGTATTATTAGGGGTTATACATTTCTATCCCTTGGCTATTGTTGTAGAAATCTTATCAGGTTTATTTTTCCCATTCTTTGGCGCACAAAGTGTAGCATTATACCAAAAAACAGTCCCAAATGAATTAGTAGGACAAGTATTTTCCGTTCGACTGCTTATCATTCGATCAACTATGCCATTAGGAATCTTATTTGCTGGACAATTAGGAGACATCATTGGTGTAAGATATATATATATCATTGTCGGAGGTCTAATTTGCTTGGTAGCTAGCATAACATTAGTTTTTCCATACTTCAGATTTTTGGGTAATCAAACTCTTATTAACTCAAACAACACATTAGAAAAATAAACATAAGTTATAAGTTTTCTAGGATGTATACAAAATAATCTAGCTAAGTTTTTATTATTAGAGGAAACATACAATAAGACCAAAAAGAAATTTCTTTTTGGTCTTATTCCTCTGATTTTCATCAAAATTTTATCAAATATCCCTTTAGAGTATTCTTAAAATCAACGAATTAATTCCTCATTTCTATTATAACTAAAAGATATCCTGAATTATCTATTTAAAAGGCTTTTTTCTGGGCTTTCTTCATTAAATTTCAATACAGCGCGAAACCTAATATGTCCATTCTCTAATCGGTTCAGTGCTTTTTGAAAATCCCTATAAGAGAATTCTTCTATGATTGGTTTAATGTTGTGTAGCGCAGCAAATTCTAGACTTTCGCTCAACAGGTGCCTCGGACCATGAACTGATCCCATAATTCTTTTTCGACCAGCAATTAATTCCTCTGTTGAAATATTGAAATCCCCTGCTTCTCCCTGTACAACTAGAGTACCCTCGGGTGCTAATGCACTAATTGCCTGACTCATATGTACTGACGATATGGTAGGTGCCAAGATAATATCTGCGCCTCCTAAGTTCAATACTTTGCCTACCCAGTCGGTACTTTCAACATTAATTACATAATGAGCACCTAATTTTTTCGAAAATTCAACCTTGTCATCTCCACGTGTTAAAGCAATTACACGGCAGCCAAAAGCTTTTGCAAATTGTATACCTAAATGACCAAGACCTCCAATACCTAAAACAGCTACTGTTTTCCCTGCGGAAGCCCCGGCATGAACTAAACCACCATAAACAGTATACCCAGCACAAAATAAAGGCGCTGCTTGTGTAAAATTTATCTCTTTAGGAATTCGAACAACATAACGAGCAGGGGCTTTTAAATATTCAGCGCAACCTCCTGAAACAGTAACCCCTGTTGCTTTCCTATCCGTACAAAATTCAACTTTCCCCTGTATACAGTGTGAACATTCTCCACACCCGCTCTGATCCCAAGGAAGTCCAACTCTATCCCCTATTTTTAACCCAATTACGCGTTTGCCAACTGCTACTATGACTCCTGCTGGTTCATGACCTGGAATAATTGGAAATTCGTTCCCCCATTCCCCTCTTGACATATGAATGTCACTATAACACAAACCACTTGCCTTAATCTTAATTAGTACTTCTTCATCGAGTATATTCGGTGTTGGAACGTCTCTTATTTCCCAATTTGAATTTGCTTCAGGAATTACAAGTGCTTTCATATTAAACTCCTTTTTATATCATAGATATATTTATATTTGTTTTAAAAATCACTTTTTCTAAAATTCATTCAACTTGTGTATCTTATAAAGTAGAATCAGCATTTTTCAGTAGCTTTGACTTCTTTGATACTAGTTGAAAATATTTGCATACATAAATTATGCAACTCATTGTCATCCATTGAAAATCCGTAACTATTTATATACTTAGTACGAATTTTTGCAACCCTTTGCTGTAACAGTTTAACTGACACTCGTTCACGTATTGTATCATCTATAATAGTAGCAAGCTCGAGCACATCTTCTAACTGTGCACCGTGACGCGTTATCTCATTAACTCCAAGTCGTAAAGCTTGTTTCCCCTGGAATCCTGGCAAAGTATTATTTACGTTAACTCGTATCCCCACTTTGTAAAGTCTTTCACTAGCTTCATAAGAGGAAACTCCTGTAATATCCGTACTCATCCATACTTGATGTCCAACAGTGTAACCGTGTTCTTTTCCCTTAACATCGTATCCAAGACGATGTAATTCACTAGCCAGGATCTTTGCATTTCCAACGATTCTCTGTGCATAATCAAAACCACCGCAATCCCTAAATTCTAGCAAAGAGATAGCTAAACTTGCCACTGTTCCAAAATGATGACTGCTTACCATATAAGATTGCACTTCTTTAACCTTTTGTTCTATTTCTATATTATTTGTAAAAAATATAGCCTTTTGAGGGCCCGGAAAGGTTTTATGGGTAGATCCTCCAAAGGAATCAGCTCCAAGTGCTAGAGGATTTTTCATTACATTTCCAAAAATTAAGCCCAGCCAATGACTTACATCCACATGAACGATTGTTTTTGGAGATACCTGCTTTACTGTTTCAACCAATCTCTCTATATCAATTGGAAAGAGACAGTTAGATTGATCCACATATACAAGGTGAATATTTTTTTCCTTTAATTCACTTTCTAAACAATTAAAGTCAATATTATGTTCATCCAACGCAGGTATAAATTCAACGTTCAGGCCTATACTTTCTCCAAGATCTTTAGTTGCAAAATGCCCACCCTGTTCTGGTGAAACAGCTAAAATGTTTGCTCCAATGCCACCACCCAGTGCCTTTAATACAATTAAGCTACAATTTAAGCCTGATAATGGACGAAGATTCACATACTTTGCTTGGCCTAGTTCTTGTAGTAATGGGATTGCCACTTCTGTTTCAATCTCATGGACTTCTTGGGCCCCTCGAAAAAACCATTCATCGGATTTTTGTTTGACATTAAAAAAATATCGATTATAGATGTCTAACATTAGTGGTAACCTAGAAAGGGGTGTTGCTTCATTTTCACTAGGTATTAAATTAATTGTTTTATATTTATTACTCTCTTGTTCTAGTAACATGTCAAGAATTTCATAGATATTCATGGATGTCCCCCATCTGCCAATTTAATAAATGATCTGAAGATTTAAAGATACATTTTAATTAAAATTGACATTGATAATTTCTCTATTTTATTTAGCCAATATCTAAAGAAATAATTCTTTATGACAGTTTGGTTTTGAGTTTCTATTCACATAATATTCTTTTATCCTGAACAATTGATATTTTTGATTTTTCTAAATATAAACTTTACATTTAGATTGCATTTGCATTAATGAACGTTAAATTATCTCCTATTGATGATTTGTTTAACAATTTAAAACATAGCAATTTCTCAATTTCCAGATATATTTGAAAAACTAAAATGTTTTTAATAAGCGCTTTACATAAATTTATAATCTGCTACTTATTTTTAATCTGACTTAAATTCACCTCCATTTTGTATTCTCAACAAACCAACGCTGTGCTTTAAGTATATTATCTTGTAACTCAATTTCTGAATTTGCTACTATCATCATATTTGCAATGGAATCAACACAATGTTTGGATCCATCGTAAAGCATTCCAGGCTTCCCGGTAACTTGATAATTAACCACAAAATCAAAAGGTATTTCTGATGGCACGGATACCAATTCACCAACTTGAGTTTTACATAGAATCCACCCACCTAGTTGAGACAAAGATGGATTTATCTCAACAGGAAGATCACATTGCAGACGTAAAACAGAACGATTTAAATTCACTCCTAGACTACGTTCAATGGTATTATTTACAAGTGCTCTTCCAGTTCGACTTGCTATTTCACAGATAAGTAATTCACCAGTAGGCTTTTCAAATACTTCAAGGTGAAAAGTAAAGAGTTTAGGGGATGGCAATAATTCAATTACCTTATGGGTAAGACTTATTAATCGCTCAAAAACTGGATTATCTCTTCCTAACATATAACTCGAATGAAAATCTGTATTCAACCATTTCCTATTAAGTGTGTGGTAAGTAGATGGCCAACAAAATTTAATTTCCCCATCACTTACTAAACCATCAATATGATATAGTTTTCCCTCTATATATTTTTCAGCCAACATATTAGGTTGAAATTGATTTGTTAACCATTCTTCTAATTCAGTAGAATCACGAATCATTGAAATCCCAATTGTAGCAACAGAGTCGCGAGGTTTTACAATAACTGGAAATCCGTACTCTTCTATAAATAGTAATAGGTCTAAAGGCGAGTTTACTAATGTAAACTCTGGAACAGGAATTCCTTCTTCTTGTATGTATTTTTTCATAATTAACTTATCTCGATAAGGAACTGTATTTTCTATACTTTGACCGTCAATTCCAAACAGTTCACGCAGTTGGGCTGCTCGGATTAAATCTAATTCATCAATAGCAATTACTTGTTTGAAAGGTTGTTTCTCGTTTAATAACATAGCTATTCTTTCAATATTCCCATTTTGGCTATAATTCCCAAAAGGGAGAACTGCTGAATAGTGTTTGTGATTGAATGTATCTATGTAATCTTCATTTGTAAATAATACGATATGATCTTTTATTTCTGGAAGCCATTCATGGTATGGCTCTTCTTCTGGTGAATAACTTAAAATAAGATGTTTCATAATTAGGTACTCCTTTTAAATTATTTTTGATTTTTAAACTCATTAGAGTTCGAGAAGGATATTAATTAAGTTACTATCTAATTTTAATATTTTTAATATTAAAAAGGTTTCACCAATTATGTTTTTATAGTATCATATTATTTGTAAAATTAATACATATTTTTACTTATTTAGATAATATATTCACTTTATATAATGTGTTGTCTGAAAATATCGTTTTTAAACAAATATGAAGATTTAAGTTTCTTTAGACGGGATATGCTTAAAAATTAAAAGTGGAGATTTTATGATTCATAACTAATGAATCTATCAAATAAATTATTGACTCTCAGAAAAACTATAGACAACATTGAAACAGTTAGAACTAGTTAAGATTTGTGCAATATATTTAGAAATTTCATTTTCTGAAAGGAGGAAATTGAATGCAAAAGAATTCCAGAAATATTATTTTATCAGAAATGCAAAAAGGTGCAGTTCAAGAAGCAAAAAAATGGTTTAAAAGCAGTAGTAATCAATATTGGAAGCTTACAGGTTATGCTGGAACAGGAAAAACAACTGTGGTTGAATACTTAATCAATGATTTGAAAATTAACTTAAACGAAGTTGCATTCGTAGCTCCAACCGGAAAAGCAGCACTTGTAATTACTCAAAAAGCAAACGGAAAATATGAAGCCTTTACCATTCATAAACTTATCTACACTATAGATCCTATAGCGGGGTTTATATTAAAAAGACAAAGTGATTTAAATCATATAAAACTTATTATTGTTGATGAATCTAGTATGATTGCTAAAGATTTAATAGAAGATCTTCTAAGTTTTGGAATTAAAACCTTATTTTTAGGTGATAAAGGACAATTAGATCCAATTGGCGAAAAAACAGATTTATTAGATAATCCTGATTATGAGTTAACTGAGATTCATAGACAAGCAAAGGATAATGCAATTATTTACTTATCCTTTTTAGCGAGGGAAGGAAAAAAAATTCAATTTGGTCCATATGGTAAAGATGTTTATGTTTTTAAAAAAAGTGATTTAGATTCATCTAAATTAATTGAATTATCAATGAGAGCAGATCAAGTTATATGTGGCTATAATTCAACAAGAAAGAATATTAATAAACTATTACGAAATCGATTAGGTAGAACATCTCCATTTCCAGAAATCGGAGATAAAATGATTTGTTTGAGGAATAATTGGAGTGAAAAAATAAAGGACATTTCCCTAGTTAATGGGATGACGGGATTCATTACCGAGAAAGAGGATAATATTCCTAGATCCTCTAAGATAACGAAAGATTGTATGAGGGTTAGCTTTCAACCTGATTTTACAGAAGAAAAATTTGAGAATTTACTGTTACTTAACGATGAATTTTTGTCTAAAAAAGTATTTTTAGATAGGGATGAAGCGAATTTGTATAATTCATTTGACTATGGATACGCAATTACTTGTCATAAGAGTCAAGGATCACAATATAATCGTGTATTATTAAAAAGTGAAATATTACCTTCCAGTAATTATTCAAGGTGGTTATATACAGGTATAACACGTGCAGTTGAAAAACTAATTTTGATATTATAAGTTCAAAATATTAGTGTTTAAATTTATAAAAATAGTTCCTGAAATTTCAGGAGATAATTAACGAAAATATAGGGGGCCATCACTTTACAATATTATAGATTGATGAAAAGCCCCCTATACCTGTCAACAAGTCAATCTTATAAAGAAATTGATAGTCAACCAAAAATCATTATGTCTATGTGAAGTATTTAAATTTAAAATATATTTATAGAAAAATCTAATGGTATCAATGAATTAAAATCAATATGAAAACTCTACGGTTCTCATATTTCTATTATCCAATTAAAAGCATCTTTTTCTTTGCCTATTTGAATTCCAGTAATTGTATTGTAAATTTTTAACGATAATTCACCAATTTCTCCATTATTAATAATTATTTGTTTTCCTTCCCATTTTAGCTCACCAATTGGTGTAATAATTGCAGCTGTCCCTGTACCAAAAACTTCTTCAACTTCCCCAGCAAGGTATGCAGCATATATTTCCTGAATAGTAATCCGTCTTTCATGCACTGATATACCCCAATGTTTTAATAAATGTATTATAGAATCACGTGTAACACCATCTAAAATACTGTCATTTAAAAGGGGGGTTATAATCTCACCATTAATTTTAAAAAATATATTCATGCTGCCTACTTCTTCTACATATTTCTTTTCAATTGCATCTAGCCAAAGTACTTGATCGTAACCTAACAAATTGGCCTTTGATTGTGCTTTCAAACTAGCAGCATAGTTACCAGCCGTTTTTGCAAACCCTATTCCCCCATGAGCAGCACGTACATATTGATTTTCAACATAAATTTTTATTGGTTTCATTTGATTCCCAAAATAAGATTCCACTGGTGATAAAATAATTATCAATTTATAGGTGTTGGATGACCTTACACCTAAACCAATATCTGTTGCTATAATAAACGGTCTAATATATAAAGATGATCCTTCTTTCTTTGGTATCCAATCTTTTTCAATATTTACTAGTTTAATTATTGATTGAAGTAGTAAATGTTCATCAACTGTTGGAATGTTTAATCGCTCATTAGAAATATTAAACCTTGTTATGTTTCTTTCAGGTCTAAATAGATTAAGTTTACCCGTTTTTGTTTGAAACGCCTTCAAACCTTCAAAAACTGATTGAGCATAGTGAAATACTACAGTTCCTGGATCGAGCATTAAAGGAGTATATTTGGTAATTTGTGCATCATACCAACCTTTTTCGTTACTGTAATTCATTATAAACATATAATCCGTAAAGTATTTCCCAAATTTCAATGTATCCGGATTTGGCTTTTCTTTTTTAATATTCGTTTCATAAAATTCAATTTTATATTGCATAAAGGTTACCTCACCTGAGATTAATTTTAGTATAAGAAAGGATTCTTCATATGAAAGGTTACGATCATCCGGCTATTTAACACATGTGTTAAATAGCCGGATGAATAAACTGTCAATAAAACTATGGATAAACTGCAACAAAAATCTACATACAAACTCACTAAGAAATCTAATTATATACTTAAAGGATATGTGCAATACGTAAGCACCATTTAATGTGAACCACAATCTAATAAAATTCATAATTAAGAGTAGGGTATTTCCAAAAATAGAAATACCCTACTCTCTTATTGATTACGTTCGGCACAATTCTATAGCCTAGTTAATTTTTATTTCAAACACTCTGAGTACTATATTTGTTGATATTCTCTATAATCATGTTTACATAATATTTAACTGATCCTTCAGAATCGATAGTGATCCCCATCGTTTCATGACCCGGCCAAATAGAAATCGCTGAGTTAACTTCAATTACAACTGGTCCATCTTCGCCTTCTACTAAATCAATTGGTGCATAATCAAGTCCAAGAACTTCCACAGCTTTTAATGCTATACTCTCTAATTCTTTTGTTAATTCATATTTTCTTAAAAGCTTACCTTCATTTATATCTTTTTTACGCCAAGTATTAGGAAGAGCATCATTAGCACTGATGGAAACCACTTTTCCTGCAACTACATTAATTCGAATATCATGACCTGGATTTTGAACGTATTGTTGAGCACAGATTACTGGATGTTTTTGTAACATATTCCATATAGGTGTTTCTTGGAATATACTTAATACCTCGGTTTCCTCATCACCATAACGTCGCTCATCAAGTATTAAGCGGGTAAGATCTACTGAAGCATTCCCAGCTAATGGTTTAAGAATAATATCTTTCCACTCTTTTAATGCAGTTTCAATTTGATTCATAGAGGTAACCAAACGTGTTTCTGGTACACGTATCCCAGCAGACTTCAGAATATTAGCTGCATATACCTTATTACTAGAACTTCTGACGGCTTTTGGTCTATTTAAAATGCGGACACCTTTAGTTTCCAAAAGTTCTAACCAGTCAAATAGATAAAGTCTATCTCCTTGGATATGACGGGTGCGGACTCGCGAGATAAACATCGCTACAGTAGGTAACTTCATTTCTTTTCCTTGATACATAAAAGAAGAATCTGTAATCTCTACTTCATCCCAATCATACACATCTGCTGTATATCCCAATTCCCTTATTTTTTCTACCAACATTTGTTCAGCCCAACCAAACGGCTTTTTACTAAAATAAATGAAATCCATGATAATACTCCTCCATTCCGATTTTAACTACTATTAATTTAACGAATATTTTCGAGGGGACTATTATTAACGTACCCTATAAACAAAAAATAAAAATAAATAATATTTTTCAAAATGATTAAGGATAACCATTTATTAGTTTTCTATTTTAGCGATTATTTATATTTTCAGGGTCTAGATCATGATTGAACAACCTATTTTTAGCCATTTTGTTCCATTCGGTATCCTTCATCCCATAATTAACATATGGATCTATACTAATTCCGCCCCTTGGAAGAAATTTGCCCCAAACTTCAATATATTTTGGATCTAAAATTTTTCTAAGATCTTTCATTATGATATTTATACAATCTTCATGGAAATCCCCATGGTTTCGGAAACTGAAAAGATAAAGTTTCAGCGATTTACTTTCGACTAACTTTTCATTTGGAATATAACTGATATAAAGTGTTGCAAAATCTGGTTGCCCAGTTTTAGGACATAAGCTAGTAAATTCTGGACAATTAAATTTCACAACATAATCCTGATCTGGATGAAGATTTTCAAAAGTTTCTAAGACTGAAGGATCATATTCATAATTATACTGAGTGTTATTAGATCCAAGAAGAGTAACATTATTGTCACTATCAATATTTCTCATTAGAGAACCTCCTATAATTAATTATTTTGAAGTAATTTTAAAACCTTTAAATATTCTTTTTCACTATCCTCAAAGACGCCTCGCATAGCAGTTGTTAATGTTGTTGTTCCTGGTTTCTGAACGCCTCTCATGGTCATACACATATGTTCCGCTTTAATTACAACCATTACTCCAGAAGGATTCAAGCTATTTTGAATTGTATCCGCTAATTGTCTCGTCAATCTCTCCTGTACTTGTAATCTTTTAGAAAATCCATCTACAAGTCTTGCTAATTTGCTTAAGCCAACTACATAGTTATTTGGATAATAAGCAATATGTGCTACACCAAAAAAAGGGACCATATGATGTTCACAGTGAGAATAGAATGGAATATCTTTAACTAAAACCAATTCATGATGATTTTCTCGAAAAACCTTATTAAGATGTATAGCGGGGTCTTCTTTATATCCCTGAAATACTTCATCATACATTTTTAATACTCGCATAGGAGTTTCTTTTAATCCTTCTCTGTTACAATCTTCTCCTATATACTTGAGCAAGTCTTTTATATTACTTTCTAAATCCAATTTTAATAAATCCGTCATGTTAGCTTCTCCTCATATCTCACATACGCTTCATTAGTTTCTTGAACTTCTAACCATTTAATTTTAGGTTTGTTCGTTTTGGTAACACATAAGTCTTTAATGCTCTTAAAAAAAACTTCGGCAACCATTTCTGTAGAAGGGGCAAAGCCTCCGGCATTGGGATTAAATTCATTAAATTCATTTAAAAATTGATGGTCATATTTTTTCTCAATTAAATGTTTGACATCCCTAAAATCAATTAACATTTGATTATCATCTAATTGATTTCCTTCAATGCAAAAAGTAATTTTATAGTTATGTCCATGTATTCTCTCGCACTTTCCGGCATTAGGAATGCTGTGTGCACAAGATATCCAGAAATGTTTTACTAAGGTATATAATTTCCCCATTTATATCACTTCCTAAGAAAAATATTTTTATAACAGTAGAATGATTAAGAATGAGTCCTTTCTTTATATTTTATTGGATCATTGATATTATTTTCACTAAACCCTTTCAATCTAAGACGACAACTATCACACTCTCCGCAAGCATATTGCTCACCTAAGTAACATGAAGTTGTTATTTCATATGGAACTGCTAAATTCGTACCTATTTCTACAATCTGGCCTTTTGTTAAGTTAATCAGAGGCGTTTTAATTTGAATTTTTTTATCCGTCATACCTACTTTCGTGGCTAAATTAGCTGTTGTATTCATAGAATCAATAAATTCTGGACGACAATCTGGATATCCACTGTAATCCATAGCATTAACTCCAGTATAGATAACTTCAGCTCCTATCACTTCTGCATACGCCACAGCCAGTGATAAAAAAATTAGATTTCTAGCAGGAACATAGGTTACAGGAATCTCTTCAGTTAGACCTTCCACAGGTACTTGAATATTATCATCAGTTAGAGCACTGCCTCCTATTTGATTTAGAAAATCCATATTTACTATTTTATGAACTTTTGAATTATAATGCTTTGCAATTAAAGTAGAATATTTCACTTCTATATAATGCCGTTGTCCATAGTTAAAAGTAAGAGGATGTAGTTCGTACCCCTCATTATGAGCTATGCCCATACAAGTGGCACTATCTAAACCACCACTCAAAATAATAACTGCTTTTTTATTCATTATTTTCCCTCCTAATTTAGACACCTCTTTGATCTGGATGCCAAATAATTTTGTGTAGCTGTAAATTTAATTTCACATTAGTTAATTCATTTTCTAGTATTAATCCAACTAGCTTTTGAGGTGGCATGGATTCCCATACTGGACTAAATAAAGGTGTACCATTTTTATACCATTTATCTAATACATTTTTTGCAAAATGAAAATCTTCATTGCTAGCAATTACAAATTTAATTTCATCCCTATCTTCAAGTAGTAGAAAATTATCATGAATCATTTTATTATTCTCACCACTATCAGGGAGTTTGTAATCTATAACAAAGCGAACTTTTTTATTAACAAGCATATTATTGTTACGGAGTTGGTGAAATGGTTCCAAGTCGATAGCACCATTTGTTTCAATATGAATATCTTCTAAATAATCAATTTTTGATAGCTCCTCAATTAACTGTAATGATTTGTTTTTATGTATTAAAGGTTCGCCACCAGTCAAACAAAGATGTTTATTTGAAAATTTAACTACAGACTGAACGATTTCTGGTATTGTAGCTAAATATTGTGGTTTCATCGGGGCATAACTATATGTCGTGTCACACCACTTACATCTTAAATTACAATTAAATACCCTTACAAAAGTAGTTGGATATCCGGCTTTTAGTCCCTCTCCCTCAACTGTAGAAAATACTTCAACCATAGGTATTTTCTCTTCTAAAACATTTTTGCGATGAAGATCTGTAATCAATTTATATGCCCCTTTTCAAAATTATTGGCTTTATGATTTGTTAAATCTTCTAATACACTTTTTAATGTATCTATACAAAAATCAATCTCTTCGTACTTAATTATTAATGGTGGAGTTAAACATAATACATTAACTTGATGACCACCGTTTAATAAAATCATTCCTTTTTGAAGACTTCTTCGCATAACTTCCCAGCATAATTCTGCATCAGGTTCTTTTGTTTTTTTATTTTTCACAAATTCAATTCCTATCATTAAACCTTTTCCTCTAATCTCACCAACATTTTGATGGTTACCAATTAACTCTATTAATCTATTTTTAAAATACTGGCCTTTTTCATTACTTTGTTCAATAAGAGAATTTTTTTGAATATAATTAATTGAAGAAGTAGCAAGTACTGACCCAACGGGGTTTCCTTGAAATGTACTTGTATGTACAGATTCTCCCTCGAATTTTTTCCATACATCCATAACGCTTGCTTTTCCAACACATGCAGAAATAGGATATCCTGATGACAAACCTTTCCCGATAGTCACAATATCTGGCTCTATTCCCGCGTGTTCAAACCCAAACCATTTACCAGTTCTACCAAAACCACTAAGAATTTCATCAACTATTAAAAGAATGCCATTTCTATCGCATATCTCTCTTAATCCTTTTAAGAATGCTGGAGGAGCCTGTACTACCCCACCTCTTCCTTGGAAAGATTCAATTATAATCGCTCCTATATCATCCGAACCAGAAGCAGTGTTTTCTATAGTTTGTTCAACGTTTTTAAGACAATCCATTACACAGTCATTGTTATTTTTACTAAATGGACAACGATAACAATAAGGATATGGAAGAAAAGTAGTTGAACGAGGGATTTCATTAGAAAAAGGAGCTCTAAAGTGATGCCTTGCAGTAACTTCTAAGCTTTTTGCTCCCATTCCATGATAAGCACCGTAAAAAGACAAAAAACCACGTTTTCCCGTATATAAAGTAGCAGTTTTTAATGCGGCATCAACCGCATCAGAACCATTAACAGAAACTATAGCTTTTGAGTTTTTAATTGGAACAATTTCTAAAACCTTTTCTAAAAACTCAATCTTACGTTTATTAGCATGAAAATCTCCCATCCCCTGAAGCATTACATTTAACTGCTCCTTTGCCGCGTCTACAACTTCCTGATTTGTATGACCAACGTTCGCAACATTTAATCCAGATGCGTAATCAAGATATTTATTTCCATCTACATCAAACACATTCATACCAGAAGTTTTTTCCCATATAATAGATAGACTTGAGTCGTTAAGCGTCAAAGAAGGTGCTTCCATATCTAGGAGCCTATTTAGATATAGTTTTGAATTAGGCCCAGGGATAGGTGTTGTAATTTTTGGTAAACTATTAATTCTATTCATATAAATTCCTCCACTTTTAAAATTCGATTATCCAGATTATAAACAGAACAACTAGGTGTATTTCACCTCCTTAAATACCGAAATATTTAATTCTTTTCTCTTTAAGATGCTAATTAAATCAATATAACAATTCCAAATAATTATATAAAATATATTTTTTGGAAAATAAAATTGCAAAAATAACTCTAGAATATTATAATTATTTAGAACATTGAGCATATTACATATGTAAATTATAGTAATAATGTAAATAAATAGTCAATGTTTTTTTGTTTTCACTTAATCTTGTAATAAAGTTACATTAATCATCAGCAGGTTCATTATTTGTTATTCATAATTTGGTATCTAGGAGGATTTTATGACTAATTTAGACATTAAGGACACTACATTTATAAGCGAATTAGAAATATTGAAAGAAAAATTCACAGATTTATACAGTTGTATTGATCTCGAAAAAATTCCTGTTTCTATGCAATTAATTAAAGAAATAGAATCTGAATTTACTGATTTCGAATCAGCCGATACAGGGGGAAGAGGTGAGGTATATAGAATAGCCCAAAAAAATATAACTGTTCGTTCAGAAGGAATAAAAAATATATTTTCTTTACTGAGCCCGAATGAAAAAATTGAAAATCTATCATCTGATATGAAATTACTTGACGCATTGGGTGGAGATGGATTATTAACAAAAGTTGTTTCAAATATTATAGATTCTAAGAACCTTCCCCAAATATTAACTACTGATATTTCTGCAGATATGATAAATGCTGCAAAAAAACATAATATCCCAGCTTTACGTCTGGCTGCCCAATACTTAGCGATAAAAGATTATAGTTTGGACGGAGTAATATTTGCTTATGGTACACACCACATACCAGTTCTTCAAAGATTAGAAGCATGTAAAGAAGCGTATAGGGTTTTGAAAAAGGGAGGGAAATTTATCTTACATGATTTCGAATCATGTTCACCAGCTGCTAATTGGTTTCAAGAAGTCGTTCACAAATATTCCTTAACTGGACATGATTTTTCGCATTTTGATTACAATGAAATTAAATCCTATCTGTATAAAAGTGGATTTGAAAGTTTTAAGATTGAATATATGTATGATCCGTTTATATTTACAGGAAATTCAATGGCGGATGTAAAATTTCAGTTTACAGATTATCTACATAATATGTACGGATTATATAAGTTAGACTCACAGTTTGGGGAACAAGAAGTACATGATGTTATTTACCAATTAGCTAACAAATACTTTGTTTACGATTATCAACAATTAGGGGTATCTCAATCTTTCGGAAAGAAAACAGTAAAAATAAATCAAATAGGCCAAAGATGGCAATTAGAAATGCCTCGCGTAGCTATTGTTGGTAGTGGTATAAAATAATATTATTATGCTAAATATAATCAAAAAAGTCCCAAGATTGTATTGATAGATACTTTTATATAGTTCACTGTTATAATTTCAAAAAAATTAAAGAATATGTTAAGAGAGGTTGAGCTATGGATACTATTATAGTTGCAGCACCAGTAAATTATTATAATTACATTTTTGAATTATCTAAATTGTGTAGTGAAGTCATTTGGATAGGACCTAACGTGAATTCTGTAAATACTAATGCTAATATTATTTGTATTGAAGAAGATCCTAGAAACTTTAAGGCATTAAAAAATGCTATACATGAGCTTTTGGAAAATATAGACGTTAATCAAATTGAAACCCCTTATGAATTCTATATAGAAAACGTAGCTCGAATTAGGGAGGAGTTTGAATTTCCTGGATTGAAAACTGCAGATATTATTCCTTTAAGAAATAAGCATGAAATGAAAAAAAAATTTATGGAAAATAATGTCCCGTGTGCTAAACATATGCTAATTAACAATCCAGAAAAAATAAATGAAATTATAAATAATGGAAATTATCCGTATATATTTAAACCTTTAAATAACGCTGGATGTCGAGGGATAATCAAAGTTAATAACGAACATGAAGCAAGAATAGCATACAATGATTTTTTTAATAACCAACAACTGTTTCAGGCGGAAGAGTATATAGAAATTATTGTTGAAGGTAGCTATGATGTTATCGTGGAAGATGGAAAGGTGATTTTTGGTACTATAACCGAATATGAACCAACAATTATAGATACAGTCCTAAATCCACATGGACATAGAGTATATTTAAAAAATGATTTGCCTGAAAATATAGATTGTGAAATTAGGAATTTAGGAGCAAAGGCTATTGCAGCTCTTAACATTCAACATTCTTTTGCACATATTGAGTATTTTATTGATGAAAATAACAGAGTACTCATCAACGAAGTGGGTGCAAGGATACCAGGTGCTAATATCCCGTTATTAATAAATTATTCTCAAGATTTTTCAACGGAAAAAATATGGGCTCATCATTTATTAAAAATGCCTATCAGTGTGTCATATAATAGATTTTGGCAAGCTGGCATTATATTTTTAACTGCTGAAAATGTTGATTTTATCAACAAAATTAATGGATGGGATTCTTTATATAATAAATATAAAGATGAGATAATGGAATATAGCTTTCCGCAAGTTGGAGATTCAGTGAAAAAAAGCAGAGTAAATGTTAATGATACAGAGGGCTATGTCATTGTAAAAAGCGAGGATTCAGAAAAAATGAAGAGTATTTTAGATGATATTGTTTGTAATTTAAGTTTTACATAAAAATACAATTAAAAAAGCGATACGAACTCTATATTATTTTCTAAATTCGAACAAAAGTTGATACACTTCAATAAAAAGATATTAACATAATAGGAGTCCCTCACTTATTTAATAAAAGTATATGGGGGACTTAAAAGTATTAATTTCCTGGTATATTTCTAACATCATATATTTGTAAATTCTTAATCAAAGTGAGTCTGAGAAAACTATTTTCGTAGACATTTCAATTAATTGAAGTATGGAGTGGCCGCTGTCAAGTAGACAAGATTTAAAAAGCACAGATAAGAAACTTGAGTTCTCTATTTATATGGACTCAGGTTATTTAATTTCTTTTGAAACCTTTGATGATTATAAAAGGGTATATATTTGCGCACGACAAACATAACCTCATCAGCTGTACGGAAAGAGCATAAATGAAAACACTCTGACTTAAGGTGACTGAAAAAACTCTCTATATAAGCATTGTCCCAACAGTTTCCCTTTCTAGACATACTCACCTTCATCTGACATTTATTAAGTAGTTAGTTGATTGTATTGACGGGATGTATACTGGAACCCACTAATCACTATGCAGGAGAACTCCTTTCACATTCCGTTTTTTCCTTACCCTTTTCAATGTGTCTAACACTAATTTCAGATCATTTCTATGGCTGATATTATAAGGAACAATTTCATTATTGTACAGATCTTTAATAGCGGATAGATACAATCTCTACCCAATAAAAATCAAATAGGTAATATCTGTTACCCATTTTTTGTTCGGTTTTGAAACCTGGAACTTCCTGTTCAAATGATTATTTGAAATCATATAAGCTTCTTTATTCCCGTAATACAGTCTTTTCCTTCTACTCGCTTTATCTTGTTGGCTTCCGTATCTTCGATTTGATTCTCGTCTTTCTACATTTTCCCTCTAGTCCTTTAATACCTTCAGCTTCAAAGCGTCTCACCCAACGTCTTACGACAGAGTGTTCAATTCCTAATATTTTAGCGCTCGTTTTGTATGAAACTCCTTCGTTAAGATATAAATTTACGGCACTTTTTTAATGCCTATATTGTAAGTTACCCTAAAGTTGCCCATAAAAAATCCCCTCCATAGTAAACAAATCAATGTGATTTCTTTTTACTGTCTACTATGAGGAGATCATATCAGATAATACGGTAATAAATAGATTAATATTAAATGTAAAGTTCTGAAATTAGGTTTAAATCCCTCCTCTTTGTACATGTACAAGGGCAAGAAAGTCTTATTTTCAATTTTTTTAGATGAAATATCATCCTTATTGTTAATTGTTAAACGTATTTTGATCTGGTGCTTAGTATATCGATATTGTATTTCTATTCAGAAAGTAACCACTTTGGTATCTCTATTTTAAAAGGTATCCACTTTCATGTCTCAATATGAGGACAAGAAAGTGGATACTACATGAACTCCTTTTGTTGGCAGTTCAATATTTCACGCTATAAAATTAGTTCCCACTTTCATGTCTTTCTACAATAAGATAAGTAGTTTAAGGTTTCTTGTCCCTAGTTCAAAAAGCTTAGACTTTCATGTCACATTATTGAGACCTGAAAGTACCTACAAAATTTATGATAATGGCTATTTATCAACGAATATTTATGAGATTTTAGTATAGAGATTTATGTCTTTCTACACCGTAATAATAATAAAAGTAAAAGAACCACCCAGACGTCTGCCAAACGTAAGAAAGGTGGTTCAAAGAAAAAATAATTAAAATTTTCAATATACCACCTAAAGGCAGCGGTTACAAATTAGACGGGATTTTGCCAGCATCTCTTCTTTTATTATTATGCACATAGTTAGTGAGTTAAAACCTTTAATAAAAAGTTTATCTCCTTGGAGAACAAGATCGTCTTGTTTGGTATTTTTTATAGATTGATATAGCATAAGACTTTCTTATTTTGGTGTACTTTTTTCAATTACTTCTTTCTTCTTTACAATACATTTAATCTATTAAGATTTAAAAATTATACAACAAAAGAGTGAAACAGTTTAGAATCAATCTTTTCACCTACCTCTTAACTTCATACCATTTATAATTGAGTTCTTCACCAAAATTACTTGTGACAATCCCTTTAACAGATGAATGTTACAAGTAAGAACGGCCCATTCAATATTTTCCATTCAAATATGATAGAATGAAAATATATCCAAAACGGAGGGGAAACAAATGAACTCAAACACAAAACAGTTTATTTATGATATCCGGAAAAGAAAGAACAATTATATAGAAAATGCTTTAATAGCAATACAACACCCTAAAAAAGAGCAATCTGAACAAGTCATTCAAAATATAGTAGAGAAGATGGATATGATGATTAGTCTAGTTACTACGTACATGAGGATTGAATCTGGATCTACGGAAGAATTAAAAGAACTCCAAAAAGAAATTATCCATGCTCAAGCATATATTCAAAAACGGAAATTTGAAGAAACACAGAGATAAAACCCTGTGTTTTTACTTAGTGGACTATGACATTAATTTTTTATAAATTTGATTATTGTTTTGGCATAATCCATACAATTTGTTGAATGCGTACAATATATGGCGCCGTATCTTCAATAAGCAAATGATCTGGTTTCACATCTTTTAACTTTCCTCTTACATTACCTCTTACGGTTTCAATAACCACATGTTTACCAATTACTGATTGTAATGTCTGATATACGTAGGGATTAGGTGTACTTACCATATGTTGTTCACTCAAGTCATTTCCTTTTGAATAACTCATTCTATAAGACTCCTTTCTAATTTACATTCTTTCTCCTAATATATGATATAAATCTTATAAATATGCTAGAAGGATAATTCATTATAGGAACGGAAATAACATTTTAATAGGGTACGTTTTCTATTTCTACATTGCTCAAAAAATGATTTATATAAAGTTACTTTTGCCAGTTAACAGGAGATGATAAAGGGATATTTTGAATGTAAATCTAGTTTGTTCCTTTTAGGATATGTATGATTTTAAATACGCCCTTTATTAGAATAATACTCATACTTTTTTTGAGATTCCTTCGTAATACGTGCATTAAGTAAAATTGCTAACAATAAAAACACTCCATATTTTCCTCCTGTAGCTCCTATGATAATTACACTACTACAAACAAGTATAATTAATAGGATAAACGAAACTGAATAAATACGGTCATAATTCTTTGACATCTTTTCGTATTTTATGCGTTCTTTCCTTGCATCCATCTAAATTCCTCCTTTAAATTATCCATTTCACTATCAAATAAATTTCGTCCTAAAAAAGGAAACAATATATCGTTATATAAATTAGTTTGTTTTTTTATCAACTAATTTATATAACGTAAAAAGAAACCCTACCAATATTAAGCTTTCTACCATGATAATCCCAACCCTCTCCTTCCTTTTAACCCCAACACCTTAAATAAAAGTAGCAGCAAACAAAAAGGATCCTCCCTTCTCTTAAAGGCTGATCCTTTTCTTCTTGCATGAAACTATTTTTAGCTATTCTTGATTAATTAGAATAACAGCTGGTCCATCTACACGAATTCCACCAACTTCGATTTTTTCATACGGCTCAACTGTAATAGAGATGATCCCTTCTCGCTCCTTTAATTCATTACTTAATTCTTTTGTTAACATTTTTTTCATGTGTGCACTCCTTCTTATTGCTTAATTTTCTATTTGTATGTAAATAAAATTTAAAATGGTTTCCTGGTCTGGAAACCATTTTTTGTAGTTGACCATATAGTGTTACCAGTTCGTTTATCAATTTTACGTAAAGAGGATAAACAATTACTATACACTGGCTCATTAGATGTAAGAAACTCTTAAAGATAGCGGTTAAATTAATTGTTTTTTCTTCTAAAAATAATGACTTAGATAGTATATTACCTAAAACAATGAAAGCCCTACCTCTCTTTCATCCTTACGGCTCCTTGTCCGTGCCAGTGTGAATCAGGATTGCAAAAATCAAGTGACTATTTAATCGAGTTATTTGATGAAACTTCGAACGTTCGTAAAAGAAATTTTAAAATAAAAATGGATTAGATTGAAGTAATAACAAAAGAGGTTCCTACTCTAAAAGTGAGTTGAAGAAATTGAATATCTTTGAAATGATTTGCTTTTAATACTCATCATATTCCCGAAAAATTCAGGATGTTTTCGGAGATATAATTCATTATTTATAATGAACCTTAACAGAAACTTTTTATTTGATTTTCAGTGATTCCTTTAATTAATTCTAGTTCACTGACCAAAAATCTATATGCATCATCCAACAATTTTTTTTCGCTTGTATTCAGTGCTTTTTCTTTCTTCATACGCATTAAATCCCGTACAACTTCAGCACCTTTTTGTATTTCACCCGTTTTTATTTTGTCCGTGTTCACTTTATGCCTTTGTTTCCACGGCAGTAATTTACAGGATTCTTCATGCTGAAAAATGTGTATAATGTGCTTTAATGCAAGTATATCAGTAACTGGGCGTATATTCGAATTCAATATTTTACCCGTAGGAATCATGACTTGCATCTTACTGATCGACATTTTTATGACAAAATACTGTTGTTTTTTTCCTGAGAATTCTTTTTCTACTATGGCTTCAATTATACCTGCTCCGTGCATTGGATAAACAATGTTATCGCCAATTTGAAACATATAATCCACCTCCATATGTGGTAACCTTCTCAAGCTTAACACATATGTTGTTTTTTATCAAATATTTTATAATATCATGAAATTATTTTTGTTGTCAATTGTTTTTTCTTTAAAAATTAAATTAAGTAAAACTAGCACAAAAACCATAGGGATTGTGTAAGATTTCTAATAAAAGGAAGGGGAATTTCCCCTCGCCTATTCTGAAACCTCTACTCATTAACGTAGATCCGTTTTCCCTTGAAAACGACCAAATCGATCCCTTATTTTTTTCAACCTTGTGTGGTACTCCAAAATCTCAATTCTTGCTTTTTCTGCTAGAGGGGCAATTGGTCGTAAGTCTTTTAACCCCCAATACTCAACCACTACATCAAGTACTTGATCAAAATATTGTAGTGGTCCATAGTTTGCTTCTTTTGCAATCACAGCCATTCTATTTTCAAAATCAGGCATGACGGCACCTGGCATTTGAAAATTCCTAATCACATTGGCAATATGGTAGCAATAATTTGGTTCCAGTTCTAAATGAATTCGAATAACGTCTCGATAAAACGCATAATGAAGTGTTTCATCTTTTGCAAGACGGCGTAATAATGTAGCAAGATCTGAATCATGCTTACTTGCAACCTTAGCAACATTATTGTAAAACACCATCGTTGCAAGTTCTTGTAGCGTCGTATACGTCATGGCTTCGATTGGTGTATGAAAATCAGGCTCAAATCCACCCTCAACGACTGACTTTCTTAATTCATGTATTCGCTTAGGATTCACACTTCGAGTGAGTAGTAAATATGTCTCCAATAAATTCGAATGTTGATCCTCTTCTGAGGTCCAAGTATGAATGAAGTCTGTAATAACAGAAAGGGATCCTTTAAAAGTCGAAGATAAATACGTTGTAAACCATGGCAAATTCACTTCTGTTAATAAAGCTGTTTCAATGGCCGTAATTACACCAGAAGGAAGAGTAACTTGACTTTCATCCCAAGGAACTCTTTTAAAGTCCATTCCCTTATCCCATGGTAAAAACTCATGATAACCCCAGTCTATCTTCTGCGCTCTTATTTTATGTTGTTCATACAGTTCTTTTAAACTTGGTTCTAATCGAAAATCTAAATCATTCGTTAGCATATGAGTGCCCCCTTTTCTTACCATGGATATTCATCCTATTTTTATCCTTAAAAATTTTCTACAAATAAATATTACTTTCCTTTTTTTAAGTTAAACATAATAAATTTGTAACAAAATTTTTTAAGAGCACTATGTTTTCATATGATTTCTTCATATAAAAAGGGATCCTGAGGGTAACATTCATGGATGATGATACTCGTCATGTTGTAAATCTTGTTGATTGTAAAAAGATGCATGCCTATAAAGAATCGTTTTATAATAAGTATTGATAGTATTTTATACAAACCATCAACCTATTTAGATGTAAAATCCAATATATTAGATTAAGCATTTGAAAAACAAATACAGTTGATGAGATAGCCTTAAACTACAATTCCCAACAACATCAATGTACATTGGCTATGATGAGTTAGACCAAATTTTGTGAAATAGCATACAACACAAAAGGAAGAGGCGATAAACATGCAGTCAACGGAAGCGCATATGAGGGAAAAACAACGTAGAGAAAAAATAGAAATTATATTTAGTCACAGGGTAAAAGGAGAGAGTTATTTTCATGGCTCTTCCTATCAATGGAAAAACATTGTATATCAAAATTATAATAGAATACAACAAAAAGAGTTGGAAGTTGAACAACTCATTTCGAAAATGGAAAAAGCAGGGGTTCGTTTTACGCAACACCGTTCACTCATACACTATCCCGTCATTGATTTTGTAAAATATATAGCTAAGATTTATAATGAACCTCTCGAAATACAATAATCATATTTAAAGGAAACCTTTATAAAGAAATAGTGAGCTTAATGTTTTTTCTTCACCTTGACATTTATTACAAAAAATGTTATTATTAAAATGAATTATTTTTGTTCGGTGTAAAGGATTTGTAACTTTTCACCTTTATAATCACTGAGAGCAAGGATAGTATTACATTATGTGTGTTTACACACTAGAAGGCAATACAAATGGAAAAAGGTAATGTAAAATGGTTTAATGGCGAAAAAGGCTTCGGATTCATCGAACGTGAAGGTGGAGACGATGTATTCGTTCATTTCTCAGCGATTCAAGGCGAAGGTTATAAAACTTTAGAAGAAGGTCAAGCAGTGACTTTTGATTTGGAGCAAGGTCAACGTGGACCTCAAGCTTCAAACGTACGTAAAGCTTCTTAGTTTTACAAAGCAGGGAAGGCAGGCTCTTTTATGGGAGTCTGCTTTTCTTTTTTTCTGTGAAACTATTTTGAGAAGTCAGCTCATTTTTTGTTTTTGGGGTGTTTACATTCCTTAAATTGATGGCCATGGGGTACCACCACGTCGTTATCAAGCCAAAAAATAGATCACCCCCAAAAACAAAAAATATAATTTTATAGTTATTTATGAGGAATTGACCTTTTATAAACTGTGGCAACAGAAGGATGTCATAAAACTAGGATTTGATATTGTAGCATTTCACTTGTGAAAAGTATAACATGATTAACTAAGAATAGATGTGTCAATCCTTGGAAGATTAGCTATAACTTGATTTTTTGAGTATATATAATAGTTAGTGGGCTATAGAATTCATCCTATATCACTATTAATAATTAGCGTTTTTTAATAATAAAAAAGGATGTCTAAAAAAATTCTATTTTTTAGACATCCTTTTTATCTATTTTATTAATAATCCTGTAGGAGTAACTTGATATGTTTTTTTCTTGCCTACAAATTCTTGTTTACTATTCTCAAGATTAGTAAGTGTGGCACGGGTCTTTTCCTTTTGTGCTTCTCCCTCTATATGAGTAAACTCGATATAATCCCCTACCTTAACTGGAACGGTTTGGCTTTCAGCATTTTGTTGTCTATTTCCTACAATTTCTTTATTGTACAATATATTGCCCGATGAGTTTTGAACTTTAATGCTTGCATACGTACTAGTAAAATAGGAATGGGGGATACCCGCTTCTAATTTAATCTGCATTTTTTCTGTTGCTCTGTTATATTCTATTTTCGCGATTTCCCGATCATTATATCCCTTTAATGACCAAGCGAATTGATTTCCATCTAAAACCGTTGTTTCTGGCATTTTCTCTACTTTCTTCAAGCCTTCTTTTGTAACTTGATACCTCGCTGTCTTTCCAATGGTTTCATTTTTGTTATTTTCAAGGTTAGTTAAAGTTGCTCGCGTTTTTTCCTTTGTTGCTTCTCCTTCTATATGGGTAAATTCAATGTAATCCCCTACCTTGACGGGCACAGTTTGGCTTTCAGCATTTTGTTGTTTATTTCCCACGATTTCCTTATTGTACAGAACGTTGCCAGAAGAATTCTGGACCTTAATACTCGCATACGTACTAGCAAAATAGGAATGTGGTACACCTGCTTCTAGTTTTACCTTCATCTCTTCTACCGTTTTATCATAATCTACTTTTGCAATTTCTCTATCACTATATCCTTTTAATGACCACGCAAACTTGTTTCCTTCTAAAATTGTTGCTTCTGGCATTTTTTCTACTTTCTTCAGGCCTTCCTTTGTAACTTCGTATATGGCTTTTTTTCCAAAGCTCTCTTGTTTACTATTATCTACATTTGTAAGAGTAGCCCTATGTACACCTTCTAGATGTGTTAACTCTATATAATCGCCTACTTTGACTGGAACTTTTTGCGATTCAGCATTTTGCTGTTTGTTTCCATAAATCTCTTTGTTATAGACCACTTTACCTGATGTGTTTTGCACTTTAATACTTGCATATGTACTATCAAAGTAGTTATGTGGTACACCTGCTTTTAGATCTATTTGCATTTCTTCTGTTGATTTATTTAAATTTACTTTTGCGAATTCAAAATCTCCAATCCCTTTCAGCGACCATGCAAACTGGTTTCCTTCTAAAATATTATTTTCATTAGGCATATCTGGTTTAATTGGATTAGAATCCGTCCCCTTCCAAATCTCTGCTGTTAAAATTGGATATCCTAATGCAGCTACTTTTTGAATGGTATCATTATTTGGACGTAATCCCCACTTCTCAAAGAAAGGAATCAAATTTTGTTTGGCTACTTTTGATGCTGAAATCATAAATAATTGTTTTTTATTTTCATCAGTTTGTGGAAGTTCACTTGAAGGCATATCTCTATACAATTGATGCAATTTAGGATAGAAATCCTCTCCATACGCTAACTGTAGTTGCCAAAGCATAACAAGCTTTACAAAAACATCGCTAATTTCATCATAATTTTTATTCACTTGTTCTAGATATTGAAATGCTTTTGGATAAATTCCACTTTTCTCTAAGTTGGATGGTTGATTAAATGCTTTTTCTACAGAAAGGCTGTATATATTATTTTGTACTTCTGTCATATTATAAAACTTCCAGGGTGATTGTTGTCTCAAATGTCCTGCCTCATGCCAAGGGCCCCAGCCATCTGTTATAAATTTATTAATATCTAACACGTATTGGATTGCATCTCCTACATATGCGGTTCGATAAGAAGTTGCATACATATAATAATCAGGAGAATGATTTTCTTCTACGTAATGAACATAATGTTTATCTACTTGTTCTTCAGATAATCCAGCTACTTTGTCTTGAATTCGAGTAGCTTCATCCATCTTTTTTAAGAGTTGTACAGGATCTGTATTAGAACCCAACAAATATTTCTTAACACGTGCAGGGCTGGCCGTAATTAATACACGTTCGCCTTTTAACTCCACTGCATGTGCATTAGGATATTGGTCCAGCATGTTTATTAAATCTTGTTTCGTATGCTTTCCTAGTTCAAAGAAAGGCGTAGTCGTTCCACCTGTTGTGATTGTTGTTCGAATGGTACCACCTTGTTGTTTATTATAAAAATAAATCATCCCCCCATTTGGAGATTGGATTGTGTTTATACCAGGTTTTAATGTAAATAATTTTATCTTAGAATCTTCTCTCCAAGAAGCATCATACGAATACGTTCCAATATATACCTGAATATCTTGATTACCTTCTACATTAATCGTTATTTGTTCATTTGGCTTTGCATATAAACCAGTTGGTTCATATGGACTAAATGCCATATTTTTTCTTTCCTGTTGTTTTAGTACCTCAACATCCCCTTTTCCTGGGACTGTAAATGTTCTATTTTCTGATTTAACTGACTTTTCACTTTGCAGTGATGGCGATAAATTTTTTTGCTGCTGCATTTCCTCTGCAAAGACATCTGATGAAGAAGCCATTCCAGAAGCAATTATAGTTAATGTTGCAGTAGCTACTAGTATTCTTTTGGTTTTATAATTTGATTTATTCCCCATAGTATCTCCCTCTCATTTCCTTGATCAATTTAATAGTTTTGGTTTCTTTAGCATGTACTTACGTGCAAAAACAGTTTATGACCTTGTATTTATTACTTTTTTACATAGTCCTCCCTTATTCTATTTATAATTATATTTTGATATTATTTTATGACACATATTAATACAACTTTATAAAGTATCAATCAATAATGAGCTTTTATGTTTTGATTTGGTATTCCTAACTACCTTATAAATCAAATAAATTACATAAAGGTATTCATTTTGTGTGAATAATACCTTAAATCAAATTATTTTCAGATTAATAATTCACAAAAAATTAATATTATGTAAAATCCTATCAAGGAAATAAATACAAACTGATTCGTCATGTATACATTGAAATCACTCAGGCATTTACTATCATCCGAATACTTCATTCATTTTTTCTATTTTAAGTTTAAGTTTTTAAGTTATTAGGAGATGAAAAAGCGAATCTATTTTGAAAATAGATTCGCTTTTTTTACGTATAACATAAACTTTCAAGTTTTTTTGATTGAATTTTTTATAAAAAGAAAAGGTACATCCCAAAAGAGAAGAATCCTACTTGTTCAAACATGTAGATTGTGATAACCTTTGTCTCTGATATATCTCATTTATAGTTTGTTTAATTGACTATGTCTTTTAGAATACTTGAACTACCCCCACTTTCACTTCGTTTAGAAGTGAGGGATTCCTAAGTAAAGAGTTCTATTGAACTCTAATTGATTAGGCTAACCCCGCAGTCCTTGCGGTTAGAAGCCTTATCGCTTCATTCTTTAGATTGATACTTGCGTTAATATCCCTATCATGGTGTGTACGACAAGAAGGACAGTCCCATTCACGTAGGTTTAGATTTTTAACGTCTTTATTTTGATATCCACAACAAGAACATAATTGGCTGGAAGCAAATGTTTTCGATACGACAATGACTTGTTTGCCATACCATTTTGCTTTGTATTCTAACATTGATCGAAATTGCAACCAAGATACCTCACTAATTGCTTTTGCTAACTTATAATTCTTTAACATATTCGATACTTGCAAATCCTCTATACCGATAACATCGTGGTTTTTGATGATTTCAGTTGAAATTTTGTCCAAGTAATCTTTTCTAGTATTTGATATGTATTCATGAATTCTAGCTACCTTTACTCGTTGTTTATTCCAGCGAGAAGATCCTTTCATTCTTCTAGGAAGAACACGCTGTGCTTTCGCCAACTTATCTTCTAATGATCGGAAAAATTTCGAATTTTCATAGTGTGTTCCATCTGACAAAATAGCGAAATCTTTTAGTCCTACATCTATTCCAATGTAAGAATGTGTTTTCGGAAGTTCTTGTACTTCTGTTTCAACTAATAGTGACACAAAATATCTACCAGAAGGGTTCTGTCTAACTGTAGCATTTACAATACGCCCCTCTACTTCGCGACTTTTGGCAAATCGAACAAGGCCTAGTTTCGGCAACTTTATTTTGTTCCCTACAACGGCAATATTTTCATTTGTTTGTTTTGTGGTATAAGATTGTACGTTGTTCTTCTTAGATTTAAAGCGCGTATAAGCATCCGCAAGGTTGCGAACAGACGACTGAATCGCAATACTATCCACTTCTTTTAGCCAAACAAGCTCTTTCTTCATGGCAGGTAGTTTGGCAGAGCATATACCATAGGTCAAGCCTTTTCCTGTCTCTTTGTATGCGTGATCCCATAAGGATAGGAAATGATTGAATACAAAGCGAGAACACCCAATCGTTTTGTTGATTAGAATTGCTTGTGCTTGATTTGGATAGATACGAAACTTATAGGCTTTATTAATCATTATTTGATTCACCTCCATTTCGGTATATGACTATTATATACCAAACGTACATTCGATAGGTAGTGGAGTAATACTTTCTATATGTCGAACAATTAAGATGGCTTCCTGCCATCCCTTGTTCGAAGCCAATTCATCTCCCACCTACTCACTGGACTGTGACCCTTCACGCTCCTTGAGGAAGGAGTCTTCTTGGCTAAAATGATAAAAACGCAATCCTTTCTGTATATTTCTACAAAAAGGATTGCGTTTTTTAATTATATGATTACATATTATCCATTATTAGCTGGAGCCTCTCCTGTATTCCCATCATTACTTGGTGACGGTAGCGTTCCATGGTCATCCTCATTGTTTGGTGGTGTTGTATTCCCTTGGTCACTGCCACTTTTTGGCGGCGTTGTATTTCCTTGGCTATTACCATTGTTTGGTGGTGTTGTATTCCCTTGGTCACTACCACTTTTTGGCTCACTTTGCTTTTGCTCTTCTTGTTTCTTTTGCTTTTCTTTTTGCTTATTTTCACTCGGCTGTTCAGTCGTATTTTCTATTTTCGTATTTGGAGAAGAATCACGCTTCTCACCTTTAATACGTAATTCGCTACCTTCTTGAACTACACTGTTCGGCATTTTAAATTGTGACTTATCTGTAGCAAACTTACTCATCATTTCTTTAAAAATCAATTGAGCTATTTTCGTATTTTTACTACTAATATAATCATCTTTACTATCCTTTGTATATCCGGTCCATACTGCCATCGTATATTGTGGTGTATAACCAGCAAACCAACTATCACGAGTTGCACTTTCTGGTAGATTATATTGTGCTATTTGTTCTAAAGAATAGTTTGTTGTACCTGTTTTACCCGCTATATCTAAAGAACCTATATTAGCTGTTGTACCTAATCCAGATGAAACAAAAGTACGAAGCATATCAGTAATCATATATGCTGTAGAATCCTTCATAACTCGTTTTGGCTTTTGCTCAAAACTTTTTGATTTACCATCTGAATAAATGACTTTCTTAACAAAATGTGGCCTCGTATACTTACCATCATTACCAAATGCCGCATAAGCACCTGCAATTTCAGTCGGTGACGCTTCATTTGTACCAATCGCTGTTGATTCGGTCGGTGCTACATTAAATGTAATACCTAGCTTTTCAGAGAAAACTTTTGATTTATTAATCCCTACTTCTTTTGCAGTTTTTATTGCCGGGATATTTCGGGACGTTTTCAATGCATCACGCATTGTAATTGGTCCTAAATGCTTTCTATCAGCATTTCTAACTTCTTGTCCCGTTGAGTACTTAAATGGAGAGTCATCAATTTGATGGTAAGTAGCCCATTTTAAATATTCAATTGCAGGAGCGTAATCAAAAATTGGTTTCATCGTTGAACCTGCTGAGCGATTTAATTCAATTGCAATATTATGTCCTTTAAAAACAGCTTTATTTTCACCACGTCCACTACCAATTGCACGTACTTCTCCTGTTTTCGTATCCATAAATGTGAAAGCCCCTTGGAATTTCTCATTTGGATAATTAATAATATCTTTATTTAAAAGTTTGTCCGCAAAATCCTGTGCCTTTGGATCTAATGTTGTATAAATTTCTAAACCGTCAGATCCTATATTAACATCTGGCAACTCTTTTTCAACTTCTTTCACAACCGCATCCATAAAAGCTGGATAGGGCATTTCTTTTTGTTCAGTTGCTTTCTTAAGTCCTTCTGTTACTGGAACTTTTGATGCTTCTTCCATTTCTTTTTTTGTAATATAACCATGTCGATTCATTAATTTAAGTACAACATTTCTTCTTTCTGTTGCTTTTTTGATATTTTGTTCTTTCGTTGGATCATAGTTATTAGGAGCTTTCATTAAACCAGCAAGCATTGCAACTTCTGGTAGTGTTAAATCTTTTAATTCCTTACCATAGTAATTTTGTACTGCTGTTGCGATTCCGTATGAACGGTTACCTAAGTAAACTTTATTTAAATACATTTCTAAAATTTCATGTTTTGAATACTGTTGTTCTAGCTTATATGCTAAGTATATTTCTTGCGCCTTTCTCTTTGACGTTTTTTCCATCGATAAGAAGTAATTTTTAATAACTTGCTGTGTAATCGTACTTCCACCTTGAGAACCGTAATCCCCCTTTAGGCTGACTAAGGCTGCACGTGCAGTACCTTTATAGTCTACGCCACTGTGCTCGTAAAAACGTGCATCTTCCGTTGCTAAAAACGCATTTTCTACTAACTTAGGAATCTGATCATACATAATATTCGTTCGTTTTTCTTTTCCATATTCATATATCAATTTCCCATCTTTATCATAAATTTTTGAGGATAACGGATTAACAAGTTTTGCTTTCTCAAGTTTTGGAGCATCTTTGATCATAACGAAAAAGGTAGCAACCCCTGCGACTAACCCCACAATACCAAGTAATAAACAACTAACTAAAAACTTACGAAAAAAAGATGTTTTACCTTTTGCATTTTGTTTCTTAGCAGAAGGCTGTTTTTTCTTTTTAACTTGTCGTCTCTCCTCTCGAGAACGATAATTTTCTGACATGCTACTTTCTCCTGCCTTTCAATTCTCCTGTTGATTTACTTAAAATTATTGAAGTTACTTTAAGAAATATATTCATATTTAAAAAGTGTACTAAATAGACAATTTAAGTAATAAATTTGTTCCACTTTAAGACGAAGAAGAAATTTGAGCTTATCTGATAACGAAACAGAAACGGTAATAGTGGCACAACAAAAAAATGGAATTTCATAGAAAATCTATTTTTAGCTTAATGGGCATGTGGCGATAACCCACATCCATCAACTTAAGGATTTAGACTATTCTTGAAGTTAAAAGCACGTTACTATTCTCTTATGTTAATGAGTAAGGGTGACGTGCTTTTTATAAATATTCATCAAAAACAAGAGTTGTCTTTATTTGCTGAAGAGTTATATCGATATATGTCTCCTACTACACTTAATCAATTAGCCATAGAAGCAGGCGGAATGAAACGAAAACGCAAGTGCCATGGGCACCATTTTTTATCTTTGTGTGTATGGTTAAATCAACAAATCGCTACTACCTCTCTTACTCAACTTTGTAGTCAATTAGAAACTTCAATAGAAGTTTTATTAAGTTCCTCAGAGCTAAGTAAAGTGCCTGTCGCTGCATGAAGCCTACTACATAATCGAACCAAGGAATCACTTGCCACCCGTTGACTAATCCAAATGCAAATAGCAGCTAATTCTGATCCAGAAAACTTAAGTTTTCGCTTAATAAATCCTATTTCTCTTGCAAGTTCTTCTAAGAATACAGGTGTAACATATCGTTGTAATTCTTCTGCAAATGGTAATAATTTATCTTAAATCGAGAGATTCATAAGAAAACATTATCCTTTCTAATTTAGCTTGTTTAGAAAGGATAATGTTTTTTGATATTGGAGGGTATTAAAATCTCCTGAGTTGATGGTTATGTATGGTGACCCCATAGCCAAAGAAGTAAGAAGATATTTAGAAGTGCATTAAATTTTGAGGAAGTACTTGTGAACCGTATCATAAATAAATCAGGTTTTGTATGTTCGATCTTTAAATAATACCCGAGAAGGAGTGGCTTGCAGTTATAGTAATACTCTATTTTTTGTATTTCTATAATAGATAATTTTTTTAAAAAACAGAATTATCTTGACAGTTATTAAATGGATTGATAAGGTTATAAAAAAATATTTCTTATCCAGAGAGGTGGAGGGACTGGCCTTATGAAACCTCAGCAACAGGTCTGCTTAAGTAGACACTGTGCTAATTCCAGCGGGTGATAATCCTGATAGATGAGAGCTTCCGTTTTTATTTGTCAGTAGCGCCCTCTTTTTTAGAGTGCGTTTTTGTTTTTTCTGGATAGTAACTAAAGGAGAGTAGAAATGGAGAACAGAAATGGGCGAGAATTTCAAAGGAAAATGCAAGCACGTCATTTAGTCATGCTATCACTTGGTGGGGTGATTGGAACTGGCTTATTCTTAAGCTCGGGTTACACTATTCAACAAGCTGGACCGTTTGGAACAATTCTATCCTATCTGATTGGTGCGCTAGTGGTTTATCTAGTTATGCTATGTTTAGGCGAGCTTTCCGTACATATGCCTGAAACGGGCGCATTTCATAGTTATGCAGTTAAATACATTGGACCGGGTACAGGGTATACAGTAGCCTGGTTGTATTGGTTAACTTGGACTGTGGCTTTAGGTTCTGAATTTACAGCCGCAGGATTACTTATGAAGCGATGGTTTCCATCGGTTAATATTTGGGTATGGAGTGCTCTTTTTGCCATTTTGATCTTTGTATTAAATATCCTGACTGTTAAATTTTTCGCCGAATCCGAATTTTGGTTTTCATCGATAAAGGTTATAGCTATTGCGATTTTTATTGTTTTAGGAGTAGCGGCAATGCTAGGGTTTCTTCCAATGACTCATTCAAAAGCAGCACCATTCTTTTCTAATTTTACAAGTGGAGGTTTATTTCCTCATGGTGCTACGGCCATTATGATGACCATGCTTGCGGTTAATTTTTCTTTTTCGGGAACAGAATTAATAGGCATTGCAGCTGGAGAAACAGCGAACCCGGAAAAAATGATACCGATGGCCATTCGAACTACTCTGTGGAGATTGATCATCTTTTTTGTAGGCACGATTGTTGTTTTATCTGCGTTATTGCCTATTTCCGATGCAGGGGTATTAGAGAGCCCTTTTGTTGCAGTTCTAGAACGAATTGGGGTGCCATATTCAGCTGACATAATGAATTTCGTTATCTTAACAGCCATTTTATCTGCGGCAAACTCAGGCCTTTATGCCTCTTCTAGAATGCTTTGGTCGCTTGCTAATAAGAATACGATATCCCCGATTTTTGGGAAAATGACGAAGCAAGGTGTTCCAATCAACGCCGTCATTTTCAGCATGGTGGGTGGAGCTTTGGCTTTGCTCTCAAGTATTGTGGCACCAGATACTGTCTATATCGTACTTGTTTCCATTTCCGGTCTAGCAGTAGTTATAGTTTGGATGAGTATTAGTGCTTCCCAGTTCCTATTTCGCAGACAATTTTTGAAAGAAGGAAATTCTGAAAAGGACTTGATTTATCGCACACCACTATATCCATTAGTACCAATTGCTTCTTTTAGCCTTTGTCTGGCATCGTGTATTGGAATTGCATTCGATCCAACACAGAGAATTGCCTTATATTGCGGCATACTGTTTATTTTGTTTTGCTATGGAAGTTATTATCTAACAAAAAATCTAAAAAAGAGGAGTGTAGATTATGTCGAACAAAATCAACCCAATTGATGCTATTTTATCCCAACATTCCATTATGCTTCTTGACGGAGCATTAGCTACTGAATTGGAGGGGCATGGATGTAATTTGGACGATCCCCTTTGGTCGGCACGTGTGTTATTAGAAAAACCGGAACTAATTTATCAGGTTCATTCGGACTATTTTCGTGCTGGAGCGGACTGTGCCATAACAGCAAGCTATCAAGCTACTATTAGTGGTTTTTCCGCGCGTGGAATACAAGAACAGGAAGCTTTGGAATTAATTAAGAAAACGGTGTTACTTGCAAGAAGGGCAAGAGATGATTTTTGGAAGGAAAATATTCAATCGAATAGGCCTAAACCATTGGTTGTTGCATCAGTTGGGCCGTACGGGGCTTACCTTGCAGATGGTTCAGAGTATGTAGGTAACTATGGTGTGACAGATAAAACATTAGCAGACTTTCACCGTTCGAGAATGTCTGCGTTAATCGAAGCAGGTGCAGATTTATTGGCATTTGAAACGATCCCTTGCCTGCAAGAAGCAAGAGTATTAGATACATTATTGCGTGAGTTTCCAGAAACATATGCTTGGCTTTCCTTTTCGCTAAAAAATGAGAAAGAGATTAGTGAAGGTATGAAACTAGTGGAGTGTGCACGAGTTTTTGAGAAAAGTGAACAAATTGTAGCGATAGGCATCAATTGTGCGCCAGTAACCGTTGTGACTGGTGCAATCCAAGATTTGAGGGCAAACACCAAAAAACCGATTATTGTTTATCCAAACTCTGGTGAAACTTATAATCCAGAAACAAAAGCATGGCATGGTCATGAACAATGTAACGCGTTGGATATTCAAGCTGAAGAGTGGTACCAAGCAGGTGCACGTTTAATAGGTGGATGCTGCAGAACGACACCTTATCACATTGAGGAGATATCGAACAAGTGGCGTTCTTCCGAGTTTTTCTATTCGAACGAAGCAAAACAGTAATGTAATGGATGATAATCTAACTTTGTGTGTATTTTCATGATTTTACTTGTTCAGGAATCTACAGTTACATCTAGTGGCACAAAAAGTCTTTTCAGAGACACAAATGTGGATAGTAGCCTCGGGAATCCAGTGGACTTTTGGGTACCTTAGGTATGGAAAGGAATCAGGGAAAATAAGAACCGCTAGTTTAATAGATATGGTAGACAACATGCTGAATCTTTTAATGAAGATGTAGTTAATCCATTTGAAGGTGAAGGGGACCATTTATTCGTAATTAAAGTTAACGAAGAGGTTAATTTAGTTATTCAAAAAATAGTTCAATAACTATATGAAAATTTGTTGTGGTAAAAATCTTTGTTGTAGTAGTAAATGTGGTCATATTGTTTTAAAAAAGGATAGATGTAAACAGGTATACTCTCCTGTTCATCTATCCTTTCCTTTTTACCTTATACAATGTGTGACATTATATTCAATCGCATAAATATAGGATTTCATTACTATTCCCTTGACTTTTAATAAAACGGTAGGGTTTATTTGGTATGCGTAATATTAAGAGTATGCTTCTATTTTAGGAATGCTTTACCCCACAAAATGAAAGTACACTTTGTTTCCATTCTTAAGTTAATGGGCATCACCACATGTCTATCAAGCTAATATTTTAAAGTGTCTACGAAATAAAAAATTTCTTCGTTTTGAGGAACTACCAAATTCTTAAGTTGATAGATGTGGGGTCTCACCACATCTATCAATCTAAGAAATCAATTACCCCCAAAACGAATTGAATTCACATAAATAACTGTAGAAAAGTAAAAATTCCGTTTAGAGGGTACTTCAAGACCTTAGCATGATGGGCATGTATAGTGCCCCCTAATAAATCACCATGTTCTGCTTCCGTCACATTTTCATACCAATCCTCATGCCCTTCATAATATTTCTTCATACATTCAGGTCTCTGTTTATTTCTTAAAAAGCTTTGCAACAAAACCCAATTTACGTTATTTCTTTGCGGAAATAGGTTGAAACCAACTATCCCTATCATTTAAGTGAACTTCAAAAACATATATAGGCTGTGAGAAACCTTTTGTATCAGTATAGTAATCTATATTATATTTTGTGATGAATAATGTATCACCTTCTTTGAAAGATCCTATAGAATCAAATTCTCCTTGTTTTAGTTTTTGAAATGCTTCCTTTGGAGAAAGAATTTCAACATCTCGAACATGTGATTTTTTTGTACCGTAATATTTGTAAACAGGCATTTTTTTCCCTTCGTCTTTTAACACTATTGATGTTTTTATAGTAACTTGAGACATATCATTTTTTGTAATGGGATCAATAGGCATATTTCCAAATTCCTTCATTTGATACGAAATCATTATTCCGATTGCGACGAAACTTACTGTAATGGGAAGGTATAAATATTTGAGTATTTTTGTATCTGTTTCATTTTTTTTCAAAAATATAAGAACTATGTTTAACACAGAATATCCTAACATCATGCCTAAAGTATTATGAAGTAAATCTGCTAGTTCCATGCTTCCTCGTTGCAGTGTAAATTCAAGAATTTCAATCAATAAACTTGCTATAATTGAGATGATTAACATCCATTTTGTTTTTTGAAAAACCTTACTAAATAAAGGGAATAAAATTCCTAAAGGAAAAAGCATACCTATATTCACAATGATATGGAAAAAGGAAGTAAATGAAAATGTATTCCATGCTTTTTTATAAACACTAAGTACATCAAAATCAATGGTTCTTGCAAAGGCCATATCATCTGAACGACCAAATGAAGTAGCTGATAATGCAAGGGAATAGTATCCTGTTATTAAAACAAACAATATAATTTGTTTTACAGTTAGTTTTTTTTCTCTTTTATATATCTTTTTGTATACTACAAAATAACTAAAAATAAATACAAATAGTAACAAGAGTGTGAGTAGTATCGTAGGAATCGCATAACTAGCGATTATATTGAAAATAATGTTCATTTTACACCTCTGTTTTTATGAATATAATTTTGTACATATGCATTTTATATATTGATTACTAATACAACAATCGAGCTTTGGATCTTCAAAGGCTCGCAAAAGATGTAGGATATACTCGTTAGGGAAGTAACTTTAAACAAGGCTGAATAAGATAAAATCGTCATGTCGTTCAAAAATACGAGCTGAATTTACATAAATAAATGTCAAGAGATAGAATTTTTGTTTTTGGGGTTCCTGAAAATATTAGCTTGATGGGCATAGGGTACAGCCCAGTAATTGATAAATCGCCTTTCTTGTTTTTCTCTCTATTTTTTTGTTGCTTACATTAGAAATGCTAAACTGCATAATGACTCATATTAAACTTATAAATAGACTTGTTAGTAACTTTTCATACTAATTATTCCTTTCTTCATGCTGTAATACTTAATAGACAACCTAAACAATAAAGTTGTTCCACATTTACAAAAAAAATAATTAAATATAAGATAAAATAGGCTACATAAGGGAGGGTTATATGTTACATACAAAAAGATGGAGAATTTTTGCGGTTCTTTCTATTCTAGGTTTGATTTTACTAATTTTATTAAAAATCAACTTCATCTCAATTACTATCGCAACTTCTTCAGCTGAAAGAGGAAAGATTTTTGATCAAAATGGTGTAATACTAGCTATAAATAAGAAAATTAAGTCTCTATATTGCACTTCTAATGATGAAAAGCTATCGAAACAAGACACATCAAACACATTAGCTTTTTTTAATCAATTTTCAAGCGAGTTTCAACATGATATTTCTACAAAGAACATAAACTCTCAATTACAACAATCTTGTAAAAAGCAGACTATGAATGATATACCGTTATACTCTGATATAACTGAGAATGAACTTACATTCATAAACAAAAACAAACCCAATAATGTAATAATTAAAGAGGAATGGATTCGATATTATCCTAAACACCAAATTGGTTCGCAGGTAATTGGGTATGTAGAAAATGACCTTAATTCAAAGCATATGGCTGTTGGAAAAAGTGGGATTGAGCTGCAATATGAAAATGATTTAAAAGGAAAACCAGGAAAAACTCTTATTTTTAAGATTGGTAATAAAAAGTTCTTATGGAACATTCAAAACGTACAAAAAGGAAAAGATGTCCAGCTAGCCTTAGACTCTAAATTGCAACAAAAAACAGAGGAAGCATTAAGATCTCAAATTAAGAAAATACCTGATGCTAAAGCTGGTTATGCTGTAGTGAGCGATGTAAAAACTGGCGCAATTTTAACTATGGCCACCTCCACAGTATTTAATCCAAATACACATATATCATCTAAAAATGAAAACTTTAAATCACTTTCGCAAAATAAAACAATTCAAAAATTAAAGTATGGTGAATCTTATGTAAATATGTCCTCTACTATAAAGCCGCTTACTATTTTAATTGGATTAAACGAAAAGCTTTTTCAACCTGAAGATACTTATTTAGATAAGGGTACTTTTCAGTATGATAATCAAAATAACATTTCGAATGCACCTGGAACACCAACAGGTGAGATTACACCAAGGCAAGCTATCATTAATTCATCTAACACATTTATGACAGCAAAAGTAGCTCTGCCCTTATTCAACCAAAATAATGGGAATATAGAAAAAGTGGCACATATATGGACAGATTATTTAATGCAATTCGGCCTACGTTCTAAAACCGGGATTGATTTACCCTTTGAAGAAGACGGACAATATGAATTCCATCCATCTAATACGTTTGAAAAGGGAATCTCCGCTTTATTAAATGCCTCTTGGGGAGAAAATGAAGTGCATACACCTCTTCAACTCGCTCAATATGCAGCAACTTTGGCAAGCAAAGGTGATAAATATAAACCTAAAATTGTAAGTGCTATTATTGGTCAGGACGGTAAGGACACAAAAAAGTTTAAACCAATTTTAGAAAGTTCAAACCGTTATCCTATGGAATTTTGGAGTGTCGTGCAAGGTGGAATGAGTCAGAATATAGAGGAGATTAAAAATTTACCCTTTCATGTCGCAGGTAAAACGGGTAGTACAGGTTCTCCGAATGAGCAAGAAAGAATGATAAATCATTCTCTTTTCATTTCATGTGCTCCTACCGAAGATCCACAAATCGCCATTTCTGTCGTTATTCCTGGTAGTAATTCAGAAAAAAACATCGCTGCTCTCGTTACAGCAGAAGTTTTAGATTTCTGGCATACACTTCAATAAGAAAATAAAAACAAAGAGGAAGGTTCATTAAAGTGAACCTTCCTCTTTTACCATATAGAATCTATATTTGTTATTTTCCATATACCTTCATTATTCTTTTCAAACATAAATGAATATTTAATATCAGTTAAAACATACTCTTTTTGTACATACCCAGTATTACCGTTAAATGTCGATATTTTTATATATTCATCATTCTGCACTTTTTCTGGAATCCAAGCTTTTACAATTTCATTAGATACTTCATGTAAAATTTGTGATTCTCGTTTTGGTTCAGCTAAAATTTTCGTTTTATTTCCAGTAACAGTTACATATATATAATGGTCTCGCTTTGCTTGGTTACTTTCTGTCATTCCACTTGGTACTTTATATACTTGCTTTGTATCATTTGCAAACTCTCCCCCCATTGTAAGAGCGACTTGCAACTCATGAAACATATCTTCATCAAACTTCAATTCATCCTTCTTATAACTCTTCCCTTTAAATAGAACTTCATCATTTAATGCTCTATACAAATCATTTTCATTTTTTGAATTTGTACTTTGATATAAATCATTTATAAATTGTTTCAATGATGGATCTTGAGCAGATTCATCTTTTGTTTTCGGCTCAATTTGAGTACTACTTTGTACCGGTGATTTATTATCATCAAGCCAAGGTTGTTGAACAATGAAAAATAACATTGTACAAACCAAAACAACTACAATAGGCAATGCTTTTTTTCGAAATGGTCTCTTATATGTTACAGAATCTACTTCACTATTTTGATATACCGATTGCTTTATTTTATCAATATATTCTTCTTCATCTTTCCGATGCTCCATTGGTCCTTTTTTCAATTTACTATACCAGTCAGGATTTTTTTTACTGTTCATCACTTCTACCCTCCCCTATTAGTTTTGAAACTTTACTTCTCGCTCTACTTAATCTAGATTTGACTGTTCCAATTGACACACCTAATGTTTCAGCCATTTCTTCATAAGATAATTCATATTTTGCGTCTAATATTAGTATTTCACGGTGTTTTTTAGGTAGTTTTAATACAACATCCCACACTTCATTTAGTTCCTCTTGTTTAAAAAACTGTTGTTCTGCCGAAGAAGACTGCTTGTCGTCACTAAAAAATCCCACTAAAGATATCCTTTTAAAATAAGCGGATTTTAAATAGTTTATTGCTGTATTTCTTGTGATTTTTAATATCCACGTTTTAATAGATGAATCCTTTCGAAACGAATGCCAATGTTTAAAAACCTTTATAAAGACATCTTGTGTGATATCATCTGATAAGTGTGGATCTTTCGTAATAATAAATGAATAATTCCATACATCTTGCCAATAGTTTTTAATAACATAGTCGAACTCGTCATGATTACATTTTCCAATAAACTTCTGTTCCATTTCCACACCTCAAACTTATTTGAATAAACATAAAACTGCCCTCACTTTTAATATGGTTTCAATATATAGACATGATACAAGTTTCATTTGTTCCATAGCGCTTTTTTCTATATAGCTACGCTTTCTGTATTTGAATATATTGTCGTTCTTCTGTCTCTTTCTTTATTTTCTCTTGACGTTACGTAGCTCTTCTTGCTCCCTTTGTATTTTGGTTCTGGTGCAAAAGCAAAGTAAAAGAGAATAAAACATATATATTCCTAACGGAATCGTATTCTATGTTACAAGTCCATCTACTATATTATTCAAGTAATTTTGTTGTCTAAGTTGCTTACTATCAGGTATGCCTTTTTCTTTTTTCAACTACTCAATTGCTATAGAATAAGCCGGATTCTTATCGACTGTTATTACAAGTGGCTTTGAAACATGAAAAGGCCGCAGCGCTTTCCTAAAAAAGCGCTTTGCAGCCTTTTGATCTCTTGTTTTGTTTAGACAAAAATCGATTGTGTTTCCTTTCGAATCAACAGTACGTTACAGGTACATCCATTGCCCTTTAACTTTAAGAAAATTCCGGATTCAAACTTTCTATTTTGAGTACGTTTAATTTATAGAAAACAGATAACAACATAATTTTCTCAATAAGTAATATTCTTATTTCAATACAAAATTCTTACAATTGATGCTATACCTGTATTAAGGGGAGCGTTTTAGTTAATTAGGGAGAAAAATTGTAAAAATGATATGGGAGGAACAAAAAATGTCATTGAAAAAGAAATTAGGTGTTGGAGTGGTTTCAGCCGCTCTTGGTATGTCTTTAATTGGTGGGGGAACATATGCATATTTTAGCGATCAAGTTGTGACAAATAATACATTTGCTGCAGGTACATTGGATTTAGCTATGCAACCAACTACTTCACTTAACTTAGAAAATTTAAAACCTGGGGACAAAATATTAAAAAAATTCAATTTAAAAAATAGTGGTTCATTAGATATTAAAGATATCATGATGAAAATAGACTATACTGTAAACGACTTAAAACAAAATAATACTACAGAAGATTTCGGTAAACATATTAAAGTACAATTTCTTTGGGATTGGGATCCTGCAAAAAGCCCTGCATACGAGACAACCCTTGCAGAACTAAAATCACAAAGTTCAGAGATTGTCTCCCAAAAAGTATTTCATTCTAAGTGGACTGAAACAGGGGGGTTAAAACCTGGGAAAATGGATTGGTTTTGGATAAAGTTTATATTTGAGGATAACGGAACAGATCAAAACGTTTTCCAAGGGGATAGTATTGCGCTAAAAATGGAGTTCCAAGCCAATCAAACAGAGGGAAAAGAAAGATAATATTACAAAATTATTGTTGTAAAAATGTAAAACTGAGCTTGTAATTTTTTATAATTTGTAAAATTGACCATCAAATATCCATATAAAAAACCAGTGATATCAGTACATGTATATAATATCGCTGGTTTTTTTGAGTATAACATTTTATATGTTTTGTAAAACTATTTTTCTTTCGGAAGTACAATTCTTTTATACAATTGAACTGTAATCAAGTAGTAAATTAAGTAAATCACTACGAAAATGACAAGTGGCAACCAAATTCGAAAATACGGATCAATCAAAAGTGGACCGAACATGTTCATACCAACTAATATATGAGCAATACCCACAATTGCCGGTACTAAGAATATGAACAATAACTCTTTATAAATCGATTGTGTTAATAACTCCTGGCGGACACCAATTTTACGAAGCATTTGATAACGTTTGCTATCTTTCGATGCGCCAGATAGAATTTTAAACATTAGGCAACTTGCCATCATTGCTAAGAACGCAATTCCAACGAAGAAGCCCATAAACATGAATCCACTGGCCATACCATGACTCTGATTATACATTTGATACGTACTACCTAATTCTTCCGCTTTCACATTTTTATATTTCGCTACCTGTAATTCATCAAGTTTTTTCCATTCTTTTAAGTGTGCTCCAAAATCATCTGTTTTCCCAATAAACACAGTATTTTCTTTATTCTTCATACTATCGTATAAGTTTTGGCCTATAATTTTTATTTCATGATCAGGATACATATAAGTTGGCTGGATTATGAAGAAAGCTTCTTTCCATTGTTTTGTTTTCGTATCATCGTTATACAGTTTATACAGTTGTTTTGGCAATGTAAATGCATCCTTAGGAAATTCCTCTGAAACTTTCATCTTCTTCCTATTTTCACTATCTTGTGCTAAAGGACGATTTTTCTCTACATCTTCTTTTATATAATACACATATTGATCATCTACTTTGTAGCGATATTCAAACTTCTCTTGAAATAAGATGCCACTCAAAATTTTCTTCTCTTCCGCTGTTGGATTATGAATGACTGAATCGTAAATTTTTTCTTTATCAATCGTCTTTAGAACGTTATTTTTAAATGCCATACCACACGCAATTCCACCAGCGCCAAGAGCCACTAGGATTGCTACCGTTGCAAGCACCCGTGTTAGACTATTAATTCGGAAATTCAATTGTGCAAAAGTAAAAGCATTCAGCCCTTTTTCACGACGTTTTTTATTACTCTTTATCTTGTTAAGCATAACTGGGAGAAGTGATCCAAATAACATGTAAGTACCGACTGTTGCTGTGATTAATCCAATACCCATGAATCTAGGTACGGTTAATAGCTCTTTTTCCTGTAAATGTGCTATATGGATCAGTGATGCATACCCAATACCTAGCAAAATCAGACCAAGGAATGTAACTACACCTGTCATTTTTCTTTTTACAGCGATACGCTCTGTTTTTGTATCTGCATGTACAAGTTGTAATACAGAAATACGAGATAATTTCATACTATTCATGATTGCTGATACTATAAATAGTGTAAAGAAAAAGAGGCAAGTAACAATCATAGATGGAATATATAATGCTTTATAATCTTCACCAGAGAATTCCAACTGCTTCATTAATAACTGACCAATACCTTCTGCAAGCCCTACACCAACTGCGATTCCGATTGCAAGAGATGCGGCACCTATTACGATTGTTTCGATAAACATAAGTAAGGTAACTTTATACTTTTTTGCCCCTAACATCATGTACATACCAAATTCTTTTTGGCGAAGAGATAATAAGAAGGAATTTGCATATAAAATATAGAAAAACGTTACAATCGCTAATAAAAAGGAACCGATTTGGAATGCAATTGCAACCGTATCAGCATGTGGATTGGATTCAAGGAACGCTTTATTTAGTGATAACGTTTGAAACATATAAAAAGTTGAAATAGAGACAATCAGACCAATAAGTAAAACAATGTAATCTTGCAACTTACTTTTTAGACCTGACATAGAAAGCTTAAATAACATGATTGAACTTCCTTCCTTACGCTTTTTGTGTGCCTAAGTTTGCAAGCACGTCTAAAATTTCTTTATAGAATTCTTCACGGGTACCACCACGATGAATTTCTTTATATAACTCACCATCTTGAATGAATAAAATACGCTGACAGTAACTTGCGCTGTAAGGATCATGTGTAACCATCATAATGGATACACCTTGCTTTTTATTTAAGCTTGTCATGGCCTCAAGTAAACTCGTTGCATTTTTAGAATCTAGAGCTCCAGTCGGCTCGTCCCCCAAAATAATTGCTGGTTCATGAACTAACGCACGTGCTGCTGCGGAACGTTGCTTTTGTCCACCAGATACTTCAGAAGGATACTTTTGAAGTATCGCTGTAATACCTAACATATCAGCTACTTTTTCTACTTTCTGTCCAATATTTCGTGATGAAACACCTTGAAGGGAAAGTGGAAGAGTGATGTTTTCGTAAATAGATAAGTTCTCCAATAAGTTAAAGTCTTGGAAAATGAATCCTAACTTTTGTGAACGGAAATCAGAAAGCTCACCTTGTTTCATTTTCGTAATATCTGTTCCTGCAATTTCAACAACGCCGTCCGTTGCTTTATCTAACGTTGAAATTACATTTAATAATGTCGTTTTACCAGAACCAGATGGTCCCATAATTCCGACAAACTCACCCTCTTGGATTGAGAATGAAACACCTTTTAACGCATGTGATTGGTTCTCACCTTTTTTACCGTACACTTTTTGGACGTTTTTCACGTCTACAACTGGTTGTATCATATATATCCTCCTACGTTTTTTTCATTTCTTTAAAATAAGTTTCTATTCATATTTGCCACTAACAAAATAGTCATGTTGCATCTACTTTTTTCATAAGGCTGTTACGATGTATCCAATTGAAAGCCGTAAAGAAAATTTTATTTTTAATTTCTCCACTTACCTCATTGCTTTGAATACATACATGATAAACTATGAAAATTAGGAAACACCCTGTAAAATCCTTAAGAATTCTTAAGTTTTATAAAAAAAGACTTATGGAACCTGTAATTCCATAAGCCAATCTATTTGATCGGATGTTCAACAATAAAGGATATCCAACCTTCTTTATATTCTGCATGTATATTACCATGATGAAGTTCAACAATTCTTTTTGAGATAGCAAGCCCCAGACCATTTCCCTGGTCATCTTTTCTTGCCTTGTCCCCCCTGAAAAACCTTTCAAACAATTTATTTGGATCGCTAACAGGCGGTCTCTCGACTTTATTTGACACTTTCAAAATTGCTTTGTTACCTACTAATTCAAGACATACGGATAATTCGGAAGGTTTTATGCTGTACTTTATCGCATTCATAAACAGATTTTCATATACACGTACCATTTTTTCTACATCCATGAAAATAGGTATTGTTTCTTCCGTTATTGATTTTTGAACGATTAAACTCTTCTTTTCAAATATAGGAATGTATTCTCCAACTATTTGCTCCAACAAACCTGATAAATCAACTTCATTAAAGTTTAACTTAGCATCGATGCCTGATAAACGAGTATATTCAAACAGTTCATCAATTAAATATTTCAATCTCTTTGATTTTAAATAAGTGGTTTCAAGGTATTCCTGTAATTGTGTTTCACTATCGTATTGTCCTCTTTTTAATAAATCTATATAACCAATAATAGATGTCAACGGTGTGCGTAAGTCATGAGATACGTTAGTTATGAGTTCATTTTTCGTACGTTCTAATCGTCTTTCTTGTTCAAATGTATTTTCCAATTCCTTAGACATATAGTTGATATTTTGGGCAAGTTGGGTCAATTCGTCCTTCCCCTTAATCCCAATTGTCAAACCCAGTTTTTCATTGGCAATATCATTTACATTATCCGAAATGAGCTTCAAATATACTATTTTCTTTCGAACCAATATCAAAAAAAGTATGATAAAGGTAAAGATTGCGAACGCGAATAAGAAAAACAATGCCAAATTGGCTTCAAACATACCAAATTCTTCGTGTTTAACAAATAATGGATCTATGACGTATACCAAAATGAGGATTGTTAAACCAAATGAAATAAAAAAACTAACTGCAACAGCACAAAGAAGTTTTATAATGATCTTATTTCTAAACCTAACATTCTTCATATTTTATATCCAATTCCCCACACAGTTTTAATATAAATGGGATGTTTAGAATCCTCTTCTATTTTGTCTCTTATTTTTGTAATATGCACCATGACGGTATTGTCTGATTTATAAAAAACCTCTTCCCAAACTGCTTCATATATTTTTGCTACACTCAGGACAATCCCTTTATTGCGGGCAAGTAGTTCGAGAATAGCAAACTCTTTTGGAGTTAACCTTGTTTCTTTTCCTCTTATCCATACTTGACGTGTATCTGTATTCACGGTTAAGTCACCAATTTCTAGAATGCTTTTATTATGTTCTATTGATGAATTGTATTTTTTAAACCTTCTTAATTGGGATTTTACCCTAGCGATTAATTCCAATGGGTTAAACGGTTTTGATAAATAATCGTCTGCACCAGAGGCTAGACCCTGAATTTTGTCTATATCCTCAGATTTTGCAGATAGCATGATGATAGGTATATTGCGGTCTTCCCTAATCTTCATACACGCTTCAATACCATCCATATTTGGCATCATAATATCTAAAATAATCAAATCAAACTCCTTTTCTTCTAACAGTTGTAAAGCTTCCATAGCATCTTCTACCTTTTGAGTTTTCAGACCTTCATTTTCCAAATAAACAGAGATAAGATTTCTAATTTCTTTATCATCATCGACAATAAGAATTTTTGACTCCATAGGATTCCTCCATATTTTTTCTCGTATTAAACAGCTAAAGACATAAGCAGGTGAGACATTTTTATCTTCTCTTTATTGTAAACTTGCAAACGGAAGATAAGAAATAACATAATAGATATAAGTAATATCGTTCCCCTAATATATTGTTCAATATTTACTGCTGAACCATATATAATTAATACGTTCTCTTTTTCTTTAAATTTTGCTTTTAGTAAAAAAATAAAATTTCTTATTATTTTTCACTAATAAAATAATTGTCTTGTGATTTCTTCTTTTAATTAATTTTTCTGTGAATACACCTGTACTCAGTCCATATTTGACAATATAATTTACTTTCTTCAAATCAATTCCTTCAATTATTTTGTCTCTAAGAAACCTTGAACTTGGACTGGCTGCACCAATTGATTTTTAGTGAATTATATACAGAAATAAGAAAGCGAATTGTTTTCATACCTAATCATCCCACAGGTTTGAACTCATAATCATACTCTAGAGTCCAAACCTTAAGAAAAAGGGGCAAAAGTTCTTAAGAATTCTTAAGCTTTCTACAGCATTTTGTCATAAGAATATTTGACGACTCTTGAAATGTTAGCGGGATCCCCAATAAAACTTACTATTCGTCAATCCGAAGAACAAAAAGAACTTGTAGGAATCTCTACAAGTTCTTTTTTAGATAATGTAAAAAGTTAAAACAAACTATCTCATAATTTGAATCGGAGCAAACACTATAACCATGGGTTAATTTTATTATATACCGAATCCTAATATATTCCCTTTTTATATTTGAAAATTATGCGAATTAGGAAAATGAGTTTTACGTTATAACTAACTATAATTCTTGAATATATGTAAATGGAATTGTCTTATCTTTTTTTTATTTATGTGATAAAGAAATTAGGTATAGAAAGATTATACAAACGTTTATTTATAATATTTTAGCGATGAAACAATGTTTGAGATATGGAATGAGTTACGGAGGCCAATGGTCCGCTTTGTTAAATTCCACGTTAATTATATGAATTTTATATAACAAAGAAAAAGTACCGCTCAATTATATTTTCTATTATCGGTACAGCTTTAGGTAAACTATTTTGCTTTCATGTGTGTATGTATATTTAGTTTTGGTCTTGTCCGAGAGAAAACTCACAGCTTTACTGTGTCACGGAAGTATAAAAGCCTGGGAGAAACTGTTTAACAGTTTTCTCTTAGGCTTTTTTTGTTTTTTTTGGTAAGAATAAAATTGGAGGTGTCTTTTAGATGAGTAAAGACTGGATTAAAGTATTTATTGCTGCTTTCTTTGAAATTTTTTGGGTTATTGGTTTAAAAAATGCTGATGACTTTTGGACTTGGACGGGGACTATCATTGCTATATTTTTAAGCTTTTATTTAATGATCATGGCAGGAAGAAAACTTCCCGTGGGAACTGTTTATGCTGTTTTTGTTGGGTTAGGTACAGCTGGAACTGTCTTTTCTGAAATCCTGTTCTTTGGTGAACCATTTAAAGTGGGAAAAGTACTCTTGATTTTATTTTTATTAGCTGGAGTAATTGGCTTGAAATTAGTTACAGATGACAGAGTTCAGAAAGGTGATGATTCCTAATGGCATGGATTTCTTTAATCTTAGCAGGGCTTTTTGAAATGTTTGGTGTTGCTATGATAAATAAACTGCATAAAGATCGAAATTGGCAATCATTAGCTTTGTTAATTCTCGGATTTGGATTAAGTTTTATATTTCTTGCTTACGCAATGGAAACACTACCTATGGGAACAGCTTATGCAATTTGGACTGGAATTGGTGCGTCTGGAGGTGCAATTTTAGGCATGATTTTTTATGGAGAATCAAAAGACTGGAGAAGACTTGTCTTTATAGGTATGGTTTTAGGTGCTGCAATAGGTCTAAAACTCGTTTCATAAATGCTTTTTTAGATTGTACTATGAGGGGGCACCATATCATTGCGGGAAAATTGTACGTTTAGACACATTTTAGACACAGAAAAACAAGGGTGTAAATTTAGATGATGGTTATAATTTCAAAAGTGGAACTGATTTTTTTATTATGACTAAAAAATCAGTTCCACTTATTTGTGTCTTTAAGAATAATGATTTTTTCAAAGATGATTAATATGTTCTATACTTTTATTCTATATAAAATTAATTATTTACTTTTCAATGATATTTACAAAATTGACGGCGCTCTTTTCCTCAGTACCCAAAGCCGCATTCACTTTATTTATTTCCTTTGTTAATTCTGGTGCTTTCCCCTGAGAGGATAAATTAAGATTCCCAAAAGATTTATTAAAAGATAGAAATTGTCTTGTTTTTTCTTTCCCATTTATTTCTTTAAATACTGTATCATCTACAATTAATAGAATTTCATTGGATTCACCACGATATGGAGATAGCCATACATCCCCTTTGTATTGAACATTCATTTTTTTCTCATCAAATGTTAGTTCCTTCAAGTCTTTATATTCTTTATTTGCAAATAAGATAGTTTCATCTTTTTTTATTTTTGGTAACGAATCAATAGGGACTGAAGAGGTGAGCCCCTTATTATTATCTCTTTCACGTATAAGTCCTTTTTTGTCCATTTTTTCAGCAGTTGTTCTGCTTATAAATAATAAATTACTAGGAGCATCCTTAAACTCTGTCGGAAGCTTTACGTTGAGCTTGTTATTATCTATGGTCCCTTCTTTTATTTGATATAGGTCTTGTGATGTTGTTATATCTTTGTACAAGTCTATTATAGAGTTTCTTGTTTGTTCGTTTATCTCCCCTACTTCTATTGAAATTCCATTTGCTGGGGAGTTTTTTGTACCAAATAATGAACATGCTCCTAACATGGTACTCAAAATACCAGCTACTATTAATAATCCAAGTCTTTTTTTCATCCTATATTCTCCTTTCTTAAATTAAAAGATTGTTTTATACATTTTTTTCAAATATTGAGCACGAACAAAGTAAAAGTATATAATTTGCATAACTAAGAAACAAATCAATACCATAACGGAACTACCTAAGACTGAAAAATTGGCTAACTTTTGTAAGGCCATAAAAGCAACCGCACTATGTGTAATTGCTATTGCAATTGGTAAAAAGAATAACAATGCAAGTTGACGTGTCACAATTTTCTTTAATTCCGGTTTGCTTAAACCAACTTTTGCTATCATTTTATATTGCTGCTGATTTCGTTCTAAGTCTGTGTATAATCGGAAATATAAAAAGCTTGCAGCAAACGTAAAGAAAACAATGCCTATTAATACACTCATGATAGATGCAAGTCCAAAACTTTGCTTCATCACTATCCATGTAAGAATTAAAGTCGAAAATGTATATTTTTCGTTGTCTACTATATCCTCAATTTTACTTGTATTATCTTTCTGAAAAGCAGCTACAATATTTTCCGCAACTTTTTTTGTTTTCTCCCAATCTTTCACAATAAAACCATTAATAGTGGTTTCAAAATAGTAATTCTCTGGATCCGCTATCATTTGATTATATACAGCGTCTGGTACAATAATTATCGTTTTGATTGTATCTTGTAGTTCTTTCGGAGTAACTATTTTATTTACATGCATATCTTTTTTTATATCCCTATACAACAATTGAAAGTTATTTTGATTAGATTTTGTATTAGCAACTTTTTTTGAAGGTATGACAAGACTATCATTTTCATCTTTTAAGCTTTCTTTTTCAAAACCAAATGCCTTAGCTAACTTATTATAATCACTTAATTTTATAACGGTTGATAATATATTATTATTATAGAGAGTATCTCGAATTTGTTTTGTTGAATAAGTCACCTGTTTGAAATTAAACTCACCATCATGGAGTTCGCTTTCTATTTTTTTTAAATGTTCTTTTTCTAAATGGTTATTATTATTAGACTGATAAATAAATGCAAAAGGGCTTTCCGATTCAGCCATGGATGAGTTGCCTAATCCCATACAAGTCCCCACTGCAGTGAAGGCAACTGTAGAAATAATAGTGACCATAAAAAACATTTTTGCATTATCTTTTAATTGATACACTAAATCTGAGATGGTGAGTATGTTTGTTTTCTTAAAGAAAATATTTTCCCTTTTCTTTAATGCACGTAACACATACACACTGAGCTGGGTAAATAAGAAGTACGTTCCAAGTACAACAAAGCTCACCCCTGCCGCCATCATGAAAAATACATAATTCGCACCCTTGTACTGAATTGCGTTAACACTATGGAAAACAGTCGTATATCCTAGTCCAATGCAAATAAGTGCAAATAAAGATAGCCCAAATGATGCTTTTGGTTCGGGCTTTGGCTTTTCTTCTGCTTTTATTAATTCTACTAGTATCTCTACATTTACTAGTCGAGAAGTGAAAAGTGAAATAAATAAAAATAGTAAGAAGAAAGCTCCAAATGTTATTCCAATTGCTTTAAGAGGTAGGTAAAATGGGAGTCCTTTATCAATCATTAACAGATTGTTACTCATAATTAAGATAAACTTAGAGAACGCCATTCCAATTGTAATTCCTGTTAAAATAGAAGTGATACCAATTATTATATTTTCAATAAATACTAATTTGTTCAATTGTGAACGTGACATCCCATGTAGCATTAGAATTCCAAAATCTTTTTTTCTTGTTTTTAAAAATGCACTTACAGAATATAGGATAAAAAAGAATGAGAAGAAAAATATTAACCCTTGCGATATCTGTAATCCTGACTTTGCAAATGTATTGATTGTTACACTGGCAGCAAGATCGCCTTGTAAATTAGGATGAAACGCAAGTAATGCATAAGTAAAGAAAATCATAATAGCAAAGGTACTACTTAAAAAATGAGCCAAATATGTTCGTTTACTTCGAATGACGTTATTAAATGCGAATTGTCGAAAAGTCATGTGCATTTCCTCCTAATAATGCTAAAACCTCTAGAATTTTTTCATAGAATACTTTGCGATTATCTCCACAATAAATCTCATTGTATAACTGTCCATCTTTAATAAACACAATTCGATCACAATAACTTGCAGCCATTGCATCATGTGTCACTAGCATCATCGTTGTGCTATTTTCTTTATTAAGCCTTGTCAATAATTCCATCACATCACTAGCAGATTTTGAATCCAGATTTCCTGTAGGCTCATCCGCAAGTAATAATTTCGGATTATGAATAGTAGCTCGTGCGATTGCTGTTCTTTGTGCCTGTCCACCTGAAATTTCATACGTACGTTTATCTAATATTTCAGTTATCCCTAGTTTTTTAGCAATAGTTTCAATTTTCCCTTCCATTTCTCTAGGGCTTACACCATCAAGTGTAAGTGGAAGAACAATATTTTCTTTCACTGTCAATGTATTAAGGAGATTAAATGATTGAAAAACAAACCCTAATTCACGTCTTCGAAATAAAGACAACTGATCTGAAGATAACAGATATGGGTTTTCTCCATGAATTAATACTTCTCCTGATGTTGGAGCATCTATAGTAGATACCATATTTAATAGCGTTGTTTTACCACTCCCAGATGGTCCCATAATTCCTACAAATTCACCTTTGTTTATTTTTAAATCAATATGGGATAATGCTGTATAAGAAATTTCCCCAGGATAAACCTTCCCTAAATCTGAAACATGTAGTATCTCCACAAGTATTTCACCTTCCATTTCTCTTTTCGATACATGAAGTGTAACTTATATATAGTATGTCTCATATCGATTTCCCTAACATTTATCTAACAAGTTTGTAAGATTTAAAAGAAAAACCGATGAAAGGTATACCTTTCATCGGTTAACGAGATGCATACGGGAATATGATTCTAACTTTTGTCCCCTTACCTACCTCAGATTCTAGCTCAATCTTATGATCTAATTTTTCACATACTTCTTTAACAAGATATAATCCCATTCCCGTAGACTCTTTAAATTTCCTACCATTTTCTCCAGTATAAAATGGATTGAAAACACGTGGTAAATCAGTAGTAGGAATACCAACTCCATAATCTTTTACTTCCAAAATAATTGCTCGTCCTTTTGAATACGCCGATACAATTACTTTTTCTTTCTTACTTGATGAATATTTAATTGCATTTTCCAGTAATTGATTGAGTATAAATCGAAACCATTTCTTATCTGTTTCTACAATAAGATTCGGATCTATTTTTACCTCTGGATACACATAACTACGTATAAATAAGCGTCTGTTTTCATGAATAACAGAATCAATCATTCCTAATAACTGCAAACTGTCTACATGAAAATCCTGTTCAAATGTTTCTAAACGAGCAACATATAAGACCATTTCCAGTCCTTTTTTGATTCTTTCCGTTTCTTCATTAATACTGTCAAATAATGAGTCTTCTTCATCTTGTGTAATTAACTCAATAACAGAAATAGGTGTTTTCATTTGATGAACCCATTGATTCATAAAAGTCATTTGTTCTTGTTGTTTTCGTTCCCATTTTTTTAATTGGTTTTGATAATATTGGTATTGAGTTTGTAGTAATGTTTCTAAGGCCATTGATAAAGGAGCCAAATCGCTATCTTTTATTGAATCATTTAAAGTTTCCATTGGTGTTGATAAACGTTTGTAGAATGAACGATGACTATAATAACGATATATTAAATAACCCATTAATAAAAAAACACCCAAAAATACAGAATATAATGCTGTCAAAATATGCGGATAACCATCAAACCAATATATAAAAAGAATGATAAGCAATTGGGCAAATGTATAACAAATGAGTGGGATATGTTCTTGTAAAAATAATTTCATTATTCCTTTCCTTCCTTCTCCCAAGTAGCATGTAAACGATATCCAGCACCACGAACTGTCTCCAGTGCATTTTCAATACCTAAATCTTGCAGTTTCCTTCTAATTCTACCTATATTTACACTCAATGTATTTTCATCTATATATGAACTATCCCATAGTTGTTCTAAAATCACTTCACGTTTTACAAGGAGCGGAGACTTTGTTATTAATATTTCTAATAAAGTTGTTTCTTTTCTAGTAAGTAAAATTGTCTTATCATTTAGTTGAAGTTCCATTCTTTCTGGGAACAGGATTAACCCTGATTGCTCAACTATTCGTTCTTTTACTTTAGGAGCATATTCACCATATGCCCTTCTGAGCTGGCTACGGATTTTAGACATAACAACTTCATAATAAAAAGGTTTCGTAATGTAATCGTCACCACCATTTTCTAAAGCCATAACTTGATCCATCTCTCCACTCCTTGCCGATAAAAATACAATTGGACAAGTAGAAATAGCTCGTATTTTGCGACACCAATAATAACCGTCAAAATTAGGTAAATTTACATCTAATAGCACTATATCTGGTTTTATCTCTTGAAATATATCTAAGACATTTTCGAAGTCCTCTATAATAACACTTTGATATCCATATTTTTTAATATGCGTTCCTAGTAATTCAGCAATTTTCATATCATCTTCTACAATCATGATTGTATTCATAACGTACTCTCCTTTAATTTAAGCGCAATTTCTAAAGTTCATTTGTTATTTAATATTTTACTTATGTAAAAAAGATGATATCTTACCTCTCCCCTTAAATGCAATAAGTATCCAATAAACCTTATATTTATTGTTACTTAATTAATAATTTCAATAGGGATTGTTTCTATCTTTTTTCTTTACTTAAGTAGACTCTTTTTAAAATACACAAAAAGACCGTCACAGTATTGTGACGGATAAACGGGAAAATATTAATAACTAATTACAATTTTATTTATTAATTTATAATAGTGATACCGCCACTTGATCATTTTCATGATTAGTTCGTTTTACTTTTAATACTCTCAGTTGCTTTTTTAAATAGTTTCATTACCTGTTCTGCTTTGTTATTTGCCTGTTCCAACTTACTATCATTTTGTTCTTCTAATGCTTCTGAAAGTAATTGCAGAGCATCCCAGTAATTATCCATTGCCTGTTTTATCTTTTCTTGTTCAACTTCTAACCCTTTAGGTGCCTCAAGGTATTTCATATCTCTTACGTGTGTTTTTGCCATATCCAAACTCAGTTGGATTTCACTTTTCTTTGACTCATCATCCTTTACATCTGAATGTCCTATATCTTGTATCAGTCTGATAACTTCATCCATCTTATTTGTATTTCCTACGATGTCTGCTTTGTATTTATCAACGTCTGAACCACTAACTTTGTCATTTAAATCATCCTTACGATGCCCCTCTTTCGCGTGTTTCTGATTCTCTTCCTTTACCTTTTGCTCTACATCAGGGTATTTTTCGTTTATCTCATTAAATACTGTCTCCCATTTAGAAGCACCATCATCTATCCCAAACATACCGTTTTGTATGATTTCTTTTGCTTTATCCTTATCATATTTACCATCATACTGTCTAACTGCATCTTCTACTTTTATTAGGTGTTTTCTAATCTCTTCTACCCCTTCTTGTATTAAGAATTGGTAATCTTCATACTTTTTAGGTGGCTTGATTTTTTCAAAACGGTTTATATCCAAACTGATGTGACTAATTAAGGAATCTATCTCACCTATGTAGACACCCTCTTCTGTAAATAATTTATCAGTTTTCTTTTCTAGTTTTTTTAAATGATACTGGAATTCTAAGTGTAGTTCAGTCAAACGATAAGGGTAATCTTTTTCAGATACCTTTACCTTCTTTTCACCTTCTGTGTCTGATACATTTGATTTACTTTCTTTACTACGTGATTCGTCTTCCTTACCTCCCTTTTCATACTCAATTCTAGACAATGCGTTTCTTAGTTGGTTTTCAATGTGTTCATCACTATAGTGCAATTTCTTTAGGTCAGATACCATTTTATCTGCATCATAATACTTATCTACTTTTCTATACTCTGACTGTGTAAGTCCATATGTATTTAATGTACAACCTACTAGCATGAAACTAACAATTAACCCTGCTAATGCAATACCTTTGAAGGATCTATTCATATTCATTTACCCCTTTATATTTTCGTATTCTTTCTCCATCGATAGACAGTCCATTATGAAAGTTTTCATTATAAATATTGTTTGCTATTATTGTTTTACTTTCCTTACTATCTGTTTCGGCCCTAACCCTACTCATTTACCGTTTCAGTATTAGGCTTCAATTCGGATTAGCATTGCAAAAAAGGACATACCTATTCTTATAATCGTTGGCCATATATCCTTTTATTATTTTATAGTGAAATAAATAATGAATCAAAGTGATTTTGTGAAAATTATACAAAAATCCCTTAAATTATCGTTTGCCCAACAGTAGATAATCTAGGTAAAGAAAAAATACTAGAGAATATAGTAATCTAGTAGTCTCTAGTATCTTTTCATAGTATTTTAACGACTATGCAATATGGAGGGATAAAAAAAGGACCTCTTACGGAAAGATAAGAGGCCATCAAGAAGATAAAAATGTTGTATTTGAAACACGCGAGTTTCTACTTTACACTATAACATAATATATATATATAAAATATATAGATTACCATACTTATTCAAACTAATAAGGTTACGATAAATACATTATGTAAATTATCAATTTTTGACCCTTTTGGATAAAAATGAACTTTCAAATTCATGTAATCATTCCAGATTCCACACAAGATCCTGAGGTAATGGGACTGCTTGTGGAAAGTAAAACAATGCTAAGAGAAATGCAGTAAACGAACAAGCAATATGTGTATTCGAATACAAGATGTGATATAGAAAGAAGGGGTTCTTCGCTACATTGAAGGAGTTTTTTAAGTTTCTGAATATTATTATTGTTAAAAATTATTATATATATTATTATAAATAATGGTATATCAGTAAATTTTAGTATTACATCTTTTCAACTTATGAACTATGATACTTGGAGGCGTTGTTATGCATAAAAAATGGAAAATCGGGCTAATGAGTACCCTTCTTGCCTGTACAACCTTTACATCTGTTGCATTTGCAGCAGAAAAACCAGTTGATCAACCCAAATGGGAGGAATGGTTAAACGGACATGCAAAATTATTAAATGAACCAACTTCCCAAACAACGGAGGATTTATCATTTCTTAAAGAGGCCGTACAGGACAAGCGCATTGTTGTACTTGGTGAAAGTACGCATGGTGCAAAGGAAATGAATCAATCCAAAATACGTATGATTAAGTACTTACATGAGGAAATGGGATATGATGTGATTGCATTTGAAACAGGGCTTGGGGAAGCAGCAGCTGTTCAACAAAATTTTGATAACTTAACCGCTACGGAAGCGATGAAACAATCTTTATACCCTGTATGGCAAACTAAGGAACTTGAACAATTATTTACCTATATGAAAGAACAAAAAGAAAAAGGAAAGCCACTCACATTAGCTGGTTTTGATATGAATTTATTTTATAAATCTTCATTCCGCTCCTATGCAAAAGAATGGTTGCAAAAAGTAAGTCCTGAATTGGCGAGTGAATTTGATTCAGCAGTATCAGAGTTAATTGAACTAAATAAGTATTACGATAAAAAGAAAACATATCCCTATGATCAATTTAAAATGGAAATACAGCCCGTAATTAACAAATTGGAAAAGGTTAGAACATTTATTCAGAATCATAAATCTGAATTGACTCAAGTTGCCCCCCATGCTACGTATGATGTAAACTTTCTAGAGAAATCAGTTAATATACGGATTGATGCGATTAAAACACATTTAGATGCAGATATGAAAGTCAGAGGTGGTATCTCCTCACCTAACCTGACAGACTATTCTTTTTATATCCGAGATCAAAAAATGGCACAAAACTTAGCGTGGCTCACTGAAATGCAATATAAAAACAAAAAAATTATTGTGTGGGGGCATAATTATCATATTCGAAAACAAAATTCAAAAATGATATTAGACTTTACGAAGGTGCAGCAATACAATTATGTTGGCCCAAATATAATGGATTATCTTCCGCAGCGTATTAAAGACCAAATGTACACGATTGGCATATTTGCGTATAGTGGAAGCAGTTGGGATGATGGAAATAAAGAAGTTATTCCTGTACATAACGAACATGACGAACAAAGCGTTGAAAAAATCATTAGCACGGTGGGAAGTCCCCATGTTTTTGTTAACTTAAGAGGAGAAAGTAACCGACCAGAAACTTCATGGATGTTTACTCCTACTGCAGCAAGTTATTGGGGAGATAAAGAAAATGAAGAAATCATGATTCCGACAGAACAATATGATGGCATTCTATGGTTAGAAAAGACGACGCCTTCTGTACTGAAGTAAAAAATAAGAGCCTCCGATAAATTAATGAAGTGCACCCCAATTGTTAGACACAGCCTAACAATTGGAGGTGCATTTTTTATGGCTAAATTTTCTTCAAAAGAAAAAATCCAAGCGGTGAAACGATATTTAGATGGTACAGAAAGTGGAAAAACAATTGCTAAATCTATAGGAGTTAACCCTAGCGTACTTCGTGAGTGGATTAGACGATATGAGTCTTCAGGTGAAAAGGCCTTTGAAAAGTGCTATACATTCTACCCAGCCCAGTATAAACTAGATGTACTTTATTATATGAATGAACACGGGACATCTATCAGAGAAACAGCGGCACTTTTCAATATACCGTCTTATGAAACACTTCGGAAATGGAAAATAGCTTATGAAACAGGAGGATTGGATGCCCTACAATCAAAGAAAAAGGGGCGTCCAACCATGAAAGATAAAAAAATAAAACCAGTAGATGAAGGATCAATCGAAGCCTTACAAGCGGAAAATGAGCGTTTACGTATGGAAAATGCATATTTAAAAAAGTTGAATGCCTTAGTTCAAAACAAAGAAAAATCACCAAACAAGACAAAGCGCAAGTAATCTACGAGTTAAGGCATGAATTTCCTATCAAGGAGTTACTTCAACTCGCAAACATTCCACGTAGTACGTACTATTACTGGATGAAACGTTTTAATCGTCCTGATCCAAATGCGGAGGTAAAAGAACGGATTCAAGCTATTTATAATGAACACGATGGGTGTTATGGTTATCGTCGTATTCGTGATGAACTTATGAATCGTGGACACAAAGTAAATCATAAAAAAGTGTATCGCCTTATGAAAGAATTAGGGTTAAAATGTCTGGTTCGTATGAAAAAATATCGCTCTTACAAAGGGACAGTTGGGAAAATTGCGCCAAATATTTTAAATCGCAACTTCCAAGCTGAAAAACCAAATGAAAAGTGGGTTACAGATATTACGGAGTTTAAGTTATTTGGGGAGAAGTTATACCTATCACCAATGTTGGATTTATTTAATGGTGAAATTATCACGTATACAATTGGTTCAAGACCGACCTATTCCCTTGTTTCAACGATGTTGGAACAAGCTCTTTATTGTGTAACCGATCCGGATAAACTCCTCATTCACTCTGATCAAGGTTGGCACTATCAAATGAAACAATACCGTCATTCTCTTAAGAATTGTGGCATAACTCAAAGTATGTCTCGCAAAGGAAACTGTTATGACAATGCCGTTATTGAAAATTTCTTCGGTATCATGAAATCGGAATTTCTGTATCGAAAAGAATTTGAAAGTATAACACATTTCAAACAAGAATTAGCAAAGTATATAGAATACTATAATCATAAAAGAATTAAGGCAAAATTAAAGGGTATGAGCCCAGTACAATACCGGGCTCATACCCTAGAGGCTGCCTAATGAAACGACCTGTCTAACTTTCGGGGTTCACTTCATTAATGGGGGGCTCTTTTCTATTCATATTCCTTTATTCAATTACCGGATAATTTGTTAAACAACATCGACTCCTCACATCTCCCATTGTTCAAATTCAGGTTCCTTCTTATCTTAACAGTCATTATGTATACTGAAACCATATATTATACCAGTGCCGTACGTCTCACATGATTCGGATTTAGGCTCATTTGTCATTGACTTCACTTCCTATTTCATCTTATTATTCCTACCTTCTCTTTCCTCATCATTGTATATAGATTCTTCTGTACAAGAGAAAAAAGAGGCATTCTACACAAGTATGATACCTGCTATAGAATGCCTCTTTTTTCACAAATTTTTATTACGATTAAACTTTCACAATGTTACTTACTGCTAGGAGTTTACGCTTCTTTTAATCTTTCAAATGTAGACATATTAGTTCCCATCTTTGGCACAAATACTTAATGTCGTTACCTTTAGCGCCTGCTTCTCTTGGTGAGACATAAATAAGTAATCCTGTAATGTTCCTTTAAAGACCTGAACCCCGTTCGAGTATGCGATAACAGTTTTATCAAAATTTAACGATGTAAGTGTAGACATTAAGTTTTTCACTTTATTTGTTCACTCCTATTTTCCATTCAGATTTTGTAATGGTTCCGTCAAAGTTGTATGTAATCTCTAATTGGTCATAACCACTCTTATAGATATGCCTCGTACTCGTTCCATTCGGCTCAGTAGCATCTGTCCAAGGTAGGTTACTATCATCTATCTCACGAAATTTTACACCCTCCTTAGCTACTTGTAACATGTCCTTACTAGCCCATCTCGAAAGCTTCGGTTTAATTAGTTCTTTGTATGTCTCCTGCGCTTCTGAACTTCCAAGAGAATTGAGATTCGCATATGCTTTCTTTTCTCGGGTTGCATATTGCTCCTCTTTGAGTGTTTCCTCTTCAGATTTCTCTGGCTCCGTATCTTGAATTGGCGTCTCTTCCACTTTCTCAACAGGTTTTTCTTCAGCGATATCAACTTCTGCAGGTTTTTCCTTAGGTGGATTCTCAATCGCATCTAGTTTAGTCGTCAACTTAATGTAATTAGTTTCTAGTTCATCATACTCTTTGGCTAATTTCTCTGACTTTTCTCGATAAAGTTCTACTTGTGACGATAATCTATCGTTTTTTTGGTTATAACAAGATGTCAGCCCGAAGAATAGGAAAACTACTGTCCCATACTTTGCAACTGTCTTTCCTTTAATAGATTGTACTTTCTCAGCAAATGTAGATTTCTCTGATTTCATAATAGATAGTCTCCCTCACAAGTTACTCATCTATCTATTTATAATGATTTAGTTACATATAATTTCACCTGACTAGACATCAGATGTCCAGTTGACTCCCCTAGATTATTAGTCATTTTTATTTAAGAATTTAATTTATTGATATATGCATATTTTGCAACTGTTTAATCACTACAACGTATTTCTACTTAATAAGGTCTCACCACACAAAAATCAACTTAAGGTTTTAAATTATCCCCATAATGAAAATTTTCTACATCGCTAGCTTTATTTAAACCATGTTAGTTAATTTAAAGAAAACTAGAAAAGAACTTATACGCTTCTATTCTAGATATACTACTTAATAAGATAATTCTTTTGGATCCTCTGGCGGCTGATACCTGTTCTACATGTTTTAGCAATTTTTCACCTATTCCATTACCTTTAAAATCTTCATTTACAATCACATACTTTAGAACGGTATATGGTCTAAATTGATATCGAGGATCAAGACAAAAAGTCATAAATATGAAAAATAACAAAATTATAAATATCATTACTTATGTACCCTACTATATACATACTATTAATTAACCAATAATTGTCTTATAGATAATATCAGCTAAAGCACATGAAAGTATAACAAAACATTAATATAAAATATTTTATTAATTGTTATCCCATCACTATAGGATAGCTCAATTCAGATCAAATCAACTTTGATTGCTTTTTCTTTTATGGATTTTCTAGAAAAAATTTGAAATATAATACATTAAATTATATTATTATGTGTGTACATTTTTTAATTCTGAAAATTAAGAAATCAATAAGGGGGAAACAACAATGAAATTAGGAAAAATAGCATTAATTGGAGCGTTAACATTTAGTTGGTTTACTGCAGTAGAAATGAGTAAGCCTACCTCACAAGCAGCTGCAGCTTACTCAGATCCACTTAATGATGATTGGGGATTTAAAACCATTATGGATTTACAGAATTCAGAGGAAAGTACCTATCAACCTGATTGGAAGATTGGGAATTTAATAACTGGTGATACATTTTACTTAACACAGCACTTTGGTAGGGAACATTTTGGTGCACAAATGAAAATTTTTAAAGTCCACACAAATGATACCCTTGAACGGTTCCAAACAATAGAACCAGAGTTTATTCCTGGAACAGAAATTTGGCAAACCCCTATCACAGATAGCTATACAAGCGGTACTTATGTCGCTGCAATTAAATATCGTGGTGAATTCACGTATTCAAATCAATTTACAATCAATTAAGAATGTAAACACATTAGAAACAGGCACTTGAAAGAGGTTTTTTATAATTTCTCAATAACTGAAACTGCTTAACGTGGTAAAATAATAATTGGATTGGCATCCAATACCATATTACGAGGGTTCAAATCGCAAGAAGGCACCTTTAGGTGCCTTTTTTCTACCTAATAGTTGTTATCATTGCTTCCTTATCTATTTTTAGGGATCCAAACCAGAAGATATGAAACCTAAGTATTCTCAAAAAGATATTGCTAAAGTTACTGATAAATACTTTAATGTAGCTATTTCACCGAGATTGCAAATTCCGATTTCGGTGCCCCAGCGAATACAATCGTTCCGTTCTTCGGCAGTTTCACCTTGTTACTGCCACTCACGATGGTAAAGTTGACGCAAACTCCCTTCTCATCATACACCGCAAACGAACCTTTTGACGGCAACTTCACGGTAATCATTTTCTCTGCTGCCGCTTGCGGGATTGTAAACCATTTCGCATGCCCATTTTCTCCCAACGTAACTTTGGATGATTGGCCTATATCAATCGGTTTTACATTAGATTCACTTACGTATAACAACCCAGCCATCTCCATATATTCATTTCCACCTTCTGTATAGAAGTTCGTTTCCGTCGTATCACGGCCATTCATCACGGGAATTTGGAGTTGATGCATTGCGGTATTCGGACCTGTAATTTTTCTACCACCCCAATAGCCTGCTGGGCCTTCCTTGCGAGTAATTTGTGTAGTAAGCAGTTTCGGTTGAACGAGATATTGAATAGAGCTAAATTTCTCGTTTACAAGATAGAATTTAACGCCTTCCCTCTTTGCCCATGCAGCAGCGGTTTTCTTCGAGAGCACGTTGTCTTCTAGTTTCTCAGCTAAATAGTGGGTCATCACATTTTGCCCTAAACCTGGATGCGATTTATATGCGCTCTCCTTCAAATAAGTTCTTCCATTCCTCTCGGTTACGAAATTGAGCTTAGAAGTACCCTTCTCATTAATAAAGCTTCCATCAGCTGTATATACATATTTTTCTTCTCCACTAGATGGTAAGGATAGTTCTCCGTTCTTCGTAATTTCAATTTTAAAATGTGTTTCGCTATTGCCATAAAATCCTGCTTTCTTTGCTACACCTTGAGGCATTCTGACTTTGACCGGCTTGCCAAAGGATTTATTCGGCTTGATGTCCTTAATAGTACCTTTTTCTTTAAGCGTGGCGAGCAGCAATTCAGTTGCCATTAATTGATTTGTAGAGCTGCGGCCACCAGATGACAATACAGCCGCTGCTATTTTCTGTTCCGGAAGCACCACGAGTATAGCATGTTGCAGCGCCGTATCGCCGCCCTTAGCCAAAGCTTTGATCCCATATTCACTGAATGGGTATAGTTTCACACTATCCCAGCCAAGACCATAGTTAAAAATATTCTCTCCAGTCCCCGGCCACATTCCTTTTTTATATTCCTCTTGCTCCATCGCCTTAACTACCTTATCAGAGAGAATTCCTTTTCCCTGTCTCATAAATAGTTGTGAGAATCGTACCATATCTTCTGCCGTAGAAGATATGCCTCCCGTACCAATTACATTCACAGATTCAATTGGAAGTTGTCCTTGATATGCCGGAAAATATAGTCCAGCCCGATTTTCGTCTCTCCATTTGTCCTGCGGCGTTTTCGTATGATTCATCTTTAAAGGTCCTGTAAAGCTTTGATGTAGAAATTCGGTAAAGCCCATACCACTAACTCTTTCCACCAAAATTTCGGCTAACGTAAAGCCATCGTTACAGTATACCGAGAAAGCACCAGGGTCCGCCTTCAAGTTCTGATTGGATAATTGCTGCAACAAGACATCATGGGCATAGGTATCATTATCGTTAAATAAAAATGCAGTACCTAACGTAGAACCTTGTAAGCCAGAAGAGTGATTCAATAACATTCGGGGTGTAATGCGCTTGTACCGACTGTCTTTCATCTTAAAATCAGGAATATAACGAGCAACAGGAGCATCCAAATCAACTTTTCCTTGGTCGACCAATTTCATTACAGCCGCTGTTGCATACATTTTACTGACTGAACCAATCCCATATAGAGTATCTTTGGTTAGCTGCTGTCTCACTTCCATATCGTTCTTTCCAGTCTGACCCGACAAAATAAGTTTTCCATTATCAATTAGCGCATACTGCACGCTATTTGCTCCATGGGAATTTGTAAGTAGCTCCGCCTTTTCTGCTGCAATCTTCTTCAGTTCCTGACTAGCTAATTCTTCGCCAGTTACAACTGTAGTCTTACTTTCAGAAAATGCTTTTGCTCCTGTTGGTAGAATCATAGTTACCGCTAATGCAGTGGCTAACACACCAGTTAGCTTATTTTTCACCATGTAATTACCTCCTTAAATTAGTGATCGTTTTCATCATTTATCGTTTTCCAACAGAAGACTCCTTCCTCAAAAATATGAGGGTGTGAAACACCAATTTTAGGTGGGAGATGAATGTCGGTTGGCATAAGCCAACATGTTTGCTATCATTTACTTGTACAGATTGCTCTTCGAAAACTGAAGATATGATAAAACTTATCCGTTTTCCCTTTTGTCCTACTTGCTAAATTCAGCGAGTAAAATATTTTTAAAAGGATCAGGGGTATCCGCTTTAAGGCTGTTCAAATTGACGGCCAATGTATGCTTGCCTCCAAGTGTGCCCCCAGCAAAAGTTAAAAACCCCGGAATAGTTCCTCCATGTCCCCATATCGATACACCATTTGGAAGCTTCATTTTGAAAATTCCAAGCCCGGAATCGCCAAGTTCATCTGTTTCTGTAGGAACTGTTGTAAGCATTTGCTTTAGTTGCTGTTCTTTCAGTAATTTGCCCCCAAGTAAATAAGAAAAGAATTTGTTTAAATCATCAGCTGTAGAAATCATATCTCCGGCCGAGCTCCCCATACTTGGATTATAATAAGTAACATCTTTTGGCTCACTTGCTCCGTCTAATTGGATATATCCACGGGCATGTTTGGTTCCTGGAATCACGCTTGAATTTCCGGGTAAGAATGTATTCGATAATTCAAGTGGTTCAATAATTCGATTTTCAATCTCTTCCGCATAGCTGTTCCCAGTTATTTTTTCAATAAGAATCCCTAGTAATACGTACCCTGTATTTGAATACGACCAACTCTTTCCTGGAGCAAAATCTGGAGGCATGGATATTCCCATCTTTACTAATCCTTCAGCAGTATAAGATTTTTTTGTATCCATCATATTAAAATCCTTTGACCTTGTGTAATTAGCGATACCACTTGTGTGGTTCAATAATTGCCGGATAGTAATCTGTTTATCATCATATCCATTTCCTTGAATGACACCAGGCAACCATTTTTCAATAGAATCGTCTAGATTTAGGCGGTTTTCTCCTGCTAATTGAAGTACAACTGTTGCAGTGAACGTCTTTGTGACGCTGCCAATTCGAAAACGAAAATCTGTTTTCATTGGTTTCTTGTTACTCAGATCAGCTACACCAGCCGCATAACTCCATGTTTTTCCACCCTCAGAAGTTTTAGCAAGTATCCCTGGATATCCAAGTTTCAATGTATTCCGCATTGCCTCTTTGACGGAATTTCGATCTCTTTGGTGGCTTGTTTGTAACGAACTAGATACATTTTGAATGGACTCCGCTTTTACACTTGAGATTGGATTTGTATAAAACAGGGAACCCCCAGTTGTTAAAATGGCTAAACCTGTACATGTAATTTGACAGTGCTTTTTCATCAAAATATTCCTCTCCCCTATTCATATTGTATAAATGGTTTTTTACTGTTTTCAAACTAATCACATAGCTTTCATCTTAACTAATGACAAAAGGGCGATATTGAATTTGTAATCATTCTTATACCCACTATTTCACAAACGACTTTCTGACCTAAAAAATAGCCTATCTTTTTTTTCAGATGTATGTTAACTTTTGTAATCTTTCTTTCATACAAGTCTTATTAATTGATTTGTTTTCTTATATAAATATACGGTATTTATTCCTCCTCTCACTCTTCTTTACATTTTAATCATACACAATGAAAATCTCTTTTTTCTTACCTCTTCCTTACAAATTCCTTACGTTCAAAATCGCTTCTATTCCTCATGAATAATTAACTTTTAAACTCTTTCTAATATTCGAAACCACTATTTGTAATCCAATCCATATTTTATTGATACCAATGCAGTTACAGGTATGATAAAATTCATTTGAAACATTGCTTTTGGGAATGCAATTGCTATTATAATCGCAATTTATTTTCTACAAACTGGATTGGGTCTCAATCCAACTTGCGGTTTTATTCCGCAGTCCTTAACAAATTGTTAAGGACCTTTTTTGTTTATCCTTTGGTTTCGTAAAAATTCACAAGCAAGTTATTAAAATGGACATCCATACTAGTCTAATTACTATTGTTAACTGCATTTTATCAGTCTGAGCAGCAAAGTGAGTTGCTTCCGCTCTCGTTATAACTGCTTGGAGATTGTATTTTTCTGTTGCATCACCTATAACAATATCTGTTTTTTTATTACATCGATATTAGGGATAGTTCAGTGATTTTGTGAATTATAAAATATTAATTTTCTGATGAATACATTTTCTTTTTTAATACTATCACGCAGGAATTGTCCCCCTAGCTTTTGCTAGGACTTTTCTATACATATTATTAATTGCATCAAGATTATAAGCACGTTATAATTTTCACCTAATTACATATAAAAAGGTGCAGAAAATGAATAAGATAGAATTAACAAAATTAGTATTAGAAAAATCAGAACTTACATAAAAAGATGCAGCTGCAGCGACACAAGCTGTGTTAGATGCGATAACAAATGCACTAGCTACTCAAGAGAGAGTACAGATCCTTGGATTTTGTACATTTGAAGTGCGTGAATGATCTGCACGTACAGGACGTAACCCACAAACTGGTGAAGAGATGCAAATCGCTCCTTCAAAGGCACCTGCTTTTAAAGCTGGAAAAGAACTAAAGGAAGCAGTGAGATAATTATATATAGTGAAACAGGATCTGATATATGGATATCAGATCCTGTTTATTATGTAATCAATTCTAATTTATACGTTTAATTATTATTTATCTATTAATCATTTCACGGTGAGAATTAATAATAAATTCTGCTGCATATCCTCTGCACACGTGGTCTAGAGCATACATTTTTATATTTTGGTGCAAAATGAAAAGTTTCCTCTAATTCAATATTCTCTTTTTTACTTTCAAATTAAAATATTCCAAAGTAATTCTCATTAAACTGCAATTATAAATATAGGGTTCTACTTATATTTGTGATTTATATAAATAATCTGATTTATTAACTTATCTATATCTTGACTTAAACTTAGCACCTGCTGATGTCTAAATCCATATTTATCTACAAGTTTAATTAATTCTACTTTCTTGTCTTCAATTAGTTTTTGTAAGTTTCTCATCTCCATATCTATTAGAACTCCTTTTTTACGATTTAGCAGTTAAATTATAGTATAGATATAAAAATAAAGAAACTGGAACTTTTGGAAATTGAAAGAAATTTAGACGTGTCTATAATATAATAAAATTATATATATGCATAAATGCATTTAAATTCTTCCATGGTAATGTTATAATAGAATTAACCAAGAAGCATCCAACAAATTATGATTAATCACTACATTTTCTTTCAGAACTAGTCAACATATAAAAAGACACTATGTATAGTATAGTGTCTTTTTATATACTCTATAATATTAATTAAACATAAATATGTTTATGCAAATTAAATTACTAAAAAACTTTAACAAAGGGTTGTACCACATCCCTATGTAGCTAAGAAAAGAAAAATACACAAAAGGATATATCTTACTATATATGATGGAAACGACATATCCTTTTGTTAAAATCCTACTCTTATCGATTTCTGTTATCATTAAGTTTTAATTAAACTTAATACCACACTCTAATCGATCACTGTTATCCTTAGGATTTAATGTAATTGGCTTTACAATGTACTCCATTATATTCACCTCCTTTCACTGAAAGTATATTTCAACTCTCTTATTAACTAGATTGTTTAATAACCTCAGTTTCCGGTACTTTTTGTTTATCAATAGGATTTTTTATGTAATATCTATATAATCTATCTTTGATATTATATTTTAATTGATCACATTCAAAATCTTGTTTTTCTAAACTCAGTTCAGGGCACCTTCCTTTACATAGAGGCATAATATTGCATGTTTTGCATTTGTTTGGCAATTCCCAATTCATCCATTTTGTTAAGGTTTGTAACGAAGTAATGCCTTCTGCTAAATTCCCTACTCTTAATTTTTTATTTCCAACTTCATGCCAGCACTTAAATAAATCGCCGTAGGCATCCACAACAAAAGAGTTATTATCTACAGCCTGACAAACCCAACCACCACGATTTTTAGGATAAAGATTTCCCATATTGAAGCCAATCTTATCCGCGTATTCAATCAAATCTGTCTCCCATTTTGCAAACTCCCTTGTTACTAGACAGGATTCACTAATCGATTGACAAACGTCATTGTATGCCCCTACTGGAGCAAAATACACGGAAACTTTGTTGTTTAATCCTTGATTCATTAGAATAGGAAAAAGCTTATAAACATCTGCAACGTTTTCTTTTGAAACATTTACACGAATTCCGACTTGTATAATATCTTGTATTTCTTTAATATTATTTAAAATTTTATTGAAAGAACCTTGCTTATTTCTTAAGATTCTAGTCACATCATGCGTCTCTGGGCCACCATCCAATGTGATTTGTACATATTTAACGTTATTTTCTTGAACCAAATGTTCTGCAATTTTGCTATTAAGTAAATATCCATTTGAAACCATTTTAGCTCTAAATTGAATATTTTTTTCTTTGCATATTGCTAATATATACTTTGACATTCTATCTATAAGATCTTTTTTTAATAATGGTTCGCCACCATACCACGTAACAGAAAATTCAGTCTTATTCCTTAAGTTATTTTGAATGAAATTTTTCAAATCTTCTTCTTTTTGTCCCTCAATATATTCATCTACATGATTCTCATAACAATATGGACATCGAAAATTGCATTGTAATGTAGTTGCTATAGTTAAACCTAAATATTCACTTCCAAAACGACTTTTATTAGTTAAATAATGATAAACCCCGTATTCATCTAAAGAATTTTCTACTATAAAACCAGCCCTAGTCAATTCTTCTAAATGTAAATTAGGAATCTCATTATATTTTTTTCGGCTAATTTTTTTTATAGTATCCGTATACTCATCAGAAATTTTAACAAACGCCCCTGTATGGCTATTATATAGAAAATTAATATTATCTCTTTTGAAAGGTACATTAAATTGTGATACCTTATACAAAATTATTCCTCCATTCTATTCGTATCCATATTACTAAAATGATGCAATTACTTATGTCTTGTAATATTAATTTATTGTTAAAATCTATTTTTCACTAATAACTTAACACAGGTGTAGTAGCAAATGAATTGAGAATATATATACTGAATGTTTAGTATAGATATATAAACCTATTATGATAGTGTAAATATTGCATTTCTATTGGATTATGTTGCAAAATTTTTAAAAACTGCAATTGAAGAAGTTGATCCGAAAAAGAAAGAAATTTGTAACTCGAACTACAAGTGAACTCTTTTGAACAAACCAATAGTATAGTAACAGAAGTTATTCAAAAGATAGGAGATAAAAAATTAAATAGATCAATTACTTAACTACAATGACCCAACTGGACATCCATGGTATACCTCTAATGTCCTACTGTTCTAATCCTACTACAATTATGATTACAGATTTTCGTAAGAAAGCATTAGCAGTGATAATTCGAAAGCATCCTTTAATTTTGATTGAAGATAATATACATGCATTTTTGACCACGGGTATTATTTTTGATTATCAACAACCTATGTCCAATATACTTCTAGAACAAATTGTTTAGGTTTGTGAAACTTCAAATTGCATTTGTTCCGGCTTAAGAGTTGCTTATACGGTCTTCGGAGAGTCACTACGCAAGGATATTTTACAAGATATTTTTGATATCAATGTTAAAACGTCTTCAGTCGATACGGAGGTTATAACAAAGATAATCCTTTCGGGGAAGGCTGATGATATAGTTGAACAAAAGAAGCACCTAGCCCAATCTGCAAATGAAGTCTATTCAAAATATTTTCTTGGTATGATGCCTGTTGGACACCCTCTGAGCTTTTATCGTTGGCTCCCTATTCTGACTCAATTTGATGCGTTAAGATTAAAAACTGATTTAAAAAAGCTTGGTTGTTTGAATTTTTCATTCTAACCGCTTTATTAGTGGACAGACTACCCCAAATAAGTATTTACGGATTGCTCTTTCTTCTACAAACTCATTAGATGCATAAAAAATGGGATTAAAAATATTAAAACAATATCTCTATTAACAAGATACTGTACAATTATTTGAGATATGTAATGTAAACAACGTATGTATCCATCTACGTATTTCCAACTAGCGCAGATGGTATTTTTGTTAGTTCGGATACTCGACTGCCTTACTTTACACCTACTTTTTTCATTTGTATTGTAGCAGCTAAAACACCAGAACCCAACCTTATCGTATCACTAACTACCGTTAGCTTTGTTTATCATAGCCTAATTTGCGCAAGAAACAGACATGAAAATATTTTCGTTTTTTAGAAAGGCATTATGTATGTTTCTCTAAGTAGAATTTAAATATATAGAAAAATAGATTTAAATTCACTAAAATGAAGGAGATATGAAAGATTGCTGATATATTTCCAATTGTAAAAGTAGTGTTAGTAAAATTATATTGGTTCAAATCAAAGAAAAAGACACCTATACAATATAGATGTCTTTTTCTTTGATTTTATGTATTAAGAGGAATGGTCTTACTTAACTAATTGCTGTTGGATTTCCTTAATTAACAGTTTAGCCCCTTCAGGACTAAGAACGATTTGAGCATTTGCTAATGATATATTTTTTTCTGAAATATCACCAGTTATTGCACAAGCATCATTAGATTTGTATTTTTGTAAAATGATTTTTTCATCTTCTACAAATATTTCTATAGGATCTTTTTCTACAATTCCTAATGTTCTTCTTAACTCTTTCGGAAGAACAATTCGCCCTAATTCATCTACTCTTCGTGTAACACCTGTTGCTTTCATCTCATCCACCCTTTTTATTTTTTATAAATTTTCATATTTCTAGCTATTAATCTCCTATGAACAAGCAGATTACATTATGTTTGCTTGGTATCATCTGCATTTAATAGTACAATTATATATCTAAAAAGGGTTTACTAGTAGTAATTTGACTGATTGTATTGAAAATAGCCTTTATGTAGAAATAAGTAGACTATCTAGATTAGGTAATTTTTGTTGTATAAAATTAAACTGTAAAAATATAAATTGTGTGATGAACACATTTTTCTTTCTTACTACCATACAGAAATTGTCCCCCTAGCTCTTGCTAGGGATTTTTCTATGTATATATTATTAATTGCATCATAAAAATACACACGTTGTAATAGTTACTTAATTACATATGAAGATGTGCTAAAAATGAATTAGACAGAATTAACAAAAGTAGTAGCCGAAAAAATAGAACTTACACAAAAAGAGGTAGTTGCAGCAACACAGGCTGTATTAGATACGATAATAAATGTGTTAGCTAATAAAGAAAAAGTACAGATACTAGGATTCGGTACATTTGAAGTGTGTGAAAGATTTGCACGTGCAGGACGTAACCCATAAACAGGTGAAGAAATGCAAATCGCTGCTTCAAAAGAACCTACATTTGAATCTGGAAAAGAATTAAATGAGACAGTGAAATAAATGCACATAGTGAAAAGGATTTGATATTTTTATCACCCTTTTTTAATAGCCTTTTTGTTCATAAAACAAAAAAGTATCAACCAAAACATATATTAGATGATACCCCTTCGTTTATAGACATATTATTTCTTAGTACACATTATGCAAAATTTATAGAAATAATTTAGATTTTCAAATAATGTAACCAACTTGTGTCACGATAAACATTTTCTATCAAAAAAAAACTGCATAAATGCAAGTCAAATATAAATTATGGACTTTCTCTATATAAAGTCACAGAAAAAATTTCATATCAATTATGCGTCTATGCGTCTGGTGACGGAAATCTTGCAGCTTCAAAATGCGTACTATTTTCTACATTAGAAATAACTCCAGCTACACTACTTTGTGCAAAAATCTCAACTATATCCCCTGCATTTAACTGAATGATTGATGAAACAGCAACAACATTAGCAAAGTTTATTGGACCAAAAAAATCATTATCTATTGCAATTGCCGGATTGCCATTAACTCGAATTTCTACCCGCGCTCTATAGTTTGTGTTTAGATTATTGGGAATGAACGCAATAGTCCCCATAACAGAATAAACACCTCTTGTCTTTGGAATAAAAATTGATGTAGCTGGATTATACTCATTCGCTAAATCAAATTGTTCATTTTGGAATAAGACCTTAACAAATGTATTTGCTGGTAAATTTTGATTAACTGTGCTCACAGCTCTAAAAGCAGATGCTCTTACAAGATTATATTGGTTATCATCAGAACAACACTTTACTTTTACATTAACCCAAGGTTTCTCCTCATGCTTTTTATTACATTTTTCATAACCCTTACTGCTTCTATGACAATCGTGATATTTCTTTTTATAATCCTTACAATGATTACAGTAGTAATAAGACATACTAAATTCCTCCTTTTAATTTATTACTACATGCTATGTAAGATAGATTAGTAAAGTTTGGACAATCTATTACTATTTTTAATGAGATTAAAAATAGTAATATCAAAAAGTAGGTCAGTGAAACAATATAACATGTAAAGCAGAAAAACTTCATTTGAACCTATCTATATCAACACTACAAAATGCTAGAATTCCATTTCTGTTACTTTAAAACCAAGTTCATGTTATTCCCAAATCCATAGTTATCAGCTCAATTTCATATTTTCCTCTGATAAAATGGATCACGTTTCATCATTAGCCATTGTATACAAATGAATCTTTTACCGTATCATTCTTCCAATGCTTCACCTTAATAATTTTCAGCTAATCTTCTGTTTAGAATGTATCTCATAATTTTTATTGTCACCTTACATAAAAAAAGAACAATGCCCCCAAATTAAGCTTGTTCTTCTTGATTTTTCATCCGAATGCACAATACTTTATAGTTTTTCAGCTCCTTCACCACAAGTCTACGCATCTTCTTTTCAACGATGTTCTCAAAAATAACAACTGATCCATATACGGTTCTCCACCATTCGATATCCTTACTTAAATAGTTCTCCCTTTTCTAGGTCATATTATATTTATACATCTAGATTGTCATCTTTAGAATAAGTAGTTAGCTTTTGTTAGCTGTCCTTTTATAAGACTCTTGTTATACTTAAGATTCTTATAATGCAGAAATTCCTTTCTTATAAATTAAGCTCGTCACTTAAATTATAAGGCTGAGATTATATCCTATCAATTTTTTTCAGACTATTTCATATTCCATTTCTGAAAAAAGTGCTCGGCTTTACTGAAAGTGTGTGTAAAAAGAACCACCTTTTTATTTATGGCAAAATAAACTTGCTCAAACCGTACACTTTTCTGTTGGTTATAGCAAGAGTTATAACGGTGGTATTAGAAAAACACATACTTTAAGTCGTCCAACTAACTTAACAATGGATATTTATAAGATTTGTACATACTTTTTACATCAACAATTCACTGGCGAACCGATCCGCAGCGAGAACAAGAAGTAAAACTAACAAAAGTAATGGATGAAATACGCACACGGTTTGGGAAGAACAGCATATTGCGGGGGATTTCCTACACGCATAGCGCCCACAGCACGATACAGAAACACACTAATAGGGGGACACAAATCATGAACAACGCTAATATGCCAAAAGGAAGAAAAATGATCAAATGGACTCCGTTCGCAGCAATGCCTGAACAGTTTGCTGGTATTCGTGAAATCATCAAGGAGAAAAACAAAGTAACTCGGCCGATCTTAACAGATGACGAAAAAGAATTGATTGAGAACATGTTATTATGTTCCTTATTATCTGAAGAAGAAATACTAATTACATACTACGAAGACGGTTATTTACTCTCTAGTTATATGACTGTTGTTGATATTGATCCATCAAATAGTGCTGTTATATGTACTGATGCTTTTTACAACAAGATAAAACTGCAATTTTCTAATATAATAGGTGTAAAATAGAACAAATTAACGTTATCAAGTTAGGTTCATTTAAGGGAGTGTAAAAATGCAAGAGAATCAATTAACAAAGAACACAGCAGGAGTAGTTATTCATAATGATGTTAAAAAATACCCCTTTCTAAATATACCTATGATCATTAATGAGGAAGACGGAATGGTTTATGAGGTATTAAACGCTGGTTTTCACACTAATGATGCAGTAGCGATGATAACAACGGATGATTTTGCTACAACCAGAGTAAATGCACCGATTATAACCGTAAAAAACAATGATGGTAGTATTCAAGTATACCGCTTACCTTTAGAACTAGAACATTGGGTACTTTCTTGTATGCGTGCTGCTTCAGTAGAAAAAAATCCCTTTCCATGTAAAGTTGCTTTCGGTATCATTGACACTAAATTTTATGTAGAATTGGTTATTTTCCTTCTACCACTTATGTATTTTATTTTATTTTATATAGATCCGAATGAATAATCTCTGCATTCACATTGAATTTTCCAAGCACCACTCTTACTACTTCTACAAACCAAGGGGCTGCATCAGGTGAAACATATACTTTTTCAATTAATTCATCGAGATTGATCCTTATATTTTTACCTATTATACTTTCATCCTGAAATTGCTCATCATAGGCATCAATCACTGGCGCATAAACTAATCTCACTTCTTTTTCATGACTAAAAGACATCCTCTTGGTGAAAAAAGGCTCAATAAAGCTATTATTTAAGTTTTTATATTTGGCAGGATCTATATAATTCACCTTTCCAATGAAAATTTCTTCTTCACATGCATCCAAACTTTTTTTAAGTCTATTAAAAGTAGTTTGGATTGCTATTCCCTCTTCATTCTTTAAATATAAATCCCACATTGCTGCGGATTCATACTCATTCAAGTGCCAACAATTCACAAAAACATTCTTTTTATCTCTCTCAGAACGATCATATACACTTTTCAATACTTGTTCCACTATACTTCTTGAATGTTTTTTGAAGTTCTCACTATTATGATTGTCTATAAGTTCCTCTATTGTATTATAGGCATCCTCCTCACTATATCCATATATCTTCCCTTCATATACATCTTTGAATTGATCAGAGCTAGGGAAATATAATGTACTAGTGGATAGCAAACTAACTAATTTTGTGAAATCCATATAACGCCATAATTTAGCATCATCATTTATATCTGAATTAATATCTTCATCTTTTACAAACAAAAAAGCACTCCCTCTCTTTTCTCTCTATAAAATAACATAAAAAAATTAAATCTATTATACTCTAGAAACATAGCGCTATGCCCATCAAAATCATTTCAACATATTTCTTCTATTATATAAGACATCAATCTTCTGTAATATTTTTAGGGAACAGTACACTCATTGCTTCAACTGTTAAAATCCAATCTCCCCTTTGTTTATCTTCAGGTTTATAGTATTTCATTTTCCCCTCTTCAATTAATCTACCCACTAAACCCTCCTTTTTAGCTCTTCTTAATTTCATCCGCAGCGCATCTTGTGTTATTCCCCACCGGTCACATGCTTCTCTTGATGTCATAATTTCATTTAGCATAAATAACATCCCTACCACCTCCAGTTACTTATAAGTAACACTTAATCTAAGTATACGTTACTTGTAAGTAACATACAAACTAAAATAAAGAACCCTTTTAATAAGAGAGTTTATGTGATAAGAACCATAATCTTGCCATTTCGGCAAGGTTATGGTTCTTTTGGTTTGTGGCAAACTTATGGTTCAAAAATAGGGCATATCTAATTCTTTGTATGAAATTCACTTGAAATTTTTAATGACCATTTTTATCTTGATAAATCTTGATATTCCATGTAGGATAAAAAGCTATAGTATATTTTATTATAAAAATAGAGGTGAATCAGTATGTATTTGGCTCCATTATTTGAAAACGATGTACCAGTATCACTTTTCCGCTCTTAATAGAGAGAAAGTGATTACATCTCTCCGTTAGGGGCTTTATAGACCTAAACAAAAAGCGGAGGGTACAAAAAATGAAAAATACCTTATTAGGTTCGTTATATTTAATTTTAGCTTCCAGTATTTGGGGTGGCATGTATGTTGTTGTTAAAGTTTTGGTATCGGTCATTCCACCATTGGAACTTGTATGGCTACGTTATTTATTAGCTATTGTTGCACTTCTTATTATTGGATTTGTAACAAAACAAAAATGGCGCATTGAAAAGCGTTATTTTTTAATAATCATAGCAATTGGAGTTATTGGTTATGCTATTTCGATTGTTACTCAAGAAACGGGTACAATGCTATCTTCAGCACAGATGGGAGCCGTTATAACTTCTTCAACACCAGCGTTTATGGTGTTGTTTGCGTGGTTACTCCTAAAAGAACGATTGACTTTTAAAAAGGGTATATCTGTTTGTTTAGCGACAATTGGAGTAATTATTATCGTCGGAATTGGTGACTTGAATACGTCAAGTATGCTTGGTGGTATTTCTCTTCTTATTGCAGCTTTAACATGGGCACTTATGTCTGTTCTTGTAAAACGTTTGCCAAGTGATTATTCACAAATTGTGGTAACCACTTATTCCACCTTGGTAGCTCTTATTGTGTTAACTCCTTTTGTTTTACCAAGGTTACATGCAATTGATGTCTCTCAACTAACTCGTCCAACTATTTGGGGAGGACTCTTATATTTAGGTATTATCTCAACAGCCGTTGCGTTTTTACTTTGGAATCGAGGATTACAAATGCTTAATGCTTCAAGTGGGGGATTATTTTTCTTCTTTCAACCTGTTGTTGGAACATTACTTGGATGGCTTATTCTTGGAGAAAAGATCGGTGTAACGTTTTGGGTAGGTTCTATCTTAATTCTGATAGGAGTTCTATTAGTTATTAGAGAGAAACAAGATTAATTAAAGATTACTTCGTTAATAAATCATTGTGTGTAAAATGATAATTTTTTAGGAGGAATAAATATGGCAACTTTTGATCATTTCCAAAAATTAGACATGCGTGTGGGAGAGATTATCCGTGCAGAAGAATTTCCTAAGGCGAGAAAACCAGCATATAAGCTTTGGGTTGATTTTGGTGATGAAATAGGAATTAAACAAAGCAGTGCGCAAATAACTGATTGTTATGAGCTATCCGATCTTATTGGTAAACAAGTATTAGGTGTAGTGAATTTCCCACCAATAAGGGTTGCTGGTTTTAGTTCGGAAGTATTAGTGATGGGTGTTTATTCAGAACAAGGTGTTGTACTGATAGAACCTCAACAAAAAGTAAAAAAAGGAGACCAATTGGGATAAATAACTGTCACATTTATGTGTGGTTAACATGACGTCTCGGTAAATAACAAATAAAATGGACAAACTCGTACCTACTTGAGTTTGTCCATTTTGTTCTTTTAATTTGCTTATAAATGGAGATTGATTTAAACTCCTTTAGATTCCTTAATTAAAAGAGAAAAATATCATTCCTTTATTTTAAAGTCGAAGTTACTATTATTTTTTAGGCAAGCTTATGGGTTAATAATTAATCCTCGGCAAAGTTATGCTTCTTTTAGCGGCAACTTTATGGGGAAAGTCACACCTAGAGATAAATTTACTGTTATTACTGCAAATTCTTATGGCTCTATTTTGTTTGCGGCAAACTTATAGGTAAAGTCACACATATGAAAATCAAGTAATCAAACGCCTAGTCGCTTTTATAAAATCAGAATATTCAGTTTTTTATTTTTCAACAACAACAACGCCTTGAAAATCCGTTAACATGGTAAGATTATGGAAATATATACTAATAGAATGAGGGGATTAAATATGAATGTGCAAACTGTCTCCAAAGGAGAAATAACAAATCTACTAAACAATTGGTATCAATCCATCATTTCACAACATGTACTAAAATCTACAAATTACAAGAAAGAAATTGATAGTAAGATCCATCAAATCGAAGAAGATCAAAATATACTTATCTATTATTCATTACTAGATTTCAGATATAAGTTACTTACCCATGACGTTAATAACTATAAAGATAGTTTAGAAAAGATAAATCGTATACCTGATCAAGCAGATGTCTTCCTGAAATACTATCATTGTTTTTTTAAAGCAATTTATTCAATCAACATGGGAGATTATACTTCTGCTAAAGAACAATACGAAGAAGCTGAAACATTATTAAAAGATATTCCAGATGAACTCGAAATAGCTGAATTTAATTATATGTTTGGTTCTTTCCACTATCATATTTATCAGCCACTACCAGCAATCAAATATGCTACAAAGGCAAAGGAATTATTTTCAAAGCATGCAGGTTATGAAATCAAAGTTGCAGCTTGTAATAACACACTAGGACTTGCTTGCACTTCCCTCGGCCAGTATGAAAGTGCAGAAGAACATTTCCTTGCAGCTTTAAGTACATTCAACAAACACGACGAGGATAAACTATCAGCAAAAGTGAAACATAATTTAGGGTTATTGTATGCAGATCAAAACCTTTCCGAACTAGCAATTAAATACCTAAATAGCTCACTTGTAAATAACCAAAAAACATTGTTCTTATTAGCGCAGGAATATTTCAAATTAAATAATCAAAATGCTGTCAGATTACATATTGAAAACGGGTTAAAAATCGCAAATGAAGAGTATACTCATCATTTCAATATTCTAAAAGGATTAAATGACAATATAAGTACAAATGAATTGGAAGACATCATTTTGGCAGGAATTTGTTATTTTAAGAAAGAAGAGTTATGGAAATACGTAAAAGATTATTCCGCTATTTTAGGCAATAAGTTTTACGAATTAAAATCATATGAAAAAGCTAGTACGTATCTACATATGACGAACGAAGCTGATAAAAAGGCTTCAGAGAAAGGAGCTTTAAAATAATGAAAAAATCTCTATTGATTTTTGCTATTGTCACAGGTTTTTTATCTTTCAGCTTCAGTAACACTACAAATTTACAATCTGTATCAAAAGAAAAAGTAGATTTTGTTCAATATGCACATGGTGAAACTATTTAAGAAAATGAAGTACTAAAAAGTTATGTCATTACCCCTTTACAATGCATAACACAAATAATTATTAACAAAATAAAAAGAACCCTACTATCAAGGGTTCTTTTTATTTTCGCTTATTAGAAAACAAGTTTCCCAACCGCCTTTATTGATTAATTTTAGTAAGTAGCAATCCTATATGTTCCGTATTATCCAGTTCTAATCACCTATTTTCTCAATATGTATGTTTAATAAATGTGTTAAAATTATACAATAATCCAGTTTTAACATCTGAGAGGAAAGGTGATGGATATGAATAAAAATTATTTATGGATAGCAATAATTCTAAGCTTTCTAATTGTCGCTCCATTTAGTTGGTATTTCGGTACTCCCTCCTTATTTGTAGCATTAATAAGAATGATTACTGAATTCGCCCTTTACTTTATAGGAATATTATCAGTACTGTATTTTATACAATATTTAAGACAAAGATCCGAACACGAAAAGCAAATCATTGAACTCTTACAGAAAATCACCGAGAAGCAAACAAAGAATAACTTATAGTTAGAAAGTAACAAAAAGAGAACCCTTTCAGAGTTCTCTTTTCTTTTATACTAAATCTCTTATATATTTGAATCCTCCCAGGCACTACCACCTGCTACTCGAATATATAGCCATTGGTGTGTATCCCCACCTCTTGAATCAGTGTATTTAAATGAAATTCCGCCGTAAGCTTCATAACCTGGCTTTTGCCATTGTCTAAATACTCCCCAATCCTCTTTCGTATATCCTCCACCAGGAGCTTTTATATCCCAACCATAAACTCTATCGAGTTTATCGTATGCTCCTTGATGATGGCAATAATCAGCATAGTAGTAAACAGTGAAAGCAGAATATGCGTTTCGATATACTTTAGCTCCTTGCACACAAGCATACCCTGAACCCCTTTGCCAGCTACCGCCTGTGATGCTACCTTGTGGTCCGGTTATTCCTTTTAACTGTTCAGCTTTAATAGGATGAACTTCATTTCCCTTTTCATCAAAAAATTTCGCTTGACTATAATCGATTCCAGTTTCTTCTTTTGATCCGTCAGGATAAGTCGTTAAGGTAGTTGACTCATTTATTATCTCTTTTTTCCTAATGCTTTCTTTTCAGGATTAATATTATCTAACTTCTCTCCGACATTCACCTTTTCTATTAAATTTTTTTGAACTTTTGGATCGCTGTAATTTTCTTTAATACTTTGGATTTGCCCCTCTTTTTGAGCCAATTCAATTTTTTCACTATCTTTCTTAACCTCTGTTGTACTTGCAAATGACGAAGGTGCAAATGTACCAATAGTTAAAGATAACGTGAATATTCCTGCTGCAATTTCACTCCCTAATTTCATATTTCTTCCTCCCCATCCCTATTTTTATTAAAAAACCAAATACTACCATAAACATATACCTTTTTACTTTATTTGGGAACTCGCGTGGATTTGATAAATAATATTCAAAATTTTAAGTTAATTATAAGAGTTTATTTTTTGGTAGTTTACTATTATTTAACTAAAGAAAACTTTCCCGAAAGGTACAACTTTTAAAACATGTTTAATGTTCATTTAGTGAAAACGAGTTTTACAAATGTATGAAAATAGCAAACACCCTTCTAGCCACTTTATATTTTTCTACATATACCAAAGCACCTAAACATAAAAAAAATCTCTCAGGCAATCCGAGAGATTTTTTAAAATCATCATTTTTATATTTTATCAAAACTACAAGAACAACCAATCTTGTTAATTCACATTACTTCTAATTACCCATTCTATTTCTGCTAATTCTTGTTTTAGAGTATTTTGAGTGTGTGGTTTGGTGAAATGAACATTAAGAGCTTCTTCATTTTCCCAAATCTCCCACAGCATTAATTTTCGTTCTGAGGGTTCAAGAGGGTACACATGAAATTGAATACATCCTTCTTCTTTAATAGTTTCTTTTTCAAGTTTTTTGAACTCCTCTATTATTTCATTAAGGTCTTTATCACTAATAATTTTCAAGCATGCAGTTATGTAATGCATCAGATTGACCTCTTTCCATTCCTAAATTTTAGTCGGTATCAAAAAATATATTCAATTAATATTTTATAATTCCTTGTTTTTAGATGTGAGGTGATGGCTGGGTGAAGCAAGCCGAGGAGCTAGCCCTTCTAATTTCCCTTTCCTTAGACCTAAAACATGAAAGTAAACTTTTTAATATTAGTTTACATTCAGTTCCTTTTAAATATTTACTTCTCGCCGAAATCCTTGATATCCTCAAAATCAACAAGAAAATTATACATTTAAAACACTATAAATAAAAAGGTCAAAAATCCATGAACAAAAAATTACATTGGAATCAACAAAGAAGAAAAAGATAACGCTCTAGATATATTTTGTATTTAATTATGGACAAATGCATTCTGTCCAGCAGCGACCTGCCACGTTCCGAGTTCTTTGACCATCACATAAATAGCAAGACTGCCTTGCCCGTTTTCTATTATTGTCCCTTCAGAGGTTGTCGGGTATTGCCTAATATGTGTAATTGCTACATCCGAACGCACAAAGTTAATGCTTTCAACTGTATAGGAAGCATATGAGTTGCGAAGTGGTCCTGCCAAGATAATCTTGTGCACTTCATTGATTTGCTTCCAACCTGATAGCCGTTCACCAAGTACATTTACCCATGTAGCGTCTGAAGTGAAGTGACGATCTAATTCATCCGCATCATGTTGATTAAATGCAACCTCAATCTCAGTGATCGTTTGTTGAATGGCGTCAATTTCTTCCTGCTGATTCTCTTTTAAACCGTGAACTTTAGACTTGTTAGACATATTCTTTTCTCCTCCTATGTTAGTTTGATATCTATAGTTTATTCAAGTAAAGTTATCATAACATCCAACAATAGTAGTATCTTTCTAAAGAGGAATTCATACCACGGTAAGATGGTAAGACATATTTTGTATACCCTTACTTATATTTATCTGCAAATTCCCCTTGTATATTATATACATGTCATATTTACATAACTTCACTTATCGGTAGTCCATGTATTTAAAAATGAAGCGCCTCAAAAAGAACATGTAGTAATTTCTACATGTTCTTTTTTTCTTATTAACCGACCAAGGTTATATTGTACATGTTCATAGCATTGTATGTTGAATTTCAATTGTAAGTTCTAATCTAAACTTTTTATCATTAGTTTACATTCAAAATATGAAAAATAAAGAGATTAGAACATCTAAAAACCTAGATCTATGCTAGCTTTTTTACATAGTTTTCTTTAGAAGAAATCACTATATCTAAAAACCTATAAAAATTCCCTCAAAAGATTTAAAGGGACTTTTATAACCTTTCCCTTAACTTCATAGTTATAGCCTACAACCTATGCAATTCTATTTTTCGCTTTTATCTAAGTCGCGTAATAACAAGATGTGCTGAAACAGACTCTGTTCCTCCAGCCAGAGGAGTAATGGTTAATGCTGTGGATTCGCTAGCAGGATTTCGTACAGTAAGTATTGAATTGATGACGGATGTTTGCACAAGAGCCATTCCTACTATCTGAGAAGTACCCGTTGCTCGACCAACTACCGTATAAGCTAATTCAACAGCTCCTGCTCCCGAATTAAGAGTTAAAACTAGTTGACCCGCTTCGGTCACACTCACCTGAAACAAGACCTGATAACTACCGATTGCAGACAAATTAAATGTATCAGCACCAGTACGCGCAATCCCCGCCCCACTAAAAGGTCCGTCTCTTGGAAAATCTACGTCTCCACCGACTGCAACTGTTGCAGCATTATCAGGGGGCATCAACGCGTAAAAATCCGCAAAATCTAATACCGCTCCTGTTGCTCCCGTTGGACCTATGTCTCCTGATGGTCCCGTTACTCCTGTCGAACCTGTTGCTCCCGTTGGGCCTATGTCTCCTGATGGTCCCGTTACTCCTGTCGAACCTGTTGCTCCTGTTGGGCCTATGTCTCCTGATGGTCCCGTCGCTCCCGTCGAACCTGTTGCTCCCGTTGGACCTATGTCTCCTGGTGGTCCCGTTACTCCTGTCGAACCTGTTGCTCCCGTTGGGCCTATGTCTCCTGATGGTCCCGTCGCTCCCGTCGCTCCTGTCAAACCTGTTGCTCCCGTTGCTCCTGTCGAACCTGTTGCTCCCGTTGGACCTATGTCTCCTGATGGTCCCGTCGCTCCTGTCGAACCTGTTGCTCCCGTTGGGCCTATGTCTCCTGATGGTCCCGTCGCTCCTGTCGAACCTGTTGCTCCCGTTGGACCTATGTCTCCTGATGGTCCCGTTGCTCCTGTCGAACCTGTTGCTCCCGTTGGACCTATGTCTCCTGATGGTCCCGTCGCTCCTGTCGAACCTGTTGCTCCCGTTGGACCTATGTCTCCTGATGGTCCCGTTGCTCCTGTCGAACCTGTTGCTCCCGTTGGACCTATGTCTCCTGATGGTCCCGTTGCTCCTGTCGAACCTGTTGCTCCCGTTGGACCTATGTCTCCTGATGGTCCCGTTGCTCCTGTCGAACCTGTTGCTCCCGTCGCTCCTGTCGAACCTGTTGCTCCCGTTGGACCTATGTCTCCTGATGGTCCCGTTACTCCTGTCGAACCTGTTGCTCCCGTTGGACCTATGTCTCCTGATGGTCCCGTTGCTCCTGTCGAACCTGTTGCTCCCGTTGGACCTATGTCTCCTGATGGTCCCGTTGCTCCTGTCGAACCTGTTGCTCCCGTTGGACCTATGTCTCCTGATGGTCCCGTCGCTCCTGTCGAACCTGTTGCTCCCGTTGGACCTATGTCTCCTGATGGTCCCGTCGCTCCTGTCGAACCTGTTGCTCCCGTTGGACCTATGTCTCCTGATGGTCCCGTTACTCCTGTCGAACCTGTTGCTCCCGTTGGACCTATGTCTCCTGATGGTCCCGTTGCTCCTGTCGAACCTGTTGCTCCCGTTGGGCCTATGTCTCCTGATGGTCCCGTCGCTCCTGTCGAACCTGTTGCTCCCGTTGGACCTATGTCTCCTGATGGTCCCGTTGCTCCTGTCGAACCTGTTGCTCCCGTTGGGCCTATGTCTCCTGATGGTCCCGTCGCTCCTGTCGAACCTGTTGCTCCCGTTGGACCCGTTGGACCTCGTGGACCACCTGATGGTCCTGTTGCTCCTGTTGGTCCTGTTATTCCTGTTGGACCAATTTCAGGTAAAGGGAAACAACATTGAAACGGTATACATCTATTCTTTTTAAATTTGCTCATAGTTCTCACCTACCTTATAGAAAAAACAAATTTTCTAAATACCTACACCACAACATATGAACCTTCCAAATGTAAGTATAAGGAAAACACCTATGAAACCCACAATAGAATCATATAGTTAAGCCCAATTTCACATTTTCAAATATAAACGGTACTTTTAAAAAAATATATTCACTCCAAAACATTTTTCATATGTTCTTTTTTAATAAAAATGAAAGTAAACTTTTACCCAGAAGTTTACTTTCAATCTCAGGGTTACCGTTAACAAAGCTCGAATATCCTACGCTAAAAAATCATCATAAATTAAGCCTCCTTAGAGATGACATTTTAGTAGCAGTCAAAAACAAAAGTCTTGAAATAAGCCATGTAGGACAATCTATTGTAAACTTTCTCAATATTATATTTTAAATCTTCTAATTATAATTATATTAGTTCTCTTTTTAGAGGCTATATATTTGTACAACTCTTACTAATTACTTAATCACTATAAGGAGGAATAATAATATGTTGAAAAAACATACAATATGTTTGAAATTTTGCCATCACGATACAGTAGTCGAATTTGAAATGGGTGATAATGATTCTCGATGGGGTTCTTTTGAACTTTATATTGATACATATGCAGAGGATGCGCAGGAGGCTAGAAGAAACATACTTGAGCATATAGAACATTATATTGATAAAAACAAATTTAGTAAGTGGTTAGATACCCATTTGCATTTTGGTAAGAGCAATATATTTCTAACGATGACAACAAATCGATTTGATGAAGAGCAGTCTTTATGGGATGTAGAGTTGAAAATTGATGGTTCTATTGTAACTAAGCAAGTATCAGCATATTCAGAGTATGACGCAATAACAAGTTTTGGAATAGCAAGACTAGCTAACTCAGTTGAAATCATCCTTATTAAACCAAGTACTCAATACATAATTAAGACTGAAGATAATACTAAGGGAGATTACAACTTTGCGGTGACTTTTAATATTAATAATCAAGATAATGAAACGTGTCAGGTTAATTACTTTTCAAGTGTAGTTCCAACAGAAGAAGAATTACAATCTATTCAGGGAAACGCACTATCGGCAATAATAGAACCAAGTTGGCAGAACGTAAAAGTAGTTGAAACAAAGATCCATGAGTCTTCTTATGATGTTGTACTTAAATCGAATGAAACTGAGAAGACTTATCAAATTCGAACTCCAAAGACAAAAGAATTTGCCTGTATGTTGGGTATTAGCGAGTTAGCAAAAGAAAACAATCCAAATATGGATTATACAAAGTTAGAATTTTTGGATGTAAATAAGATGGATGATAGCCAATAAAAATGTGAAATATGGTCAAGAATCCTTATTGTTTAAAGGGTTCTTTTTTTGATCTTAAATAAACGTTTTTTTATATAAAAGGGATATTTTCTTTGTTCATTTTTCATAAGTTAATTTATTTATCAATTACATTTCCTACCATTTAAATATAAAATAAACTAGCAAAGCTGAATTTTTTATATTCTCAAATTGAATGGGAGGCATTTGATATGGTATCGAAAGGAAAACAATCTAATATCGTCAATCCGAAAGTAGATTCTATTGCTGTTGAAGGAGAATCTATTACGATTGGACGACTGATGGGATATTATTACAACGATGAAAACTTTACAAAAGAGGCATTAATCGATTCATCCACATATGGTCATTTTCGATTAGCATCAGAGCACTATGAAGAGTTATTAACGGAAGAAGAACAGGTATTTAAATCGATTCGATGGATTGGGTACATACGTCCAGACCAAACAGAGGACTATACGTTTTCTACTTCTAATGACAAAAATAGTGTGATTTGGGTTGATGGAGAGATCGTCAACAATTTAGCCAATCATATGGTAAAAGATCAGTTCTACCGAATCCGAATTGATTACCGTCCAGAAAACGTAAAGGAAACAGAGTTTCATTTATACTGGTCTCATCCCGATACAAAAGAAACAATTCAGGTCCCTGTAGAAAATCTATATCTTCCTAACTTATCGGTCGCTTCTTTAGAGAAGGATGAGCACCGTTGTAACGCTATTCCCAATTTATTTGACCCAAATCAAAGCAAAGATATACAGAAAGATCAAGATGGAGATAATATCACTGATAGTATGGAAAAAAACGGATACACCGTAAAGGGCGGACTTGCTGTAGCATGGAAGGATGAGTATAAGGACAAAGGATATACAAGATATGTATCGAATCCTCATAAGCTCAGTACAGCAGGAGATATATATTCAGATTTCCAAAAAGCATCTGGGTTGCTAGATGGTGCCCTTCTTAGGAAAGGCATCAGGAACCCATTAGTTGCAGCCTGGCCCGTGGTAGGGGTTCGCATGGAAAAACTGATTTTATCCGAAAGTAAACAAATGTCAAATTCAGAAGATCATACGATGACGCATGATCATACGTATTCGAATACAGAAGGTGTTACCATAAACGCCGGGTTTGCTGATGGGGGATTTACCGGTGGAACTTCCGTTAACTATTCTCATACAGATTCTGTATCGAATGGAACCTCTGATACAACAGGGGATACTGTGAGCTGGGATACGGCGCATGCGGCGTATGTGGATTTGAATATTCGTTATTTTAATACAGGTACCACAACGTGCTTTAATATTGCACCTACAACAAATTTTGTCTTAGTTGATGATACATTAGCTACCATTAAAGCGCAGACCAATAACATGTGTGATCAGTTACAAGCAGGTGGTTATTATCCTACACTGGATAGCCATCCCATCGCTTTAACGACATGGGATCAGTTTAATGGGAATCCCATTAGTATCAACAAAGGTCAATTAGTGAGTATTCAAGCGGGCAACGCAGTCCAACTAGAAACACCTCAAGTATCTGGCGTATTCGCTACAATCAATGATGCTGGAATCATTGTACCAAGTGATGTGAACTTCTCAGCCTATAAAGGGTCAATAGAGAGCCATACAGCTTCTGTGATTATATCAACCGGAACATACGCGGCTGAAAGCAGGATTGCCACAAAAGATGCGGACGATCCTGAAGATTTAACACCAGAGAGCACATTGGGAGAGGCGCTTCATTTTGCGTTTGGGAGCCTTGTACAAAACAAAGATGGCAAGCCCATAGCTGATGATGACAATGAGATGTATTTCGTAGACGATACTGACAAGGTATGGCCATTGTGGGAAGAGGCTGTCGGGCTGTTTTATGATGACAAGACACAAAAGGCAATCCAAGACCAATTTGATGCGGGTATAACATCTATTTATAACGTTACCTTAAGGCAAGGCATGAATATTACCATCAAAATTGCCGATAGGTATCATGATGGAACCACCTATGGTAATGATTCAATATCTTGGAACGGGGCAGATCTAGTGAGTCATGGATTAAGCACGAGGGGGACTGTAACAGGGATTGTAGAAAAACCATTGGATGCCTACACCAGCTATATACTTAAATTAAATATGAAGAATCAGGCGAAGATAAGTATAGGAGACCAATCCATTGACGTTAACATCTCTGAAGAAGATGCCTGGGGCTGGGTGCAAATTCCTTTTAAAGTTCTTGGCGAACCAGAAGATTTCAACACCATTACTATCCAAGCTTTAGATGGTTGTAGAACTCACTTCGCAGACATCAGCATTATAAAATTAGATTTAGAATACGAGCCAATTTCTAAACAAATCTTAGAGGCTCATTCCTTCCATGATTGGATTATGGGTCCTCCAATTGCCGGTACAAAGACTTATCTTGGACTTCATTTTAGTATAAGTGATCCAAGGGTATTGAATGCTTTCACGAAATATCATTTTTCATATGTGAATACTCAACAAGAATGGGATTGTGGAGTGAAACCTAGACATAATTTAGATAATGATGGGCTATTAAAATGGAACCTTGCGGACTATACGGATATGTCATTGGATGCAGGTTTTACTTATATTATAAAAGCAGTATTAGATACTGGAGAAGAAATAGAAGTTCTCAACAAAGTCTTGCCTGCATGATAGAAAAATAGAATGATTGGAAGCGAAATATACTTTCAAATGAAATGGATTTAAGTCACAAGTCAAATGAATCTAGAAAAAATGCTATCTGTATTGAGATGTAAAAGAAAATGATGTGATACGCACTCTTTTCTGTATGCAAATTACATGTATCTATATGTATAAATGATGTTTGTAAGCATCCCCTACCTGTACGTTTCTTTTATATGGAAAACTACTTTCCACAAGTGGGTCATCGATACAGGAGTCGGGATGCTTATTTTATAGAATTCCAATTGGTAGGAGGAATACCATGAACAAAGATGCTGAGATAATGAATTTAAAAACTGAAGATTTCGAAGGGAACACAGACGAGGCAAAGAAATGGGCTGAGGAACAGTTTAAAGACTGGAAAAATTCTTTAACAGAGGAACAGAAAGCAATCCTTGCGGATTCGGATAGAGTTCATGATTTAAATGTAAACCTTCAAAAATATCATAACACCCCAGACAAACTAAGCAAGGCAGATCAACGAGCGATAGAAGAACTCGATACATCTTTAAGAGAAGCAAGTGCGAGAATACCAGAACCTATGTATGTCTATAAAAATATGAGTGCTGAAGAGGTTGGATTTCCTGAAGGGTATTTTTATACAGATAATCCAAAGACAATTGACGAAAAGAAAGCGGAAAACTTTTCTGTCTTGTTTAAGTATGGTGCCATTAATGATTTTATGAAGATAGATCTTAGTACACACGTTGATAACTCATCCCCTATCCTATTTCATTTCGTATGTCCAAATGGGACGTCTATGGGTTATCTAAATGAGGATCAAATAATCTTAAATCGAAACCAAGGCCTTGAAGTAACAGGTATGTCTATCATTACTATGGACGGCCGAGAATTGATTCGTATAGATGGAAAACTAATTTCAAAAGATGAAATATTAAAAGAAGTAAAACAAGTGCAAAATGATGTGAATAATAAGTTTAAAGAATTAGTAAAAACTGATGCACAATTAGTAGATTTACAAGTAGATGGCTTGTATGCATCTATTGTTGTAACGAGAGTAGAAAATTTGATTAAACAAGTTAGCAGTAGAATACCAAATGATCAGTTAATTCTTTGTTTCAGAAAAATGACTGCAGATGGTGCGTTGCTGTTAACTGATAGTAGTCTTATGAATTTTGGTGCACCGAATGACCGTGTCCTGGGATTTTATAATCCGAATAAAGGATATGTAGCTATAGACATTAGTCATTTTGGGCACACGGACGAGATCGTTCCTTTAATAGATACAGTCATGCATGAACTTGGGCATGCATTTGATGACCTTCTTTTTGCAAAAGATGGAACTTTGGCATCTGAAAGTGTAGCATTTAAAGCAATCTATGAAGCTGAAAAAAATAACATTACAGATGATATCTATATTCCGGTCTATATAAAATATATTACAAGTACTTCTAAAGAATTCTTCGCGGCAATTTTTGCTTGCCTGTATTCGCCAGATCCTAGAATCGTGGAATTAATTGAAAAAGAAGCGCCCGAAGCATGCGCATTTATCCGAAATTTAATGGAGATGTCGCTACAAGCTAGTAATCATGTAAGATTTAGAAACGCTAAGTCCTTATATGACTAGACATATAAAACGTTTTGGGGGTTATGTAATTGATTTACAGAAAACCCCTCAGCCAATAGAATAAACGATCCCTATATAAGCTCAATAGGTCATAGGTGGGAATAAAAGTAAGCCTATGACCTATTTTTACACGTATCTCGGCTGTACCCCATTATTGTTATTTCCTGTTGCAGAATCCTTATTATAAGGATTCCTTTTTTGTATCAAAAATTTACAAATAAAAAAAGATAAGATCGGCGAATACGATCTTATCTTAAGCATAAGGGAAAAACAAGTGACACAAACCATCTTAATTTTTATGATATTATATTTTTTGTTAATTTTCGATATAAAATCCATATTTAACATCTATATCAATATTGAGAAATTTATTACAAAATTATCTATAAACGATTCAAAATCCGAAAGTAAACTTTTATCCAAAAGTTTACTTTCGATTCATTGCAAATACTGAATTTCTTCTATTTCTTTATATTTCTAAGAAAACGCCAACAAAAGTATACATTCAAAACACCTATTTTATTAGATTTATAAAGTTGTACAGAGATAATAAAGTTGTTTAAAAAACGCCGGTCATGTTATTCAACAATTCGGCCAGATTGTTGAATAACAGTTATATAGAAAACTGTTATTATATGTTAAAGTTTATAATAAATTGTGGAGATTGCTACTTAAAGTTAATATGCAGGTTAATTAAAAAACATTCTCTTAAAAGGGGGAGTGTTTATTACTTTCGAACATAAAGAAGTGAATATTGAACATGAAAAAATAAATGACAAACTTGCTCTGAATAAGTAGAGTATTGCACAAGTTTCCCATAGGCAACAGTCTGGTTTTTCACTACAAAAAATCAGTAAAATAAGAGAAGGAAGTGAAAGATTTGAACAAACAAAAAGCGGTAGAAATAGCAAGAAAGTATGGTTTGGAAGTTAAAGAGGAGTCCATCATATTCAACGAGTCTGGTTTAGATTTTCTGGTTGCTTATGCAGAAGACGATAAAGGCGAAGAATGGGTGCTAAGGCTTCCGAGACGGGACGATGTGATGCCGAGGACGATAGTGGAGAAGAAAGCACTGGATCTTGTAAACAAATATGCCATTTTTCAGGTTCCAGTCTGGTCGGTTTATAAAGACGATCTAATAGCTTATAAAAAGTTAACCGGAGTGCCAGCAGGTACGATTGATCCGGAGATTCAAAACTATTTGTGGGAGATGGATTATGAAAATGTACCTGAACAATTTCACCAGACATTAGCCAAAGCGTTGGCTTCGCTACACACAGTTCCGAAAGCAGAGGCTCTTAAAGTAGGCCTGTTTGTCCAGACAGCAGAAGAGGCAAGAAAATCGATGATTGAGCGTATGGAAAAGGTTAAAGCGAAGTTTGGCGTAGGCGAATCCTTATGGAACCGCTGGCAGGCCTGGGTAAAAAATGAGGAATTGTGGCCTCAGAGAACAGGTCTGATTCATGGGGATGTTCATGCTGGCCACATGATGATTGATAAAGATACTAACGTAACCGGTTTTATCGACTGGACCGAAGCAAAAGTAACGGATGTATCAAATGACTTTGTTTTCCAGTACCGGGCATTCGGGGAGGCAGCCCTGGAGAAACTGATCAACTATTACCGGCAAGCAGGCGGGATTTACTGGCCTGCCATGAAAGAGCACGTCATTGAACTTAATGCGGCATACCCTGTTGCGATAGCTGAGTTTGCGATTATCTCAGGCTTGGAAGAATATGAGCAGATGGCGAAAGAAACATTGGAAGTGAATGACCGCTAGCATTAAGAAAAAAATAAAAAAAGTTCTTCTTAGCGTACAATTTTCTCGAAATGATATGGAATGTAATTTCAGTGAAAATTGATATAAATAGAAAAGAAGCTAACGAAAACATTAAGGAATTAACTACCGTAGCTAATGAGTGTGTTGATGCGTTAGAACGATTAGAAAAGGAACTAGGAAGATTCTTTGTTTCTCCCACCCTCTTTAGAGCCGTCACTTCGGCGATGGCTTTTTGTTCATTTGAATAAAAGGTTAATTATGTTTTCTGCTGAATGGATAGATTGGGAAGGTGGAGAAATTATGCAATATGAAGAGATGTTGAAAGAATTAGCGGTAGGGGAAATATATACCGAAAAACAAATTTCTAATTTGTTATGCAATAATAGAAAAGATTTAACTATTTTATGCGACTCTGTAACAAAGTTCGGTGAATCTGAAACTGAAAGATTTAAAGTGATGGGTAAATACGAAATATATGTTCATAATAATCAAGGTTACTCTTATCATGCACCATCAAAAAAGACATTAGTTTATATTATAGAAAAGATTTAAAAGCATCCAAAACGGGTGTTTTTTCTTTGTTATATAGAAATTACACATTAATTGACAAAATGGACATTTGATGAGGTTATAACATGTATATAGGAATTACTGTATTAGGCGCTGTTGTGATCGGTTTAGCGTATTATTTGTTATAAAGGGTAACAAAATAAACAAAAATAGAAATAGTTAACAAATGTCTGTTTTTATAGTTTATAGGTGAACATAACTATACGTTTATATTGCATTTGTAAATTATTATCGAATATAAGTATATGACTTTCTGTAAGAATCCTACATTCTTCTCTATATACCTATGTTTATATTTTTTTATAATTTATTATGATATAGATATTGATTTAAAGCGTTTTATTCAAAGTATTCAATTGAGATTTTTTAGGTGTTTAAGATGGTTATTTATTATCCTTTTCTAAATTCACAAAATTTTCAAATATAAAAGGCGCATATTTTAATATTCATTGTATAATAAAATCAACCCGTGGTTATAGTGTTTGCTCCGATACAAATTATGAGATAGTTTGTTTTAACTTTTTTACATTATCTAAAAAAGAACTTGTAGTGATTTCTACAAGTTCTTTTTACTTTATTCTTATAGTGCCCTACTCAAATCTGAAATCGGACATGGATTTTAAATAATTTTAACACTTTTATAAAAAACTAAAATATTATAATGACAAATCATAAATAATATTTGATAGGTATGTTTCTACACATCAATTACTTGACCTGTTTACGTTTATTATGATTCATCATTTTCTTTAAATTCATTTTTTCCTTCATTAATAAAACCCTTTTTCCCTTTTAGAAATACGTATTTTATGTATTTGTTAAACTTTTCAGGCGGTGTATTTTCTATGAGAATAATTTGATGATGCGCACTTAGTTCAATCAAAATTTTATAAAATTCTTCGTATACTTCTGGGTCATTTATCAAGTTTTTTTCTTCGATTTCAACTGGACCTTCCACAGGCTCTTGAATATGTTGAGGACCTGAAATCCCATTAGACCCTTTGTTTTTCTGTTCATCCTTTTTTAGTGTACCTACATACTTACTAATTGAATCTAATAACAAAAGTCCTGGGTGCCCAGAAGCATATCCTTCAGTTTTACTTTTTAAGATTGCTCCTAAATACGATAACTGCATACACTCCAAGAGGCCACCGCTTTCATGAGCGTAAACACTTGCACCTTCATAGTATGGAATATACTGGTCAGGATGAATAAAGGTCTCATCATTTGTATCATACTTCAATCTTGTCATAAAATCTTTGTATTCATTGTTTAAAAAGTCAAAAATCTTTTTTTGATCCTGATCACTTATTTGTAGTGCTGCGATTTCGCCTTCTAAACGTGTTACAGTAGCTTCAAAGCCGGTAATATCATTTTGTTTTTCTTCAATTTTTCGATGGATTCTTATTCCTTCTTTAACTATTTCATGATCTTTAACCAGTCGATTTATCAAGCTATTTATACTATCAATTTGGGACAAGAAAGGAACATCTGTCTCCTTCGCAAATTCTGCAATGGCTTCGTTGAAAATAGCTTGCTTTCTCGATAATCTTGCTATTTTTAATTCTATTTCCTCAACATTCTTCAGCTCATCATTAATTAGATTAGTAACCAATTTTATTTTGTTGGTAATTTCCTTTTTTACCTTTCTTAACATTTTCTCTGTATTCGTATTTTGAGGTAACTCCTCATACGAATGAGTTGAAACAGTTGAATTACAAAGAGGACATTCAATATTTTGGTCTGGAATTACTAACTTGTAGTTTATTTCTAGTGTTGCATCTATTTCCTCTTCTTCAACCTTATATTCTTCCACTAATAATTGTTTGGATTTTATAGATATCTGTAGTTGTCTTTTTTGCCGTTGGTATTCAACTATTTGATTGGTGATTTCCTCTAAATCATTTTTTAGTTTTATATACGTTTCATTTTCATTATTGCTATTCAATTTGCTATTTTCTATAATTGTTTTCTTTGTTTGTTTCTGTATATCGATATTCTTCTTAATTTTCTCTGATTTAGCAGATAAAACATTAAAATCTTCAGCATCCTTGTCTTTTAAATATGAATTTAATCCTGATATTACTTTATGTGCATCTTCAATTTTATTTTGTGCTTCTACCAATTCTAATTTTAGCGCATCTTTATCAGATTCTACCAAGTTAAACATTAATTTAAAAGCATGAGGATTTTTACTACTTTTAGAAAAAGTTTTATTATCTAAAAAATCGTTCGTTCCAAGAGCATGTTGATTTATGTACACAAATCTGAAAATATCACGAAAAGATATGGATTCTAGTATCTTTTGAGTACTATGTTTTTGGTGTTTAATTATTTTATATTCATTGATATTTAATTTTGTCATAAGGAAGTGCATTGCTTCACTTCTATTGACCGTTTTTGGCGTATATCCATCTATATCCTCAAAGATACAGAAATATATGCTAATATTACTGTGTTTCTTTTTTAACAATCGACTGAATGTAAAGGTTTCATTACCAATTTCTAATTCAAGAAAAACCTGATCACAATTTGTATTTAACTCTTTTTGAACTTTTAAATCGATTTTTTCACTCTTACCTAAACAGTAGTCAATTAAGCTAAGAATTAAAGACTTACCCGAAGTCTTTTCTCCACTTATAATGGTAAAATCCTTATTAAAACAGACAGTTCTCCTATATGAGACCCCTTGAACAATTAATTTATTAATAAGTATACTACTCACTGTCATAACCCCTTTATTACTTGCATATTACTAGCTGAAAATTTGACCGTTTTAAAAGCGTCTGTGTACTCTTTCTTTAAATTAGAGAAAAATATTGAATCCATTTCTTCGAAGATTAACTTTCCTAGTGGATTCAGTTGAACAGTTATGTCGTCTAACTTTTTAGTCAGGTCGCCTTGCAGATTTATAAGCTGTAAATATGACATATTCAGAAGAAGTCCATTAATTTTAGTCTCGAAGCGAAAATATAAATTGGGAGATGGCCTGAAATTTTTATTATTCTCTTCATCATTCTCAAATAACTTGATTAAATCAAAATTGACTAGGCTGTAATAAAACATGATTTCCGATACCTTTCTGCGCTTTTTACTCTCCAACATAAAAGCATACATTAGGGAAAGTATCTTCATCAAATCTAACTTTTCGTTATTAAATAACAGTTCAATTGAGGGAGGAACCGATATATTTTGATTAGTTATGTTGCTCATCTAACCGCTCCTTTCCCCACCAAACATCTATAGTTTCATCCTCAGCCAAAAGATGAATTAAACCTTTGTTTTCATTTTCATCTGACTCATTCTCTTTAAAAAATATAGCGAATCTTCCAAAATCAAATTCTTCTAAACTTTCATGGACAACTGTTAAAAATTGATCGCTGTTACCATGCTTTTTGTATGTATCAACATACCTTTTTTTATATTTCAGGAACACTTTCCCTAATACAGCATCAATAACTTCTAAAGAAATACCGGTTTGTTTTAGTGCTCGTATGTATTGTTCTGATGCTACATAAAATATTGAACTTAATTCAATAAGATCCTCATCAATATCCTCTATTCTTAGCTTTTTGTAGAATAAGTTCCCTTTTACATTCTTTTTAAAATCTGCTAATTTTGCTCCCAACACAACAGAATCAGTAGTTGTGCCATTTTGACCATCAGAGTCTGCAGTTTTATTTTTCGACTGTGGTTCAGATATTTGATTCAGTATCTTTCTTATCTCAACTACATGTGTAGAACCTTGAGTTTCATATGGAATAGTAATTAAACCATATTCCTCTCGTAATTCTTTCATTCTGTCTTGAGTAGGATTTGCTAGAAGAATATAATGTGTTCCATTAAGATATTTTTTGTAATCTTTAATTAAATCACTTACAAACTTATCATCAAAAGAAAAGCCCATAAATAAAAATTTTTTACTACTTGTAATTGCTTTCAATAAATCTCCATACTTTTCATTACTGTAAAGTGATTCATAGCTACTTCTACTAATAACAATCGAGCCCATATTAGATGTAAATCCATGAAGGTGACAAATTCGCTTTTCATCATACAAATCTTGAGAGCTAAAATCTAAATCTTTAAGTAGAATTGGAAGATTCTCTCCTTTTATATGTTCATATAAAAGGTTGTCATAGTTCGTTGTTAAATGTAGTTTAAAGTTCAGCTTAGCTAAATCAAGGTAATTATGTAGCTTGGCATCTTCTACATTTTTTTTATTCTCTCTGATTAATTTTGTAATTTTCTTTTGAATATCTTGATCTACTAAAGTTGCGTATTTCTTTATCTCATCAATTGCCCCCCAATAATCATTACTGTCCAAATGCCAATCAACAACACTTCGGAGCATTGTCTCAATTTTCCCCTTAGCATATTCATCAGTGATATCCTTTATTAAATCTCCCCATGTAGGTATATTGAAAGGTACTGATAATCCTGCTCCGATAAAAGGAACTATTTTATTTTCATGATACGCTTCTTTAAGTTGCTCTAAGCTACCACTCATTTGATCTCCTCTTTCTATACTTAAATCAGACTTTTATCCTGGAAATATTTTTTCTACATATATTTACATTAATTTTACCAAATATTATCATTGTCATCTATAGAATCTGTTGTTTCACATCAACAATGTCCGAAATATTATCCTTATTCAAAAGTATTATTAGTAACCTACAAAAAATGATTTATTTAGAAATAGAACAGCCTTAGGCTGATGGTGTCATATTTTCAGGGAATTTTCATATAAAAGTTGTCATGTTACAAAACCATAGACTAGGGCTATAACAAAAATTCATTTCAAACTCGAATAAGAAGAGACAAGTGTCAATTATTCCAAAAGGTACACCTTTTGGAACTGTATGAAACTATATAAAAACAGTATTCCAAAACATCATATTTACACTTTTGGAACATTCCATAATTAATATATACCTTTTGGTTCATTTTTGATATAATCGTAGACAAATAGATTGGAAAAAGATTGTTTTTTAGGAAGGTTGTAATTATTATGACTAGCAAGAAGTTTGGATATGTTCGTGTTTCAAGTAAAGATCAAAATGAGGAACGCCAAATTGTTAACATGAAAAACATTGGAATTGACGAACGGGATATTTTTATCGATAAAAAAACAGGAAGTAATATGGATAGAGAAAAATATCAAATAATGAAACACATGGTTCGCACCGGTGACACAATTGTCTTTGATTCATTAACAAGGCTTGGGAGAAGCATGAATGATATTTTAGAAGAGTTTAGATATTACGAGGAAAATAAGATAAATTTAGAATTTCTAAAAGAACCATTTATCAACGTAACTTATAACGGAAACGCCACAAATGATATTATTCAAAGCGCTGTACGAAAAGCAACTGCAACAATCTTATCAGCTTTTGCTGAAAAAGAACGTCTAGATATCAAACAACGACAAGCTGAAGGGATCGCTTTAGCACAAGCTCAAGGAAAACATTTAGGTAGACCGCAGACGGAAATTACACAAGAATTTAAGGAGGCTTATAAAGAATGGAAAGAGGGGAAAATTACAGCTAGAAGTGCCATGAAAAAAGCCAGCATCCCATCGACCACATTTTATCGACTCGTTAAGAGGTATGAGAGCGAAAAATAAGGTAGATAACGTTTATAATAGAAAAAACTAAGTTGAAATTCACTCGAAATAAGGATTTTAAATAACATTAAAAGTAGAGGAGACTGTACTCATGCAAGAAATCCAAAACACAATACAAGGCTTCTCCTCTTATTTATTAAGTAAAGGAAGAAAACCCTCTACGATTAAGCGATATATTTACGATATCGAGAGCTACATTCAATGGCTGCATCAATCCGAACGATTCTCTAAAGAAATTAGCTGGGAATCTCTATGTAAAAAAGATTTTGAAGCATTCTTTACTTACTTAATAGAAGAACGTCAATACTCTGACAAGACGGTCCATCGTATTTACATCGTTCTTAATAAGCTATACGAATATTTAGATTTATCTAGTCCCATTGAAAGTGTCATTCACATATCTCCACCTAATCGTGCATTACGTACTGAAGATTTTATTTCTCTACAGGAAGAGAAACGTCTAAAGCAAGTATCTGCATCATTTGAAGGATTGACAGAAAAACAAAGAACTACCCGTCCTATGATTTTAGAGCGAAATCTTTCTATTATAATCTTGCTCCTAGACTACGGATTATCTCTACATGAGCTTGTCGCTTTACGAATGAAACATGTGCATTTTGAAAACAATACATTATCTATTCCTGAAGATACAAAAATCAATCGTACAATCAAGTTAAAAGAAGAGGATAAACTACACTTATATCATTACTATAAAACTATTCCCGAACCAGTACGCCCTAGATATCACAGCGATGACCCACTCTTTGTTGCTTTTCATTTTAGACTCGGTACTTACCTTTGGAGTTATGGCGATGATGCACCAAAATTTCTAACGGAAATCTCCGTTCAAAAAATGATTCGTTTAGAAGTAAGGCGGGCAAATTTGAGGAAAGGGATTTCTGCACAACATTTTCGAAATACCTTTATTTTAAAGATGATCCAGCAACAATACACAGCTGAACATATTGTAAAGCAAGTAGGATTTAAAACTCACGTATCCTTAAAAAGATACAATACATACTACTACAGACACTAACCAGAACAAGGGTTAAAAAACTACACTTGTTATATAAATTTTATATACCTACAGGTTTTTGAGGTAAGTTGGAGTTGTTAAGATGAAGAAAAACAAGGAGTCATATTTCATACACGAATATACCTTACGAGACAAGACTACTAAATCAATAAAAATTGAATCGTGGCGTTCATTGAAGGAAGAAATGAAGGTTTATCAAGACCTAAATTGTAAAAAGTCATAAAGAATAAAGTGCGATACATATTAGACATGACCAATATGTATCGCACTTTTACTTCATATTGGGGTCCCGCCACATCGCTATCAAGCTAAAATTTTATAGTACCCCCAGAACAAAATTTTGAGTTAACCCTTAACAAGAGCTCATTTTTTCATTTTTTGGGGTGATTTGTTGTCTTTATGCCTATCGAGCTAAGATAAATTTGTATCTACCTATCAATGACCTTGAGATAACGTTCAAAATACGTTTTTTAAAATTCAATTTAAGATTGTTTGTATAGTATATTCACTTTTTTATCACAAACCGTCTTTTTAAAAATCATCTATCTCTTTCACAATGTTTAAATTAAAATTGCGAGTTAATTTGCTATAAATTTATACAAAGATTCTCATATTTATTTTTTTGTAACGGGTTTGTATATATAATACAAACTTAAAAAAGATAGAAAAATAAAATTCTATGATAGAATAAAAATAAATTTTGACTATTTTGTTATATAATGTGAAAAAATCCCTTGAGGAAACGATGTAATCAATATTATGATAAGTTGAAGTGGTAGTTGTAGATGATAGGAATAAATGTCAATCTCCTATTATTGCAAAAGAACTAGAAGTATTCAATTAAACAAAAGTAGGAATTTATCATAAACTTTAAGACTTAATACAACTAGTTACTCAAATACTTATCCAAATCGTTGAGACATCTTTATTTCTAGGTACAGTTGACTCTAAAGAATAGAAAGGTATTTTCAATGAAAACAAACAAAATCCTAAAAAATGCATCTTATTTATTTGTAGGTAACATTATCGTCCGCTTTGTACTTGCTGTTGCTACCATTTTGTTCGCCAGATATTTTTCAAAAGACGACTATAGTATGTTAATCGTTGCATTAGCTGTTTCAGCAGTTGTTTGTTATTTTACAGATGCCGGTTTAACACATACCTTTATGCGTGAAGGGACAAGGCAAGAGGCTAATATTAGCATACTCATAAGTAGTTATTTACGAGTGAGATTAGTATTAGCCGTTGTAATTTCTATTTCCTTCATCATTTTTGCACAATTTTTCTATACGGATCCTTATTTACGTTCTACAGTGTATTTAGTCGTACTGCCGACAATGTTTGGTGCAACCTTACAAGGAGTTGGAATGGCTTATTTCCAAGTAACGGAACGTATGCAATTTACAGCTGTTATTTCTGTTCTGCAAGGATTGACAGCTGCAGCCGCTCTTCTATTAGGAATAGCCTTTAAGTGGAATATAATGCTAGTTGCAGCTATGTATGGAGCATCTAGTCTTATTACAGGACTTATAGCATTTATAATGGTTATTCGTTATACAACCATCCATAAAGGGTGGGACAATAAAATTTTAAATCAGCTGCTTGTTTTCACAATAAACGGTATTATCATTATGTTGCTACCTCAATTAGGACCGATTATATTGGAAAAAGTCGCTTCACGAAGCGATATTGCCGATTTTGGAGTGGCTTCACGAATACCGTCAGTACTTTATCAAATACCAGGTGTTGTGGCAGCAGCATTTTATCCAAAGCTATTTGCATTTGGAAATGAAAAAAAACTTGATGAGCATAGGAAACTATCACATTTTGAATTAAAACTTATGTCTTTCTTAGGAATGGGAATTGCTATTCCATTTATTGCTGATCCAAGATTTTGGATTGTAACCTTATTAGGTGAAAAATATGCATCAGCAGGTGGTGCTCTGGCTATTTTAGCCTTTATGGTCATTTTACAATCCATCAACTATCCACTTGCTGATAATTTAACAACAATTGGACAACAATGGAAACGAACAACAACAATGGCAATTGGCCTAATTGTTGCTATTATTAGTTATATAGTATTAGGAAGCAAATTCGGAATGATAGGTACTGCGGTAGCATCTATATTAACAGAAGGAACCTTATTACTAGGATTTACTTTATTTGTTCATAAAGGTTTCCAATTACTGTTTAAAGGAATCATATTCAATGTCTTAGCATTTGCAATTAGTTACGGTATCTATGGTACCGTATTAATCAATTTACCATCGCTAGTAGCTTTAATACTTACTGGCTTAATATTTGGGATTATTGGTCTTACAATCGATCCGCAAATACGCCAATTAATTGTAAGGTTTTTAAATAAAAAATTACTTCGTAACAAGATTTTTCAAACACATCAATAAAATCCTTAAGAGGTAGCACCACGCGCCTATCTACCTAAGATAAATTTGTTATATGAATTTATCGATTTCTGATGAACTAGAATTGTTTTCTAAAGAATTACAACGACATATGTCACCACATGCTTTAGAGAAATTAGCTAGGGAAATAGGTTTTGTTCAACGAAGAAGTAAATATCGTGCACAAGATTTAGTAGCTCTGTGTGTTTGCATAAGCTTAGCTTGACAGCGATGTGGTGCTACCCCATATAACAGATTTAAGCCATCTAATTTTACTGCGTGTATATAAGTAATGTTTTCTTTAACATAAATCCTTGGTTCCCTAACCCATGTCCATATATCACTCTGTAATACAGATAAAACTGCCTTACCAAAAGGCGAAACTTGTCCTTTATCAGTATAAGAGGGGAACTCCCTAAAGAAATAGATATCTTTCATCCCTTTTAAATCAATATCGAAATAATACTTATTAATAAATTCTTGATTCGGTGCTTCTTGCTTTGCCAGAACAGTAGAAGTAGTGATACAAAATAAAACGCTGAAAATAATACATAAAAATTTTTTCAAATAAGGTCACCTACCTTTTCTTGGTAGGTATTTTTCCCCACAAAACTAAATACAACACTATAATTTATTTGAGCTTGTTATTAAACGGTTCTTCTTCGTTAACCGAAGAAAGAAAGGAACATGGTTCCCTCAAATCTTTCTATAAACTTCTGCATAAGCAACCTTCAATTGCTCACGCAGTTGTTTTTTCTCTTCTTCTAACCTCTTAATCTTACGTTTCAAAGAGGCGATAACTGCATCTGCATCTTTATTGTTTTCATCTATTTCACGCTTGATTTGTTTTGGTGTAGGAGCTTCCGCTTGTTGCTGGCGCAGGCTCTCAATCCGTTCACGCAGCTCACGGTTGTTGTATAGCGTCGCTTTTGCTACGCCAGCCTCGCTTGCCACACTATTAAAATTGATAGGACCATTGGCTCGCACGAGCCTTTGGATGGCTTTATCCACCTTTTGCGAAGTAGTCGCTTTTCTTGATGCATGAATTGCTTTTAAATGTTCTTTACGATCGTAGTTAGCCATTTTCTACACCCTGCTTTCGCTTTATTCGTTCCATTCTGCCGAAGATAACATTCCCTTCCTGGAGCTTGCTTAAAATCTCTTCATAACGCTTCAAATTTCTAGAACCTTTCTCCACAATGTCTTCACGTCCATGCTGTTTTGCTAATTCCATATTTCTAGAGGTTCTTTTGATATGATCCTCATATTTTCCGATATCGAAATCGGAAAAGCCAATGGCTAGGTCCTTACAAGGGGTACCTCCCTTACCACACGTTAAACAAGGCGCCTCCTCCATATAAGGACAATCGCCACTTAAACGAGCGTGACACGTTCCATAGTTATTTTCCATCGCGTTTAATTTATGATTTTGCCAAAGAGCTTGCAGGATGTCCTCTGGGATATCTTCGCCTGCCTTAATTTCTTGCACCTTACCATTTGAATTGAAACGGTGTAGACTTTTATTTCTAAAGGCTGCTTCAAATGACTTTCTCTTTGTGTCATCCAACAGTTTGGCATACCGCAAGGTCATTTCAGGTGAGGCATGCGCCATTAGTTCCTGTACAGTTAGTATATCTGCGCCGCCATTTAACATTTTGACAGCATAGGTGTGGCGAAATTGATGAGTTTTGAAGTGAAAGAGTTTTCCATTCTCATCTACAATATTCTTTTGTTTTGCTAGTGTATTTAATTGTTCTCGAATCCATCGTTGATAATAAGGCCTACCTTTCCGTACACCTCGGTAACGAACAAAAATAAACCCTTCGGGGTTATTCTCTTGGTTGCTATTCTCTTGGGATTGTTGAATAAGAACCGCGAGGATATTTGCTAAATCGTCGTCAATTGGGATTCTATGTCCTTGCACATATGTCTTCTCAATATCCGTGACAATAGAGTAGTTACTGTTAATTCGCTCCAAACAATTCGAGGTTAAACCTAATACATCCGAAATGCGAAGCCCTGTTTTAAAAGCCACCCATACCACTGGAATGACCTCTTTGTGTAAGTCATCGATGTGCGCGAAAAGTTGCTCCAATACAAATTCAGGAATGTAATCAATTTGATCAATCGATTTCTTTTTTAACTTTGGCTTGTCCTCTGGAAAGAGTAACAATCGTACAGGAGTTTCAGGAGCGATATCGTATTCATATCGCTGGATGTCTTCCAAGCACTTTCCCGTGTAGGTCAGTGCATGTGATATATAGCGTTCAGGGTTCGCATTTTTTTGGGTCAAATTATTTCTTGCGTATTCATGTAACCATTGAATATACAGTCCCATATGCGATCGCTTCAATCCTTTTAAACTTGTCCATGTAGGTTCTAAGGAAAATATAAATGACAAGAACCTTGGTAAATATATTAAATATATTGAAGCTGTATCCCATGAAAAATGATTCTTACTAAGTAAGCGTTGTTTGAAATACTTTTTAAAATACTGGCGCATTTCCACTTGTTCAATTTTGGTGAAATCAAGATAATAATTAGTCTGGGTCTTGTTATAGTTAATTCCATATTTGCCATGTAACACCCGCACATCCCATCGATCTTTCTCCCATTCTTCACGCGTATCAGTCAGCGTGAGAAATTTCGAGGAAAGAAAAAATTCTTTCTTTCTGATAGACCTATTCTAGTCAACAAAGTTGAAGAAGCTGATTATGTACTCCCTATTTCGCCTAATATCTGTATAGGTGCAACCCCTTTTGAAGGTGAGCCTTCTCCATACAACCAAATTATATATTTGTCGGATGATGATGTTAACAGAATTAACAAGAATATTATAGAAAATACAGAAAAAATGTTGATTATTCAAAGTGATACAGATCTAGAGTTTGTGAAAGAGTGTAAATTTATTCAATCGGCTATGAAAAAGTAACATAGCGCTATGTTGTCACTTTACCCAAAAGAATTGTGTTATAATATTTACTGAACATATGAATAGGATAACGACTACCTGCTGTTGGCAAGTAGAAATTTATCTAATAAAAAGATCACCTGTTTCCAAGACAAGTGATCTTTTTATATACCATTAGGCTTTATAAAAAGTGTTCTCCAGCTACTAAAAACATGATGTAGCTTTAGAATAAAGTTTGATTAAAAGTCACTGTTGTAGCTTTGAAATAAAGTTTGTTCAAAAATACCTCGCAATCCAAAGTTTTACGATAAATAAAAAGAATCCATTTTGAAAAAGATTGATCAAAATGGATTCTTCCCCAGCAGATTTAAGTTTGGTTTTTATAAAAAAGTTTGATCATTTCTACCTATGTTGTTCAAAAATCGCGCCCGTTTGTGAAATTGGCAAAGGCAGTCTAATTATCGAATAGCCCTCTTCCTCTCAGATTTGCGGAAACAGGCTCCTTTCCTATTTCACGTGCCCATATAGATAACTGGCCAATATGGTGGATTTCGTGGACAATGACATGACGTATAATCTCTCCGTGTGTACATTCAATGACTCGGCGCCTGATTGGTGCGTCTCTAGAGCTAATCGGTTCTTCATTGAAATCAGTTTCTGAAAGTTTCCGAGAATCCATTTCATTTGTCCAAGATGTCACAAATGGCTTCACTTTCTCATGGTATTGAGCTGAAAGATTTTTCACTTTTTGTAAGCTAGCATAATCCTCAAACACTGGCTCCTCAGGCACTGGTTCACCTCGCAAACCTAAGATCCACATATATTCCACATCTACAATGTGAAATAGGGTATGTAGTATACTGCCGAACCCACCGACCCGTTTCTTTAATAGTTCTTCATCTGGTATGTCTTCGCACAATGTAAACCAATCATCACGAACTTGCCAGTTATATTGAAACAGTTTCAACATCACAACAACCTCTATCTTTTATAGATTTAAGATTTAAGATTTAATTTTCACCAAAAGACTTCAAAATCCTTTTTTAAATAATAACTCTAAAAAACCTGTTAAAATCCTCCACAAACTGGCCTTTTAGTTGAGTAACTTTATTGCTACTCAACGGTTCCTTAATCCGCCTTTCAGCTCAGATCTTCTTTTCACTTTTCACTATAAAAACACCCCTTTAGATAAACAGATCCAAAGGGGCAAAACATCGCGTCTTTTTTATAAACAGTTAATCTTTATTTCAAATCAATAACTGTAAACTCTTAATTTCACTGCGTATAAAAAGCTATCGTTTTGAATAAAGATTGATCAAAACGATAGCTTTCTTTTATTTTTAAGAATTGTTTTTATAAAAAATTTTGATTAATTTAATGCTTTTTATATCACTAATGCACCTGTTTGTTTAAATATTATTTAAAAATTTCTTTATTTATAGTGCTATATTCCGATTAAATAAATCATTAATAACATGTTTTATGTTGTCTCCTGGTATGCCTAAATCGTTTAATACCATAGTGTAATTAAGCCACTCTAAAGCTAATAAATCAAGAATTACCAATGAATTCAGTTCTTTATCCATATTACCATGTGCATAGTTGTTCCTTTGTTTTGCAATTCGTTCAGCCATATCTTCATAGGTAGGTTTTTCTAGGTTATGTATACTGTATAAGCCTTTAATAAATAATTCTAGAACATTATCGAATTTATTAAAAGCCCAATTGATTTTTTCCTCTAGAGTCATATCACTATTTAATACAAATTTTTTATAGTTTTTAAAGAACTTTTTCTGTTTCCCAGTGTTTATTTCTACCTTTTCATCTAAGAAGGTTAAAAGCTCTTCTTTTTGAACTCTGTATTTATCTTCACTATTTTTACTTTCATCTTTAAAGGATAATTTAAATTGCCATTCAAACCCTGCTGTGATCATTATAAAACGTGACGCTGTAATTCTCCTTCTATCAATTGAGTTTTCAGGTATATGGGTGAGATAGATTTTATTTTGTACAAGCATGTTAAATAAATTCCCGATATTCTCTTCTATTAGTGGAAATTGAATGATTCTATTACGGATGATTTTTTCTGATTCTTCAAAAATTTCATCTTTATTTATAAAGACTTGTCCTATCTTATCGTATAGACCTGTTTCGTCAGCTCTTTTTTTAAGATAAAGTGAATCAACGGATATATTTCTTCTATACGAGATAAAAGCTAGGAAATCATTTAAAATACTTATTAAATGATATAATTTTTCGTAATCATCGGTCTCTTCAAACTCCAAGTTTAAAGAAGTAAACAAGTGAATAGGTGAAGTATCCATATTTTTAATATTGCGTGTAATGTTTAAATTTCCATTTACTGTTGTACTGTTAAATGTAAAGCTGAACTTTTTTTCTAATGATTCAAACGGTTTAATATCGACAGTCGTTTGACCTGTTTTTTCATTATAGTTGTAGTCATATGCATTTCGAACATTATAAAACCAATTCAGTTCTTCTGCGTTTATTTGAAGTGCATCGAATGGTGATTCATCTTTATTAAAAATAATATACCAAAAAACCTTGCACCCATAGGATTTCAATCCTCTTTTTCTCACGTTACTTACATGGAAGATTATTTCCTTGCCATTAAAATCTTTCCCACGTAAAACATTGGTTTCATCCTTTTTAGGATTAATACCAAATAATTCTTTAAAATCTTCCTCAAACACTTTATCTCGATTTTCAATTTCCTCGATTTCAAGTGTAAAATCTTTCAGTTTAAATAAACATTTTTTGTTATTATGATTTATAAATCCTGATATCATTTGTTTCACCCCCCCTTGTATTATTAAGCCTACCAAAATAATTTCCGTTAAAGCAATAATATCGCAACATTATTCAAAACATCGCGACTTTATTTCAAATCAACAACTAAAAGATGAAATGAGTGACCTGATCATAAAAGACAGTGCCATCTTTCAAATTCAAATGCTAAAAGTAGATTCAAAAAAGAGTAACATAGCACTATGCCATGCTACTCTTTTTTATTTTAATAATATAGCGTGATTTTTCTACACTTAAATGCAACTAGTTCCGCAAACAAAAAATAATTTACTATTTCAAAAAACAAGAAACCTTAAGGATTAAACTGACGAAAGATGCTCTTTTTTGATAAGGAAAATCCTTATCTAAGGCTATAATAATAAGGTTTTTAAAGCATCCATCATAGCATAGCGTTGTTTCTTTCAGAACTATAGCCCAAATTCCAAAACAAAATAAAATAGTTGCATCATATCATAGCGATTTTCCTTATGGAACTATAGCTGTGTAGACAATGATAATGCAGGTAGAGCCATCATAGCATAGCGGTTTTCCTTTTGGAACTATAGCCTCTTCAAACGCCCAAATTACTTTTTTGGAATCATAGCATAGCAATGTTTCTTAGTGAATTATAGTTATCCATATGCCATAACTTGATAGGGTTCAATCATAGCATAGCGATGTTTCTCATGGAACTTTAGCTTGTATTTACTTATTGAATCAATAATGTTTACCATAGCATATTAATATTTCTTTTGGAACTATAGCCCCAACGATCGTCCCCATTCTTCCCTGAACACCATAGCATAGCGATTTCTCTTATGGAACTATAGCCACTTCTTCAGGCGTCTGATTCGTCGCCTCGATCATAGCATTGCGTTGTTTCTCTTAGAACTATAGCTTGAGAAAATTCGTTAGGACGTGGTTTATAATCATAGCATAGTGATATTCTCTACGGAATGATAGCATTAATATTAACAAGTTAAGATATGTTCCTCTTAATTAATTCATATCACTATTATTCCCAATCTCATTATTTTTATAATTATTCGTTTATCTAGGTATAAAGTTTATTTTACGGGTCAATAATGAAACCATAAGGATCATATCATAGCGATGTTTCTTAAGTTACTATAGTAAGGGCAATGACCCGTGGCGTTTGGGGATCGCCTTATCCTGGTATGGATATTCTCCCCATGTGAAAAGCACCTAAGCATAGCGCTATGGTGCTTTTATTTTGTAAAACATGAAGGAGGTTATGAAATTGAAATATGTATTAGGGTTGGATATTGGAATCGCATCATGTGGTTGGGCAGTAATAAATCAAGAAAAACATAGAATTGAAGATTTAGGGGTTCGTATTTTTGATAAAGCTGAGAATCCCAAAGATGGAAAATCTTTAGCTACACCTAGACGTGACGCACGCTCTACCAGAAGAACCCTACGCCGTAAAAAACATAGAATGCAACGGATAAAGATACTTTTAGTAAAGCACGGCTTACTATCCAAGACCGAAATCGACCATCTATATGAAAGTGCTACTGAGATCGATGTTTGGTACTTACGTTTAAATGCTCTAGAGCGCAGATTAAATCCAAAAGAGTTTGCTAGAGTTCTTATTCACCTTGCTAAAAGAAGAGGATTTAAATCTAATAGAAAAGAAACAACTCTCTCGGAAAACGGACAAATCTTAGAAAATATTTCAGAGAACCTGCAGATTATGGAGCAAAAAAATTATAGAACTGTTGGAGAAATGATTCTAAAAGATAAAAGATTTGAAAATCATAAAAGAAACAAAGATGGTACTTATATCGGGACTGTTACTCGGCAACAACTTCAAGAAGAAATACAAATGATATTCAATGCACAACGTTTGTACAAAAACAATCATGCAACAGAGAAATTTGAAAGTAGCTACTTAGAAATCTGGGCATCTCAACGTCCCTATGCTTCTAAAGATCAAATTGAAAAAATGATTGGTTACTGTACCTTAGAGCCAAAAGAAAAAAGAGTGCCTAAAGCTTCTTGGTCATTTCAATATTTTGTAGCGCTACAAACCATAAACAACCTCCGACTGATCAGTAAAGACAGGATAGAAGAACTCTCTTTTGAAGAAAAGAAACGAATTATGAATCTAGCACTCGAAAAATCAATTGTTAAATACATTGATATCCGAAAATTACTATCTGTTCCTAATGAATTTCAATTTAATAGCCTTTCATATTCAGCTGATATAGTAGATACAACGGTGGAAAATAAAAAATGTATAGAACTCAAAGAATATCACTCTATTAACAAGGTATATAAACAAATTTACGGACAGAACGCTCTAAATTTATTACCTAAAGATTACGATACAATTGCATACGGACTTACTATCTTTAAAGATGATAAAGATATCCTAGAATATTTACAAAATAAATACGTAAATGCAAAAGGAAAACCTATAAGTAATTTAGCTAACAAGACCTACGATGATACATTTATTCAGGTATTATTGACTCTGAATTTCTCAAAAATGGGACATTTATCATTTAAAGCTTTAAAAAATATTATTCCTTTTTTAGAAGAAGGTCTATCCTACGATAAAGCATGTGAGAAGGCAGGATACAACTTTAAGGGAACATCCTACACAAAAAAAACAAAGTACCTACCTGTTATCCCTCAGAATACAAATCCTGTTGTACATCGTGCTCTTTCACAAACAAGAAAAGTTATAAATGCCATTATAAAAAAATATGGTTCTCCAAACGCAATCCATATTGAAACTGCAAGAGAATTATCGAAAACATTCCAAGAAAGAAAAGAAATAGATAGTATGTACCAGGATAACTCTAAAAAGAATGAACACGCCATTTGTAAGTTAAAAGAATTGGGGAATATTAAACCCTCAGGAATAAATATTGTGAAATTTAAGCTTTGGAACGAGCAAGATGGTAGATGTATGTATTCTGGAAAATATATTGAACCACATCGCTTATTTGAAGAAGGTTATACGGAAGTAGATCATATACTCCCTTACAGCCGTAGCTTAGATGACAGCTATAACAATAAAGTATTAACGCTAGGAACAGAAAATCAGCGTAAAGGAAACAAAACTCCTTATGAATACATGAGGAATAATTCAATTTGGGATGAATTTGAAACAAGAGTACAGTCAAATAAAAAAATCAACAAAAAGAAACAACAAAAATTACTTTTACAAAACTTTTCACATGCGAGAGAACAAGAATTTATCGAACGCAATCTCAATGATACCCGTTATGCCACAATATATCTATCATCCCTTATTCAACAACACCTCATATTCTCTGAAAGCTCTCGTGAGAAAAAAGTTCATACAGTTAGTGGAATTATAACATCTCATTTGCGTAGTAGATGGGGATTTAACAAAGATCGGAAAGAGGGGCATATCCATCATGCTTTAGATGCGGTAATCGTTGCTGTCACATCCGATCACATGATTCAAAGAGTAACAAAATATTATAAGTTAAAAGAGTTAAATAGAAATATTCAAGCCAAACGGATGCAGTTTCCTGAACCTTGGGAAGGATTTCGTTTAGAGTTAGAAGCAAGAGTTTCTCCAAATACCCAGCAATATTTAAAGGGTATTCGTTTTAAAAATTACGCCGATGTCGATCTATCCGAAATCAAACCTATCTTTGTTTCAAGAATGCCTAAGCGCTCTATTACTGGTGAATTACATCAAGAAACAATCCGGAAATTCCTTGGTTATAACGAAAAGGGGAAAGTGCTAACCGCGACAAAAACAAAATTAGAAGATATTCCTTTTGATGCTAATGGTGATTTTCCCATGTTTGGAAAAGAAACTGATTTATATACGTATAATGCCATAAAAGAACGTTATTTAAGTCATAAAAAAGATAAACGCAAATCATTCCAAGAACCTTTATACAAACCCACAAAATCAGGAGGAATTGGACCACTTATAAAATCTATTAAAATAATGGATACAAGAACCATTGTTAATCCTGTTAATCAAGGTAAAGGTGTCGTGTATAATAGTAAAATTGCTCGTACTGATGTATTCAAAAAGGGTGAGAAGTACTATTTAATTCCCATTTACACAATTGATCTTATGAAAAATATCTTACCTCAAAAAGCAATTACAGCAGGAAAAGGATATGAGGATTGGACAACTATTGATCCTAGCTTTACTTTTTTGTTTAGTCTTTTTCCCAATGATCTAATCCAAATTGTCCCCTCAAAAAACAAAACAATTAAAGCTAGAACAACTGTATCGAAAAAAGAGGTATTACTACCCTCACTCACAGGATATTTTAAAGGTGTTCATAGTGGAACTGCTGGGATTACTGTTGAAACGCATGATGGCAGTATTATAGCAAATGTAGGCTCCAAGCAGTTACTATCATTTGAGAAATACCAGGTAGATGTACTTGGACATTACACAAAAATTAAGAAGGAAAAACGTATTGGAATGGCAATATAGAATGGTAACAAAAAACGCAGCTTGCTAATATAGAATTTTGAATAGGGAAACATATGCAAACAAAGAAGATATTATCTCTGCTTAACTTACTTTATTTTAAAAAGAAAAAAATCGCATTCTAAACAAATGAAACCTCTCCTTTTTCAAATTAAAAAACCTTGTCTAATCCTCTAGTGACAAGGTTTTTCAGCATCTACCAGAAAATAACGATTTTTCTTATGGAACTATAGCGGTGGTGATTATGGCCAAAGGTAAGGTACAACCATAGCATAGCGATTTTTCTCATGGAACTTTAGCTTGGAAAACTCCATACTGGCAAAAACATTACCATAGCATGGCGATGTTTCTTATGGAACTATAGCAGGAGACTCGGTTTTCTGACTAGGAGTCAGACCATAGCATAGCGATGTTTCTTACGGAACTATAGCCTCGGTGTATATCGAAGGACAAAGGAATAGACCATACCATAGCGATGTTTCTTATGGAACTATAGCAACACGTTTTGAAACACAATCTTGATCATATCATAGCAATGTTTTTTATGGAGCTACAGCTGGCTTTTGTGGTCTGTGGTCTCTTTTTCACCATAGCATAGCGATGTTTCTTATGAAACTATAGCGTTAAATTACCATTTGGTCCAATGGATTTAATCATACCATAGCGACATTTCTTATGGAACTATAGCCGGTTTCAACTCCTTTTAAGGCATTTCTCAACCATAGCATAGCGATATTTCTTATGGAACTATAGCCTCTTAACGAATCCAGTAGCAGCAGAACATACCATAGCATAGCGATATTTCTCATGGAACTATAGCCCAATCCATCATGCATGGGTGGTAGTTGAACCATAGCATAGCGATGTTTCTTATGGAACTATAGCGTTAATACATACTCTTAATCCTTATAATTCACCATAGCATAGCGATGCTTCTTATGGAACTACAGCTCGTCGCCCATAAACAAACTTATTTTCATATCACCTTATACTAATATTATATATTACAATGGCCTTATATATATTTTTAACAAAAATATATATCCCAAACCTAAAAGACTAAATATAACTTATAAATTTACTTATCAAATAGCCTCCAGCAAGGAAATTGTACACTTACTCTTACTTTAAAATCAGTAAGTTTTATTAGTACATTTACATAAATAATCCCTTCGCCTATACACAAAAGAATTATGTTATAATAACTACTGAACATATGAATAGGATAACAACTACCTGCTGTTGGCAAGTAGAAATTTATCTAATAAAAAGATCACCTGTTTCCAAGACAAGTGATCTTTTTGTATACATTTCCTGTACTTTTTTGAGATTCCATTTGCCAATACTACCCATAAAACTTTATAAAAAGTGTTCTCCTGCCACTAAAAACATGATTAACCAAAAACACACTATCATAAGACATACAGTCCTACATTTCCCTACAAAGGACTCAACTTTTTCTACTATATATTTCATGTTAGTTCATTTCCTTTTCCTCTTAATTAGCATATTCAACCCAACATTTTTCTTTATTAAAACGTACTTCTTTGCTATATGGATTTCCTGAATTAGCACTTTTTAATTTAACTTTAATTACCTGGCCAGATAAGAGCTTTGCCGCTTCATTTTTTGTTATATTTTTTTTACCCAATTTCTCTAGTCCATTTTTCCATAAAGCTACTTTGCATCCATCTTTATACCCACTACATGAGAATGACTTAGTATTTTCATAGATTGGCTTTCTACATTTCGGACATTTTGCAATAACCTCTCTAGCTGTAGCTGCTTTTACTGCACCTTGTACATTCTTGATGTTTGCCCTAATTTCAGCGGCTATACGACCAATTAAGCTCTCTAAATCATCATAAAACTCCTGCTCTGTTTTCTCATTTCGTTCTATTTGAGCTAAAGAAGTTTCAAATTCTGCTGTTAATTCCGCACTATATAAGCAGAATGACGGTGGCATCATCATAATAACTGTTCTACCTAATCTTGTTGAGATCAAGTGCTTTCCTTTTTCTTCAATAAAATTCCGTTTTTTTAATGTCTCAAGAATTTGTGCCCTGGTTGCTGGAGTACCTACACCTTCTGCTGCTTTTAATATCGCTTTACTTTCTTTACTTTCAACATACTTCCCAGCCTTCTCCATGTCTTCAAGTATTGTACCTTCACTATACCTAGCTGGTGGCTTAGTTTCTTTCTCTTTTAAAGAGTAATCTCCAATAATATCTAATGTAGTTTTTTGTAATACACTTTCTTGGACTTCTTTATTTTCTAAAACTAACCAACCTTGTTCTCTCAACACTTTCTCGGTTGATTTAAATGTTTCTGGGCCATCTTGAAAAGATGCTGTTACTTTCTCAAAAACTGCTGGAGGGTAAAATGCACTTACAAAACGCAAGAAAATTTCATCATATAACTTTCTTTCATCTGCAACTAGACTACTAGGTTTTTCAGTGGTAATAATAACGGCTTCATGATCCGATACTTTGCTTGGATCTACAAACGTTTGTTCAATTTTCCATCCATTGTCGATAATAGATTTAACCCATTCATTTGATGAATGACACGCTAATAGTCCCGGTAACTCTTCGTCATTTGCCAGATATTCGCTGCTAGTACGTGGATACGATACAAATTTTTGATCATATAGTTTTTGTAATACTTCTAATGTTTTTGATGCACTCCATCCTACTTTTTTGTTCATATATACCTGTAGAGACGTTAAACTAAAGAGCTTACGAGGTTTTTCCTTTACCCGTTCCGATTTAACAGAGTATCCTGTACGATTTCCCAACATATCTAATCTAGCTTGTGCATCCTCTTGTGTCAGCTGCTCGTCCTTTTCTAATACCATTTCAAATAGCTTTGTTGAATCCTTTTCTGAATTCATTACTGGAGCAACAATGGTAAAGTGTTTTACCTTTTTAAAGTTTTCAATTATATAGTCCCTTTTTACAATCATAGCCAATGTAGGTGTTTGTACACGTCCAAGAGATAAGACAGAAGGGCTTTTACTTAATTTCGTAAGCAATTGCGTTGCATTTAAACCAATTAACATGTCACTCTCTTCACGAAGCTTACCAGCAAGAACTAGACCAGCATATTCACTATTATCTTTTGCTTCTTGAAAAGCTTTTTTAATACCACTCTCCGTTTGATCACGGACCCAAAGTCGCATTACTTTTTTATTGCCGATATTTCCTTTCTTAAAAATTTTAGAGAATATATGCTGTCCCTCTCTCCCAGCATCCGTTGAGCAATAAATTAATTCTGCTTGCTTCATCAAATCTACAACAATCTTATACTGCTTTCTAACTCCTGCATCATCCTTTACTTGTAAAGGAATATCTCTTAATAAGAATGGTAAATTTGATGGATCACCCTTCCAACCAAAATCAGGATTAATCTGATCTGGGTTTACACATTCAACTAAATGTCCAAATGCATATGTATATATCCGTCCATCATTACCTTCATAATAACCATTCTTTCTTGTAGAACCACCACTTAAGGCTTTTGCATAATCCTCCGCTTGCGACGGTTTTTCACAGACAAATAATTCTTTCATCATAATTCACTCCTAATTATATTTAAATTTATTTATTTTCAATTAGAGATTTAAAACAAATTCCAATAAACTATAATTTTTGAATAAAGTTTGATTAAATTTACTTAATAACCCTTGATAAAAGAGCGAATAAAAAAGCGTGTTTTGAAAAAAAGATTGATCAAAACACGCTTTTTCTATATTCAATTTAATCATCCTTTTATAAAAAAGTTTGATAATTTTTGTGAACCTTACTCAATTAAAGCGCCCGATAATTGAAGATGATTCACGTGATTTTATAATTCAAACCTTTTTGACACTATTTCAGCTACTTCTGCAGCACTCAAATTTGTATTATTAATTTTTATGTAGTTCTCATTTTTAATTTCACCTTTATGGGAGTTCAATCTGTATTTTTCCATTGATTCCCTTAGTTCATTCTCCGACCAATCAACGTTTCTTTTGGTAGGTTTATGCTCAAGTCGATGCGGACTTTTATTTCGTTCCAGCCTCTCGTCCATATCAGCTTCTAATTCCACAAAATAAATAGTGGCAACCTGGGATTTAAAGATTTCACATATCTGATCTACGAAGTTCCAATCCTCTTGTTGATCAAAAGCCCACACATATGTAAAGATCAAACCTTCCAGTTCACTCTCAGCCACTGCCTTGAATATTTCTTTTCTAAATAAAGTTGACAACCTCCACATTTCCGGGCTAAAGCTGAATAAGGGCTCAAGTAATTCAATGGTCATATGGTTATGAAATAGTTTCAATCCTGTTACTTTAGCTAACTCTTGCCCTACTGTCATTTTACCAACTGCTTGCGGACCAAATATAAGTACAAATTTCATAGACTTCCTCCATTAATGATTTTTCATTATTATACCAGTAATTTCAAGTACCCTTTTTCACAAACTTCATACTATCTGAAAAATTTTAGGTTGTTCAGTAAATATGTTTCACATTAACGTTTTAAATTTGTTTACCTGAAAAAGTTATGCCGTTAAATGGCCCGATTGTTGAAGAAAGAGATACTCTGCAAAATAGATCTTTTTATCAAACTTTTTTACAAATTATCAATCTTTATTACAAATGATCAAACTTTATTTTAAATCAACATAAACGACTAAAAATACTACTAGCCAAAAGGGTAAGACTAAGAAAAGAGCATTAATGCATCCTTCTATAAAAGCAAATGGATTTTCTTCAATTTGCACAATGTTTTCCATATAATGTTCTCTCTTTCTTTATCTAATTTTTTGTTTTACCATTTTACCGAAGAGCATGCTTATATGTGCGCTCTTTATTTACACAAAAGTTGCACATATACAAGAAGCATACGCAGGATGTTATTGCATTCGCTTCTCACTTTTCGATATAAGTAATGATCAAAGAGTGTCCCCCTGCTATTTGGACACATTTACCAGTGTTTTTACCAAAAAATTCATGATATGGTTAATTTGTCGAGTACGTCATTACTTGACACTTACCCTTAGAAGCCCCGTAGATAATCGGGGCTTCTTTTATCAATATATAGTTATCAAAATAATTAGTTGAGTGTTAAAATATCATAAATTCTCCTTAGGGAGTTTTCATGTAATTAAACAAGAGTTTACAAGTTCTCGAATCTCAGCCCCTTGGAGCGCCCTTCAAGGGGCTGAACTAATTAAGATAACGATTTTGTTAAGAATTCTTTTCCTTTTACAAAACAATGATATGATGTTCCGTCTTCATTTTCGCCATTAATAATGTTCTCATTGATACATTTAATTAATAGGAATTTCCTTTCTAAAACCTCATCTTTATTCATAACTAAAAATAAGCCCCAACTTGTTAAAGTAAGAGTCTATTTCTAAATTAATCATTTATTATATGCCACACTAAAGTATAACCAACTGTTATCCATAATATTATTTCTTATATTCTGTATATGTCCCAATAAAACTAAATTTATTATTATCATATTTAAAAATTTCTATTGTATTAACTGCTTTATTAATCTCTAGATAACTACCTATGATGTTATTTGCCATACCACAAGCTTCCTCTTCGCTTGCTAAAAGATAGCTATCACAATCTACGATAGTATTATCGTTCTTCGTTACAAATGTGTATACATCTTTCAAAATATATCATTCCTTTCTACAAAATAAATTAGTAATATTTAAATTCTATTTACCTAGCAACCTCTAGATCATGCTTTTTTTACTGGATCTCTTTTGAATCTTCTTTTATTAATTTGCTACTTTTTCAGTGTGCCTGCATTGTGGAAAAGATGAACAACCTAAAAACACACGTCCATCATGAGTCCGAGATACCAATACCTCTCCACATTTCGGACACTTCCTTGTAGCTGGTTCTACTGATTTTCTTATATCGGCTGGCTTCTGTTCTGGATTTACTTGTACAATAAATGCTTGTAAAGATGATCTATCCAGTAATTTCACATCACATGCTCTTGCTAACTGTTTTGCTGATGATGTATATGTACTATTTGTAATTACCCACGCTTCATTAGCTTTATAAAAGGCTTTTGCTGCATATATTTCTTGTATAGCTTTAATCCCTACTTTGTTTTTAAAGCCATATCGTTTCGCCTGAATAACAATTTTATTTTTCCCTTCAAATATTAAATCTGCTCCGAAATCATGACTACCATTTGTAACAGCTGCCTTATATCCCAGCTTTATAAATAGAGCCTCAAGAAAGAATTCAAATTGTCTTCCATCCATTTGATCAATATCTCTAATCCCTGACTTTAAGAATATATTTTTCACTTTACGCTTTTGCATTACTTTATAAAGCATCAACAGCACAAATAATACGATGCTGCAAAAAAACATATATGGTGAAACATTTATGAGAAGCAAATCTACACCTCCTCTTTAAAAAGAAATAATAAAAAAAGACCAACTCTATCAGTTGCTCTAAACTTCATCAAGTATTGAATTTAGAATTCCTTTATCTTTCCATAGCATTTTCTAACGTACTTTTGCGGAATAAGGAAAAAGCTTTGTACTTATTAGGATGTGGATTTGGTGGCTCTTTAAACATTTTACTAATGTCTTTTTGTAAATTATAAAATCTTTCATCCTCTTTTAACCAATCAACTGCTGCTTTTGGTTTTCCCCATTCTCTGACAACTTGATTAGGCTGCTTCATTGAAGCGAAAGTATAAAAAAAAGAATCCATATTTTCTTTATCTGTTAATTCAACAGCATAGAAATGGATTCTTTTATTCGTATCTGATTTTCCTAAGGGTTGTATTTTATTTACTTCAAGCATTTTATCTTCCATATGCTCATATTTACATTCCCCTTGATCTGTAGTTAAGAAATTTAATTTTTCAGCGATAATCGCACGTTCAAAACATTGCATTGCCTCTTTATGACCTGGTGATTCTTCATTTAACACTTCTACAAAGTCCCTTTTTTTCACAAAATCTCTCTTTTTCAAAAGCTCTTTGTAATTTTTTAGTACGGCAATCTTAGTATCTAAACCTACGCTAGTTAATGGCATTGATATTTCATCATCATCAAAAAACTCAATTCTTTCAGTCTTAATGACTCCATATACAGGAACATTTCCTTTAGCTGAACGTTTGTAATATGTAACACTTTCTGGAACTTTAATTTCATCTGCCCTCAACTTATGATTAGTTTGCTCAGTTCTGCCTCCATGTGAAGTTATTTGAAGAATTGGTAAAGCTATCATTCTGTTATTGCCAGCATTTATAACAAGACCGAATCTTCTTTTCCCTTCTTGTTCTTCCGTATCATTACTTAATGCTTTCGGTTTAAAAGGATAAAAAACCCTTACAATATCACCCGAATTATATGTTTCCACTTGATTCACCTATCCTTTTATCTTTTAATATAAACAACATCATCTTCATCAAAATCATCTTCATCTTCATGAATATCAATTAACAAAAGAATTCTTCTATCTAGGTGATAGCCACTATATTCTCCTTCTATTGCTAACTCTTTGATTGCTTGATCTAGATATTTTTGTTCGTAATCTTCAAGTTCCATTTCCTCAATAATTTGCTCCCTATCCTTTCCTTTCCATGAATAATTTAATAAAAAGTCAATCGATTTATTATTTTCCACACTAAAACCTCCATTTTATTGATAAAATTATTATATCATTCGGCATTAAAGAAAATTATTATATTGTATTCACTTCTTACACTTTTTTCTCAACAACTTACCCCCTTTAATAAATGAGGTTACTATTATATTTAAAATACTTGCAACTACTATCATGCATAATGCAAATAGCCAATTATTCACCTATTCACCTCCTTTCAAGTCTAGCTTTCCAAATTATTAAGTCGACTAGGAGGCACAAACATCTATAATATATACATCTACTTCATGATGAATAAACTTCTTACATTCTTCTTTGATAATCGCTAAACATTTTTCTTTTTTTAATCCTCCTGTACCGCTTCCTATGATCGGCATTGCAACCGAACTATATTTTTTCTTTATTACTAATTGCAATGCGTTATAAGTTGACTGCCTAATTGAATACTCTGTTGCTTTCCACAAAGCATTAATACCAGCTACATGAATTAACGCTTTGCAGTTTAAAAAGCCAGATGAAGTTATAACCGCCTCACCTAGCTTTAATAGCCCTTCTTTTTTCAATTGTTTAAATGGTTCATGACCTGCCTTTTTCCTAATTCCCTTTGAAACACCAGCTTCATTTAACAAATAATGTGGTAAAAAGTTTCTATTCCATGCATTAACTATTACATCAACTTTAGTATCATAATTTGTGATATTACCATTCTTCATAAAGATTCTCACGCAATAATCAACCTTTCACTTTTTATTCTTACCAAAATTCATTAGAAATTTTTGCAATAAAAAACTTCACATGTGAAGTCCACTAATTAACTAAATTTATCTAATAATAAATCAATATTCGCAATCGAAATTAGTATATAGGCTATAAATCTCATAATATAATTATATCTCTAAAAACAGATCATTCCCTCCCAACATACTCCCAACAAACTCTCATTTTTATCTTCCATATCCATTTTCAATTTGGTCTTGTAATTGTTCATATTGTCGTTGGTTCTTCCATTGTTCATATTCATTATTCATATGATGGTTCATATTTTTTAAGCTTCTCATAATATTAGTACGTTCTTTAATAACAGAACGTATACGTTTACCACGAGAAAAAATATTTTTCCCTTTATGAAATTCAACTTGCTGTTGTTCTTTTGCTACCTGCTTCATTTCTTTTAAAACTGCGTTACCCAATCTAGTATATAAATCATTAATCTTTGTATCACCAAATTGGTTATAACGTTTTTTATCCTCTTCACTTCCTCCATAAGCTTCTTTCATTATCTTCATTTCTTCATCCAATTTCTCTTTTAATTCTTCATATTCTTCCTTATGGTATTTCTCTATGTACATATCACTTAATTGATCTATTTTATCTCTTACATGACTAATAGAATTATAGTTATACTGCCACTGTTTTTTATCTTCGGGTAGCTCTTTCATAATTTCAACAAACAACTTTTTCATTTTTCTTTTTTCAGAAAGGTTCACGTCTTTTTTACTTTTAACAATTTTATTTCGTATTAAATCATTAATTTTTTTATACTCTTCGCTACGATCCATAATGCTATTTACTACTTTTGATTTCATTGCATCAATTGATTTTTGTTTTCTTTTTCCTCGATGCATCACCTTAAATCTGCCTTTGGAAATTATCCTTCCCGCACTCGGTACAGGTTCCACCATTGCAACATGAACATGGATATTACCTGTATTATAATGAATGGCTGCTGACCAAATTGCCGTATCACGTAACCTTTCTTTTGTCATCATGACATCCATTGCTTTTCTTGTTACATCTTTTAATTTTTCTTCATCTAGCATTTTGCTTTCCTTGTCATAAATACCGTGTTTCTCTAACCATTCATTGTCAAAACTAATTACATCCTGCCACAAAACACTTTTATTTTTTTGTGCCTTTTTAAAAGCCTCTTTCAATCTATTCTTACCATCCAATGAAACTACGTCTTCCTCTTTTGTAAAAAGTGAAGACGTTTTTTCCTCGTTCCCCATATAATCTTGATAAGAACTAAATTCATTTCTATCTTTCTCTACAGCGTCTTTTCTTCCAATATAATCTATATAATCTCCAAATTCTTTATCTTAATTTTTACTAAAATCATTTCTTGAATATACGAATTGACTTTTAATTACTACACCAGGTGTATTCATTTATAACCTCCCTAATTTCAATCACTTGTACCTTGTTGTCTTTCTATCTTTTTCATTCGAGCATTTGAAATTTGGTCTTTAACAAATCCTTCTGCTTGTACCATTCCTTTGGACATATACTGACCTGTTGTAGCTAGGTTTTCAAATTTATTCACTGCAAAATAATGATTTGCAAATTGTAATAGCATTCTTGTATGTTTATCAGCTAGATTTGTACCAGCTCTAATTCTTCCTAAATCTTCATGAACAACTTCTTTAACTGCTCCTTTAATCTGTTCTAATAGATCATGATTTTGGTTTTGATGTTCAGCAACAATTCTTTCTAATGCATGGCTAGGTTTGATTCCTTTTTCTTCTGCATATTCCTTTATATAAGCAATTGTATTTTCATTTAAATAATAAGTCTTATCCACTTTTTTCTTAGACATATTTAAGCTCCTTTGCATATTTTTATTTAATCATTATCCAATTCAACATCTTCAATAACTTGCAACACACGATTCATAGTTTGTGTATTTTGTTTTATGAGAAGCATACTTTGTTTTTGTAATTCTATATGTTTATCTTGTAGATCTTTCATATCTTGAAGTACTGCAAGATTACTAATGTATCTATGCAAAAATTCTTGTCTAGAAATTTTTTTTGCCTTTGCTAGTTCGTCAATTCGTTTCACTAAACTAGCATCAAGATCACGGATTAACACATTCATAGGGGAAAACCTCCAAATTAGTGATTTTAATTGCAAGAGCATAAGGGTTTTTTGCTATCACCGAAGGTGACAGGTTAGGCAGAGCCTAACAAAAACGTGATATCATGAGAAAGAGAAATTCAATGTAGTTTCAGCGTGGTTTCAATGTAGTTTCAATGAAAATCCAATGTATTTCCAATGTAAATCCAATGTGGTTTCAATGTATTTCCAATGTAGTTTCAATGTACTTCTTCCAATCTTTATTCTGAACCACAACTCCTTATATAATGGCAAAAAAAATTATCAGATAACTTTTTTTATACAACCAAAAAATCATCTGATAATTATATTCGTAATGTTTATATCTCTTTTTATTTTTAAAAAAAGTTTAATTTCATTCTGCTATATTAAACTTTTTACGCTGATCTTCTAATTTCTTCTGAAGATTTTTCTCTTTTGCTTCTAACTCTTTGGTTTTGTTTTCTAGCTCTAATTTTCTCTTTTTATACTGTTCTATTTGTAGCTTTCTTTTTTGAATTTCCGATTCACTTTTTTCTTTTTCATCATCTGTTTGATATACTTTATTTGCTTTAATCCTTTCAATTTCATTTACAATTTTATCTGTTAGTTCATCTTGTAATGGGATTGTTTTCTTTACATTATTTATTTCTATCTTTACAGATTGTAATTCTTCCTCCGTTTCATCTTGTGCATACTCATTTTCATTTTTTCTTAATAAAACTTTGTTTGTTTTTATTTTTCGATAATCCCCTGTTAAAACAATTTTCTTTTCCTTTAGATTATTATTTTCTGCTTTTTGAATGGTTCCATTCAACACCTAACATGACTTATTAACTGATAGATACAGAAACTAATCAAACAGTTGCAACTATTCCAATTAACACGCAACATAAAAAAATGGTGAATGGTACTATAAACTATTCAAAGCCGATCTAGGTAAATTTATAGTTGTTCCTAAATATTACAGGGTAGATGTAGAAAATAATTCTAAAATTGGGACAAACATTGGATTTGATTTAGATAATTATGTTTACGAACAATAAAAGAACCAGTACCACCTTAACGTTAGGATAAAATAGATTTATAATTATTATTTTTTAATACTTAACAAGGGTTACCTCCACATCACCATCAAGCTAAGCTTATATAAGTTTAATTTCATGTGAGATTTTTTCTTTTTTCTAAAGGTCCAATGTAAGTTCTTTAAAGATTTGCATACTAAATAAGCCCTATTGGGTTTCATTTTTTTGATTATGCTACAGGATTGTAAGACATAGTAAAATCATATACGACGCCTAAGATATCAAAAACTTTTTCTTCTTGTACCGGTAAGATTTTCTCCCGTTTTTCTCTAAAAGATAAAACAAACGCAGTAAAACTTTTGATAATTCATGGATGCCCTGCTGTAATCCTTCATAAAACAATAGATAATAATTTTTTATCATATAGATGGATTTGTATTCACTTAGCTCTTTCTTGATTTCTTTGCACTTGTCAATTTGAAAGAAAGATTTCCATGTTTTGAACAAGATTTCAATTTGCCAGCGTAATGAATATAAGTCATGGATATGTTCCGTTGGAACATTTTCTGCAGAAAGATTCGTTATATACACGTTGATTCCACTCAACCTTTTACTTCGTTCTTTGTAGGTAATACCTTTCTTCTTTTCTTTTTTTGCTTGTTCCTTCAATCTTTTCTCTGTTTGTTCTCCTGTTAATCGATGAATAATAACACGAGCTGATAGTTTTTGATGTATGTTATTGCTAATCGTAATGGTATTCTCATTAATACCAAAGAGCACTTCGCTAGAGAATACAAACGAAATAGTTAAAACACAAAGCATGTGGTTTGTTTTAATGAAAGCTATAACTCTTTCTTTCATCGCTCCTATCTGTGAAGAAATTTTGTTCAGAGGCTTTATTCTTAGTCGTTTTACATATAAATTCGGAATAAAAAAAGCAGTTATATTCTCTTCCATCTGCTTCGGTGTTTTACATCTAAACAATGGATTTGGAACCACAATATTTGGGATTATTTCTTGTTTAATGTACTTGAAAACTAAAAGTTTATTCCCTTCTATAATAGCTCACATGGTTAATAATATAATTGTAGCTTCAAGAGATATCTTTTCTGCTTTAAAGTCTACAACTACAAACACACCTTCAGCACAACCTGAATTAACTATCATTCTATTAATGTCTGTTGTGCTAATAACAATTGGATTAATGTGGATTATTCCTTTTATTAGAAGACATTCTGAACTAATAAGATATGATAGTTTACCGCCTTTAAAGTACACCACAACCTAATTAAATTTGTTATGGTGTATAAAAATAGTAATAGAAGTTTTTGAGTAGTAAACGTAATCATTTGTAGTACAGAAAAGGATAGATAAGGCTAAAATGCCTTTATCTATCCTTTTCTCTAATATATTATGTGAAGAATTTTTTTGTTTTGGGGGCATTATAAAATTTTAACTTGATGGTGATGGGATAGCACCAACATTTCGCGAATTTTGTACGCTAAGCAAAATTTTATAAAGAAAAAGCCGATTTCCCTTACGCTAGGGACTCGACTTTTTTAGATTGATATATTCCGACTAAAACTCCCTCAAATAACTAAGGGAGTTTTTTAGTAAATTATAGTTTAGGAATATATTGTACTCATTGAGTAAACAATTTTGCATCCGCCCAGTCAGCATGATCATTGTCAATATTATCATTAGCATAATAGGAAACTAACTCAAGTGTATTTTTCCCTGCAATATTTACTTCTACATGTTCAGCTGACTCGTGAGATTTTTTAACCGGACTTATATACAGAATTTTACCATCAGCGATTATCACAAAATTCACAGAACCATGACCAGGTGCTACTTGATCATCTATTCCTACATCTACTGTAAATTTAGAATACTGTCCATTCAAATTATACTTAATTGTGCTATTTGAATGCGAGCCAATCCCTTTGTCATATTTCACACCATTAATAGATAACTGTGTTTTATAAAACGATTGATTTTTATTATACGAAAAATAATTAGGTGTCATTTGTTCTATATCGCCTACAACTGAAACTGGAGTTAACGTATCACTCAATTGTACAGATCCAGGTGTAGGAGCTGCTAAAGTTTTTGTATTTCCACTTGCAAAAAATGTACAAATAGTAATCAATAAAACTGCAACTAAACTTAATACTTTAAACCGAAAATATTTTGGGCTAATAACATACTTTGTATTCATATCAAATCCCCTTTCGATTTTGTGAATTACCTCTCTAATCTTTACATATCAACCTAAGAAATTTCAAACTATTTATACAATTATAAATAGTTATACAGAATTGCAAGAAAATTGAAAGCGTATTCCTATGTTTTTAAGCAAAAGTTGATACAGAGATTTTCATATATCTACAAAAATGGACACCTATTTCGGTAGGTGGGATACAAATGATTTTGCATAATTAAGTTATAGCAAAATCATTTGTATCGAAAGTAATTAAAATTAACTTTGTAACCCTAATACCTTAATAATCTCAATTGTTTTATTATCTTTTATTTTAAAATGAAGTCTTTTCCCTATACGTTCACTAATTACAATATTTCCAAAGGCTAATTTACGCAAATGTTGTACAATCAAATCTTCTGTAATTCTTGTTTGCTTACTTAAATCAGAAACTGACAACGATCCATATGTAATCAATTTACAAACAATTGATAATCGAGTAGAATTCCCTAATAACCCTAAAACTTTTATATTTTCTGTATAGAAACTAAAATCCATATGAAAAGCATGTAACAGATCTTCCAACCTCCTAAAATAAGATGAATAACACCCAAAATATCTTAACATAAAAATAGCTCTCCCCCCCTAATATATACCAATTATTCGTTGAGAAAAATAATATTTGAATAGGAGTCCAATACATATTCTTAGAATTAAAGTGATTCAAGTCGGAAGAAGGCACCTTTGGGTGTCTTTTCTTTGTGCTTTTATACAAATAAAAAAGCCTCGTTATGAAGTGCACCCCAATTGTTAGACACAGTTTAACAATTGGAGGTGCACTTCATATTTGTGAGCAACTTTTAGAATTTCAAACCCAAAAGGATATGATATTGTTAAAACTAGGAAAAGCTAAAAAGAATAATAAAGGATATAAAGAGGTATTCAAAACAGCAGACGCTATGGATAAAGCTTTAGACCGTATGGAAAATATAAAAGTAACTGATAAGTACAAGGACATTCACGAACTTGTGTTAGAAGGTGTAACAGATGCAAGACAAGGAACAAAGATAATACACGACGCTAATAAAGAAGATAGAAAGGAGATTGAATTAGCTATACTAAAAAGCACTCCCCATATGCCAGGTGTAGACGGTGAACAGTGGGATAAGGCAATTTATGAATTAAATCAGGAAACTAAAGATGCTTATGCTAAAACACTTGAAAAGAAAATGGAAGAACATGCAAAGTGATAGATTAACTTATCACAATACATACTTGATATATCATTTGATTTAGGCGGGCATCTTCATGAAAGTTGTGCGCCCTATATTTAAAGCTTTTCGTTTAATAGGTTTAATTGTAAAGCCTGTACTTAAAGCATTATCGATAAGTAAATTTTAGTATAATAGCAATAAAAAAGCCGTCATATGACAGCTCTTATTTTTGTTCATCAAACTATTCTTTTGTATAGAAGTATTTTAATCCTTTAGCATCTAACCACGCCGTCGCTTTGTCTAACTCGTTGCCTTGACGATAATCTGTCTCAAAATGCGCAAGCCCTCGACGATCTCCACGAGAAACTATTTTAGAAGTATATCCAAGACTATCCATCATTTGAACCATATCAGGAATTAAATTTACACCAAACTCATAAGTGATTACTTTATTATATTTATTCACTATAATTCCAACTCCTTCTTGTGTTGTTGCTTGCTCAACAGTTTGATTAGTAAACCACGCTAACGATTTATTTCCAACCAACTTATTTAAATCACACTTTCCGATACCAGCTACATTCCCTGTTTCTGTATATTGCCAAATATCACATGGGTACGCTGGTTTGTTACCACCATAACGAGGAATCCATACAAAGTCACTCTTTACATTTGCCATTCCAAATGGAGCATACATATGATGGCCAACATATAAACCGACTTTTTTAGCACCTAATCGACGTAATTCATTGATAAAAGCCTGTGTACCTGCCCGCATATTATCCATTGTTTTCACTTCTACATCAGCCACCCAAACTGTTGCACTCTTGTCACCACGTTTCCAGAAATCACGAGCTTCTACACGTGCATCATTTTCAGAAACGAAACGACAGAATGCATAGTTACCAAATGGTACATTTCGTTGCTTCATAGCCTGTACATATTTTTGATACATTCTATCTCTAACTCTTGAACCATCCTGCACACGAGCAATAACTAAATCCAATTGAGAAGCTGCTTGGCCCCAATCGATATTACCGTTATGATGAGAAATATCTACAATGTAACCCATTATTTATCGTCTCCTTCATATTGTTTGTCAGCAAACCATTTACCAGCATTAGGATTAGAAATTACACCTGCAGCAGGTAAAATAACCAACATCACGTCTACATACTCTTGATATCGCCCTAAATTAAAATTAGGGACAGTATCCATTATTATCATTCCCAACAGTGCAAATAAAGCTATCCATAATCCTCAATTTTTTAGTTTTTCTTTCATTATTTATCCCTACTTTCCTAAGAATTTAAAAAGCAATGCGATTGTTCCAGCAATAATTGATCCAATTACTGTTGTTCCCATCCAAAAAACTAAACAATCTACACGTAAATGCTCGCTTTTCGCTGACTGCTGTGCCTCAATTGCTAATTCTCTCACGTTACCAAGACCATCAATTTTTGTTTTTACTAATTAAATGTAAATTTCTTAATGATATTACTTTAATCCCTTTATTAACTTATTTTATAAAAATATAATAAAAATTTGGTACGTGAAATTTCATTACAACGCATTTGAGAGAAATACATATCAAATATTGGATTAATTATAAGAAATTCAGATTTAATAAGCTCAATATCTGAGAAGCCTTTCAGCCATTGAATTGTATGTTCTTTTTAAAAATCAGAAAAAAATCAAATTCAAAATATATAATATAGAAAATACAAAAATGTTAAATTTTAAGGATATAATTGGTTATAATATAGCTACTTAAAGTGGCTTTTTACTGTAGATTTTTATTCAATTAACTACTAAAATCTTTTTTAATATTTATATCTTCCGCATTACGAATAATGCAAAATAAACAGCAGGAGATGAGGGTATGTTAAAAGTAATAGAAAACAAAGTGGATTTAATAGCAGGAATTAGTTTATTTTTATTGCTTTTAGCTAATTCTTATATAAAAAATGAAATTTGGGTCATTTGTATAGATATCTTTTTAGCTTTGGTTAACTTAGCTTTGCTTATTATTTCTAGATTGAAACTGCATCCTTCTAATTAATAAGTACTACTTAAAAAACATAATAAAAAAGAGTGCTATTAAAATATGCACTCTTTCAAAAGAATTTACCAATCTCGATGGTCACCATGATTATGCTCACGATCGCGGTCATGATTACGTCTACGACGACACTCATCACAATCGCAGTCACGTCTACAATGACAGTCGTTAAAATCGTTTCTTCTTCGTCTACGGCCGCATCCGCAAAATACTAAATCATCCCAAAATCTATTACAATCTCGAGAATGCCTAAAATTATTATTCCATCCCATAGATATGATTCCCTCCTCTAAAAATAGAATTCATCATATTCTATGATTAAAAGGTAGAAATAGTTTGTTTACTAGTCTATGTTTCAGACTAATAATATTTCAATTTGCAAGTCTATCTCACCCCTTATCTTTCCTTAACATCAAACAAGACGCTAACCAGAACACCGCAGCGCCTACGGTACTTGCCATACACTTCATCAAAATCATTTATCCTCACTTTATTTATTTCTTTGTTTCCATACCCCATTCTCTTTACGATAAGTATTCTTGCCATCCATGAAGTCAGCTGTATTACCCGGAATGCTATATTACTTATTCTTTTTCTTAGCCTTCTTCTTCAGTCTCTTCTCTTTTTGAATAGCTTGCAAATCTACCTTCCATTGTTTCATTAAATCCTTTTCACGTCGCATCGAATTTGTACCCCTTTGATTAAAATGTGAACTAACCAATTAGATTCTACCTATTTATGTAGAATCCTTTAACCCAAATGTCCATTTTATTCACCCCCCTCGTTTAACATGTACCAATTAATTTTTTCCCTTCTATATAGACCAACGATATATTATAATTCTTTATATCTCCAAGAAGGTTTAGCATGCTTAATTCTCATAAAATATTCCCCGTCTTAGGATTCTTTTGGTTTTTATACGGTTTTATTGGTCTCATATTTTTATTACTATTCCTTAGCGTATCGTAACAACGCGTATACATATATGCTTAATGTGTAATTTCTATATAACAAAGAAAAAAGCACCCGTTATGGATGCTTTTGATTACTTATGCGCTTAATTTTTCAGTAATCTCTTCTGCTGTTAAATCATATTGTTATTCCTCACTGTCTATAAAATGATTAGTTCGTTAAGTTTCAATATGTAATATTGCATATTCTTTACTTTCAATTTCCATACATGCAATAATTTATTTATAAAAATACAAAATATTAGTAAGGATGATTTATATGAACAAATTCCGGAAGAAGATAATTAAATTCTTACAAACTTTTTGGGGATGCTTAGTATTTGGTGTATTAATGTTTGCTATCTTCTTAATTATAGATCTAACAGATACACCTTTAAATACATTAAGTTGGAGAGATTGGCTAGGTTCTTCAGTAGGTGCAGCCATTGTATCTGTAGGAATGTTTACTTTAAGTAACTTGGATTTAAAATAATTTTTCCGTCAATACTATATGTAGGCTGTATGTCAAAACTCATTTGAAGTAATTTTCTTTGTATCTCCTTGTATTGAGCAGTTAACTTTTGCTAACTGCTTTTTTACTCGTAACCATTATTGACAAGCTATCATATAATGTAGTCATACCTTTCTTAAAATTAAGTTCGTCACTTGAATTATAAAAATGGGATTAAACCCTATAACCTTTTCAAGAATCATCCATATTTTATTCCTGAAAAAGTGCTTTATTTTACTGAAAGGTGGTTGCGGAAACAACTGCCTTTTTATTTATGACAAAAGGATAATTTTTTTCAAATGTTCACTACTAATAATCAATGAATATCTTATAATTGTTATATATGAAATAATTTGTTTAGGAGCAGATTAAATGCCAGTTACACTAGAACTTATTCTTTTTATTCTTATAGCAATTAGTGCTGTTGGCTATTTGATAAAAGAATCTCAAAAAACTAAGAAAAGAACCCTTGGAATTTCACTAGAACTTTTAGTTCTTTTCTGGTCAATATGGAGAATATCGACTATTATAATCCAAATTTCGGAATATAATCTCTCGTGAATAAAACTCAATATTCCGTCAATACTTTATATGACATTAGATTTTCTCCTTGTTCCCCCTTGGAGAACCGAGCAGTTAGCTTTTGCTGGCTGCTCTTTGCCTGTAAAAATACACTCCATTAACAAGAAACGCATATAATATTCTGTGTTCCTTTCTTTATAAAATAAAGTAGTCTTCACAAAATGGATCTCGTCACGAGAGCACTTAATAAAGTGCTCTTTTTTGTTTTTAAAATAAACAAAATAAAATTTTTATTTATTTGTCTTTCATATATAATATTTTAATATTTGTTTATGATATAGTTGTAACTTTTTTTACAACATATATCTGTATCCAGTGAAACTTCTAAAATTGTACAACCGAGCAATTAGCTACTTTAGCTAGCTGCCTTATTATGTAAAATAAAGCATTTATAAAAAGCTTTCTCAACACCTAATTGATGGAATTCAATTACCTTTTATGGTAATCTATTGGTAATCCCATAAAAATCTATCGTTCCATTCACAGGACCCGTCCCCCTAATCGGGTCCTGTGAAATGTTCTCTATTAAAATGGTGTTTTGGTTCAACTATCGTCTTCATCTCCCCATGTCCTACAATTCAATATGCAACATTATATATTAAATTTATAAACATGTAATAATTGATTTATACAATATTTAAAATTAATATCGAAAGAAGGATACTAAATGTCTTTCTTTTCGTGGTCTCCTCTTATTTTCTTAACAGTTGTTGCAATCATCATTTCTATTAAAAAGACTAAGAAACAATAGCTTTAAATAGTTACAATAAGTTATTTTTAGAAGGTGTAGTTATGTCATTTGCAGCATGAAGTGCAATTTTTATGACTTTAATCGGAGCAATATTTGGTACAATTCCTTCTAAAAGGAGTAAAAATACCAACTAAAAACCTACTAATAAAAATGAATTTTTTTTAGTGACAGCTGATACAATCTTAATATTTCATCTGTCATTTTCTATTCAAATAACTATTTTTTCACTTTTTTGATACATTTATGAAACATTTATGTGTTAACTTCAGTAGGTTCTTTTCTTTTCATAAATTGTGTGAATTATACCCACACAAGAAGCTCTAGATCCCTAAATCTAGGGCTCCTTCGTTTAAATATATATTTTTTTAATTCGATGTATAGACGACTATATATTTGAATGTTAAAATATTATTGTGATTACCGCATGGTTTCACATACGACTTTTTTTCTTCGATTATGGGGTTCTTACGTAATAGTAAGAGCCATTTTTTTATTCCAATAATTTTTTTGTTAAAAATTTACACACACGTACTTTTAGATATATAATTAAATTATCAATATATTAGGAGTGTTAAGTATGTCAGGAACAATAATGATTTTATTATATATTTGTTTCGGAATGAGTGTCATTTTTAGCTTAATAAGGGAATTTCGAAAACCACAGAAAAACCAGTTCTTAATTTTAGTTGATTCTTTAATTTTGCTAGGAGCTCTATTCCTAGTAAGTAGTATCTTCATCTAAATCAATAATCACGTAACTCGGTACTATTAAGTTTTCTTTACCGCATACATTATATTTAGGATTTCCATATGCAGAAATCCCTTTAATAATTTCAATTTCTAATAAATCCATGTCTTTGTTATCAAATATTTCAATCACATGTAAAAGTTACGTAAAGATTGCTATGATTTAATCCTTCCACCCCAGAAACGTTATATAATGAAATTGCAAACATTAGGTTTTACCTTTCTGTACGACATAATTCTTTGCTAGGAGCAAATCCTAGCCTTTTTTATTTCACCCTCCGTTAATCCGAATTCCAGATTCCCTCTTTCAATTACATTAGCTTGCATGCTAGCCTCTTTAGGGAATTCAGTGTAATCAACAAGTATACACTCCTCCCCTTTAAAACCACTATCCTCAGTTCCAAGAATCACGCGTCATACCACTGCGGGCGTACCTGCAATTCATATCCTGGTGGGATCTCCAAAGCTAATCCCATTTGTACAACCTTTGTTTGGCCCGGCCAAATAATCGTGTCCTCTGCTGCTACAAGATCAAAACCAGCATCACCAGACTTTACATATCTTGGTAACTCCGCATCTTTTACAGATTTTCCGAACAGGAAATCCCACTACGGTGCGATAGCACCCACTTTAGGGGTGGGGTGGGATGAGAGTGAAGTCAAATGCGCTGTACAAATAAAACACCGAACGTATGTTCCGCACATCAAGAATTTGAAATGGTATCATTTTCATAATAGACAAGTAAAAGTCCCTAAAACAATCTTGTTCTCTAAAAACAGAATACATATGAGATTGGAGTAACAAATTCTTCTACTCTGTAAAATGTATTGAGTCGTCAAGCACAAGACGCTAAAACACATTTGAGAACTCACAATCTGACTCATTTGGTAATAGAATGAGTGCCGTATCTGCTATATGCACTGGATACCGAGTGGTAATGACACACCGCAATCTTGCACGTCAGCGATACTAGAAATAGACTTCGCCTTTAGTAGTAAGAATCCCACTGACATTAGTCAGCTTGTGGCTTTAGCCGTGGGAGTGTCAATTACCTCCCTTTGCTTTGATTAATAATTGAGTCACTTCGTAAACACCATGTTGTATTTCCATCATTCTTATTACTCCCCTTATTCATGCTTCTCACTGCTCTTAATATTCTACTTACTGCTAACTTTTCAATTGACATCACATATCTCCTTTTCCCTAAATCAAATAAAAAAAGCCCTTTGGGACCTTTTGAAGCGCAAACTTCTTCGGAATTAGATACAATTCTAGCAATCTATATTTACCAAGCTATAACGGTCCCCCTTATTACGTTCATTAATGTTTTCCAATTACCTTTTTTGGTACAGTATGCTCTCTACTAAACAATTAAATGCCCTATTAAGGGTATACTTGTTAACCATAATCAATCCCTTGTAAACAAACATCATAACATTGTATTTTAATTAAAATTATTTAGTCTTACTTAAAAACAATTTAGAACAAAGACTATAAAACAGTCATATAATTATCAATTTCATGTTAATACCAATAGAAAATCAATACATCTCGCCCATATTTAACATTAACATATCAACTAAGATTAACATATCAACCGAAGCGCGCCAACTTTATCACTATTATCCATCGATTGACATTAACATAATATTAACAAGCGGACACTTAACAGAAATGTTTGTGCTTATCTAAACTTCAAGATCTATATTATTTGAACATTAGTCCATTGCAATAGATTGTAAGGAATTATATTAAGTGATTAACTAGCATTAAAAATATTTCAATGCTAATAAGATATAAAAAAAGAAACAACATAAAACTATCAATCTCATGTTGATACCGATGAAACGACAACTGATTTCCAATCTTTCATTTGGTATTAACATGTTAAGTAATTATTTTCTTTTGTTATCAATATTATTCTGATTAAGATTGACATAACATTAACAATCCGACATCAAAAAGAAGAACTGTTTATAACTTTCAAGATTTCAAAGTCTCTATTGGCTGTTTTTTCTTCTGCGGTAGTTTTCTCAAAGCGAATCTAGTGAAGATTTATCCCGGGAAATGTTTCGACACTATCAAAAAATAGTTAAAAATTCAATTGAGTAATAAATGATTACAGCAATTCAATGATTTTCACCCTTTAACTATCATTTACATAGAGATAAAAAACAACAAATAGACAGGAATACTGTCTGTATTGTTAATCTCATATCAACAATTTGTATTTAACATTAATATAACATTAACAATTAAGTGGTTGAAATACGCATAAATGCAACTCTCGAAGATCCAAAATCTGAATTAGTTATAAATTTATCTAATACAACAGATTTCTATTGAAAAGTCAAAAAACACTTTAAAAGAACTATAATTGTGGTTAGAAGCTAACAAGAAAGCCATACAAATGATTATTTCTTATTAGTGACATCAAAAAAATAACAGTTTTCTTTTCTTTTATCATTGATATATAACCTGAGATTGACATGTTAAGCATTTTTTCTTTCGGTATCAATATTATTCTTATTGATATGACATTAACAATAAGGCACCAAGAAAGCCAAAATGTCTATGGCTTTCGAGATTTCAAAATTTATATTGGTGAGAATTTTCTTTTGTAGAGGTTTACTCAAAGTAAATCTAGTGATGATCTATCCTAGAAGATATTTTCACACTATCAAAACATAGTTATAATTTAATCGCAATATTAAATGACGACGGCTAAACAATGGTTTTCAACCTTTTTTTAACAATGACATATAGTCTAAAAGTAAAACGTAGAGAGACATGCTATTTAATTATTAATGTTATATCAACAATTTGCATTTAACATTAATATGACATTGACAATTAAATAGTAGAAATACACCTAGAAGCAGATCTCATTTTTTTAAAATCCACATTAGTTAAAAATTTTATCTACCACAACAGATTTCTATTAAAAAACAAAAAGAAAAACACTCTAAAAGAACTATAATTGTGAATAGATATTAACAAGAAATCCATACAATTGATCGTTTCTTATTAATAACACACGAAAATTAACAGTTTTCTCTTTATTTATCATTGATATATAACCTGAGATTGACATGTTAATAGGGCTAGTTATTAATTAATGGTAGTATCATGTCAACTATCTTTAATTAGTATTGACATAACATTAACAATTGTTGGTTCTAAAGTTGAGAATATACATACAGATAGAGTTTTAGATTCTACATCTATTAAAGGGCTTTTTTCTATAGTAAAATTCACTGCATAAACTGCGGAAGATATCATTCTTGAAAACATTTTGATAGTAATAAAAAACAATGAATCGCTTTTTATTACTTCCTATTTAAAAGTAGCAATTGTATAAATCAATTTTGATTATATAGAGATCACTTGTAAAGGGTGATGCCCTTAAGTAAGTTTATATTAAACCGCATAAAAGCTATAATAGCCTTCACGTGCATTCTAAAGACCTACCGAAACCAATTAGCTATACAGTTCTTGTTTTTCTAATACCGAGTGTCATAAACTATAATAAATATAGGCCTTTATTTACTATTAGTATGGGCTTTTCTCTTTAGATTTATACATACTTTTTAGCTTTTAAGTCTTTAAGTTTAATGCTATATCCTTATAATTTATTTACAAATCACTAATATTTTCTTATCATTAATATATTGTAGACTAATTTGTTAATTTCATAGCAACAATAATCATTAATAACTAATGGATTGTTAACAGGGCATTAACATTAGTTAATTCCAAACCCTTATTTATCAACTTTATGTTGACAAGTAATACTTTATATATCAATGACACATTTCATGTGAATGTCGATCGATAAAGGTATTAAGGTTTATATCGTCGAAAGACACTTAACATGTCAATCTCACTTTATATGTTAATTACATTTTGCTATGGCCATTATATTTCAAGGAGGTATAACGATGATTGAACAAGATAACAAAAATACAACTGAACATATGGAGTCAAATAATACAAACTCTAGTCATGAAGATACTTTTGAAAAAGCTTGGCGAATAACAGAGTTTTCAAAACTAGTAGGCCGACATCATAACACTGTATACAATTGGTTCAATATCCTAGAGGAAAAGGGGTTACACGGAACATTAAGAACCAATAATACAAATGAAAAGCTATATAACACACTGGATTTAGACATAGCTTTATTTATCAAGCTAAAGAGGGATGAAAAGTGGTCGCTAGATGCAATTATTGAGCTTTTACCACATCAATTTGAACTAAGACCAGTTTCTCCAGAAAATCAAACCAGTGAAGTCTCAACCCAATTAAACATGCAGGAAGCTGCAGCGACTATTGAAAAAATAGTAGAGCAAAAGATTCAAATGCATTTACAAAACATTGAATTAGAGTATCAAGGAAAGTTTGAAGAGGCTATACGTGCCATGCTACCTGAACCAGAAGACCCTGAGAAGTTAAAAGAGCGCCAAAGACAAGAAAGACTAGATAATATAATTATTCAACATAGGGCGCGTACAGAGTTAAGAAAACAAGCTGAAAACGAGTGGAATACACAGCCAGAAGAAACTCGTATAAAAAAAGTTGGTTGGTTTAAAAAAGAGGAAGATCTTGCGAGAAAACAACTTTTCATAGAAAACTATATTGATGAGAACATGATTGAATACATGAAAAATGTAATGAAAATAGAAAAATAAGCCTGGAAGATTCCAGGCTTATTTTTTATTTAGTTCCGAACATCTTATCAGGATCCATAAATGCCGCTAATTCTTCATCATTTTGAGCTTGTGGTTCTTCATCTTTATCTGGTTCTAATTCAAAGTAATCACCAAAATTAATATTGAAATCATCGTCCGAATCTTGCGCTTCAATAGTAGTAATTTGAGACTTTGTATATTGAATTTGACTTTGTTTTTCTTTAAATTCATTATATTCTTCAACTAATCCTTTAGATAATCGAGATGGTAGTGCATCTGTCTTATAGAAAGTATACACGCTACCCATAAAGTCATTTTTACTCACTAAATAACCATTAAAAACAGTTCCATTGATTGGTAGTTTATTTGTTACTTCTACTTTTGCATCATCCATAAATGAATCATCAATGTTCTTCTGTTCATCTAAAATTGCTAACATCCCAAAATGATGTACCTTTGATGCCTCTAAATCTCCATTTTCATTTGTCTTCATCAGGTCAATAGGATGATGGAATGAGCTTCCTTTCAATGATTCTGAGAACATATCTACAATTTCTTTACTGTTTTCAATTTGATTCATATTACGTGAAACCTTATTAATTACTAAACAGCCTGTTCTTTCTAGTAAAATTCGTTTAAAGTCCTGAGAATCTAGAATTACTGATGTTCCTGAACCATTTGCAGCTGTATTTAACTCATGAATAATATCTCCAATTCGTTGGTTTGCATAGTCTCGTGAGTTTCCAATGCCTTTTTTCTCATTTTCGTTTAATCCCTTAAACTCATCATAGAAGTGTTGGTTATCTGCAAATACAACAAATGCAACGCCTTTTGCTGGATCATTAGCTAACTTCCAAATTTCTTGTGAAAATTTATTCACCTGTCTCAGTACATCAGGTCCATCCGCTCTAACTGGAAGTGTAACTACAATACCCATTTTAATGAAATCTTTACGCTCAATAGCATTATTGAAAGCAATTCTTGCATACTTTTGTTGATTTTTTATTAATTCTTCTCTAGGAATTTTCATTGCCATACTTTTAAGTTCTTCAGCAATTACAGGTTTATTATGAAAAGCGGAGAATTCTTCAATTGCTTGAATAATTGTAGATGTACCTGTACCACCGCCTAAACCTGCAAAAAATAGTACTAATTCATCAGTTGGTCTAACACGTTCCGTTATAAATTCTTTTAGTTTATCTTTAGCTTCTTCATTAGATTCTAAAACCTTTACAGCACGCTCAGGATTCTTACCTAAACCACCTAATTTTAGTGAAACTTGGTTACTTTTCGGCACATTTTTCAGTTCAGCTAAATCTCCATCATTACTATTCAATGCTAGACAATTATAAACTGCTGTACCGTCTGTATGCTTATACTCAGCAAATTTATCTACCATTCTAGTTCCAGCTTGACCAAAACCAACCATAGTCATTTTCACAGCTACTTCGTTTTTTAGAAAGTTTTTTGCCATTATTTTATCTCTCCCTTATTCTCATTACTTTTTTTACGTTTCCCTAATTCAACTAATACTTGTTGTCCCCTAATAGTTGAAATTAAAAACTTATACGGATGCATAATTTTTTCTGTTATTAATGACATTGAAGCTAAAGTAGCAACACTACCTTCTGCCGATCTTCTTGAAATGTTAGTTCTTTCAAGTTCTAATGAATAGGATTTACCCTTAGGTTTCTTTACTCTCCTATCAATAACAACACTTTCTACTATTTCATTTATTGAGATTCCTCTCATATACTTTGTCTCTTGGTATTGTTTGTTTACTTGAGATCCTATGTAATGAAATACATTGTAGAGTATTTCGTCTCCTTCAATAATGTCTGCAAACATTTCCACAACTTCCTCAGTGAATTTGTTTTGTTTATATTTTTCGCTTAATACCTCGTTCAAGTTGTCCCCCCCTTAAAACGTTGGTTAATTATTCCTAAAAATATATTACATCATTGTAAGACGTATATCAAGTCGTTATATATAAGACTTATATTAAGTTGTTATATACAAGACTTATATAATATTTACAAAATATAAAATTGAAACAACGTCCTATATATCAATGTCAAATATATAAGACGTACATGAAAGCCGTTCATATAAGAAGTGAACAAAACATGTTAATATCAGGTTTCATATAACTAACAATAACTATTAAATAATAAATATGAGTGCAGTATTTATGTATATTTTTATCTAGAATTATAATTCTAATATATATTACTCCTAAAATAACGTACTAATATCATGGTCATTAGGTTCATACGTCTTGTATGCAAAAACTACATGTAAGACGTATGAATAAACACTTATAATTAAAGGTTTTTTATGCTTTTATATTAATTTCATGTCAATAGAATATCACCACAAATTATTACACGACCTATTTGAAAGACTTATATGAAAGACTTATAAATAAAACGTGTATATATCCCTATAAAAAAAGAGTAATACCTCTTAAGTATTACTCTTTTAACTATATAGTTTTATATAAAACACTTAGTTTATTAAACAGATTTTTATGATTCCGCTTCTTTTTTAATAACCCATTTTTCTGTTGATTGTCTACAGAAAGGTAAGGGGATGTCAATGTCATGTTATATTTCGTTATTTCTTTTATTAATTCCATAGTTATTTCTGAGATTTGCAGAAATAACACATAAAATTGTGATTCATTTGGTTTTCTTTGAAATTAAGTTCTATAAATTTGTCAGTATAACTTGTCAATTTCATATCAATATAATCACTATAACTCACATATAAAGCCATAAAGCGATTAAATTCAGCTAAACTATAAACATAGATGTACTAAATAAATCTTGTATACAGCTTTAAATAAAATAATATATTTAGTTTCTTTAATTGTCATTGCACAAACAATTAATCAATTAACAATTGAACATGACCAAAGATTCATGGATATCCCGTTAGGAACAAACTTGTTTATGATGATATTACTAATGAAGATGATACTGACAATGAAGGGGAGTTAACAAATAATCAGTCTGTGCAAAATTACTCAAGGAATTCTGCTCCTAAGCTAGAAAAGGAAGGTACTACAGCATCAATTGCTATTTCTAATACAACAGAATCCGCAAAAAGTAATGAAGTAATGGCTGTTCAGAAAGAAAATGGACCAGATACAAGTAAACATAGAGAACCTATTGAACTTAACAACAAAGCACCCGTTATTACTGAAACTCCAATAGAAGTGCCAAGGGCGAAGCATACACCACAAAATATAGAGAGCCTGCTTACACATCGACAGTAACCCATAATCAGCAGGAACATGAAATTCAACGAACTGCAGAAATCAATGGTAAAAATACAACATCTAACTTAACAATGCAATGATTATGACAAATGGCTGCTACTGTTCCTCAAGATGATGAAAATACATTACCTTTAGATAAAATGGAAGGTGGCTCTCATCTTCACAATCGTAAAGTAGCAGAAGTAACTCCAGAAAGTACGGCAATTAAGGATAAACTCAGTCAATATATCGAAGGTGACATTAATCGTGATTGCTATACTAAGCATATAACGAATATTTCTACTAGTAAAAAGGTGTGGGTCGTAAACTCATACCTTTTTATTATTTCATATGTAACTTTCCCCAAGGAGACAATTTCTTTATGCTAAAATTTAATTGAGTTTGTGTAGAAGGAGAAAATGGATGAAAGATTAAGGGTTGGAGGAATGACATTGGAAATAGCCAAATTAAATTTGCCCATTGATAGTATACACTTTTTACTTAATCATCAAATCAAAGAAAACGAATTCGAATGTCTCAATGTAGAATTTTACACCTATTCAAATGGTTTTCTTTTAGATGTAGTGGAATGGACAAAACAAAATGATTTTTCTTTATCGATATTGGATAAAGAATATACAGAAGCGTTTTTAACAAGTTTAGAGAAGTTTAAACGATACCTTGTTATTGGGAGTAATATGGATTCAGGTAATCTAATTACTATCTACCAACCCACAGGAGAAATATATGAGCTAGAACATGAAATTACAGAAAAAGTAGAAAGATATTTTGTCAATTCTTCTATAGAGAAAATGTATTGCTGCTTCAATTACTTTAAAAAGTTTTGGGTTCAACTAATAGAGCAGGAACACGACAAAAGTCACGATCTAACAAACAATTTTTATGAATTAAAGAACAAATTAGCGGAGTTTGATACTAACGTATTAATAAATGATGATGACTACAATAGACAATTTTGGAATTGTTTATATCACGACAATTTAAACTTTCTTTTGGAAAAGTCAGACGAGAATTAGATTATCTTTAATTGAGATACTTCCATGAAATAAACGTTATTTCGGAGTAAAAAATGACTTTTTAAGAACCAAAAGCAGATTAAGGAATAGCTCCTTACTGGTTAAAATTTCACTAGAAAAATAAAATAACAGTAAGGAGTGGTTTTATTAATCCCGCATTGCACCTGCTTCTCGGGAAGTCATTGCTCCTTATCCTTCTCTTACATCATTTTGAATTTGTTGTTTCACTTTTTTCGCATCAGTTTCTGCAAAATTTAGTTTCATAATAGAACTAGACTTTTCTATAGCTTTTTTATTATGTTGCATACAAACCCTCCTGACTTTAACATTTAACAATCTTATTATGTGCAAATGTACACATGATATCCACCGAGCAATTGAGCGCGTTTATGGATTAATACAGGCAGATATGGGGCTGGCAGAAGCGCTATTTAAAAGCAACAGCTATTTTACCTAAAAAGCTGATATTAGAAATTCAGAAGTATGTTCAAGAAGAAACAATATATATTCCTAAATCTAAAACCTCTCATCAGAGATGGGGTACACATTCTGGAACAAGAAAGCTGATCGATGAAAGAAATGCTTCTATTAAACGGTAGAACGATTAATCAAATAGCTGATGAATATCATCTCTCCATTGAAACAATCAAAAAATTGTCTACTCTAAATGAATAAAAAGGAAGCACAGGTGAAATGATGCTCCTTGCTTTTTATTATGGTGAATTTGTTTCTTAGTTATTTCCTGCATTTTATATCATTCAGCAACCATGTAATGTTAAGGGAGATGACAAAAGAAAGGAAGAATGTACAAATGAGTATAGTAAAAAACGGAACATTGCAAGTACTTGGAGCAAGCATCTATTATGAGGTGCGTGGCTCGGGTCCAATTCTTCTTTTGATTCATGGTGGGGGTGGTGATGCCGACAAGTTCCATAATATCGCCGACCATCTTGCTAAATGGTATACCGTTGTTACTTACGATCGTCGTGGTCATTCCCGTAGCAATCTCGTCAATAAAACTGAGGATTACCATGTGCACACACATAGCGAAGACGCTCACCGGCTGCTAGCCAATCTGACCAATGAACCGGCTTATGTATTCGGAAGTAGTTCAGGTGCTGTCATCGGACTTGATTTGTGCATACGCCATCCTGAGCAGGTACAGTTACTAATCCCACACGAACCGGTTTTATTACAACTTTTACCTGAAAATGAGTTGAAGCAGGCTATAAATTTCATGGAAGACCTTAAAGGAAATCATCAAAGTGAGGTCATGAAGTTATTGTCAAATATTGATGATAGCAATTCCGGACCATCGAAGGATATGCTAACAGAGCGACTACTCGGCAATTCGATTTATTTCACTGAGTATGAAATCCCGGGAATTCTCAGCTATACTTTAAACATCGATGCATTAAAGCACCCATTAAAACCTGCATTAATACAGGTACGTCCAGCCGGTGGAAGTATTTCACGAGAATCCTTTCCTTACCATTGCGCATTCAACTTAGCAGAACACCTCGGAACAGAATTCACAGAGTTTCCAGGACATCATGTGGGCTATAACACAGTGCATCATAAAGAGTTTGCTGAGAGGTTACATGACATTCTTGAGAATTTATCCGGAAACGTATCCATCGGTAGTGTATGAACACAATATCGCGAATAGATATCCAAAGAGCTACAAGACACTTCGTAATTTAGGGTTTTGTCTATATGTCTAAATTATAATACGATGCATGTTGTTTAAGAAATGGGCACGTTTGTTGAAAAATAAAGATAGAAAATAATCAAACTTTTTATAAAATCGAAACTTAAATTTGTTAGATAAGAATTCATTTTGATCAATCTTTTTTCAAAATGAATTCTCCTTGTTTACCATAAAGTACGAGTCTGTGAGATATTTTCAATCAAAGTTTATTTCAAAGCAACAGCAGAATATGAACAAACTAAAAAGAAGCAGGTACCTCTGTAAAGGTATCTGCTTCTTTTTACATAGACTCTATAATCATTTGTCTCTCATACCACTTGTTCAGTTTTTCATTAACGCTTTTTGAAATACGCTTCATTTTTTTATTACAGAATCTTGATAGCGTAGCAGGGGATAGTCCTATTTCATCTGCTATCTCACGCATTGTTTTATTTTGATGCATATGTTGATGCATAATTTTCTCTCGAATCATATCCTCTGATCCTACAGTAGGTTGTTTTACTGTATCTGCAATATAACGCTCCTCTTGCTTCTCTTGCGTATCTATTGTCTTTTTCTTCACCATACTATCTATATTATTCATTAATTCTTTTGGAGGTAAAATAATGATTCCCAACTTTTCAAAGTAATTCTTAAACCAATTGCGTTCTCCTATTTTTGTTTCATCCAATTCTTCTGCATATGCCCAATGTGAAATGACATTTTCCTTTTCTAAGTCAATTAAAACATTTTCTAGTTGTTCTCGAATTCGATGTGGACGTCCATTCGTAGTTTTGATACCCATTACAGATAGTAAACCTTTTTCTCCACCAATGGAGTATGGTCTTTTTAAAGTACTGTATTGCTGACGAATCCTCCACTGCCATGATAAATAACGAATTAAACGTTTATGAAACTTATGTCTATAGCTATTATACTCTAGTGCTTTTTTCGATAATAAAGCAGTTGTACTATTAGAGCCATACAAATAGCCTGATAAGAAACTACCTGGTTTAATCTTACAGGATTCTATGCCCATATATTCATTAGTATTCTTATCTCTCCATAACACTACTGAATCGAGTACGAATAGCCTTTTAATGACTTCACGTTTTACTTCGAATTGCTGCCCCGTTTCTGCTTGATCATTCAGTACTACAACTTCATTATCATCATTCAAATAAATAAAGATACTAGCTAAAGCTGCTATACGTTGTGCTATTTTTATCTTATCTTCTGCTCGATAATACTCTACACCATTTGCAGATGCTTTTGGCATATTGCACATTTCTAATACATTTTCATAACTAAAATCTATAAATTCATCTGGTGATTTAGCTTGATTTAACCACTGGATTGTAATGGTATCCAAACAATCTGCTGTAAGGTCATCCATATTACTAATTACTCCATCGACCAATATGGACCATCTCTCTGCTTCGTTTGTGTTAACAAGTCTCAAATCCTCATCCTTATGTGAGGATAGTTGTGCAACTCCACTTGAATTTTTCGTTTCTAATGGTAATACCGGTTTTGCTACTGCTTCATCTTCCTCAAAATGATTTTTTGCTATTCCATCACGTAATTGATAGTACATTGCGTCATTGGTTACAGGATAGTAATCATCCGATATATCTTCTATATGTTCTGTTACCTGACTATCTTCAAAAATTGAAATTTGAGTTGGTTCAACTGCTTCAACTTTTTCTTCGAATTCTTGTTCAATGATCTTATCTAGTACATTTTGAATCTCAATTTTATATTTATTCAGATTGGCATAAATGTTTAACAACGATATTCCTTGCTCTTGTTTCTGACCTAACCAAGAAACAAGTGTCGAAAAGGAAGGGGACATATTAGCTGATGTTACTAATTTATCGTGATTCTCTTGTACTTCTTTATAATATTTATTCCATTTGGCCCATAACTGCTTGTTTTCTTCATAAATTGGAGCAGCAAGTAGGAGGGCATCACTAAACAATGCTAACACTTTCTCCATATTTAAATACCTCCTAACAATGTTAATTACAAATATAATTTGAATCTTAAAAATGTGAAACGCCATAGCTATATGATGGCTATATAACCTTTAAGTTGAAATGTTGTCTGAATAATCTACATAATCGTTGTTTTTTTACACGTTTTACTGTGAATCATTGAAATTCTCTTTACTTGTCTTTAATTATATAAAACTGCTTCTATTTGTAAAATCAATACTTTACAATACAATTCCAATTTTTAAAAGTTTTTTATGCTCAAATTCAGTTACTGTTACATTTTTAACATCTATATTTTTGATTCAAAAAGTTGTAAACCCGAGTGGTAAATATGTTGATGTAAGTCCTTGGATATCTTATTCTTCAGTTTTCCATTCCCTAAATCTTCTTCATCAACAATAATAGTTTTTGGGGCGATTCGATTTGTTAGCTTAATAATTATGGGGCTTTCCTCTAAAAGAACCAAAGCAAACAATAAAAGCGCTTGCATAATTAAAAATCCGAGTTATAATACTTGTATACAAGTATACTTGATTAACATGAGGTGAATTTATGGCGAAATCAATGGAATTTCTTTATCCTGAAAAATGGCTTTCAAAAGCTTCTACAGGTGATCGTGTTGCGAGCGAACTGAGAATGCGCATTATTGCAGGTGAAATTGAAAGCGGTACCATCCTGTCGGAAAATAAATTAGCTGCCGATTTTTCTGTAAGTCGGTCACCTGTTCGTGAAGCATTAAAAGTACTAGCTTCTGAAAATATTATTCGCTTAGAAAGAATGGGCGCAGTTGTCATTGGTTTAACCGAGAAAGAAATCGAAGAAATATATGATGTTCGTTTACTTATAGAAAAGTTTATCTTTGAGCGACTTGTAAAGATGGACACAAATGATTTAGTAAGAGAACTAAATAAAATAATGGAAATGATGAAAATCGCCATTAAATATCATGATTCTGATGAGTTTTCTTATCAAGATCTCTTATTCCATGAAACGATTATTCGAACCATTGAGCATTCCTACATCCTGATGATCTGGAATAATTTAAAGCCTGTTATGGAAAGCTTAATCCTTTTATCAATGCGTACTCGTTTCAAGGAAAAGTACGAAGACTTTGAACGGGTTATTAAAAATCATGAGCTTTATATAAAAGCAATCGAATCAAAAGATCGAGCCCTCATGATTGAGGCCTTACATCAAAACTTTGATGATGTTCAAGGGAAAGTTGAAGATTTCTGGATGTCACAACAAATGTTATCTAAAGGAGTAGAGCAAGGACATGAGTAGCTATATGTTAGGTATTGATATCGGTACAACAAGTACGAAAGCAGTTTTATTTACTGAAAAAGGCGAAGTCATTCAAACTGAGAATATTGGTTATCCACTTCGCACACCGGATATATCCACAGCGGAACAAGATCCAGAAGAGATTTTCCAAGCTGTTTTACAAGCAATATCAAATATAACGAAACAGCATTCAGATAAAAAACCATCGTTTATTTCATTTAGCAGTGCTATGCATAGTGTCATAGCTATGGATGAAAATGATCATCCGCTGACACCTTGTATCACTTGGGCAGATAATCGTAGTGAGGCATGGGCACATAAAATCAAAGATGAACTGAATGGCCATGAAGTTTATAGACGAACAGGAACACCTATTCACCCAATGTCACCATTAAGTAAAATTACATGGATTGTGAATGATCATCCGGAAATTGCTATTAGAACGAAAAAATATATTGGAATCAAAGAATATATCTTCAAACAATTCTTTGATCAATATGTTGTTGATCATTCCATCGCCTCGTGCATGGGTATGATGGACTTAAAAACACTAGATTGGGATGAGGAAGCTTTAAAAATTGCTGGTATAACACCAGCTCAATTATCTGAACTCGTACCAACCACCCAAATATTTAGCAACTGCAATCCAGATTTAGCCCAAAAGATTGGTATCGATTCACAAACACCGTTTGTCATTGGTGCCAGTGATGGGGTGCTTTCTAATCTAGGTGTAAATGCAATTCGGAAAGGGGAGATTGCTGTCACAATTGGGACAAGTGGTGCTATTCGGACCATCATTGACAAGCCACAAACAGATAAAAAAGGAAGAATATTTTGTTATGCCTTAACTGAAAAGCATTGGGTAATTGGTGGACCGGTAAACAATGGCGGAATGGTCCTTCGTTGGATTCGTGATGAACTTGCTTCATCAGAAGTAGAAACTGCGAAAAGACTAGGAATTGATCCATACGATGTATTAACTAAAATAGCTGAACGCGTGAGACCTGGTGCAGACGGATTAATATTCCATCCATACCTCGCAGGTGAACGTGCACCATTATGGAATCCAGATGTACGTGGCTCCTTCTTCGGTTTAACAATGTCACATAAGAAGGAACATATGATTCGTGCAGCTTTAGAAGGCGTTATATATAATTTATACACTGTATTCTTAGCGTTAACCGAATGCATGGATGGTCCTGTAACCCGTATTCAAGCAACAGGCGGCTTCGCAAGGTCTGACGTTTGGCGACAGATGATGTCCGATATTTTCGCATCTGAAGTCGTTGTTCCAAAGAGCTACGAAAGCTCTTGTCTAGGTGCATGTATATTAGGTCTCTATGCTACAGGAAAAATTGATTCTTTTGAAATCGTTTCCGAAATGGTTGGCAATACCTACAAACATACACCGAAAGAAGATGCAACAAAAGAATACAGACAATTACTGCCGATATTTATTAACCTATCAAGGGCGCTAGAAGATGATTATACACGAATTGCAAATTATCAAAGAAATTTAGTAAAGTAAAACTTTCATCAGTAATCCCCCACGCCTCGTTTCTATCTAAATCTCGAGATGGGGGGCCTTACTGCCCACGAATAGCGGGATAAATACAAATACAGCTAAGATTAGGGGGGAACTACGATGCCATTAGTCATTGTAGCAATTGGGATTTTAGCATTACTTTTACTGATTATGCGCTTTAAATTAAATACCTTTATTTCATTAATCATTGTATCGGTCGGGGTTGCTTTAGCACTTGGAATGCCACCAGAAAAAATTTTTAAAACCATTGAAGCGGGATTAGGGGGAACACTTGGTCATTTAGCACTCGTTTTTGGACTTGGTGCGATGTTAGGTAAGTTGCTTTCAGATTCTGGAGGCGCACAACGCATTGCCATGACCCTTGTGAAAAAATTTGGTGAAAAGAACATTCAATGGGCTGTTGTGACTGCCTCATTTATTATCGGGATTGCATTATTTTTTGAAGTAGGATTAGTATTATTAATTCCGATTGTATTTGCGATTTCAAGAGAATTAAAAGTTTCTATCTTATATCTCGGTATTTCAATGGCAGCAGCTTTATCTGTAACACACGGATTTTTACCGCCACACCCAGGACCAACTGCTATCGCTGGTGAATTGCATGCAAACATCGGTGAAGTATTACTTTACGGTTTTATGATAGCGGTTCCAACGGTTGTGTTGGCTGGACCTGTATTTACTAAACTTGCAAAAAAACTAGTACCTGATGCGTTCACAAAAACCGGTAATATCAAATCTTTAGGTGAGCAGAAAGTATTTACACTTGAAGAAACTCCTGGCTTTGGAATCAGTGTTTTTACCGCTTTACTGCCTGTTCTTTTAATGGCAGTCGCTACAATTATTACTTTGCTGCAAAAAACAATGGGATTCAAAGATAATAGTTTACTAGCAACGATCGAGTTTATTGGGAATGCGGATACTGCCATGTTGATATCCTTACTAGTTGCAATCTATACAATGGGATTGGCAAGAAATATTCCAATCAAAAATGTGATGGAATCTTGTACAACAGCGATCTCGAATATTGGGATGATGCTCTTAATTATTGGTGGAGGCGGCGCTTTCAAACAAGTATTAATTGATGGCGGCGTTGGTAACTATGTAGCCGAATTATTCAAAGGAACTTCATTATCACCGATCTTGCTCGCATGGATTATCGCTGCCATCTTACGTATTTCATTGGGGTCTGCTACGGTTGCTGCATTAACAACTGTCGGTTTAGTGATTCCGATGTTAGGTCAATCTGATGTTAACCTTGCTTTAGTTGTCCTTGCAACAGGGGCTGGTAGTTTAATTGCTTCACACGTAAACGATGCTGGTTTCTGGATGTTCAAAGAGTACTTTGGTTTAAGCATGAAAGAAACATTTGCAACATGGACTTTACTTGAGACTATCGTTTCTGTAGCTGGATTAGGATTTACTTTATTATTAAGTTTATTTGTATAGATCTTTCTAAACAATACAAGGGATACGGAAGCTGTTTAATGTGATTTTCCATAATTAACCGGTTATTTTTCATGATTGATTAATAAGGATGAAAATTTCTCTTTATTTTTTAACTTGATAGTGATGCGCCGTGTCCCTATAACCTTTTGCACAAATACTGGTGGAGCCTATTGAAATGAAAAAGATTGATTATTTGATTAAAGTGTTATTTTAGGTATATATACTATAATACAGAGTAACATACATGGAAAGGAACGATGGAATATGGAAAAGTTACAAATTGGAGTTGTTGGTGTGGGTGTTATGGGAAAAAGCCTCGCACTTAACTTTGAGAGCAAAGGGTATTCTGTTGCCCTATATGATATTTCAAAGGAAAAAGTTGATGAAATCATTGAGGAAAACCGTGGTAAAAACTTAGTTGGTACTCATATAGTTGAAGAGTTTGTTAACTCACTTGAATCACCAAGAAAGATTTTATTAATGGTTAATGCAGGGGAAATTACAGATAAGGCAATTGATTCTCTAGTCCCTCACCTCGATAAAGGTGATATTTTAATTGACGGTGGTAATACATACTTTGTCGATACAATCCGCCGAAACAAACGTCTTGCCGAAGAAGGAATCAATTTCATCGGTGCAGGTGTGTCAGGCGGCGAAGAGGGTGCATTGAAGGGACCATCTATTATGCCAGGCGGACAGAAGGATGCATACGAAAAAGTAAAGGAGATGCTTGAAAACATCTCTGCAAAAGTGAATAACGAGCCTTGCTGTTCTTATATCGGACCTAATGGGGCAGGCCACTATGTTAAGATGGTTCACAACGGTATTGAGTATGGAGATATGCAATTAATTTGTGAAGCATATTTCTTCTTGAAACAAACACTTGATTTGACTGCAGAAGAGTTCCATGAAATATTTGCTGAATGGAATAAAGGTGAACTGAACAGCTATCTAATTGAGATTACAGCCGATATCTTCAAGAAGAAAGATGAAGAAACTGGTAAGCCATTAGTGGATGTTATTCTTGATACTGCAGGACAAAAGGGTACAGGGAAATGGACAAGCCAAAGCGCACTTGATTTAGGTATCTCTCTCCCTATTATCACAGAATCTGTATTTGCACGTTGCATTTCTGCTTTAAAAGAAGAGCGAGTGAACGCAAGCAAAGTTTTATCTGGTCCTAAAGATAAAACAGCAATTGGAGTTGAAAAAGCTGAATTAATTGAAGCAGTGCGCCAAGCTTTATATATGAGTAAAATTTGTTCTTATGCACAAGGATTCACGCAATTGAAGGCAGCTTCTGATGAATATGATTGGAACCTTGATTTTGGCAGCATTTCTATGCTTTGGAGAGGCGGATGTATTATCCGTGCTGCCTTTTTACAGAACATTAAAGAGGCTTATGAAACAAACACTGACCTACCGAACCTTTTACTTGATCCATACTTTAAAGAAATTGTAGAGTCATATCAAGGTGGATTACGCCAAATTATCTCAATGGCGGTACAACAGGGCATTCCGATACCTGCATTTTCAGCAGCAATTTCTTATTATGACAGCTATCGTACTGCCAAACTACCTGCCAACTTGTTACAAGCGCAGCGCGATTATTTTGGAGCGCATACGTATAAACGAGTAGATAAAGAAGGTACATTCCATACAAAATGGATATAAAATAAGAAATGGACTAAGATTAAATTCTTAGTCCATTTTTCATCCCACAATTCGCAGGCTATAAGACTCCCACTGATGGAAGTTCCACTTTAAACGAATGACTGAATCAAAATGCGTTTATTTTTCCCATTTAGATGAAAAACCACATAACCTTTAAGGCGAAATGTTATCTGAATAATCCGCACAATCGTTGATTTTTACTCCTTTTATTTTGGATTATTTAAATCCTCTTTACTTGTCTTTAATTATATAAAACTGCTTCTATTTGTAAAATCACTAATTTACAATACAATTTCAATTTTTAAAAGTAAATTAGTTAAACACACTGATTTTTTGCTTAACGCCTAGATAACTTGTTACTCTAAGTCACAACTTAAATACCCCAGCTGCTTCTTATTTAAAATTACATAGCCTTATCATGGCTATATACTCTTATTTGAAACTATATAGCTTTATCGGGGCCATAAGCTCTTATTTAAAACTGCATAGCCTTATCACGGCTATTACTTCTTACTTGAAACTGCATAGCCTTATCATGGCTATAGGCTCTTATTTGAAACTATATAGCTTTATCGGGGCTATAGGCTCTTATTTGAAACTATATAGCTTTATCGGGGCTATAGGCCCTTATTTGAAACTGCATAGCCTTATCACGGCTATTACTTCTTACTTGAAACTATATAGCCTTATCACGGCTATTACTTCTTACTTGAAACTCCATAGCCTTATCATGGCTATAAGCTCTTATTTGAAACTATATAGCTTTATCGGGGCTATAGGCCCTTATTTGAAACTGCATAGCCTTATCACGGCTATAAGCTCTTATTTGAAACTATATAGCTTTATCGGGGCTATAGGCCCTTATTTGAAACTGCATAGCCTTATCGCGGCTATTACTTCTTACTTGAAACTATATAGCCTTATCACGGCTATTACTTCTTACTTGAAACTGCATAGCCTTATCGCGGCTATTACTTCTTACTTGAAACTATATAGCCTTATCACGGCTATTACTTCTTACTTGAAACTCCATAGCCTTATCGCGGCTATTACTTCTTACTTGAAACTATATAGCCTTATCACGGCTATTACTTCTTACTTGAAACTCCATAGCCTTATCATGGCTATAAGCTCTTATTTGAAACTATATAGCTTTATCGGGGCTATAGGCCCTTATTTGAAACTGCATAGCCTTATCACGGCTATAAGCTCTTATTTGAAACTATATAGCTTTATCGGGGCTATAGGCCCTTATTTGAAACTGCATAGCCTTATCACGGCTATTACTTCTTACTTGAAACTCCATAGCCTTATCGCGGCTATTACTTCTTACTTGAAACTATATAGCCTTATCACGGCTATTACTTCTTACTTGAAACTCCATAGCCTTATCGCGGCTATTACTTCTTACTTGAAACTGTATAGCCTTATCACGGCTATTACTTCTTACTTATAATAATGAATAGCTATATTGTGGTTATAATTTCGTAATTTATGAAACGTTATAGCTATATGATGGCTACAACTTTTAAAAAATGAAACGAGAATATCCTGAAAATCATTCGACTAAAAAAAATTTATTCTATGTAATTTACTAATAAACGTTGATATAAAGCCATTTCATTAAATATGAAAGAAAACGCAATAAAATTATTATAGCTATATGATGGCTACAACTTTAACTTTAAAACTTCAAACAAATCTATATATACCAAGGGTTAAAGCAGCTTTCAATAAAATATAACTTGTTTTAAAAACATGAAACGTTATAGCTATATGACGGCAGGAAACATGAAACGAAATGAAACGTTTATAGCGGTATGATGGCTGTAACTTTTCATTTAAAAACAGTTATAACTCCCTATATATCAGTATTTATAAGAAATCTATAACAATTTCTTAGTCAATCCAAAACATGAAACGTTATAGCTATATGATGGCTACAACTTTAAAACGAAATTAGCGTAAAACCCTATAAAATCAATGGTTTAGTAAGATTCACCCCACAACATACTACGTTTCATATTCAAAAAACTTCATAGCCCTATGGTGGCAATAAACTTTTTTTTATGAAACGTCCAATCCCTTGTCCCCCAAGGGATTGGGGCACGTTTCATTTTTTTATTTTTCCTCTTAAAGGGACAGATTTCACCAGCATTCGATTTGATATAATCAAAAATGAAATTCTATATCTAATTGTGGGGAAAACTGCAACTTAACATAAAAGGAGGTGAAAAAGATGGCAAAACCTTTCGTTATAAAGAACAAGCGTAGTTTGAATGGTGAAACAACAACACCGGTAATTGTAACAATTAAATCGTGGCAAAAGTTAGTAGAAGCTTTGGAAGGTAAGTATTACAGTTTTAAAGATACCTATCTAGAAGACATTGTGAATTCAATGTCCTATGAAGAACGAATTGCAGATGAAGAGGGATTTGTTGAACAAGCAAAGCCATCTTTTTCACTGAAAATGAAAAAGATTGTAGATAAAGTAAGTGGATTTGATAAAAATGAGGGCAGAAAACATAAGCTATATGGTATTACAAATGCTGATTTAGAAGTATTTCTATTTCTTCATAAAAAATGTAATACATATGGTGAGCTTTCACATGTATCGATCCATATGCTTTGGGAAGATTATAAAAATTATAAAGAAGCATTTGCACATATTCACCACTCGCAATTTTATGTGGCTTTGAAGAAGTTAAGTTTCCATAACATCATTACAATTGAAAATGAGTACAGTGGTAAATATAAAATCACCTTAACTGACTTCATGAATAAAGAAACGAATAAAGCAAATGCATATACATTTATTAGCCCGATAGTATTTACCAAAGAATTCTTTGAGTTATCCATTGCAGCTAAGAAACTATTCATGGATGTAGCAATGCAGCAGAAACGCGAAACTACCCTGAAACGTTCTTTATTTAAAGTTGATGAGCAAGGTAATTCAACTCACTTTGGTGGAATGTATCGTTACTTACATAAGAAATACCCGCATCAGATTCGTGCTGTACTTGAGGAACTAGAAACAAAACTATCTGCTACCGAATCTCCTTTATTTAAAATTTGCAAGTTAGCAAAAGGGAAGAAGAATAAAAAGCAATATACAACATTGCATTTATCTGTACATCCTAATTTCTTATGCGCAAAAGAAGAAGGAGCAGAATACCGTGACCCATTTACACCACGAGATACATATAAGCGTAAAGCTAAATTCATAGAAAACTTGTTAGTAGAAATGAATATTGCTGAATTTGCAAAGGATATGAACCAATTCATTAACGTTTTAAAACACTCTTGTCATCGTCAAATTCGCCAAGTAGTTCGTGGCTTACGTGAAATGATTGATCGACAAGAAGGATATCCGAAAAAGCTTGTTTATACACTAAGTAAATTATTAAAGCAATCTTCTCAATACCGTGTATTAGATACAGCTGCTAAAACTGGTATTTATCCTTTAATTACACACCATGTACCTAAACATGAACAAGAAGAGGCCATTTTTAAATTTGGTACTCATTTTGCTATATACTCTTTACGTAATGTTCAAAAGCTATTCCGTAACGCGCATGACCTGCTTCATGCGAAATATGCTGTACCTGTAACCTTAGATGCTTACCATCGTAATTACATGCAGTATCAAGAGGAATCACTATTTAGAAAATACGCTTATGAACAAGGCGTAAATATTAACGCATATACAGCGTTAGAAATTGAAATTCGCGAACTATTAAAGTCTAGTGGGTATAAAGGAAATCAAATCCCTAGCGATATTCGTGAACTGTTCATTGAAAAAATTGATAGATTACCGAAGGAAAAGATTCGTGTAATTGAAGTCCCTGAAGACTTTAATTTAATTCAGTTTCTACAGTCCTTAGAAGCATATTACCGTTCAACAAGTGAAGTACCACATACGGTTGATCAACTGCTTCCAGCAATGTAATGATACAGCTCTCTATTTTTGAAAAAAGCAAAAGTGGAGGGCTATTCGTGTTGGAGATAACATGTGAAGAGTATTACTTCAAACAAAACAGAGAGTAAGTTTTCAATTTTAATGATTACAACTCTCTATTTTTTATGCAATTACATACAGTGCATGTGAAAAAAAATGAGATATTCACATTTTTTAATTTGTTTATTCTGAATTATCAATCCAATTACGTCGTTTAATCTACAAAAAAGCGAAAATATTTTTTAGTATTCTGTTGATATCTTAATAATTTTAGCCTGATGTGTATAATATAAAGCCTTAAGTACTGTTCTTATCATGTTTTACCTCTAAATCTACTTAAAATCAGAAAAACATCTGTTAATTCTGTTTAAAAAGTAGATTATGTTCCTAACTTTGCCCCCTTTGTTAATAAATTGTGGGTAGTTTTTTATAAATGTGGAAATTTTGTTCATAAGTCATCGAAATTAACATTTATTATTTATTCAGTTACCTGTATAAATTTAATGATGATTATATGTAGTTTATATATATCTACTTTACGATATTTTGTAGTTTTAAATCATCATCCAGCTCATTAAGTACGTTCCCAGTATTTACTTTTTATGATTTTTTACGGCTAGAGAAATTATGAACCCTTATTACAGCAATGTTTAAACACGATTTTTTCTCTGTATAAAAGTTTTATCTTTTTTCTTTATATATATTAAAGATATATATTATATTAGGTTTTAATATTGTGTAATCCTTACTATAGAGAATCGTTCCTGTGTATAATCAATTTCATTATTTTATTTCTCTTAGATTAGATAGTTGATTAGTGAAAATTACAATGAAGTTTGTAATCTCCTAACCATAAAAAATAATCAGTTCGATTTATCGAGCTGATTATTACATCCAGAAATCCTCAAAGTCTACGCTGTAACCTTTTCTTTTTAAGGCCCTAATTAGTTTTTGGCCGTTCCCTAATGAAGGCTTAAATGTATTTGAACGAGAAATACGACTAATTGTATTTTGATTTACTCCACTCCATTCCTTTAATTCGGTTTGAGTAATATTATTCTTTCTTAAAAATTTACCAAACTTTGATAATGGTTTCCCCAAGCCAAACATTGTGAACACTCCTATCCGTAAATCTCCTATTAATCACATCTTTACCAAAGCATGATTTTTTTAAACAAAAGTGTTAATAATGTACAAGCCCCACGTAATATGATGTATCAAGGTAGCCACTATGGTATATAGCAAACTTATTACCAAATTAGATGCGAAATCAACTAGCCTTTGTACTAGCAAAGTTTCTACCAAGTTAACAGTCAAGATAATGCTATCAAGGTAATAGGCATATAAACCCTATATTTTAACTAGTTTTTTCATTTTGTTTATAGAGGGGGACATTTAAATGCGTAATAGGAAGGAAACAATTTCTTTTCGTGAATGTATGAATCAACCATACGAAGAGAAAGAAAAGAAAAATCATAAATACAATTCATTTAGTCCTTTCGCATTCCTTCATGTATCGGATCAGGTACTACATACTTACATTGCATTAGGAGTAATGGGAACGGTTTTAATAGGGGCAGTCATGTTAGAAAGATATTTAGTGCGGCATGACCATATATCGGCAGCTAAATTTATAAGTGAAGGTATTTATTACGGCATGCGGATAGGTGGAATTTGTTTGATTGGATATGTATTTTTTCGCATCCTAATCATGTTTTAGGGGGAAGTATATGAGAATGATAAAGAATTGGCTTCATATAAAAAGGTTAAGGAATCAACTTATAGAGGTATTTGGAAAAGCGGGTCTATATACGGAACATCAAACACGTGGGGGGAAATTTCCTATTTATCCAAAGATATATAATATATCTTCTTCAGCAGAAAGCGTGAGATATGTATTTACCATACCAAACGGATTAGATCCACAGAAGATTGAAAAGAAGTGGTTTTGTTTTCAACAAATATTAGGACGGAATATTACGATTGAAGGGGATGTGAAAAAGTTTGTCCTACATGTATTTCATTCGAATGCTGGGCTAAATCCGTATACTTATTGTTATAGAGAATGGCAGCCACAATTAAAAGGTTACGATTTACCTGTTGTGGTCGGCAGGGACCAATACGGAAAAATAATTGCGTATGACATGATTGGTTCCAATTCACCGCACTTATTAATCGCAGGAGAAACGGGAAGCGGGAAAAGTAGTATGGTACGTGTTGTGCTATCCACACTCATTCAATATATGTCTCCTAATACGTTGCATTTGTATCTTGGTGATTTAAAAAACTCTGAATTTCATTTTTTACGTAAAGTCAAGCATGTAAAAGAAGTTTGTATGGAGGAAATCGAAATGAAAATAATGCTTCAAAAGTTATGGAAGGAAATCAGGGAACGAAGAAAACTTATGGAAAAATATGAAGTTGATCATATTAATGCGTACAACAAATTAAATCCAAATCATCAAAAGCCATATATCCTACTTGCTATTGATGAAGTGGCTATGCTTAAAGATGAAAAAGAGTGCATGACTACGATTGAAAAGATTTCAGCAGTCGGGCGATCACTGGGGGTTTTTCTTTTGCTTAGTATGCAGAGGCCAGATGCCAAGGTGTTAGATGGTAAGTTAAAACTTAATATGACTGTAAGAATGGGCTTTAAATGTGATAGTGCGATTAATAGTAATATTATGGGGACTCCTGGTTCAGAGCATTTAGAGCAATCTGGACAAATGATTTTTAAACGAAATGGATTAAAGAAAGTGCAAGCTCCTTATTTGGAATTAAGTAAGGCGAAACAAATTGTTGAACCATACCGAATGTCTAAAGAGGAGAAGATACTCAAGAACTCATCGCAAGAAGAAATTCCGTTATTTGGGGTGTTAGATGATGAAGAGTAGAGATAAAGGAATTCTGAATGATTTGAAGCAATTTAGATGCATGTCCCGAGACGATATTATTGATTTGCACTTTCAAGGCTTAAAGAATGCGATAACCTGCTGTAATACGGTTATGAAAAGATTAAGAAGAGATGGCTATGTTGATGCTAACGTATTACAGCACCCATACATTTATTTTCCGCAACCCAGTACTATCAGAAAAACTAGTCAAAAAATTCCTCATTTCCTTGGTATTGTGGACGTATACAAACAACTTGTTCATTATGAAAATCCTAAGTTATTCAAAGTGGAACCAAAGTATGGGAAGGAATATATGGAGCCGGATGCTTTTACTATATGGCGTAGGTCGCCATTCTTTATTGAAGTTCAAAAGTCGGTGTACAGTAAAAAGATAATGCAAGATAAGATAAACAGATATGAGTTATACTTCCATAGTCAAGAATGGCATAATGAATCTTGGCAACCGAAAACTTCTAAATTCTTTCCTTCAATTCTTATCATTACCGACAAATATTACGACGTTCAATCTCCTTATTTCCGTATATTCCAGGCGAATTCTATAGTGAGTTTTATGAATAATTTAGTAGTGAAATCATAAAGAAAGCCTGCATAGTGCAGAGCTTTTTTTCTTTCAATAATGTATTAAGTCATGTGTGATGATCGTTAAAAGGCAATAAATGCGAAGGGTGAATTTGAAGCAAGTTATGAAATAGTAAAAAAATGAAGAAAGTAATTGTTTAAATAATTTTTAATGGTTAAGCGAATATCTCATTTAGAAACATTGATATAGGTAATCTTGTTATCTTTCGAAAATGTAATGTTGACGTAATGTTTTTGAATTTCTCTTCAAACGAACACAGATTAAGATTACAGTATCATAGAAAATCAATGAGGTGAACAATATGAAAAAATATTTGGCACTTTTAAGCCTCTTAGTTGTATTTGCAAGTCTACTAGTTGGGTGTGATATCAATCGTATGGGTAAGGATGAATATTATGTTCAAATTACAACGGATGGAAAAGAGGGAGTTTCAAAATCTATGGATGATAAAGTGATGGGAAAGGAGTATGAATATACATTATCGGGTTTTGATAAGGAAGGTAAAGAAAAAGAGTTAGAATTTAAGGCACAAAAGAATCTTCGTAAAGAAGCATTCATACGTGTATATCACTCAGAGAAAAAAGGTGTAACAGCTTGGGAGGAAGTGCAGGAAGACGAGCTTCCTAAGAAAGCAAAAGAAAAACTAGGTGTGAAATAATTAGTTATTTGTGATGGTGGATTCTCCTACGTGGAGGGTTCGCCTTTTTTTATTATATTTTATGTTGTAGCTTTTTATATAAAACATATTGAAAAGATAGGGTAAATCTTCTGGAATGATATATCCAAAATTAATAACTTGTACGATAACCTCTCAATTATCACTAAATCCATTCATATCAACAAGTTGTCCCACCTATTACTTTGTACCAATATCTTTTAAAGTACGCTAAAAAATGCCCTTTATCTTATCTTTATCTTATCTTTACCTTATCTTTAATTTTTTATATTAAACTTAAAACCTTAAAGTATTGATGTTTGAGTCTAAAAAAGTGCGGGAGATAGATGTTCATTACATAGTTTGTAAATAACCAATTATCTTTGGAAAATTGAATTTCTTATACGAGGAGGAATATATGAAGGATATAAGTAAAAATCAAATTATAAAAGTGTTCCTTATTAGTATTTTAGGTTTAGGAACAATACTTGGCATGCTATATTTTAATCATAAAACTAATATTCAACAAAATAAAGCGCTAGCCACCGAAAAACGTGTATTGCAATATGAGTCTACCTTGAAAAAAGAATTAGAAAAATATAATTTAGGAGAGAAAACAGCAGTTTTATTAGGAATTATGTATCAAGAGAGTAGAGGTGAGGGAAACGATCCTATGCAGTCATCCGAATCATTTGGATTAAAGCCAAATGAAATTCAAGAGACAAGCTTGAGCATTGAACAAGGGGTAAAGCACTTTGCTAAAATGTACAAATATGGAACGGACAAAGATGTTAGCATGGATACAATTATTCAAAGCTATAATATGGGGCCAGGGTATATTGATTTTATTGCTAGTCAAGAAGTTAAACAACACTCGGAGGATTCAGCCAAAAAGTTTTCTAAGATGAAAGTTGATCAAAATCCAGCGATGTATACTTGTGGTGGAAATAAAAATAATTTTAGGTATCCATATTGTTATGGTGATTTCACATATGCCACAAAGGTAAATGAAAAAACAAAACTTATTGAAGAACTTCTTCGAAATGTACATAGCTCTTCTAAATAAGTTGCAGAATGAAATATAATGATACCATCAGTTATTAACAATAATATTTAAGAAAAAAACTACTTCCTTTCTTAATTCACATAATTTTCAAAAATAAATCCCGTGGATGTTAATATTTGTTATATAATATATTTGTCAAAGCATTACCCCTAAAGTTTCTACAGTCAATCTGTAAGATAGTTTGTTTGGTCCGTATATTCACCTTAAACTAAAAAGAACTTGTAGAGAGTCCTACAAGTTCTTTTTGTTTTAAGGGTTAAATGTGGATTTAAAATATAGTTGCAATTCTTTGAGGGGGAAAAGTAAATGTTTATAGAAACAGAAAGATTATTAATACGAAAATTTGAGTTCAAAGATTGGCAAGCTGTTCATGAGTATACATCAGATATCAATGTTATGAAATACATACCTGAAGGGGTTTTTACTGAAGAAGGTGCAAGAAACTTTGTGAATGAAAATATTGGTGAAAACGCTAAGAACTTTCCTGTAGTATTAATTGATAAAGATATTCTGATTGGTCATATAGTTTTTCATAAATACTTTGGTGAGCATACTTATGAGATTGGTTGGGTGTTCAATCCAAAATATTTCAATAAAGGATATGCTTCTGAAGCAGCACAAGCTACAGTAAAATATGGCTTTAAGGAAATGAAATTACATAGGATAATAGCTACATGTCAGCCACAAAATATCCCATCATATCGGGTGATGGAGAAGATTGGAATGAGAAGAGAAGGCTATTTCAGGAAGTGTATACCACATGGGAATGAATGGTGGGATGAATATTATTACGCTATTTTGGAAGAAGAGTAGTGTCTCAGAACGCATTTTTTAAATTGAAGCTTCTATCTCTAAAGGGGCAAGTTGACTAACGTTAGTAGGATTCTTGTTACCAAAGGCGAAGTCCATTTCTGCTATGGCTGACGTGCAAGACCATGGTGTCCCATTACAACTCTCGTGATTGACCCTATGGGTTCTTAAAATATAGAATATTAGAAAAATATTATGGTAAAATGTGTATAACTATAAATTATTAAATAGATTGGAGAATACTAGAATGAAAGTACAATTATTAAGAATAGGGATATTGGCTTGCTTCATGATATTCTGTTGGTCCTATGAAGATGTCTCTGCTGCATCTACGTGTGAGCCATATGGTGAAATTAAGCCGAACCAAAATCCCTCTCGTCAGCACATAAATTGCCTACTAACGAACGCAGCATTAAAAGAAAATGTTCCTCCTGAAGTTGTAAAAGCTGTAGCTACACAAGAAAGTGGATGGAAACAATTTGATGGAAACGGCCAGCCAATCATAGCACAAGATGGTGGAATTGGGATTATGCAAATTACCAATCAACCTCAGTTCGATCAACAAAAGTTAAAATATGATATTAATTATGATATTGAAGCAGGTGTTAAAGTTCTTCGTAGCATGTATCAGCGAACAGACCTACCTAAGGTAAACGTTGCTGGACCAGAAATAATCGAAAACTGGTACTTCTCTGTTATGGCTTATAATGGAACAAAACCTGCAAACAGTCCTTTGTATAAAGCTACCGGTCAAAAAAATTTAAATGCTTACCAAGAAAAAGTGTTTTCTATTCTAGAACAATACAGTTTTTTAAATGATACAAAATTGGGGCAGTTTCCTTTCAGTACAGCTGATTTTGAATATGATCCTAACACGAGCACAAATATTATATTTAAAAAGAAGGAGTACATACTAACAAATCTACATTCTTCTATCTATCATCTAAAAACAGGTGATCAAGTACTTGTAACAAGAGATGGAGTAAATTTAAGATCTAAACCTACTTCCGCTTCAAGTGGGAAACCGTTAAGTAAAAATACGAATTTGATTATTCAAGGAAACTTTGCATATGATGAATCTGTAGATAGTAGCAATCAGTTTGTATGGTATCCAGTTAAAACTGCAGATCAAAAACTAGTAGGTTATATTTCCTCCGCATATATTATGAAAAAAGTATAATTTAAGAACTAACGAAGAAGAGGTTCACTGATAAAGATATGGTAGTGATGAGAACGGTTGAGCACAATACAGTTGTAGGTTCTGGTGCAAAAAAATTATCAAACTTGGACATACCGATACTATTCCTCTACAAAGGCTTGTAAATGGTATGCAAACAAAAAAGTTGTTCAATTGGAAGCATTTAGGTTCGGACTGTATTTTGTAAACAGTGAGATGATACATGCGGTAAAACTTGAATCTTCGTACAGAAGCATTCCTACGTGTATATTACACAGAAAAAAAGGTGCAACAGCTTGGTAGGATATGAGGACAGACGAGCTTCCAACGAAAGTAAAAGAAAAAATAAATATGAAATGATTAGTTACTTGTGATGGCGGATTCTCTTACATGGAGAATCCGCCGTTTTTTTATTTACAATGAGAAACGCATGCTAGGATGAATATTGGGGTTAATTAGAATGTTTGACTGGTCAATACTGCTAATGTATTAATGATCGATATGTATAAGTACCTATACATATCAGATTAACGAAATTTTGTTCATTTGTTTTCACTAGAGGTTGTATCCTGGGTGAGAAGAAGAAATTGTGATAAAGAAGTGTGAGAAAGCCGTAGCGTGACTGACAGAATTAAACTCGTAAGATATCTCGTAATAGACAGCAAAGTAGAGAATTAACCCATTGTATATTTTAATATATTGTTATAATATTACGAAGGTGCCTAGGTAATATAAGGTAAATACACTATTGTATTTGTATAAATATGGAGTGAACAGGGGGAATGGACATGAAAAAATATCTAGTAGCAGGATTATTGTTACCAAGTTTATTAGTGGGATGTGGTCAGGAGAACGTCTCTACCAAGAAAGAAACATCTAAGAATGAACAGATAGTGAAGAAGGATGAGCAAGCCGATAAGAAGGTAGATGATACAAAGCGTGATGAATTAAAGGACAAGGAAAAGTTGGATGACAATGTGCCAAAGGATAACGAAAACAAAGAGGTTAAAACGGAAAAGAATGAGGAAAAAGTTGACATTGTAAAGTATCAGTTTCCATCAGAAGATAGTAGTTCTACAATGCCTGTCGATTATTTTGAAGCACTTGAACATGGTATGCCATATGAAGAAGTAGCTAAGGCATTACACCGTAATGCGACAAGTGCATTTAAAACGAAGAAGTATGATATGGAATTAATTGAATATACTTATGAGGCGCCACAAGCGGTAATACAAGTTCAATTTAAGGATGGTAAGTTACTTGGTGCGGATTACGTTGGTCAAGATAAGGAAATGTATTCAGTTATTCCTGTTGGATGGGATGAAAAAAATAATCGTTGGGCTGAAGAGAAAAACGTAGGCGTGCAATCTAGTGAGAATAAGCCAAATAATCACAAGCCTCAAATAAACGAAGGCAAGAATATTGAAACGAATGATAAGCCCGAATCTAGTACAGCAGGTGTAAAGGCAGATAATAAGCCTGAAGAAGCTACTACAAACCATAAATTTAATAATAAAGAAGTTGAACAACCTCGTAATAAGGAACAGCAACGTAAGGAAGTAGAAGAATTTAAGCCGAGTGATGCAGACATGGAACGTATTAAACGACAGGAAGACCGTTGGAATACACCATCAGGTGGTGTTGGTGCTACATGGCAAGAAGAAATAAAAAAACAGAAATAAAATAACAGAAATAAAATAACATACCAACCTATTATACGGATTAAGTGAATTTAAAGTGGGAAATTTATAGTTTTTATCATATTTTATTATATTCATTCTATAAAATTCAAAAAGATGACAGAGTGTTGGAAACCCAAAAGGATTTTTCATCACTCTGTCTATTACAAAATATTAATATTGTTGTTGATATTGTCTTATAAGAAGGAGTTCATTTAAGATATTACAGGTCCCGTTCTTTGGTTTAGATAGTAAACAGATTGACTTAAAATAGGTTAAAAAAGGCTATGGATTAGAAGCAAATATTTTTGATGGGACATCTTTATTTGATAACTCATATACAAAAAGATTTTCAGAGGTTCTTTCTTTTGTTCTAACCCTTGATCCATCCCTGTTAACGTTGCATTTTCCTACTGATAATGCAGACTACCTTAATGATGAATTTATTAATATTGCTATAAAGTATAATGCATCAGGTATAACAGTGCATGCTAATCAATTCATAAATGTCGTGGAATTTCAGAGCTATAATCTTCTTGATAATAAAAAAAGGATTATAGAGTTCTTTAACATGCTAGATGAAGAAATAAAAGGAACTGATATATATAGAATCAAAAACCTACCCATTTTTGGAAACTTGGGCGATGCTTTTGATCCTATATTTATATATCCAAGGGATTTTACTGATTTGGTTAATTTGGAGGTATCTAACGCTGGAATAACATGGGATATATATCATTGGTCTATAACCTATCTTACACGTCTAGGTATTTCTAAATTATTAAGGCAAGAGGAAATTGAATACAAGGATTTTCATAAGTATTTAAGCTTAATGGATCATATTAAACATTTTCATTTCAGTTCTTTTAAGCATTTAACGATTCCTTATAGTGAGGTACGTTGCTTTGGGGGGGAGAATCCGGTTAATGAATCTATTGATGAGAGTTTATTACATGAAACTTTATTAAAATTGAAGAACAATACTTTGGATAAAAACATAGGTATTGTATTTGAGGTTCAGGAAACTGATTATAAGAATAGAAAGAGGTCATGGGAGACTCTTAATTGGTTTCAAGTAATAGACGCAAATGATTTAGTTATCCTAAGCTCATTATTAATAGCTTATACAGTTTATACAGTAGGGGAAATGATTTATGTCACCAGTCCAAATGACATTTGTTGCTAATATAGCTCCAGAACATTTGAGGGGGACTTATATGGGAGCGGCTAATCTTCAACGGATTACAGGTAATGCATTTGGACCACTTCTAGGTGGTGTATTACTGGATCAGCTTTTAGGGCATATGTTATTTACAATCTTAGGTGTGGTTGTATTATTTCTGGATTTGTTTACTTACTACTAGATAGACTTATTGAAAATAGAAGTAAAGAAATACCTATAAAACAAACATCTTAATTTTAATATTGTTAAGGAGTTGAAAATTAAATTTTATGTTTTAAGAATTAAATAAAGTGCACGTTTATTAATAGTAAACGTGCACTTTATTTATTAGTATTTAAAATTAATTCGTATATAGTAATTTTTTAGGTTGCGACCTAAGTATATAAAAGTAATATACTGCTTCTTTTAATCAATTACAACTAAGCTTCTTGACCTATCAATATGATTAAGTAACATACGATACTCTTCTTCGTACATAGTTACACGTTGTAGAAGGAACTGATTTTCTACCTCTAAATTTTTTATTTGACCTTGTAAGTTTGTAAATTCATTTGTTTTTTTATAATTTTGTAGAAAGAGAATAATATCATCTAATGTCATAGATAAAGAGTTGGTTTCTTTTTTTTGTTGAGAGGGAGAAATATTGTTTCCCATTTTTCGATTTTGTTTTGCTTGTTTTATTTCCTCTTGGTATTGTTTTCTTACGTATGAATTCCAACGAAATCCACAAGCGGCAGGTGTCCTATTTAGTAGTTTTGCTACTTCTTTGAATGCAGCTAACTGTGTTCCACCGTTACGAATATTCTGGAGTACTGTTGATGCGAGAAGTAAATCGTTATCGTTAGTCCAGGAATCTTGTCTTGAGATTACCACGTTTTGACCTCCTTTACATGCTTTATATTACATATATGCAATTACTTAAAATGATAGAAGTTTAACTTATCTTGAAATAATTAGGAGTAAGTTGATAGAAGTATGTACTATTTAAAATGCGAAATTGCATAAAAAATTAGATTGACTATTTGTTATAAGTGTAACTATAATGGTTACAACAATGCAGCTAAATTAATAGGTTTGATGTTATGAAGTAGTTGTATTAATGATGTATAAGCAAATATTAACAAATGAACGGAGTTGGAAATATAAGAAGCTAATATAAAAAAGAATTAAGGCCATATAAAACATTTTATAATCATATACAAATTAAAAGAGGTGCACATTTTGAAAATTTTTAAGGGAATTATAGTTTCTTCAATTGCGTTAACAGCATTTAATGGGGTGGGTGGACTACTTCCAAGTGATAAATCAGAAGTTGCCTATGCAGCTAGTTACAATTATTCAAATAAGCAATTGAATTCTACTGTACATAAGCAAGTTACGAAACAATTAATTTTGAAATTTAAAAATGAGGCAAATTTGCCATATCAGGATGGAATAGAAAAATTCATTAAAGAAGAAAAACAAGATCCTGAATTAATTGGAATTTTAAACGAATACCCAAATGTAACTATAAATCGACTTTTTAATTCTTTAAATCCTAAAGAAATTAAAAATCTTGGTAAAGAAATAAAAGATTCCGATCATATTTCTTCTAATTTGCTAAACTATTATATTGTAGAAAACCAAGGTGATATTGATGTACAAGCCTTACTTACAAAGTTTGAGAAATCATCTCTTATTGAAACGGCATATCTACAGGAAGAAGAAACGCCACCTGAAGAGCGTTTACCAAATTTATCTGTTAATCCATATGATGAGCCTAGACTTACAAGACAAGGTTACCTTGAACCAGCACCATTAGGAATTAATGCACCTTATGCTTGGAGTATAAATGGTGGGAACGGAAAAGGAACTACTTTCGTAGATATGGAGTATGGTTGGTTATTAAGTCATGAAGATTTAGTGAATCAAAAGATTGAATTGATGTCCGGACAGAATAAGAGTGAACACCATGATCATGGTACCTCAGTATTGGGAATTGTTTCTGCAGAGGATAATAACATAGGTGGAATTGGGATTGCACCAAAGGCTAAGGTAAAGGTTGTATCCCAAATTAGGGATAACGGAAATTATAATACAGCTGATGCTATTTTAAGTGCGGTTAACAATATGCAAGCTGGAGATATTCTTTTACTAGAGGCACAAGCAACTTACGATGGATATGGAGATAAGAACTATTTTCCAGTGGAAGTAAAACCAGACATATTTGATGCAATTCGTATGGGAACAAATAAGGGCATTATTATTATTGAAGCAGGTGCAAATGGTGGAAACGACTTGGATCAATTTAGAGACCGTAATGGTAAACAAGTTTTAAATCGTAATAGTCCTGATTTTAAAGATTCAGGGGCAATTATGGTTGGTGCAGCTTCTGCAAGGGTTCCTCATAAGCGTTCATATTTCTCTAATTACGGTAGTAGAGTGGATGTGTATGGATGGGGGAATGCAGTAGATACTACAGATGCCAAACCAAGTGAATTTATAACAAATCTATATACATCTAGTTTTGCTGGAACATCTAGTGCATCGCCTATTATTGCTGGTGCTGCAGCATCAATTCAAGGAATTGTAAAAAATAATCAGGGGAGAGTATATACACCAAGACAGCTTAGGGATATTTTAAGTGATTCTAGTACTGGAACGAAATCTAACGATCCAATCTCTGATAAAATTGGTGTTTTACCTGACTTAAAAGCTATTTTATCTAAACTAGGTTTTTCACCGAACTTAGGCAATGATTCTTCCATTGTATTTCCTGAGGAGCAAGAAATAAATAAAGGGAATGAAGGATCTACTATTACATTCCCAAGGGAGGATTCCGCTAATGGTGAAGGGAACTCTAACTTCATTTTCCCAGAATAATTGTAGGGATAACTTCTATTTAATATAAAGGAATTTTATATAACCAGTTAAGTATAATACTAGTGAGGTAGGCTCTTATGTGTAATAGCATAAGAGCCTATCTGTTGTACTTTTAACTATATAAGAGGGAAAGTACTTCTTTAGATATTTACCTTACCAGGTGGAGATTTAAGATTATTTAACAAATTCGGTAGTGATGCATATATGAAAGAGGGATGGTTTAGGAAAGAGCAAGTTATTAGTACACGTCCCAAAGGAGGATATTACTATGGGGCAGGTACTTCAACTGCAACTCCCGAAGTTTCTGCGCGTTGGCATTAATTATTGATAAATATAAATTGAAAAATTCTCCTAATGAGGCAACTAGAGAATTATATAAATATGGAGTTAATAAAACTCCGCTAGATGCTTTATTTTTGGAAATGGAAAGCTAGACATCTATAATAATATAAATCATTGATTCTTAATTAATTATTATTATAAGACAAAATAAAAGGGAGAGGATTGAGAGTGAAAACTCATCCTACTCCTTTTTTATTTGTAAATATAAAAGTCCATTATTATTAAGTTATCAGTTGGTTCAAATTGAAACTATTTATACCATACTGCCAATTCTTTTATGCCAAATGAATAATGATGTTCCAAAAAATAAGGGTATAATTAATATAAATAAAACAAAGGTATAATCAAAGTTGTATGTTCCTCCTAAAATTGAAAAGGCAATATCTGGGGTGTGAAATAGAATGTTTTTTATTGAATCGAATAAATAAATGGAGGCTACTATAAATGCAATACTTCCCATAAATGTGAGTAGTGGTTTTTTTAAGATAACACTTATAAATGAAACTACAGAAAGTAATGCAATATGAACTATAAAAATAATAAAATAAAATTTTAGATTATATATACTGGAAGCAAATAAACCCATAGGTTCTTCTATATTATAATAATTTGCCTGTTCTACCTTAGGCATAAAGACATATCCAATTAAAGTGTTTGTTAGATATGTTAACAATAACATGCCTGCATATACAATTATTAATGAAATCCATTTACTTACGAGTGTTTTCCATTTTTTAAAAGGTCGTAGTAAGATCATCTTATATGCACCTGAATCAACTTCTGAACTTAATGATTCGGAATAGAATAAAGGTAAAATAATAATTATTAAAAGAATATGGTATGTAAGAATTTGGCCAACTGGAAAATTTAAATTATTCAAAGGAAGTTTTATTCCATTTACAACATAACTATCAAAATTCCAACGAAGTTGACTTAAATAAAAGAACATAAGTGGATATAAAATAGAAATTAAAAATAAAACTATTGTACTTTTTCTAGCAAAAATCCTTTGAATTTCGGCTGAAATTAATTTTTTCATAGTATACACCCTCTCTATATAGCATTAAATAAAATCATTATTTACTTTTAATAAGTCATAAAAATAATGCGTAACATATGTGTCTGTAGAGTTTGTAGGTTTAAAAAATATATTTAATACTCTCACATTTTAATTTGTTAGCGATTTAATCAAGATAATCGTTACGTGTAAAGGTTATATAAGATAAAGTTTTAAAAACTATAAATATAACAATTGGACTATATAAAAATATATTTGTAACGCCAGCAGCAAAATATGCAGCCCCTTTGACTTGAGTTAATATTAGTGATAGAGATTGGTATGTAAATACAACAGGATGATTTTCTGGATATCCTTTAATAAAAGGACTTATTACTATAATGTATAAAATATTAGCAAATATAAACCCTAGACTTAAACCGATAACACCTGTAATTGTTTTAAGTTTCAAGGAAATAAACTCAACGATGCTACCAAAAGCAAGTAAACTCATATACCCTAATAAATAATATTTAAAAGAATATTGTACGAGCTCTTTAATTCCATAAAGACCATTCATGAAAAATAAAGGAATTTTAGTTAACTTAGGTAAGAATAACCAACCTATAATTAATGAAACAAGGAGTTGCAAAATTAGGATTAAAAAGATATTTAACATAAAAATTAAAGATTTTGCTAAGTATAATTGTTTTAATGAGATACCTCTAGTAAAAGGGATTCGTAGAGCACCTTTTTTATATTCTTCATGAAAACTTATAGCACTAAAAGTAATGGCAATTGCATTAAAAGCAGTAAAGAGCATTTCCTGTAAACTTGTTAAATGAAAATTTAAATTTGAACTGAATGCTACACTTAATGGTTTGAGTGTAGCATTCGTTTGCATAGCAAATTTGAGAGATAGTAAAACGATAATAGGTATAGCAATAAAACATATTATATTAATTTTTTTAGACCAAAACTTTTCAGATTCATATAAAAGTAGAGATTTAAACATTGAATCCTCCTATTACTGATAGATATATTTTTCTTTAGAATGTGTGAGGTTTATTGGATTTTTAAGACATTAACTCCATAAAGACATCTTCCAGTTTCTTTTCATTACCTACTGAACTCATTAGAACATGACTATCACCTGTCCATTTAATTTTGCCCTCTCTAATGAATACATATTTATTGCATATTTTTTGAAGTTCATCTAGAAGGTGACTGGAAATGAAAAATGTAATTCCTAATTTCTTTCTAAGATTAAGAATTAATTCTCTTAAATCTCTCATTCCCATTGGATCAAGACCATTTGCAGGTTCATCTAATATCACTATTGTTGGATTATTAAGTAATGCTTGTGCAATGCCAAGTCTTTGTTTCATACCCAAAGAGTAACCTTTTACCTTATCATTGCCTCTATCTTTTAAATCAACAATTTCTAAAACCTCTTCAACCTTTGCTAATTGTTCTTTTCTGTTCATATTGGGATTTAATCGTGCAAGATTTTGGAGATTCTTTCGTCCTGACATATAATCGAAAAATACAGGAATTTCAATAATTGCCCCGATTCCATTTAGGGCTAATTCTCTATTTTGTAATACGTCAATACCCTTAGTATATACATTGCCATCATCAGGTTTTATTAACCCCGTTATTATTTTCATAAGAGTGGTTTTTCCAGCACCATTTGGTCCAATAAATCCGCATATATCTCCTTCTAAAACATCAAAAGTGGCATCATGAATTATCTTTCTTTTATTAAGGGTTTTATTAACGTGCTTCACTTCTATTTTTTTCATTTTTCATTTCCTTTCTAATTAAGAATTATAAAAATATCATTTGGCTTGAATAGGGGTAATTGTTCTTACACTTATATCTAAACAAATAAAAAACAACTCTTTATCAACTTTGTTTATTTTTCTTATTTTTAGTTTTAAAAATGAATAGTATGAATGAATAATTTAATGTGATTTTGCTCAAAAGAGGTATTTATTGTAAAATCTATGTAGCTATTATGTTAAGAATAGTAAAATAATTAATACTTATGTAACAATATTTATTTATATTACGATTATTGGATTTTAGGTCAGAGTGAAGGTAAGTAGGATTTATAAAGAGTTTATATAAAGATATTAAAAAAGGGTGATGTAAGAAATGGATAGACGAGTGCTTATAGTCGATGACAATATAGAAATAATCTCATTTGTAAAACCAGCACTTGAAGTTGAAGGATATACTGTAGATTATGCTGTATCAGGGGATCAAGCTTTACAAAAAATTAATTCAGATTTTGATATTATCCTATTGGATGTAATGTTGCCTGATACGAGTGGATTTGATATATGTAAAAAAGTTAGAAGTAGAGTTAATTGTCCGATTTTATTTTTAACTGCTAGGGGGCTTGAGCAGGAAAGAATCAAAGGGTTTTTAGTTGGGGGAGATGATTATATTGTAAAACCATTTTCATTAAAAGAACTTATCCTGAGAATGAGCGTACATATAAGAAAAGATAAAAGGGATTCGTCTTTAAAAAAATCTAATGAGTTAATCTTCGGTGACCTTAGAGTTAATATATTATCTAAAAGTATTCAAATAAATACACAATTGGTAGAGTTGACAAGAAAAGAATATGAAATTATTGAGTTATTATGTACACACCCTGGGCAAGTATTCTCTAAAGAACAAATTTTTGAAAGTGTGTGGGGAAATATAAGTGACAGTAATATAACTACTGTTACTGAGCATGTAAGAAGAATACGTTTAAAACTTCATGATTGTGGATTTAAGAACGAGTGTATAAAAACAATATGGGGATTGGGATATAAATGGGAATGCTAAAACGTTTAAATATGCACCTAAAAATAAAAACACAGTTTGTACTGTACTTTCTTTTATGTTTCATAGTATCAGTTATCATATCATTGCTATTTTTAGGTATAGCTTTATTTGCATTTGAAAATAAGAAAGTTGCAAATGCTATTAAGAATTATGCAGTAATTAATAGTGATAAAATTTTAAATGTAAACTTTCAAGATGAATTAAATAAACAAATTCCTAAAGATGATTTTGAATATTGGATTGTATCTAATAATAAGAAGGTATTATATACTTCAGCAAAAATAAAAAAGTTACCTGAAGATCTTACAATTAGTTCAAAGGAGTATTATGGCAAAGAATATAATAATGCTACATATGGAATTTCTTTTAAACCTTTTTTTAGCGAAGGCAAATTTCAAGGTGGAATAGTTTTAAGGTATAAAAGTAATATTTTTGTAGAATCCAGTATCATAAATACTCTTTTAAAAAAAATTAAATATAATGTATTCTTTTTCTTTTTTATTCTTTTTCCTATATTTGTGATTTGTCCCTTTATTATTATATTAATCTTTTCTGTATTATTTTCAAAGGATATTATACGTCCTTTAAAAGAAATGATTAAACTAAGTAATCATATAAAGGATGGACGTTTAGATTTTATAATAGACACGTCTTATACTAATGAATTAGGGCAAGTTCTAAAATCATTTGAAGATATGAGGATAGCACTGCAAAAATCGCTAAAAACGCAATGGATGATGGAAGAGCAAAGAAAAGATATGATTTTGTCACTTACTCATGATATTAAGACACCAATTACTATAATTAATGGACATTTAGAATTACTCGCAGGATCGTATAATCATATTTCAGAGGAAAATAGAAAAACATATATTAATATTATGCTTAGTAATTCTGAAAAAATAAAAAAAATGATTAATGAACTAAATGAAATCTGGGACTTAGAAAGACCGAATTTCACATTAAATATACAAAAGGTGGATTTAAATGACTATATTTTAGAGCTTGAAGGGGATTATATATATATATGTGCAAAAAAGAATGTTAATTTTCGTATAATATCTTCATTATCACCTGAGGAAAAATTTGATTTTGATTCTTTTAGAATAAATGAGGTACTCCAAAATATTATAACTAACTCTTTAAAGCATACAGAGGATAATGGAGAAATTATTCTTGAAATATACTTAGAGAATAGTAATTTAATATTTCGAGTGTCAGATAATGGGAAGGGATTTAATGAAGAAGTCGATTTAGTTTTTAATAAATATTATAAGGGAAATGGAGATTTAATATATAAAAATAGTTCTGGGCTAGGGCTTTATATTTGTAAGCTAATTATTGAAAAACATGGAGGAGAAATCTCTGCGTATAATAACAAAAGAGAAGGAGCTACTATAGAGTTTTCTTTACCTGGCAATAATAAGCTAATAGAAGATGATGAATGTAGTGATATTGTATAGAATTATACAATTAAGAAAAGAAGAATGATTTTGTACGATTCATATTCAATGCTAATCAGTGGTAATTAATGCGTTCTAATAATTAGATAGAAGAAAGGGCGTATGTTAAAGAGTGTTTAAAGATAAGTTCTTTCTTTTTTATTATTTCATTCTTTAGTTTGACACTTGTGTTAATATCCTCATCATGATGTGTAAGACTGGAAGGAAAGTCTCATTTAAGGTGGTTTAGATTTTTAATGTCTTTGTTTTGATATCGACTACAATAACATAATTAGTTTAAAGCAAATGTAGATACGACACTAACTTGTTTGCCGTATCATTTTGCTCTGCTCTGTATTCCAACATGGTCCGAAACTATAATCCTTTATGAATTAGGTGGCAATGAATTGGCCTCGGGCAAGAGGTGGTAGCAGGTCATTTTAATTGTTTGAAAGGTGATCAAGTGTTAATAATGAAGAGGGTGTTTTAATTTTCTTAATGTATTATAAAACGTAGCTGAAAAGGTTATATAATGGTTATGATATAATAAAATTCAAGTATAATAAGGGGGATTAATTAGATGATTTTTCAAAGCATGATAACAGCTATTATAGAAAAATTACAAGAGACGGTGAATCCCTATTGGATAATTGTGTTTGGATCAACGGCTGAGAACAGAGAACGAGAAGATAGTGATATTGATATAGCTTATTTAAGTGACACAACTTTAGGGAACTATGAACGTTTTTTATTAGCACAGGAGTTAGCTAACATTGTTCATAAAGATGTTGATTTAGTTGATTTATCCGAAGCTTCTACAGTTTTTCAAGCTCAGATTATACATACAGGAAAGACAATATTTTGTTCGGATGAAAGACGTAAGGTCATTTTTGAAATGAAAACCTTAAAAATGTATTCAAAATTGAATGAAGAACGACAGATAGTATTTGATGATATAAAGAAAAGAGGTTCTATATATGAAGAATGAGGTTATTTTAAATAAAATTTCTACAGTAGAGCGTTGTATAAAAAGAATCCAAGATGTGTATGGAAATGACCCTGAAAATTTAGAGGATTTTACAAAACAAGATTCAATAATATTGAACATACAAAGAGCTTGTGAAGCGAGTATTGATTTAGCAATGCATATTGTTGCGGGGAAAAAATTAGGACTACCCCAATCTAGTCGAGAGGCCTTTGATTTATTGGTTACAGCAGGATTACTTAGCGCTGATTTAGCAAATAAGTTAAAGGCAATGGTTGGATTTCGTAATATTGCTGTTCATGATTATCAAAGTGTGAATTTAGATATTGTTCGTCAAATTATTGAAAAACATTTAACTGATTTTAAACTATTTACAAAAGAAGTAATGGGGATATTGGAATTTTAGGTAAAAGAACAGGATATTAGGGCTGAGAAAGAAAGTAATTCTATGATTCCCAAACCAGCTATTGAAACAATCACTTAATTTCGTAAGAAGAAACGCGGTCATAAGATGAATTTGTTTATGTTGTAGTGAGGCTTTGCATGAGATTTGTGTAGATAAATAGTAGGGAAAATATCCATATACAATTTTATCAACAAATAAGTAAATATTTTCAAAACTAATTTTTATACATATAATGTATACCCAAAACAAAAAAGTTTCCATAAGGAAACTTTTTTGTTTTGGGTAAATTTATAGCGGTTAATTAATATACAGTTTTTGAAAAAAATGATGACTCATGTCAAATCATCTTCATTTACACGAACATGAATGTAGTATAAAAATGAAGCATATCCAAAATAATTAAAGGGGCTGAAAAAATGATTAAAAAACTTATTATTAGTTCTATTGCTTTAGGTGCAACAATAGGAGTGAGCAAACCTACATTTGCTGCTATAATACATTCTCCATCACAGTTTAAAGAAACTCGAAATGTTCATGTGCAATCCCTATATTCTCCATGGCAGTATTTAGGGCAAACTTCAAGGGAACTTCAAATTAAAAGTAAGGATCCAAAAGTACTAGCTTTTGAACTAGCAAAAGAAGCACCATTTTACGAAGAAGAATTAGTAGACATATGTTCTGTAATTTTAGATGCAAATGTAGATGTTGTATATTGGACAAGTAAGGAATGGGTTAGATTTGAAGAAGGAAATTATGAATTTAAACATGAAATTAAAATTTTTAGAGATAAAGAACGTCAGCAATTAATTACGGCACTAGAATCTTAGATCTTTTACAAAAAAGAAGCTATCTTTAGTATGCTATTCTCCCCTCATAGTAGATAGGAAAAAGAAAACACATTAACCTATTTATTATGGAGGGGATTTTTCTATGGGGTAAATTAGAATTACTTGCTATACAAAATGAAAGGAAAAGGAAGTGGGTTTATACTTAAAAGAAGATATAAAACTGTTAAGAAAGAAATAGACATTTATTATCCTATTGTAAGTCGTCGGATGAAATGATCCGAAACTTTAGGTATTAAAGAACTAGAAGAACATGGGAAAACAAAAGGGTTATATTTAGGTAGAATGAAACCTAATGGATTAGGTACTAAGAATAAACGATTGGAAAAAGAGAATGGGATGTTAGAAAAATGAAGGATAGTATGTCGCGAAAGTAAAAATTTTAGGATAGTGTACATAAAAAAGATTTCTTCATCTATCTTAAGTCCGCAAATATTTACAATTTTATAATCATCAAAGATTTCAAGAGAAATTAAATAACCTGAGTCCATACAAATATAGACTCAGGTGGCTTAGCTGCGCTTTGAAAATACTGTCTACCTGACAGAGCCCTCTCTTTTTATTCTTTAAATAAACAAACTGAAACAAGACTATTTAGAAGTATTAGTGAATTAGCCTCTCTTTAATTTTTATTTCGTGTCTCTTAACTTTAACAAGTACAAACATAATTCATTAATCTATATTACCTTTAAAACATTTATAAATTTGATAATATAAAAGCAATAGAATTATGTAATAAGTGAATCAAAAAAACAACCCCAAAAGCAGGCATTGTAACCTGATATTTTTCATTCTTTTTTTATATACCCAATAAGCATAGTTATATAAAAGACCAATTATCGTTGTACCAACTATATAAGTGATTCCATATCGATGATTTAATCCAAATATAATTGAAGCTATTAAAATGATAAGGTAATCGCGATTTTTAATGTAAGGAATCCAACTTAATAGCCAAAATAAAAATACTTGAAAAACTACTGTTTCATATATAGGTGCTGCTAATATCCCCAATAAAACTTGAAGAATAAGAGGTGCTTCTGTTATTGGGTTTTTTTGTATTTCAGGTAAGAATAGACCTAATGGTATTACAAATAAAAATGATCCTAATAAAATAAGAAAAATAAAAGAAATGGTAGGCAAAGTAAACATAAATCTATTTATTTTTTTGAGCATATATATTTCTCCTATAATCTTTTATTACATCTATACGAAAAGTAATAAATAATTGAGTCTCTTTTTGTTTGACATGTTTTCGTCTACCATTGATGAAAACCGTTCTGTAATTGAATTCTTGGCTTATATGTAGGTGTAGCGATAAAGTAGGCATATATTAACTCTATATAGTTAATATCAAAATATTAAAGAGCTAAGTGAGATATTAAGGTCACACCAATTTTATGATGAATATAATATCAAGCCCGTTAAGGAAATATGCTATATAGGACACGTTTGTACTGATTATTTTACTATATGAATATTTAAGTGCATATAGTTTTGGAGGAGTATGTATTTTTGCATTTTTTAATACAAACGTTTTTTATTAAAAATTTACTTACTGCGCTACCTCATATGAATTTAAGACAATTGAAGAGTAAAGGCCAAAAGAGTCTAAGTTTAGATTGTACAGGTAAATATTATAATGTTATAGAAAAATAAGGAAAAAAGTTATAAAATAGGAGATTGAATTAAACTTTCAGATTTTATTGTTCTGCAAGATAAAAATAACTAAAGATGAGGCTCTTAAAAATTCTTATCTTTATTTAAAACTAATGATATTATAAAAAATCCTCGCTGAAGGTACTGCAACAAATCTAATTTGAAAATCTTTAGGAGATAAATATGGAATTTTAAATATTCTTAGTCGTCTATTAAACATTATAGCAATTATTATAGGCAAATCCTTTAATATCATCGATTTAGAAGAAATCAGTACAAATAGAAAAGATGAAGTAGTAGAAGTATTACGTCTTCCTTTTAATATATTTTCAGGAGCAGCTGGACATATAAAAGATGCGATTGCAAATGAAAAAAATTGGAACGTTTGGTTGAATGATCAGTATGCTATTTTAAAGTTTAAATTAATAACAGAAAGAAAACCTCTTAATATGTTACTACTTTGTTTTTGTATTGTTGAAAATAAGAAAGGAGAAATCAATGAAAAAATATTGGCATAAGCTATCGTTGCTTCAAAAAAATGTATTACTAACGGTATTAGTAATTCTGACCCTTGTTGGAAGTATGGGAGCGTTAAGTTTTAATATGTTTCAAAATAGTATGATGTCTATATTTGAGAGGCAGTCTTTTGAAACAGGTGATGCGGTACTAAATCAATTAGATCTAGAAATAGTAAGAGATGTAGCAAAAGACCCCACAGCTCAAAGAGTGAAGAAAGAAAAGTTGACAGAGCAATTAGATAAATCTATAAAAGATATGAAAAGTGTTGGGCAAACATATGTTATAGGAGCCAAGCTAAATGATAAAGCTGAATTACAAATAGTAGCTTTGGATACAGAATTAGCAAATACTGTTTCTGTAAAACCAGGTGAATATTATGAGCAGCCTACTTATTGGATGAAAACATATGATAAAGTAATACAAACAAAACAGGCACAAATGACAGAAGTGTATGAAGATGAATTAGGGTTCTGGGTAACAATTTTAGAGCCAGTTACAGATGAAAATAAAAATATAATTGCAATTGTTGCAGCGGATTTGGAAGCTTCTATTATTCCTCTTACAAAGAAAAACTTTATGATACAAGGTTTACTATTTATTATAATTTCATTAACTATCGCAATTACAATTCAAATATTTATCTCACGAAACTCTCTATCGCCTTTAAAGGATTTACAAGAAGGGTTACGTAAAGTTGGTGAAGGGGATTTAAGTATTAAATTGAATGAAAGATCTGATGATATAGGGATAACCAATATCTATTTTAATAACACTATTAAAAAGTTTAATAGGATTATAGATAAAGTAAGGCAGACTGCTGAACAGGTTTCGACATCTTCACAGGAATTGTCGGTAAGTACAAAAGAGAATAGCATAGCCTTTAAAGAAATTGCAAGTGCTATTACAGGATTAAATTTAGGAGCACATTCTCATGAATATGTAGTGCAAAAATGTTTAGGGATTGTTCAAGAAATAGAAAGTAAGATGAAAGAAATTAAAGGAGCTGCAAAACAAGTTGGCAATGCTTTGGAAGACATGGATCAGCATTCTGTAGAGGGAAAAGGTTTGATTAAGCAAATCGTGAATCAAATGAAAAGAATCAAAGATACAGTTCAGGATGTATCTTCTAGTATTTATGCATTAGAAGTACAATCTAAGGAAATTCATGAAATTCTTACTGTAATTACAACCATTTCAAATCAAACAAATTCATTAGCTTTAAATGCTTCTACTGAATCCTCATGTGCTGGAGAGATGGGGGAAGAATTTTCAGGTGTTGCGGACGAGGTACGTATATTAGCGGAAAGAACCGAGGCATCTACAAGGGATATAGCTAAATTAATTGGTGAAATCCAAGCTGAAGCAGAGGAGGCTGTAAGATCCATACAGAAGAGTTCAAAGGAAGTAGAATCAGGAATAACACTTGTTCAAAGTAGTGGTGCTTTCTTTGAAAAGATTTCAGAATCTGCACAATCTGTTACAAATCAAATTAAAGCGACTTCGAATCATTCAAGTGACATTCTAAAAGATAATCAAACTATTGTTCATTTTATAAATGAATTATCACACATTGCAAATACATATGTGAATAGCAGTAGTAATGTGGAGACAAGTATGAAAGAGCAAGAACTATATGTACAAGAGATTGCAGAGTTAGCAAATTCTTTAAATTGGCTCTCGCAAGAGTTACAGGGGTTAATAGGGGAATTCAAAAGTAAGTAGGATAGGAGAAGGTGTAGGTATAGAGTATGACCTATACCTTTATTTATTTCTATATAAGAGATGAAAGCTTAGGTATATATAAAATAGCTAAACGAATAATTTTTTGCATATTTTGTTGGAAATAGAGCATGATATTACCAAATTCAACGGAGGTGTTTAAAAAATGCAAATTCACGAAAATAATAATTCAAACGAAATCTTAATAGCAGCTGCAGCAAGTGCAATTGAACAAATGAAATATGAAATTGCTCAGGAGTTTGGTGTTACACTTGGACCGGATTCAACTGCACGAGCAAATGGTTCAGTAGGTGGAGAAATTACGAAACGTTTAGTTCGTATGGCGCAAGAGCAGCTATCTGGTCAATATAAAATTCACTAAAACTAAAGGTATATCCCATGCAAGGGATATACCTTTTTAATTTGTTTGTAAAGAGGATCGTTACATTTTTTATTATTGGTTAAGTTTAGAAACAGCAAATTTAGCTGTAAAATTCATCTTCTTCATGTACGTAGAATTTACACCTGCTTGAAATTGTACAGAAATATTACCGTCTTTTTGCGCTTTAAATACGCGACCATATGGGGAATTAGCATTGAATGTGCCAATTACTTGATTATCCGCATCAAAGACCGTATAAGAAATTGGGAACCCTGAATTTTGTACAAAGACTGTAAGTTCTTCCCCTTTTTTAAGATTAAATGATTCTTTTTGAGACACTTCATAGGAACTCATAGAGTAGTATTTTGTGACTTCTTGAATTTCTAAATTCGTAGTAGCTGCACTCGCTTTTGATGCCTCAGCCCCTGGTAAGTTCATACCTGAAAATACTGCAATTCCTAGTGCCCCTGCTAAAATCAATTTTTTCATAATAGTATTTCCTCCTTTAATATATTGTGAGATTTGAAACGAAAGTGAAAATTTCAATCCCTGAAACCATTATAGTTACAATGAGAATTATTTTCAATGAGGGTTAGTATGTAATTTTGCATATATAAAGTATTAACATAAGGTAATCAGTCAAGTTTTGAAGTATTCTTAACAGAAGGGAAGGAAAAAATTAAAAAATCATGAATGATATTGTAACCGAACTATATATCTTTTGAGCATATTCCGTCTGCATCAAGTGAATATATTATTAATTTTATTTGTATTTGTTTTTTATTATAAAACATTTTAAGGTTGATAAAGTTTAATTGAATGGAATTATTAAACAAAAATGATAAATTATATGTTATGATAAAAAGGCAATAAAGTACATCATCCTGACTTTATTGTATGTGTTTAGCCTATGTATGTCGTTTGTATTAAAAATAAGAAGTCTCTTAAAAAGAGACTTCTTATTTTTTGTATGGAGGGGGTATTACAGATGATGGATTACTATCAAATGTTTTTAATTACTATGGCAGGTATTGCTTTATTTTTTTATATACAACATGCTAGAAAACCAACGAAAAGAAACAAATGGAAGTTTTTAATTGTAGTATTTTTATTTTACCTCTTGAATTATTTATTTCTTAAATTTTTATAGATAGATGTAGAGGGGATACGTTTAACATTCTAAAATATAAAAAAGGAAGGGGTAATCCTTCCTTTCATTATCCAGTATGTCCATGTGAATATTTAATAATATTTACAGTACTTTGAGTGCTTGTTGAAGAATTTGATCCAAAAGTTACTGTCACAACAATTAAGATACCCAGTAAGCTAACCGCTAATTTTTTCATTTTAATGCTCCTTTTTTAAAGTTTTTTTCACTGGCTTTACTAGCTTCATAAAAGTAATAGCTGGCTTTTTTATGATTATTTTCTTTGTAAAATTGGGTTGCTAACTTTTCAGTATATTCATTTATATACTCATATAGTTCTTCGCGTTCAAAATAGGAAATTCCTTCTAAAACAGTTTTTTCTATATCAGTAGCACAACTATTTAGATTCATTTTTTCTAAAATCTTAAAGTGATGTATATAGCCTTCAATTCCCAATTGAGTAGAAAGCTGCAGGCCTTTTTTTATTAATTCTTGAGCAGTTTGATGTTCTCCTAATTTATAATGTTCCCTAGCTTCAATAAAAACAGCTTTATAATCGCTAGGTAGTTTCTGATTAACTTCAGATAAATAACGTAATGCTACCTCGGATAAATTCTGTGTAGCATACATAAATCCTAGATTGTGACGAACAATCAAAATATTGTATTCTAAATTTTCTTTTTGGAATGTATCCATAGCCGAGATAAAGTGTTCCTCAGCTAATTCCCACTCCTTTAAATGAGTACATGCTAATCCATATAGGTTATTACAGAAGGCAACTTTCAATTCATACCCAGGATGTTTTGAAAATATATCTTTAGCCTTCATTACATGATTAATACATAAAATCGATTTATGTGTATGACAATAGAAAATGGCCAACTCATAATGGAATTCAGCATGTTCAATCTCATCAGGAATTGTTTCTAATAGGTATTCAGCTTTATCGTAATGTATTTTTGCAAGGCTATGATTGCCAGTAATATTGGAATGAATGGCTTTAAAGAAGTGATAATAGTATGAAAGGAAATCGTCTGTAGGAGTTTTGTAAGCATCACTTTGTTTAAAGCTATCTTTAGAAATACTTAAGCTATCAATTAAATATTGATGTCTAAAATCTAGTAGTGAGTAGTATAATAATATCGTTTGATTTTCTTCTATATCATGGATTTTGTTTTCAATTTCTTGTTTAAGTAATTGAGCGGCGTCTACATGCCTAGCCCTAATTTCTTGATACCATTCACTTAATAAATGAGTTATTTGCTCGTTCCCCTGTATATGAACATTCATTGTTCAATTTCATCCTCTCCAAAGATATTATTCAGCAATTAGTATCATATCAGAATTTTCCTCTATCAAAATCTATTTAATAGCATTTATCAATATAAGACGGAATATTCTATCAATTTATATTTATTGAGATTCAAGTAGTATGTATTATTGTAGTTTCTGTAAAAATAACCTTTTTTTAAATTTAAAGATTTGATCAAAATATATTTTCTTAACAGGCGAAAAGGGAACCATACCTAAGTAATTATGTATGGAGATAATAGGAAATAGAAATAAATAATAAAGGAGAATTTGGATTGTTAGAGTTAAAAGGAAAGCAAGAGAGAAAAGAAATCTTAGAAGAAGATGTAGAGTTATTAAAGGCGAAGGTACATCCAGTACGGCTACAAATTGTTAATGAGTTAATGTACCATAAGACATGTAATGTTACACAGTTAATAGAGATTTTAAATCTTACGCAATCTACGGTCTCACAACATTTATCAAAATTGAGAGGAACAGTACTTCGTGCAGAAAGAAAAGGATTAGAAATGCATTATTATATTGAGAATTCAAAAGCCCGTTAAATCGTCGGAGTTTTAAATGTGAAAATTGGAAGTAATATCAAAATCTCTTGTGTTAAAGCAGGGGATTTTTTATTTTTATTAAAATTTAAATATTTATATTAAAGTAAAAAACTATTTTCTTATTATAGAAATGAGATAGAAATATAAAATAGGTTTTCATTAGTAAAAATATAGAAAAATAAAGAAAAATATGTTAATGTAATAACCGCAATATAGTATTATTCGAAAAGGAGTGAAGAGAGTATATGTTAAAGAAGGGTGTAATGTTATTATTCTTTATTCTATCTATCTCGACATTTAGTATGGTAACTCACGCTGCTAATAGTTCTGAGTACGTGAATCAATCATTCTATGGGTATAAAGAACCGTCATTTACTTCAGCTAAAACAAATGGTGGGTCAGAGTACGGTGCTCAAAATGTAGGAGTCGTAGAAAAAAGAGATAATGGCTGGTGGAAGATTGAAACATGGGAAGGTCCAGTTTGGATTAACTTAAATGGGGAAGAACGTGTTATGGGAGATTTCTATGCATATGATGAACCTTCTTTCTCATCAAAAGTTGCGAATGCTGGAGCGAAGTACGGGCGACAAACATTTAGAATAGTAGATGGAACAACAGATGGTTGGCTAAAATTTAAGACGTGGGAAGGCGAAAAATGGATGAATCCTACGTCTGAACAAATTACTGTCAACAAAACAATTTATGCATATAATGAGCCTTCATTTAATGCAAAGAAAGCAAATTATGGAGAACCATTTAACCCACAAAATTGGGGAGTAGTAGAAAAAAAAGAAAATGGCTGGATGAAGGTAAGTACTTATGAAGGTTATAAGTGGATCAATCCAGATGGCGAAGAAAGGTTCATAAACAAATCATTCTATGCGTATAATGAGGCTTCATTTAATGCAGCAAAAGCAAACGCTGGAGCATTATATAATCCACAGAATTTTAGAGTTGTGGATGGGACACCTAGTGGATGGTTGAAGGTTAAAACATGGGAAGGCGAGAAATGGATGAATCTAGATGGAGAAGAACGATTCATAAACAAATCATTCTATGCGTATAACGAGCCTTCATTTAGCTCAGGCAAAGCAAACGCTGGAGCATTATATAGTCCACAGAATTTTAGAATAATAGATGGGACAACTAGTGGATGGTTGAAGATTAAAACATGGGAAGGCGACAAGTGGATTAATTTAAATGTGGAAGATACAGGCATAGAATTGTACGTGGAAGCTACTGCATACAGCGTAGAAGGTAGTCCACCACATGAAAGAATTACGGCGGCCGGAATAGACATAGGAAAAAATCCTAACATCAAGTTAATTGCAGTTGATCCTAAAGTGATTAAACTAGGAACGAAGGTTTGGGTTGAAGGATACGGTGATGCAATTGCTGGAGATACAGGTGGGGCCATTAAAGGCAATAAAATTGATGTCCTGTTTCCTACAGAAAAGCAAGCACGTGAATGGGGACGTAAAAAAGTGAGAATTAAAATAATGAAATAGGATATATCTATTCTTTGCTTCGAAAATTATATATTAGACAAAATAAAAGGGAGGATATTTTTATGTTTAAGAAAAGTATAGGAATCTTATTGTTTTTTATTCTATCTATCTCGACATTCGGTATGGTAACTCACGCTGCTAATAGTTCAGAATACGTGAATCAATCATTCTATGGGTATAAAGAACCATCTTTTAATTCAGCTAAAACAAATGGCGGATCAGAGTATGGTGCTCAAAATGTAGGAGTCATGGAAAAAAGAGATAATGGCTGGTGGAAGATTGAAACATGGGAAGGACCAGTTTGGATTAACTTGAATGGGGAAGAACGTGTCATGGGAGATTTCTATGCATATGATGAACCTTCTTTCTCATCAAAGGTTGCGAATGCTGGAGCGAAGTATGGGCGACAAACATTTAGAATAGTAGATGGAACAACAGATGGTTGGCTAAAATTTAAGACGTGGGAAGGCGAAAAATGGATGAATCCTACGTCTGAACAAATTACTGTCAACAAAACAATTTATGCATATAATGAGCCTTCATTTAATGCAAAGAAAGCAAATTATGGAGAACCATTTAACCCACAAAATTGGGGAGTAGTAGAAAAAAAAGAAAATGGCTGGATGAAGGTAAGTACTTATGAAGGTTATAAGTGGATCAATCCAGATGGCGAAGAAAGGTTCATAAACAAATCATTCTATGCGTATAATGAGGCTTCATTTAATGCAGCAAAAGCAAACGCTGGAGCATTATATAATCCACAGAATTTTAGAGTTGTGGATGGGACACCTAGTGGATGGTTAAAGGTTAAAACATGGGAAGGCGAGAAATGGATGAATCTAGATGGAGAAGAACGATTCATAGATAAATCATTCTATGCGTATAACGAGCCTTCATTTAGTTCAGGCAAAGCAAACGCTGGAGCATTATATAGTCCGCAGAATTTTAGAATAATAGATGGGACAACTAGTGGTTGGTTGAAGATTAAAACATGGGAAGGCGACAAGTGGATGAATCTAAATCAAACAGATTCTGGTTCTTCTGGAGTAATTGATTTAGCTTTAAAACAACTTGGAAAGCCGTATGTTGAAGCTGGGACAGGACCAAATGGATTTGATTGTAGTGGCTTTATTTATTACGTATTTAAAAATAATGGATATAACATTGTGAGAACAAGTGTTGCAGGATACTGGGGAATGGTTACAAAAATAAGTGATCCTCAGCCAGGAGATTTAGTATTCTTACAGAATACATATAAGCAAGGTCCTTCTCATTTAGGTATATATTTAGGAAATGGTGAATATATTCATGCCGCGGATGTGAAAACAGGTGTAATTAAAAGTAAAATCAACAGTCCATATACTCAGCAGCATTTCTTAGGATATGCTAGATTTTCAAAATAATTAAATTGGATTTAATGAAAAGACAGTTATCTAAGATAGCTGTTTTTTTATTTGGTGTCATTTTTGAATGAAGTTTAATCAAAAGCTTTAGATAAAATAATATGGAAAATAAAGATAAAATTTAACAGTAAAAATATAGAAAAATAAAGAAAAATATGTTAATGTGATAATCGAAATATAAAATTATTTGAAAGGGGAGAAAAGAATATATGCTAAAAAAGGGTGTAATGTTATTATTCTTTATTCTATCTATCTCGACATTTAGTATGGTAACTCACGCTGCTAATAGTTCAGAATCTGTGAATCAATCATTTTATGGGTATAAAGAACCATCTTTTAATTCAGCTAAAACAAATGGCGGATCAGAGTATGGTGCTCAAAATGTAGGAGTCATGGAAAAAAGAGATAATGGCTGGTGGAAGATTGAAACATGGGAAGGACCAGTTTGGATTAACTTAAATGGGGAAGAACGTGTTATGGGAGACTTCTATGCATATGATGAACCTTCTTTCTCATCAAAAGTTGCGAATGCTGGAGCGAAGTACGGGCGACAAACATTTAGAATAGTAGATGGAACAACAGATGGTTGGCTAAAATTTAAGACGTGGGAAGGCGAAAAATGGATGAATCCTACGTCTGAACAAATTACTGTCAACAAAACAATTTATGCATATAATGAGCCTTCATTTAATGCAAAGAAAGCAAATTATGGAGAACCATTTAACCCACAAAATTGGGGAGTAGTAGAAAAAAAAGAAAATGGCTGGATGAAGGTAAGTACTTATGAAGGTTATAAGTGGATCAATCCAGATGGCGAAGAAAGGTTCATAAACAAATCATTCTATGCGTATAATGAGGCTTCATTTAATGCAGCAAAAGCAAACGCTGGAGCATTATATAATCCACAGAATTTTAGAGTTGTGGATGGGACACCTAGTGGATGGTTAAAGGTTAAAACATGGGAAGGCGAGAAATGGCTGAATCTAGATGGAGAAGAAAGATTCATAAACAAATCATTCTATGCGTATAACGAGCCTTCATTTAGTTCAGGCAAAGCAAACGCCGGAGCATTATATAGTCCGCAGAATTTTAGAATAATAGATGGGACAACTAGTGGTTGGTTAAAGATTAAAACATGGGAAGGGGACAAGTGGATGAATCCGCATGAAACAGATTCGGGTTCTTCTAAATATCAAATGCCTATCAAAAATCCAAATGTTAGCTCATGGTATGGAAGTCGTTGGGGGACAGTGCATAAAGGTATTGATTTCTCAGCGGCAAAGGGTACACCAATAATGGCATCTAAATCAGGAACTGTAGAATTTGCTGGTTTTGGTGTAAGAGGTCAAGGATTTGGTGGATATGGAAATGCAGTGGTTATTAGGCATGAAGACGGACTTTGGACATTATACGGTCATATGGACTCAATTTTAACTACTGTAGGGGCACATGTACAACAAGGTCAAGTAATAGGAAAAGTAGGTAGTACAGGCGATTCTACTGGGAATCATCTGCACTTCGAAATTAAGAATCAGTATATAGGTGGACAAGTAGATCCAAAACCATATTTACCATTTTAATAAACATTAAGTTTGAATAATTAATATACGATAAGAATAATTTATTTATTGCATATTTAATAAAAGGACAGTTATCTAAGGATAGCTGTTCTTTTATAATTTATGGAATGGATTACTCGTGGGTACCGTGATTGTCATTTTATTGGAACAGTTTTGGAAAGAGTAAAGTATTTATATGCTTTTTCATTTAGAAGCAAATAAAGAATGAAAATCAGCATTTGGAAATATTTTAAAATATCTTGATATAAATCTATGTATTTTGTAATATATAGGTATATTGTTAGTTTATTTGATTCCGTTTATTCCCACACCTTATGTGTTGTGGTTGAGTTGTAGAAGTAAGTTTTGTTCTTACTTTAATTTTGAAAGGGCTTCTTTGAGCCGATTAGTGTATTTAGCTTATTTTGCTATGCACAATTAATCGACTTGAGGAGGCCTTTTTTGTTTGGGTTTAAACAGGTATAAATATATATTTCTGTATAAAACAACAGATTAAAATAGGAAGTTCATATAGGGGGAGAATACATATGAGTAATTGATTTGTATATCAGGGGATTTGGAGGGATATATAGTTTTTTTTACGTTAAATGTATACATGGATACATTTAACTATGATTCTAAAATAGATACACAATAGGCTTACGAATCGCAGCAAAAATAATTATATAGAAGTTTTGTAGACGACATAAATGTACTCATTATAAGAAGGATGAATAGAATTTTACTGTGAATTTTTTAAAAAACGTATCAATTGATACGTTTTTTATTGTAATTCTAGTAAATATGAGGTACGATTTGAAAGAGGAAAGAATTTTAATGCATATTAGCTTTCAAAATAGGGAGACAAAAAAGCACACTAATTTTACAATCGGGGAGATTGAGCAGTACATATTAGAGTTTAAAAAATTAATTAAAAATAATCGATTTACGGTTTCTCGAAATGAAAAAAGGAAAGAGAATAGTGAATTTTTAGAGGCTAATAAGATTAACGCTAGTAAAGTGAAAGAGATTCTTCTTAATATAGGAGTACGTGATTTTTGTTATGCAGTTGATAATAAAAATCCAAATTTTGCTCATGAAAAATTGTATATCTTTTGTCCACAATATGAGTTAGATAATTGGGGACAAAAGAAGTCGGTAGACATATATATTAAGATGAATCTAATTGAAAATAAGGACAGGAACAAATACATGATTGTTGTTTCTTTTCATAAAAGGAATAAACCAGTCACTTATCTTTTTAGGTAAAGATAAGTGACTAATGGTTTTAGAATGAGGGAGGATTTTTATGTTGGTTTTATGTGAGTTTTGTCGAGATATGGTAAAGTATTCTACTAAAGATGTTTCAAAAGTGACAGTCATTAGAGGGAAGCAATATCATTATGTAGGTAAAGAAGCAAATTGCGAGGAGTGTAAATCTGAAATATTTGTTCCTAACATTCATGATTATAATTTAGAACAATTAGATCATGCCTATAGACAACAGGAACAGTTAGTTACTATTTCTGAAATAAGAGAGGTTTTAAAAAAATATAAGATTGGAAAACGTCCATTGTCTTTACTTTTAGGTTGGGGAGAGGTTACCCTAACAAGGTATGTAAATGGAGATATTCCGACGAAGCAGTACTCGGATATATTGAAAAGATTAGGTAGAGATCAATCTTTTATGCTAGATATTTTGGAAAGAAATAAAGATTTAATTACTCAAAAAGCATATAGAGTCTCTAAAGAAGCAATCGCAAAGCTACAGGAAAATGATGATATTCCTTCTACGCAGACTACGAAAATCGAGGAAGTTGCTAACTATTTGCTATATAAAAATGATGATATTACTCCTTTAGCTCTTCAAAAGCTGTTATACTATGCGCAAGGATTTTGTAAGGTGTTTACTGGGACATATTTATTTGAAGATGATTGTGAAGTAGGAAGTCATGGCCCGGTATATCGAGTTATTTTTAATAAATATAAAGTATATCAGTACGACAATCTTGAAGTTAATTATGATAGTACAAATCAATTAACTCAAATAGAAAAGGAAATATTAGACTGTGTAATCAATACTTTAGGTTGTTATAGTGGGAAGAGTTTAGAAAAAATGATTCTATTTGACTTACCATGGGAAGTTACGCATCTAGAATTAGAAGATAATGATCCCGGTAAACCTATTATGGAAAAAGAAGAGATAGATAATTGCTTTAATACAATGAAACAGGCATATAATTTAGTTACAATTTCTGATATAAAAAAATATGGCATAAAAGCATTTGAAAATATAAACAATTCAATGTTGTAACTATATCATTTTTAATATGATTGATATATGAATTTTTTACTGTTAATCAGGCCTCTATAAAGGTATTAAAAGATAGTACTAATTACAAAAGGTTAGGATTGCAGAATATAAACATTATTAACACGATGTAAATATGCATATTAAATAAAAAGTAAAGTGGATTGATACATTATATGGTAAAATGATATATATGAAAACGTCTTATGAAGTAAATTTTACGCTTTGGACCTTTAGCTCAGCTGGTTAGAGCAAACGGCTCATAACCGTTCGGTCGTAGGTTCGAGTCCTACAAGGTCCACTTATAAACAAGGAGAAAGCACTCAAATGAGTGCTTTCTCCTTGTTTATAATAAATAAAGGGGATTGTGACATGAAAATAATTGATTTAGAGACAGAAAGAAAAAAGAAGGGAAAATTAATGGTAACTATTCCAATTATAGAACTAATATATGGAGAAAAAGGGGAAATTGAATTTAAAGTAGTGGGAAAAAAAGTTGTTCCGCAATCCATGTTAGAGAATTAAACTACTTTCAATTTCTATAGGCTGTAAGGTCGTTAAGTGGGAGATTTCTAAGTACGGAAACCTCGTGGATTTTGATTGATTATGCTATCCCTGTAGTTCCTAAGGCTAAGAGATGAGTTTTCTCCGTTAGTATGGGAGAAAAAGGAGAAAGGAAAGGACATAGCTATTGCGGTTTTAGATACGGGTTGCAATATTAATATAAAGACGTTATTCTTTCCTATGATTTCTCAGAAAGAATAACGCCTTTTTCATTTTAGAGAGTATTTTGTCTTGTTACCTTGATAGCGATAGGGTAGCGCCATCAAAACGCAAATTTCGTACGCTAAGAGAATTTGGAAAGAGCTAAGGTTCTGATTCCCTTAAAGGACAAAACGAAGGAGAATTCCTAAAAATAAAGTTGTATTCATCTAGGAAAATTAATATGCTCTGAACTAAGAGGTAAGATATTTGCCAACCTTCTTCATATTTTTTGTAGCTGGAGTTAAATACAAAATATTACAGAAGTAGAGACAACATTGATAATTAGATTTAGCCCACTGGTGCGTTGTAACTAGTCTAATAGTAATCTTTCTCGAAGCTCACTGTATTATCGAAAAGAATTGCGCATGCTAATGCATTCATTGCTTATTCTTTAGTTTATTGAATATAATGATCCTATTTCTAAAATAGAAGGATGATAGGATCAATTACTTGTCACTTTAAATTTAATTAAAAAACAATTGTACTAACAGCATGTAGATAATTGTTCCACCTGCTATGGAGAGAAGCATTTGTCTCTTCCATATGTGAAGGATTATTACTACTCCTACTGAAATTAATTCTGGAGCACCATGATTGCCGGATAATAAGTTCAGATCCTTAAAACAGTAAATAACTAAAAGACTTATGACAGCTGAAGGTAGTACCTTACCGAGATACTGGACATATTGCGGAGTAGGTTTATCTGATGGGAACACTAAGAAGGGAAGGAACCTTGTAATCATTGTGCCTAAAACCACTATACCAACTGTTATAACTTGTTGCAGTAAACTCATTGTCACACGGAAACCTCCTCTATGTTCTCTATTGGTTTTTTTAGGATAGTAAGTACTAATAAAATCATAATCATTGCAGGAATTATGAAATTGTTTCCACCAAAAATAATTAGGCTAAATATCGATAATCCCAGTCCTACAAGAGCGCTATAATGCTTTTTCTCCCTCATCCATTGTTCAACAAAAATCACAACGAAAAGTGCTGTCATAACGAAATCTAGTCCTTTTGTATTGAAGTGTACAAGGGAACCAAAAATACCACCAATTGCGGCTCCTATACCCCAATACAAATGATTAAGCAGTGTCACGAAGAACATAAACCAACCCTTATCAACACCTTTTGGAATATCAACAGTAGAATTAATAGAAAAAGATTCATCACATAGTCCAAAAATAAGATAAAACTTTTTCTTACCAGTTCCTTTATACTTATCTAGCATAGAAATACCATAAAATAAATGCCGTGCATTCACCATTAAAGTAAGAAAAAGTGCATGAATTGGATTAAAAGCAACCAGTAATAAATTAGCTGCAATAAATTCCATTGATCCAGCGAATATGATTAAACTCATTAGAATTGGATATATTGCACTGAAACCCAGAGAGTTCATGTAGATTCCATAAGCAATTCCTAAAAATACAAAACCAGCAAAAATAGGTATTGTATAAGGGAAAGCTGCACGGAATGCGATTCGTATTTGATTTCTATTTTTCATATTATTCACATCCTTAATCAAGAGCTTTATTGCATACAAATTTAACACATAAAATCCATACAATGAATAAGAAAATTGTATGGATTACAATTTTCTTTAGAGGAGTGTGTTATTCTAACTTTAAAATAATGCTGAGTTTATCTATAAAAATTTAATCGTAGAGGTGAAGCATGCCAGTAAATTCATTTGAAAATTACTCTATGTCTTGGAAACCTAATAAGGAACTATTAAAGCGTCCGTTTTATTCCTCTATTGCAGCACTACTTGAACATGATATTGTAAATGGTTTTTTAGCTCCAGGAACAAAATTGCCTCCACAACGAGAATTAGCGGATTTTTTAGATTTAAACTTTACAACAATTACCCGAGCTTACAAACTATGTGAAGTTAAAGGCCTAATTTACGCAATCACAGGGAGTGGAACTTTTGTAGCTCCTAATGCAACTCGTTCCATTACTATTTCTACAGAGGAAATCAGAAACTGCATTGATCTTGGATTAGTAGCATCATTTGAGCAAACTAATAGTATTGTCGCAGAGACTATTCAAAAGGTAGTAGATAAAAAGTATTTAGAGCAACTATTAAATTACAATGATCCAACTGGTCTTCCGCATCAAAAAACGGCAGGTCTCAATTGGATGAAGTCTTTTGGCATTAATGTGGATCAAGACCATATAGCAATAGTTTCGGGGTCACAAAATGCTTTAGCGATTACATTGACAGCGTTGTTTAAACCTGGAAACCGAATTGCAACTGATGTATACACCTATTCAAATTTTATCGAATTGGCAAAAATGCTACATATTCAATTAGTACCCATTCAAGGGGATGAATTTGGAATGCTCCCAAGTGAACTCGATAAGCAATGTAGTCAATTAGATATTCATGGTATTTTTTTAATGCCTTCTTGCTCTAATCCTACTACGATTATGATTGCAAATTTTCGAAAGAAAGAGTTAGCAGCAATCATTCGAAAGCATCAAATAATTTTGATTGAGGATGATATTCATGCATTTTTGACAGCAGGGGTTATTTCTGATTATGAGCAACCAATGTTTAATTTACTTCCAGAACAAAGTGTTTATATTAGTGGAACTTCTAAGTGCATTTGTTCAGGATTAAGGGTTGCTTATATGGTATTCGGGGATGCCTTACGTAAGGATATTTTAAAGGCTATATTTAATGTCAATGTTAAAACATCTTCTTTAGACGTAGAGGTGATAACAGAGCTAGTGTTATCAGGAAAAGCACATGAAATTGTTAAGCAGAAGAAACTTTTAGCGGAGTCTGCAAACGAAATTTATTCAGGATATTTTTCTTCCAACAAGCCTGTAGGGCATCCTTTTAGTTTTTACCGTTGGCTACCTATTCAAAATCATTATGATGCATTTCAATTAGAAACAGATTTGGAGAGGCACGGCATTCGGGTTTTTCATTCCGAGCGCTTTATTACCGCACAAACCATGCCTAATCAGTATTTACGAGTTGCTCTATCCTCTACAAACTCATTAGAAGAGTTGAAAATAGGGCTAGAAATACTAAAACAATATTTCGGCTAGTTTAAAAAGAATACAGCAGACATTTACTTAAAATAAAGGAAAATGCTATTTAACAGTAAAAATGTAGTAAAAACTCTTCTATAGGCAAGAAGAGTTTTTTTAGTCTATAGTGTTCTGGGGGGATTAGTATTTTTATCATTAAAAACAATAAATAAATATATATAAATATAATGTATTTGTGTTATTATGATTACGTTGGAAAATAAAGTATATTTTCATTCGTAAAAATAATTGGGAGAAGAAGGGGAAATAGCATGAAAATGAAAAAAATGATTTTAACAGGTGTAGTACTTGCAGCAACAACTTTAACATCTTTATCAAATGTACAGGCAGATACAACATTTAAAGATGTTCCAGCAAATCACTGGTCTACAAAAGCAATTTATGATTTAACAAATCGTAAAGTAGTGCAAGGGTACGGAAATAATATCTTTGGCTTTGGTGACAATGTAACCCGTGGGCAAGTTGCTCGAATGATTTATATGTACCTAAAACCAGCAGATGCAGATGCTAGCTTCAAAAATCCTTTTACTGATATTAAAGGACATTTGTTTGAGAAAGAAATCTTAGCACTTGCTAAAGCAGGATTTGTAAATGGATTTGGTGATGGGAAGTATGGTCCAGATGATATTTTAACTCGTGAACAAATGGCACAAGCACTTACAAATGCTTTTAAATTTAAGGCAACGAAAACAACAAAATTTGCAGATGTTGATAAAAATTCTTGGTCTTACGGTGCAATTAGTGCATTAGAGGAAAATGGGGTTACAATTGGTACAGGAGATAATATGTATTCTCCAAAAATGTTTGTAACACGTGAAGCGTATAGTCAGTTCTTATATAACTCTATTAATGCAGTTGAAAAAGAAACAAAACCAGAGCCAAAACCAGGGGTAACGCCAATAGGTATTCCCAATGCGTTAGTGACAGATGATTTTTTCTTTGATAGATATTCAATTGAAATTTCATCTGTAAGAGAGCAATCTATTTCTAAACAAGGTCAAAATCTTGTTACTGAAGTAAATAAGAAATATAATGCGAATTTCAGATATAGATATGTAGCATCAGAAATTGATCTATATACTCCTAATTTGCCAAGAATGATTGACTCTCATGGTTCATTTTCGTTTGTTGGGAAGGATGAAGATAACTTCTATTTCATGTTTGTCGTTGACAAATCAACTGTTGAGCTAGCGAAAAACTGGATGCATATGATAAATCCGAATTTCACTCTTGATAAAGAGATTGATAGATTAGTAAATCCAAATCCAGAATTTAAAAAAGAAATTGATAGTTTTGTAAAAAATGATAAGGATTATATCAATCGTTTTGAAAAAGATAATCATAGCGTAGAATTAAATGTAAGTCCTCTACAGTGGGTAAAACCTGGGGAGTCTGTAGTTACTCTACATCCAGATTACTATGTATTAGGAATTTCTGTACAAGGAAAGTAATATTTAAGTAGTGTATTGATTTTCGTACAGTGAAGGATAGACAATATTAGGGCTTATTGATTTTTTGAAAAAGACCTACTGTTATTGAAGTGCACCCCAATTGTTAGACACATAATTGGGGTGCATTTTTTTTATTTGCTTTAACTGTATAGATTTTTTAAACAATAGATACATTTCTTCTGCTTTAAAGATGGAGCACTCTCTTTTTCTCGTCAGCGTTTGAACCAACAATTAAAACATCTTAATTCCTTTAGCAAGGCTTGTAAAATTCCAAAAGTTCAACAGGAATATTATTTTTGTATGCTATACATGCTTTTGTATCACCACGCTGAATGGTCTTTTGGTCAATTAACAAAAGCGCAGCAAACGTATTTGCTTCTATCTCTAATTTATCAACGGAAAAGAATGTATTCTTACGCAGAAAAGGTGTATTTGCATGAGTATGTAGAACCGCGTGTCCTAATTCATGGGCACAAACAGTTCTCTGCATAGATGGAGATAAATTAGTATTAATAACAATGAAACGATTTCTTTTTTCATATTTATAAAAACCATTTATTTCTTCATGTAAATCCCATGTTAGTACATGTATTTTTAAGTAATCTGCAAGCTCATAGGGGTTTTTCGTGTTGTATTTGGTGCAAAGTTGTTGGACTAGATCTCTAATGACGAATTTCAATGTTTTCCCTCCTAAGCTTGCATCAGTTATCGTCTGGATTACGATATTTCTTAGGCACGTATTTTTTATTGATTACTTTTGTTTGTTTTACAATGTACTCCATCGCATCTAATAATGACTCTACCGCTTCTTGACTCATAGGTTCACCAGAGAACATTAAGCCATCTTCGCCTTGTAGATCTTTCTTTATTTCTTCCATTCTTTTTGCTATATCTTTCTCATCTTTTGGCGTTACTTGTTCGTTTGGTTCGCCTGTAACAGATCGACCAAGTAAATAGTCAGCTGAAACTGAAAAGCAATCAGCTAATTTAGTTAAAACATCATGTGGAGGGAACCTCTCTTCTGATTCGTAGTAACCTATCATTCTTTGGGATACGCCGATTTTTTCTGCCAGTTGTTTTTGAGTTAAATTCTCTTTTTTTCGTAAGGATTTTATTCTAAGTCCTATCACATCGTTCACCTCTCTAATTGAACTAATTGTTCTCTTTGAATTCATTTTAGCACAAAAAGTTCTTTTATGCATTGACAAAGAACAATTAGTTCTTTAATCTGTATTTAGAACTAATTGTTCTTATGGAGGTGTGATAATGGGAAATAAAATGTACGATCCGAAAAAAAACTTATATAAAGAAATTGCTAGCTATTGCGGAGTAACTGAACACTATATTCGAATGATTGATCAAAAAGAAAGAACGCCATCAATGGAGACAGCTAGGAAGATTGCACAGTTTTTTGATAAGAGTGTAGATGATATTTTTTTTAGTAATAAATCGAACTTTAAGTTCTTTTTAACCGCACTTTGGTTTAAAAAGCGTGGAAAGTAGATTTTGTCATGAGGAAGTTAAGAGTTTTAATAAGTAAGTAAAAAAGGTTTGAAAATATGAGAGGTAGATAATATGGGGATTTTCCGAGTAAAAAAAGATAATAATTATTCCGTTATTAATAATACCGGTCTAAAGGATAAGAGGCTTTCTTGGAAGGCGAAAGGAATATTAGCTTACATACTTACACTTCCAGATGATTGGGTGTTTTATAGAGAAGAATTATCGCAACATGCAAAAGATGGTATTAATAGCTTAAGAGCTGGAATGCAGGAATTAAAAGAGTACGGATATATTAGAAGATTTCCTGTTAGAGATGAAAAAAACAAAATTGTTAGATGGGAGACAATTATTTACGAAATCCCAGTGGATGATTATCCACCAGTGGAAAACCCACCTGCTGGAAAACCTGTTGCTGGTAACCTACCGGTGGATAATCACAAGCTACTAAATACTAATATACAAAGTACGAAAAAACTAAATACTGATATACAAAATATAAATCATATTCATGATAATAAACAAAGTTTACTCTCAAAAAAATTAACAAATGAAGATTTTAAAATAAGTCATCAATTTTTGATGAAGAATAGAATTTCATTAAGTGAAATAGCAATTATAGAGCTTGGTGCATTTTGTGAATCATTAGGTAGTGAACTAATTGGGGAAGCAGTAAATAGATCAATTGATGAAAATGTACCAAAGTGGAGATATGTACGTGGGATTCTTAAAAATTGGGAAGCCAAAAAGGTAAAAACACTCAAGGATGTAGCTATGCTAGATGCACAGTTTGATCTTGGTAAGAATAAAAAACAATTTGGGTCAGGGAATACCAATCGAAATGAAATGGTACCAGAATGGTTACATGAAAAAGAAGATATTCCAGAAGAGCAGCCTATAAAAAATAATGAGTTAACTATTGAAGAAGAGCGTGAGAGATTAAAAACTTTATTAAAAAAATATAAATCATAATTAATATTTATAAATTTTATTAAATTGATAATAAGGTTAGCTTATCTTTGGTGATAAAAATAAAAGCAGCATTTAAATAAAGAAAAGTAGGGGGATTATTATATGTTTGACTGGCTCAAAGATTATCAGAAACTAGAAGAAATTGCATATTTAGAATATAACTTAGACAAATCAAAAGCAGAATTAAAGCGCTGGACTAGTGGGGACTTGCAAAATATACGATTAACTGCTGAATCGGAAGGGGCTAAAGTAGAAGATCGGATTGAAGCTATTGAATATGAATTAGGACATAAGATGAATGAAGTACTTGATTTAAAGATTTTAATTAATAAGTTTACAGGATTAGATCATCAAATACTCAAAATGAAGTATATTGATGGAATGACCTTAGAACAAATAGCGTTTGACTTGCATTATAGTACAGGCTATATCCGACGCAAACATGCTGAAATAAGAAAGATTGTCAAGTTTGTAGAGGGGTTTTAATGTTACCTTTTTGTAGGATACATGCAGTGTACAGAAAGTATTGAAAAAGTGATTTATAGTAGTAATATAAGATTTCGACGAAAGGGCAACTATTTTTATGGTTGCTCTTTTTGTTGTGAAAGAAGGTGAGCAACATGAAGTAATTTTAAAAAATAATTTTCATTTAAGTGTTAGAGGTACTTAGTAGATTAAGAGTTTTATAGAAAAAATAATAGGAAAATAAGGAGAGATTTAGTAATGAGTATATTAGCTGCTTCAGTTAAAACAAAGAATCTGCCACAACAAGTGTTACGTTGGCAATCAATGGTAGAAAGTGAATGTTCAGCACAAGGTGTGTCTGAATTAGTTCCCTATGTACTTGGGATTATTATGGTGGAGAGTGGAGGAAACTCTGAAACAACACCTGATATTATGCAGTCCAGTGAATCACAAGGTTGGGCGATGAATACAATTAAAAATCCTAAAGATTCAATTTATTATGGAGTAAAGCATCTAAAAGGAGCTTTTGATGATGCAAAGAAAAATGGCATTACAGATTTAAGTGCCATTGTTCAATCATATAATTTTGGACGAGCTTACCTTCGCTGGTTAGCTTCTAACAATAAACAACATTCATTACCGGTGGCAGATCAGTATTCTAAAACGGTTGTTGCGCCATCACTTGGTAATACAACTGGTGCTATGGTCAAGTATAGTCAGCCTATTGCCATTGCATACAATGGTGGCTACCGATATAAAAATGGAGGGAATTTCTTCTACTCTGAAATTGTTAAGCAATATGTAGATTTTGATGAAGCTGGTAATAACAATAAACCAATACAACCGGTGGGCTTGGGTATTGCTGTAAATAAATATCCGAATAACGGGGGGATTAATCTATATAGCCAACCACAAGGAGGATATTTTACGAGGGTAATTTATGATAAAACACCTTACCTTATTATAGATGCAGCGTGGTATGAAAATCCTATGATTTGTCTTGGAAACGAGGCATGGGCTGCTTTGGAACATTTTGATGTACAATGGTTTAGTGCTTATTCAAAATACCCACCAGGTGGTGGTATTAATACGTATGATAGCCCTAATGGAAATTATACAGGTTTTGTAGACGGGTCTGTTCCATACAGAATTTTGGCGCGAAAAGATGGTTATTTGGCGATTGGAAATAATGCATGGGTAAAAGAAGAACATTTTAATGTTAGATAATGAGAGATAGCTTTTGTTCTGGTTATCTTGAAACTTGAAAAACTAAAACATATTAAAATAGGAAATGTAAATAGTAAAAAAAGGTACTTTTGTAAGTACCTTTTTATATTGTGTAAAAATAGAAAGGAAGATTAATATGGCAAAATTTATTTATCCTACAGATATAACGAGAGTAACAAGTGGTTTTAGAGGCAGCAGACCAGATCACCATGGGATAGACCTTGCTGAAGCAGGCTATCACCCTATTTATGCAGCGGCTAATGGTCAAGTTAGTCGTTCTTATTTTTCATCTAGTTATGGTGAATGTATTATGATTGTGCATACAATTGATGGAATTACATGGGAAACTGTATACGCTCATATGCGTAGTGGTTCTCGAACAGTAAAAGAAGGTGATTATGTTTCACAAGGACAAACTATTGGAGTTATGGGAAACACGGGGGATTCTAGTGGCCAACACTTACATTTTGAATTGCATAAAGGGCGTTGGAATGTGAGTAAGAGTAATGCTGTGAATCCGTTAGATCACTTGGGTAAAGATGGTGGTGGTAACAATACTGATAAACCAATTCAACCAGTAGGTCTGGGTATTGCTGTAAATAAATATCCGAATAACGGGGGGATTAATCTATATAGCCAACCACAAGGAGGATATTTTACGAGGGTAATTTATGATAAAACACCTTACCTTATTATAGATGCAGCGTGGTATGAAAATCCTATGATTTGTCTTGGAAACGAGGCATGGGCTGCTTTGGAACATTTTGATGTACAATGGTTTAGTGCTTATTCAAAATATCCACCAGGTGGTGGTATTAATACGTATGATAGCCCTAATGGAAATTATACAGGTTTTGTAGACGGGTCTGTTCCATACAGAATTTTGGCGCGAAAAGATGGTTATTTGGCGATTGGAAATAATGCATGGGTAAAAGAAGAACACTTTAATGTGAGATAGTATTTTGAAATCTATAAATATCAAATTAGATGGAAGAAGCAATGTGTGATACTTTTTTATGAATTCGTTTAAAACGATGGTGTAGGAGTGTAGAAAGGAATTAAAGGAAGAGCAACTGATAAACAGTTGCTCTTTTTCTTTTTGAGGAGGTGAGGACAAGGAATTTATTATAGAAAATGCTGGCCATACGGGGGTTAGGTTACTAGATGTACTAAATAATGCGGTGAAAATTTTAAGTAATAAAAACGAGAGATAAAAAGGAGATGTTCAGTAATGGAGATTAGGAAGAAATTAGTGGATTCAAGTAAATATGGTATAAAATGTCCCAATGCAATGAAGCCAGAATTCATCACAGTACATAATACGTACAATGATGCATCAGCTGAAAACGAAATTTCTTATATGATTGGAAATAATAATGCAGTTTCGTTCCATGTTGCAGTAGATGACAAAGAAGCAGTACAAGGTATTCCGTTTGATCGTAATGCTTGGCATGCTGGTGATGGTAACGGAAGTGGTAATCGTAAATCCATCGGAGTGGAAATTTGCTATTCTTTAAGCGGTGGGGATAGATATTACAAGGCGGAAGATAATGCAGCAATTGTTATAGCTCAGTTAATGAAACAATTCAACATTCCAATTAGTAATGTACGTACACATAAATCGTGGAGTGGGAAACATTGTCCACACCGTATGCTTGACGAGGGAAGATTGGATCAATTCATTGAGAAGGTAAATAAAGCATTTAACAACAATAATAATAAACCAATTCAACCAGTAGGTCTGGGGATTGCTGTAAATAAATACCCGGATAATGGAGGGATTAATCTATATAGTCAGCCACAAGGAGGATATTTTACAAGGGTAATTTATGATAAAACACCTTACCTTATTATAGATGCAGCGTGGTATGAAAATCCTATGATTTGTCTTGGAAACGAGGCATGGGCTGCTCTGGAACATTTCGATGTACAATGGTTTAGTGCTTATTCAAAATATCCATCAGGTAGTGGTATTAATACGTATGACAGCCCTAATGGAAATTATACAGGTTTTGTAGACGGGTCTGTTCCATATAGAATTTTGGCACGAAAAGATGGTTATTTGGCGATTGGAAATAATGCATGGGTAAAAGAAGAACATTTTGATGTGAGATAAGGTTAAAGAATGAGAGTCACCAAAGAAATGATCATTCAAGATTTTAGATTAGTAATTTATATATTGGTTTGCCAAAGGTGATATGATTTAAATAAAAAATCAGTAATGGTGAGCTTGTCTTATTAACGCCATGGAATGGTACATGTAAGTAGCTTTTTATTCCTGAATTATAAGCAGTAAATAAACGATTGATCAGATTAATAAAGACATTGTATTAACAAAAAAGAATAAAATTAAAGAGTAGAAGGTATAAAAAGACGATTTCTAAAGTGCAATTAACAACTGAGAAGAAAGAGAAAACGTAGCAAACATAGGCGGGTTTGTTTTCGGTTGTTTACAAGGAGAGATAACAGAATGACAAATCAAACTCCAATACAAACACAGAATACAAATTCAGGAAACAATCAATTACAGAACCAAATTATTAATCAAATTAAACCATATTAGCCCTAGAGAAGTTAGTTATGCAATTCATTCAAAATCCGGCTCCAAATAAAGATATGACACCAGGTAATGATAATTAATTTATGAAAGTTAATAACTTTGTAAAAAATTTATTAAATGCAGGAAATTTTATTGAAGTATATGTATACAGCTGATAAACAAAAAAATAATGAGATGTAAAGCAAAGCGTATGTAATGTAGGCTTTTTTATGTTGAATCAAATAAGAAGTGGGAAAGAGGTGGCAAAATGGATAGTTTACAAGAGGTGAAAAGTGATATTCTGGAAATAAGGCAAGATATTAAGGATATACGATTAGAGATTAGAAGTTTAGAAATGCGGACGACAGGTAATGAAAAGGACATTATTAATATTAATAAGCAATTAGACAAAATCAGTGCTAATACAACTTGGATCCTACGCCTTATTATTGGTGGACTAATTGGAGCTGCTCTTACCTTCTTTTTGAAAGGAGGAGGTATGTAATGATTGAAATTACAGCAATGATTGGGGTTGTTGTAGGAATTTCACAAATTGCAAAAACAACTGGACTGCAAACAAAATATATTCCGTTATTTAATTTAACACTTGGCATTACGCTAGGTGTTTTATTTTTGTCTCAAGATATTAAAATGAATTTATTTCAAGGAATGATTATCGGATTGTCAGCTAGTGGATTATTTGACCATACAAAAATTATAAAAAGGGATGCCGATAGAAAATGAAAAAGAAATATAAGCATATTTTATCTATAGTTGTTGCAATGATTTTAGTAGTATCAATTGGAACAAACGCACTTGCTGATAGAACGCTACTTATTCCTGATTTACCAAAACAACCATACCGTTATGGTGTTGGAGCTTATGAAGGTGTTGTGGCACATTCTACAGCTACCCCAGAGGCGCCAGCAATTAATATTCAAAAATATGAGTCTCGTACATGGCGTTCAGCGTTTGTTCACTACGCAGTGGATTGGGATGAAAAGATTCAAATTGCATCTACAAAACATCAGGCATGGGGGGCAGGTCCAGCAGCAAATGCTAGATTTGTTCATGTTGAATTGTGTGAGACAAGTGATCCATTGAAATTTAAACGTTCATATGAAAAATATATAGAATTAATTGGGAAAATCTTGCGAGAACGAAATATTCATCCCTCTAAAGGATTATGGACACATAGGGATATTACGTATAAATTAGGTGGGACAGACCATGAAGATCCACTAGATTATCTTCGTAGTCATGGCGTATCTGAGGCTAAGTTCCGAGTAGACGTGTTAAAGGTTTATAACGGGAGCACGGTTACAGTGGATACCAAACCACAAAAAACAAATAAAATATATGGTACAGTAGAGTCGAATGGTGTTGCATATATTGAAGGATACAATGTAAATCTCCGCTCTGGACCCTCAACAGAAAATAGTGTTATTTGTAAGCTACAAAAAGGTGAGGCTTATAAAGTATGGGGTAACTTAGGAAACTGGTTACATCTTGGTGGTAACCAATGGATTTATTATGATTCTTCATATATTCGTTACCAAGGAAATGAACCTGCTACAGTAATTGGTAAAAGAGTTATTTCAAAAGTAAATAATTTACGTTTCTATGATTCTCCATCTTGGCAGGATAAAGATGTTGCCGGTACTGTAGATATGGGTTTAGGATTCATTATTGATACAAAGGTAATTGTAAATAATTTATCACAATATAAAGTGCACAATAGTAAAGGTAAAACATATTATGTAACAGCAAACGAAGCCTATGTGTATGTGAAGTGAAAGAGAGGATCTGCTCTACTATGGGGAGATCCTCTTTTTTATTTATCATATATAAATTAGGTTTATTGGTGAAAAGAGGAGGCTATGAATGATTTTTGGTTTGGAAAAAATATTCTTGATAGAAAAATAATATAGTGTTATATTTAAATTTAATGATGTATTATTTTAAAATGGATTTTTGACATGCTATAGATTTATTTCAAGATGTCGATTTTGGGAAAACAGAAGGTAAGGTATTAGGTAAAGAGACATAGTGTTTATAACGAGCGTTAATCCTGTATTATAATTTAGGAGAAATATATCAAGTAAGGAGTTTTTTTATGCCGAAATGGGCTAAGTGGATTGCCTTGTTTGTGATTTTTATCTGTAGTATTTTAACTATCGACGCTCTTGTTGGTAGCAAAAAAGGTATAAAAGCCATTACAGCAGCAGTTGAGGAATTAACCGCAGATGAAAAAAATATAGGAAATCAAAAAGAAGTAAAGCAAGGAGCCGAAACAAGTAATTATAAACATTTAGACAAGCAGCATTATGCGTGGGTAATGGATGATTATTTAAAGGACCTATCTGATGTGGCTAACCGATTTAGCATTTTAGAGGCCGATGCAGAAATTAAGGGTACTATAAACAAATCATGGATTTCAGATGTAGGCGATGTTTTCTATAAAATGTCTTATCTCATCTCAAGTGTACGATATGTAGAACCCCCAACAGAATTAAAGGGTCTACATTCATCTATTTTAAAGGCGATGGATAACTTGCAATTTGTTATAGACAATTATGGAGATGCTGCGAGCCAAACAGATTTAGCGAAATTAGGTAAATGTTTAAAATTATTAAGAATTGCTAGGGATACAATAGAAGAGGCGCGTAGTGAATTATCCACTTACGAATAATTATCATAAAAATCAATGCGTATTACATAACATCCTCAAAAATATATATGAGGTTTGGCGTTTTCTTTGCGGTTAAGGAAACAGTAATCTCAAAGTTTTCAATTCTAATGCTTGGTACATGAAAGAGGATAACAAGTAAGGAATGGAAGGTGAAAGATCAAAGGTTTTGAGTTCATGGACAAGGCTGACATGAAGAAAGTAACATTTTACAAGAAAATGAGGGAATACGAGGAAATTAAATCATTAAAATTATATAAAAAGATGTTATGCTTTTAGTATTTGACAATGCAACCACAGTCATTAGAGAGGATATAGTAGTCTGTGTAGTAACGAAACCAAAACTTACGTTAAGTATTAGCGTGATTTGGTTCTATTGCTATACAAAGGCCATCATCACCATACTGAATAAAGTGAACAAAATATAAATTTGATTTATAAGTCGGAGGAAGGCACCTTAGGATGTCTTTTCTTTTGTCCATTACACTCATTGTTTACACATTGATTTTTTATGTTCATTTGATATAATTATTACTACAGTAGTATTACAGTAATACCTTGGGTATATAATAAAAGAAGAGATGCTCGATACATCTCTTCTGGTAACTGTTGCCGTAAGGCGGGTAGTTACTAAATAAAGTTATTTTCTTTTTCTAGAACTTCCCTTTTGCTTCCGACGGCGTAGGGAGGTTCTTTTACGTTTTTTGCTAATATTACTCACTAGTTTGTTTCCATAACCAGTAACAAGAATTGTCAAAAATACTTTCAACAAATCCTGTAGCAAAGACAGTAAATATTCCATCATAGGAGTCACTTCCTTTCCCACTACATAAAAAAAGAGAAAGGACAGCAACCAACCACCCTACGTCATACAGTTAAATCTATTCTATCATACTAGTACAATCTCACCAATATAAACAAGACCACCATTATTGATAGTCGTTTTAGGTATATTTAGAACAATTAATTACAACATGTTTATAGCGTGATTAATATATAATAATTTCGCCTTATGACCTTTATCATAAACTATTACATGGTATATATTTTTTGTACCACGCTTTGTTAATGCATTTAACCTTCGTAGGTGTTGAAGGTTTAGAATTATTGTTTAGTATAGTCATATCATTAGAACATCCTGCGGTATTTAGACAGAATGTAACTAATAAACACCATAGTAATAATTTATTCATATAATCACTTCTAATTCTTTATTAGTTAACATTTTTTCATGAAATACGTTCTTTACTAATTTTACATTACATTAAAGTTCAGGAAATATTCTTCTACTCATAAATTGTTACATTTGCTCTAGGGAAACTCTGTTAATAATAAAAGTCATTCTAGTCGAAGAAAGGCATCCTATTACTGATAAAGGTAAAACTGTTAGTTATCTAATTCTCCCAGTCATTATGTATTTGATGTATGTAACACAGGAACTAATAGCAGAAAATGAACTGAAAGGTACATAAATGAGGACAATCTGGAAATAGATCTTTTAGTTATTTATTGTACTATAGATTTTCTACAAATAAAAAAGGTATGTGCAGAGACTAGATTATTAAAATTACAATGTAGGGGGCTGGGGAGGGAGTTAAAACAGGTTGATAAAAAAATAGAGGTTTAGAAAATATCCATGTGACAATTTAGAGTTTCACATGGATATTAAGTTAAAATATTATAATAAATTTGTCTTCTTTAATTTATAAAGAAATTTTACCTCCATTAGCAAATAATATAGGGCCAATCCATATGGAAAACATGTTCAAACCTTTACCTGAACATGACCATGTTTATACTTTCAAATTCAAGAAGTCTAAACTTAGTGTGATCAAACTGAAAACATCCTCATAAAACCAAGTTTTAGTTATTGTTTTAATATAAATTATATTTCTTTACAGAAAAACTGCCTGCAAAATCTTAGAGATATGTCTAAGGTTTTGCAGGCAGTTTTTTATATACTCACTACGGTAGAGTTACACCAATTTTTTCGCGCTCACTACGGTAGAGCTACACCAAATTTAATCACCATTCTTTTAATTTGTATGATTACGAAGGTGAATGGGTAAGAACTTCGCTGAATATGTCCCTGTTCTTTTAATTTGTATAATTACGGAGGTGAAACAGAAAAGAACTCCGCTGAATTTGATCTTTATCGGTTTTTTATTTAGGTGAGCGTCTCCCGAAAAACAGCTCCTGTCTTTACTTCGTTTAATCGTTGTTTTCATTATAAAGTATTAAGAAGGGAAAATGCAATAACTTTACTTAATTTGACAACTGTTATATCATAACATAATGTATAATGAATATACAAATAAATTAATTTAATATGATTTTAGGGCAGCAAAGTCTGTGCTCTATATGGTTGTTGGAAATTGGAGGTCATTTTGTCGGTATGAGGATTTTTGCCATAATAGCTGTAATTATTATAGGACTAATCTTTTTTAAAACAATAATGTTGCAGATATTTGCACTTTTAGCGTTGATGGTCGTAATTATAATTGGAGCATACTATCTATTTCAAATTCTTTTGGGGTGTATAGGACTAATTGTGATAGTTGTTGGAGCTATCATGGCCCTGTCTTTAATCATATATGCAGTTACAACGTGGTTTTAAACAATGTAAATATAACATTTCTTAAAACTATTTAGTATTTTGGGATTATACTCTATAGAAAGGAATGATTCAGTATGCATGAATCATGTGGGGCATAGAGATGGAAAATTTAAAAGATAAACTTTGGGGAATTTTAAAAAGCTCGATAGGACCTGTTTTTTTATTTGCGATGGTTTTTGTATTTGTTATTGATTGGAACGACTTAAAAACGATAGATTATGTTTTTATTATAACAACTATCTGTTTTGCAGTAGCCACACTACTTAATATAGTTACGACAATTATAAATGAACGATTATAAAAGCGAGGGACTAAGAATGTATGAATTAAAAAGCGAAGAGGATATTAAAAAAATTGTAATTGATCATGTTTTGACAACATCAGAGGTATTGGAATTATTGAACGTATCTCGTCCTAGATTGAATGAGTTAGTTAAGAAGGAGCGGATTATCCCATTAAAACAAACGAAAAATATGAGTTTGTTTTGGAGATCAGATGTGGAAAAACTAAATGAAGAACTGACTGTATTAAGAAAGAAATACGGTCCGAAGGCATAAGTGCAAATATAAATCTATTGGTTACTACATATTTCTGAACAATGTAGATATTAATTGTCTAAGTTATATAGATTATTCAATTATACCTCTGGAACTATAAAGAAGACCCATCCGGTTAGCGTCATATTTGAACAACTGCTCAGGATTTTCAAGCTGCTTTCGGACTAAATGAAGGTGATGAAAAGTACATCTCAAGTATAGATTTGTAAGGGCTGACCTTAGCTGCTATTCAAGGTTTTAATGAAAAAAATGAATAACTCTAGGCTGAAAATACTAATCTGCATACGATATTAGCTAACCTTGAGGAACGTATATTGGCTCTAGAATCTAAGAGATAAATCAAAGGAAGTAAGTAATCAAAAGGACCCTTCTTAGGTCCTTTTGTTTGTTATCATCGTAAACTCAAGCTGTTCTGATGCTGATGTAAAAAATGTAAAATTCCCAAACCGAATTTCCTTTAGCAGCCTGTGGACTCATGAATAAGGGGGGATTTAAATAGGTACTCCATTATTAGGCTGGTGCTTCAAGGAGAGCATTAGAAAATAGATTGCATAGGAAAATAGGAATATGGACTTACGGGATATGAATAAAGTGGTCTTGGATTTTTATATTGCTGACATATTGGTTTACATTCATAACTATATCCTCCCTGAGATTGACACTCCCACATACATTGTTCATAGCTATAGCTAGAAGGTACCACAGGTATTGGCTGTTTTAAGCTAAATGTTGGATGTGTAGCCCCGTGATATTTACTACATGGAACTTTACATTCTTGATAAGTCCCTCCATAAGGTCCAGACATGCAATCTGTCATACATTGTTCATAGCTATGACTAGAAGGTGCCACAGGTATTGGTTATTTTAAGCCAAATGTTGGATGTGTAGTCCCATGATATTTACTACATGGAACATTACATTCCTGATAAGTCCCTCCATAAGGTCCAGACATACAATCCGCCATACATTCATTATAGGTGATACGATACAAAGACAATCACTCCTTATTTTTATCTTTATCATGTTTTATTTTTCTAGTTATTGTATTTAGTTGTATAATTTTTAGGTGATTGTCCATGCATAATAGGGGAATTGTCTTACATACATAGTACGGCTTATGATGGAGCAGGATTTAAAGAGTGTAACCAATAAATAATTTTAATGTGAACTAAAGAATGGAATTTTAAATGATCCCTATATCATCTTAAATATAAAAGCACACTTTTATATTTGCTTATAAATTAGAAAAGTAGTTTTCTATAAGTGCGGAGTCTCCATATGACAACGTATGTTTGTCCAGTTTTAATATGGATAGTTTTTAATAAAACCGCTATTTAAAAACAAAAAAGAGCGCACATATACATATGCAGCACTCTTTAAGATCAGATTTTTGAGAGAGGAAACAAGATATTATATGTAGTGTATTTTAGAATGTTGCAATTTACTGTCTTGATAGTCTCCAGATAGTAAAATATGTTTGCTTGATAAAAATGTGTGACAAAACTGTCTCCTAATTCTAAGATATGTCTAACAATTTGGAGGCAGTTTTTTTTATGCTTACTACGGTAGAGCTATACCAAATTTAATCACGATTCTTTTAATTTATCGTCCTTTATTTTTGCTCCAGATTTTGTTTTCATTACTATTACGTTTGTTTGTAACTGTTATATTTTGTTTTAAGAAAATAGGGATTATTTTGCCGCTAGGACACTCTGTAGACTTTTTTATATCTATCTTGTCGGATACTGCTTCCACAATTTGAGACAATATGAAAAGAGGGAAAACTAAGTACATGCGATAAACAGCTTATTGAATTAGGAGCAGTACGTGAGAAATTTCAACCTTATAATCAATCACAGTGAGTCATCTATCTAAATAGGTGGCTTTCTATAAATTAACTACCAGAATCTTTTTAAGAGGGGGAATGAAATGATGAGACAAGTTGTAAAGGAATATTTTTCTCCTAGCCAACAATATAAAGTGCAAATTATAAAACGAAAAGATGATTTGTACACAACAGAAGTTTATAGGTGGATGGAGGATTGTGGATATGAATTTTGGAGTTCTATCAATCAAGGGTTCTCTTTAATTGATAATGAAGAGCATGCACGAAAGATAGCTATTGAACAACTGAAGGGGTGTTCTGGAGAAAACTTAATTCAAAGGCCTAAAAGAATATAATTAATTAGAATGGAAGTAATTATCAAGTCAGAGGCTATATGGAATGGAGATTTATGGTGAATTTGAAGTTTGTTGTGTTAAATATATAGAAATCCTTGGGAGATAAATGAAATTTATATATTGTAGTTGATATTAAAAATTTTTAACGAATATTAGTATTTAAGAAAAAGAAAGAGAGAGAACTATAAAGAGTATAATTTTGCAACCTACCGATAAAGAGAATTTTAAAGATGATTCTACTATGTCTATTGGATTAGATATTAGTCAGATTCAACGCTTTATTAATAAGAAGGATTTCGAAGAGATATCCAAGATATATAAGAATGGAAAAGTTTATTTGTGGGGAGATAGACCTGGAGTTAGCAATGAACGAGAGTGAAATAAGATAAAAATAGGAGATATAGCATTATTTTATGGGAAAAAGAAATTTTTCACTTCTGCTACAGTAACATATAAAATACGCAATTCAAATTTAGCAAGGAATCTTTGGGGAGAAAATAAAGAAGGAGAAACATGGGAGTATATATATTTCTTAGATGAAATAAGAAGGCAATCTATTGATATTGATACTTTCAATACATTATTAGGTTATAAAATAGACAATACTATAAGAGGATTTAGATTATTAGATGAAGAGAAAAGTAATATTGTTATGAATACTTTTGACTTTTACAGTACTACACATGTACCTGTCATTACGAAAGAATAAGCTGAAAAAGATCTGGAAGTTGTTATAAATGAGCTAGAACAAAACAGCTCCATGGAACGTGAGGTTACAGGAAGAGCAAGAAGAGAGCAAAATATAATACGTGGGTATTTATTTGGCACTAAAAAAACATTTAATTGTGGTATTTGTGGAGAAGAGTATCCAGTAGACTTATTGGTAGCTGCTCATATTAAAATGAGAGCACACTGCTCCAGACAAGAAAAATTAGATATAAAGCATATCGCTATACCAATGTGTAAATTTGGGTGTGATGATTTATTTGAGAAGGGATATATCGGCGTTCAAAAGGGAGAAGTCATTAGTTTGGTGGATACGAAATATTTACCGAAATCTGTAAAAGGTTATATTGACATTATTCAAGGGAAAACTTGTGATCGTTGGAATATAGATAACGATAAATATTTTAAGTGGCATGCAAACTATCATATCAAAGAAATTTAAGTTTACATGTTTAATAGAATTTTGAAAGTTATATGTTGAAAGTATTAAGGGTAGAAGCGAAATGATTACTTTTTTTATCAAGAAAAAAGAAGAAGAAAATGGTATTCATTCGTTGAATACATGGAGTATGAAAAGAGCGGTAGCTATACAACCGTAGCATTTTTAAGATTTTTTATGGATTTAACATTTGCATTAGGGCTGCCTTTTTTACTCATTGATTTCTCTGCAACAATAGGTCCAATGCTGAAAATGGGAGTAGTTACGGTTATTTTAGAATTGATACATAAATCTATTCATGCAAACTATGTATATTTTGAAAAAGATACAGGTTATAGGGATTATGAAACGAATTCAGCGAAGAAAATAAACTTAGAAAAGAAAACGAAAAATAATTTGTAAGTAAAAAGAGCATCTGTAAAGGGTGCTTTTTTATTTGGGAAAATACGAAATATATCCAAGATCCTGTTTCTAGTAGAAAAAATATTAATAAAATTAAAAAAATCTTTCAAACTATTTTCTTGGATAAACAGATAGAGGAAATGAATCTAGGAAGTGCAAAAGGGGGAAACATATTGGCAATGTTAGCACTGATACTAGGGATGATTCTTACATGGATAACAATGATTGAAAACGCCCTAGTCATCCATAAAAAATAAAAAAGCTCAAAACCAAACGAAAACACCCTGCCAGACGTAAACAAAAATGATTTTGAGCGGAAGAGAGAAGCCCACCTTCATTCTTCTATACAGATTATAACAACTTGCCAATGTGCAAACGATATGAAAAAACAAGTGACGCATCCAGCATTTTAATTGTTTTAGTTGTGTAGTAAATATAGGGCATATGGAGGGGAATAACTGTTTATATTGTAAGGTGATTCTTAGAGTAAAGAAAAAAGAGATGAAAATAACTCATCTCTTTTAGATCTATTTATTACGAGTAGCATTACAATCTGCAAAAGGATTTGTACCTCAGAAAGATACATGTTAAATGCTTCTTTATTTTTTCTCCTGCTAAATACAGTGCAATGGATTCATTTCTTAAATTGCTTGATAATTGAAATGGTAAAGATCAAAATCCATAAAACAATAACTAATAAGTAGATAGTGTCTAACATTTGTAAATTAGAAAAATCAGTAACGATAAAGAAACGCATTGCTAGAAATAAACAAATAGCATTTAAAATTAATGAAGTTTTTGACATATTAAAATGGGAGATGATAATATTCTATGGGAAGCTCAATCAGTTAGGCTTCTTATAGGCTTACTTGCGTCTTCTTCATTTTGTTTTTGTGCTTGGTCGGCTGGAACCTTTGCGTTGAGGACGCTTATTTTTCTTTCTTGTTTTTTAAAACAGTATGTATATTCCTAGAATATAAGAAGTAATCCATCATAATTGGCCTAAAGTATCTAGAGCATACCTCTCCCTTATTCCCTCCTTTTATAACTTTATTATTTACATAGTATAGTTTGTATTAAAGTAGTTCGACTAATTAACATTCTATAATAATATAAAATATTAGCAGGTAATAAATTAAGTTTCTACAATCAGTATCAAACGTCAAATGCTCATCAAGTTAACAAAATAAAATCCCACCTAAAATGAAATAATACATATGTAGGTACAGTTTTATTTAATTTAACTGTAACAAATATTATAATAAATAGATATAAAATATAACACTACGGCATAAAGAATATGAAATGTGTATACGTTTGTAATAGCTAGTAGTGATAATTTCATATTAAATTTATCAAAAAGAAAGAGGAAAATGAGCGATGAAAATCAGTTCAAGCATAAATAACCGGATTTATCCTTTAAATACTAGAGTTTTAAAGGAAACAGATCCAAGTACTACAGCTTCACATTTGGTGAACAATAATCAAAAATATATTCCTGAAAGTAAGACTAGGAATAATCAACTTTCTGAAAAAAATATAGAACAACATATTAATAACAAATATAATTCAATCAACTCACAAGGTCTCTCTATATTTGAATTCCTTAAAATGTTATTGGATAAAGGTGTACCTATGTCGATAATAACAGAAATATTAGTGGGATTTGTAGAGGGGCATAGTAAGGAGAATGAAGAATCGGAGAAAGAAGTAGAAAAAGGATTAGAGAAAGAATTAGTAAACGAATTAGATAAAGGATTAGAAGAAGGAATAGTGAATGCTCAAAAACAATAATAATTTATAGTGAAGAGTAAGTTCTATGAAAACATAGAGAATAAATTTTATGATCTTGTTTCCGGGGTATAACTTTTCTTGATATATAAGTTATAAAAATTATAAAAATTATAAAAATTATAAAGAAAGGTATTTAAGGTTATTGTAAGGGTAATGAAAGTTACCTGAAAGAATCTCAGTTTAATATAAAAGTATGAATTAACACAGGAGGGATGAAATAATGTTAAAGAAACTGGGAATAGGTTTAGTAACTTCCTTAATTTTGTTGAGTACAAATGGTATTGCTGATGCATCTACTAACAGCGTACATGTAAAAAATGAAATGATATCTAAGAGCACAAAAAAGTGCAGTGACTGTTGGCGTGTTGGTCAATCTAGGGTTGAGGAAGGAGTTGCAGCAAAGCATACAATAAAAGGTGGAGAAAAAGTTGTAAAAGTTACATTGCAAGACGATGGAATGGTTAGGATGGATGTCATTGGAAAAGGGTTTGCTGAAGTTAAAGTAACTAGGGAAAATGGAAAAAGTGTATATTATCAGTTTGAGGTAATTTAATTAGTAATCAAATATATGTTTTCATTTTAGAACGTTGCCTTCCTATAATTAGGAAGGCTTTTATTATTACATAACTAGGATAAAATAATAGTTCGCTAAATTGGCTAGGAACATAACTAAAAATGTCAGAGGAAATTTAGTAAATTGTTTCACATGAATCATCTTCTCTTGTTTGGATTAAAATGTTTACCTTCGTCTAAATACAAGTTATACACACATATATTGATCATATAAAGATATATATTACACATAATATTATGTTAAAGGTGGCGAATTGTATCATGAAAGATTTTGTTCTCGAAAAAGAAAATATTATTCGTAAATATGGTGAATGGACCGCTTATGATATTAAATTAACGGATACTCTATATACAAGAGATATTCGACAACCAAATCCAGCATTAAAAAAAATTGTGACAATGATTCAAGATATCACACAATGTGATTTTAAAAATCTTCGAATCTTAGATTTAGCTTGTTTAGAGGGGCATTACGCTATTGAGTTTGCTATGCAAGGAGCAACTGTTGTAGGGATAGAAGGAAGAGAATCAAACATACAAAAAGCTATATTCGCTAAAGATTTATTAAGGTTGGAAAACTTAACCTTTTATCAAGATGATGTAAGAAATTTAAGTGCTGAAAAATATGGTCATTTTGATATTGTTTTATGCTCTGGTATTTTATATCATTTAGACTGCTCAGATGTATTCCACTTTTTAGAAAAAGTGTATGAAGTATGCAAAAGGTTTGTAATAATTGATACTCATATCACTTCTACACCTAATGTGTCAGTACTTTATAAAAATTATGAATATAAGGGACACACAATGCTAGAACACTCTGCTAATTCATCAATAGAAGAACGTTTAAAATCAAAATGGGCATCATTAGATAACGTTACTAGTTTTTGGATGACAAAATCCTCTCTATACAATTTTTTAACGCGAACAGGTTTCTCTTCTATAAATGAATCCAGAAGTTTAGTTCAAGAAGATAGGATCACTGTTGTAGCTTTTAAGAAATATCCAATAGAAATTAAAAGCTCTCCTGAAACAGAAAAATACATTGAACCCGATTATTTAGAATGCTAAAAACAACACTTTTAAGTTTAATAGTCTAATCACTCAGTATGAGTTAACACTATATGTCATTCAAGCTAAAAACTTAAAGTATCCCTAAACAAAATTATTAATTTTTTAAAAGCTATTTATATAAATGCAACCCGTTGTTTCTGTTTTGGGGGCACTATAAAGTTTTAGCTTTATAGTGATGGGATAGCACCGCATTGCTATCAACTTAAAGAAATACTTCCTAAAACAAAAAATGAAAAGAACAATAAAAAAGCTTATCATTACGTGTTAAAGGATAAGCTTTTTTATTTTAGTGTAATTACAAGTTTTGAAATTCTTTTACTACTTTCATAATAAACTTAAAGATGCTCTTTTCAACTTTGTAAAATTAATCCTTCATTATTTAAAAGCCGTGATATACCAAATAGCAACAACATTTCCATTTTTATCGAGTACTCTGCCTTCAGCTGCTCCTTCTTCATATGCTGTTACTACACCAGTTTTAGGGTTGACATAAATTTTATTTTCACTAAATAAGACATATTTGTATTGATTTCCGCTTGGCGTCATTGACCAAGGTTTCCCCACTTTAATGTGCATAAATTCACCTTGTACATCAGATACTTGATAAACCGATTTTGTTGATTCTGGATTGTTTACTGCAGCGTGAGTTTTAGTAGTAGCAAAAGTTCCTAAACCTCCAATTCCAATGGTAGCTGCTAACGCAATTCCAACAAATTTTTTCATGTGATAATGCCTCCTTTTTTAATTCATACCTGTATATTAAACGGTTAGTCTTTCATGTCACTTTCATTTACCTTACAATAACCTTAAATGGATTTTTGAAAATTCTGACCGATGCGAGGGAGAGTATGAAAAAAAATATATTAATTGTTGATGATGACAAAGATATTATTGATCTTTTAAAGCTTTTTTTAGAAATGGAAAATTTTTTTGTTGTAGAGGCTTTAAATGGGGAAGTTGCCTTAAAGTGTCTAGAAGAAAATCATATTGATTTAGCTATCGTTGATATTATGATGCCTAAAATGGATGGTTACCAATTAATTAAAAAGATTCGTGAGACGTTACAATTCCCAATACTTATATTGTCAGCCAAATCTCAAGAAGTAGATAAAATTATAGGTTTAGGGATTGGAGCAGATGACTTCATTACAAAGCCATTTAGTGCTTTAGAAATTATAGCTAGAGTTCAAGCTCACCTTAGAAGGTCCTATGAATTTAATGATAGGGCTGTAGAAGGTAAGGAGAAGCAAATTCATATGGGTGATTTAGTATTAGATCATCATTCTTGTACACTCTATAAATCAAGCGAATCCATTTCTCTCAGTGCTACGGAATATAAAATCTTAACACTTTTTATGGAAGAACCAGGGAGAATATTTACTAAAAAACAAATTTTTGAAAATGTATGGTCGGATTATTACTGTGCAGATGATAATACGATTATGGTTCATATTAGTAGACTGCGAGAGAAATTAGAGGATTCTCCTAAGAATCCAGTTTATATAAAAACGATCCGGGGACTTGGGTATAGATTTGCTAGGAAGGAAGAACTTTATGAAAAATAAAGTTTTATATATCTTAATTAAAAATTACGTTATATTTGCACTAGCAATAGGTTTCACGGTGATAATCTTATTTATATTTTTGATGTACCAAACAGAAAAGCAACTAGGAGAGCTAAATAATTTAAAAGCAAGTGAAGTAGTGCGTGAAAACTTTAAAACTATTAATTCAGAATCAATAGAATCATTTGGTGGTTGGGTAGAAATTCTTAATGAAAATTTACAAGTTATCTATACCAAAGGGGAAAAGAAGGATAAGCTTTTATCATATTCACAAAGAGAATTTACTACTTTATTTTTTGATAATGATCAACTTCCTTATTATTCATCTGTAGCAACATTTGTAACGAAAAAAGGTGAAACATTATATTGCCTTGTTAAGGTTCCTAAAAAAGCAATAAAGTATGAATATACGTTTTCTGATAAAAATGAGGAATACGTATATGCTTTTTATAAGATATTACTTACTACAATCATTTTATTTTTTGTATTTTTCTCTATGAATGTATATATTTTTAGTAGGCAAATTGCTAGGAAAATAACCAGGCCATTGGATAAACTAGCAACTGGATTTGAGGAAATTGCTAGTGGGAAATATGATAAAAGGTTAAACTATGAAACATATTTTGAGTTAATGCAAATACAGCATTCGTTTAATGTTATGTCGGAAAAACTGGATAAAATAGAGAAAGAGAAGAAGAAGTTGGAAGAAACCAAGCAGAAGATGCTTGTAGATTTGTCTCATGATTTAAGGACACCAATTACAACCGTTCAAGGTTATGTTGAAGCATTACAACTAGGAATCATTACTGAAAAAGGTGAAAGAGAAAGAACTTTGAATGTAATATATAATAAGATTCGAATCATTGCGGTATTAACTGAAGATATTTTTGAACTGTCTAAATTAGAGCATTCTGATTACCCTTTTGAAGTACATCCAACTGATGTATCTGAGTTTATTCGTGAATTGCTTGTAGAATATTATGATTTATTTCAAGCGAAGCGCTTAATCCTTCAATATCAAATTCCCTCTAAAGAAGTGATTGTTCCAATTAACAACAGATTACTATACCGTGCTATCTCTAACATAATATCTAATGCCCTACAGTATAATACGGCAGGTACGACCGTGTTTGTATCGTTAATTGAGGATAAAAGCAAAGTATTTATAAACATTATAGATAATGGAATTGGAATACCTGAGGATATGAAACAAAGTATTTTTGATGCATTTGTTCGAGTAGATGATTCTCGAGAAAATAATGGGGGATCAGGTCTTGGATTAACTATTGCTAAGCATATAGTAAAAAAACATGGAGGGAGCATAAATTTAGATAGTACAAAGAAAAAAACACATTTCTGTATTTCTTTACCTAAATGCAGTGTGTAAATATCTTATGAAAAGTGTTAGTAAGTTAAATGATTGTATAAAGAGAAAACTCACGATTTACTTCCTTTAAACTTAACTCTGATTCATATGAAATTGTATAAACATAGCAACTTAAAACTGCTCTTCTTTTTGTTAAACTTCGTGACTTTATCGGAAATCTATATTAGCATTTATGTATATGAAGTAAGCATAAAAGGAGATACCATATGAAAATAACAAAAATAACATGTAGTATGATGTTTAGTTTAATACTATTAACATCATGTGATATATCGGATAAAGAAATTAAACAAAAAGCTCAAAGTTATACAAAATCGCAGTATGGTTTTTCTGTTAAACTAAATGAAGTTGAAATACCGGGGAATTATAAAGATTTACTGGGGCCAGATGTACGGATAGCTCATGTACAGCAAGTAAATGAACCGTATTTGCAGTTTCAGCTAGCTTTGGATGGACGAATCTCTCCAAAAGTAGATAGTGATAATTATAAAATCAAAAAAGAAGCGAATGATTTAAAAGAAAAGTTCAATACATATTATGCTGGAAAAGAGAATAACGATATATTCACGTTTGAACAAATGTATACGGGAAATATTGTTTTTGATAAAAAGGAAGAAGCAGAAAAAGAAAAGAAAAATGTAAAGAAATATGTTACGGCAGTTTTTAGAAGTAATATATTTTTGGATGTAAACAATCCTGTGCATATGGAAAAATTAGCAGAGCTGGCAAGAAGTATTCAAGAATTTAATAAGATAAATGGAAATAATAAGAGTAGTGTGGAAGAGATAACGATTCAGTTGCCAAATGCGGATAAGGAGCTATTACAGAGCATTGCAGTAGATTATATATTAACAGCTGATGATGCAAAAAAAGCTCTTGAGAGAAAAGAGCATTATATGGAAGCTTTACTGCTTACAAAATAAAAAAGGGGCTCATTTTGATTTCTTGTTTTATCATTTTAGTCAAGGTGGTTCTTTTAAAACCTCGTATAGGTAATCAGTACGATAAAATGGGAGACATTAGTCATATTTAAAAATTAAAAAAGTCCCTTAGTCATGTTAAAGGGAACTTGCTCACGCAAATGATCTGTAAATCAATTCATTTTTGATATACAGATCATTTGTATGATAATTTTTATAAATAATTGCTAAATAGTGAATTTACATAAATGCTTTTAGAAGTTCTTGAATTAATGGGATTGCTCCACCTAGAAATTTTAAAACTGCCATTGCGATTTCCATATTATTTGCTCCTCTTTTTTCGTATTAAGATTTGGTGAATCTTTATAACTTTATTATAGTAAGCGTTTACAATTATAACAATACATTTATGTATGCAATATTGCATATTTATACATTAGGCCTCTATTAGCCATTTTTTAATGTTACCATAGCAAGGTGAGAGTCTATAAGGGTTGTCCTTAATAGGAGGAAATATGGAAAGAGTGCAAGCGATTTACAGTAATCAAAAATTTAAGAGTTGGGTTAAACAGGTATTAGCTGTAGGAGGAGTAATAGGGTGCTGCTATTTGGTGTTATATGTTTTCTGTTTCTTAGTTATTACGTAAATATTATACAACTAAACTAGTAGAGTCTTGCCTAGAGAGGTAAGGCTCTTTTATTGTAGTACCGGGAGATGAGCAAACTACATACAATATCTCTCAGGTTTTTCAGATCACTTTGTATGGTTCCTTGTTTAGAACACTAATTCCTATCATTGAAAACAGAATTCTATTGATAAAAAATATGTTATTACTAGATACATATTAAAAAGACAAGCATAAATTATATTAGATTTTGGCAAAGTCTTTTTGACTTGGAAAAGGATTTAAATCTTACTTATAGATTTGATCCCTTTTTATATACTATAATCCTCATATTTCCATGTAAACATAATACAGTAATAATGATTTAAAAGCAAGAATTTTAGTAGCGGTTCGTTCACACATCCATCAACTTAAGATTTTAAAGTAGCCCTTAAACAAAAAATTCTTTTTTTAATTGATTGATAGTAAACAAGAAAGGTTAGCAAATCAACAACTAAGAGATTTCTTCAGGTAAGCTAATAAGGAGTTATTACAGAACATTGCAGTAGATTTTGCATTAACGGCTAAGGATGCAAAAAAGGCCCTTGAAAGAAAAGGGGAATATATGAAAGCTCTACAGCTTACAAGGTGAAAAAGAAACTCATTTTAAAACTGTTTTTAACATTTTATTCTTGTACCGGAAAAACATAGGGGTTAAGGGTGGTAGTTTACAATTAATGAAGGATAAGCAAAAATAACTGTTAACAATATTAAGTGCAGCATCTTAATTGTAAAATCTTTTATATTCCTGCAAGTACAATTCCTGTTAAATAAAAAATTTTTAAGTTAATGGATGTGGAGTCTCGCCACATAATAAAAAGGTAGAAATATATTTAATATATTCCTACCTTTGATTTTATTGAGTTTAGCATCTATGATCTAAATATCACAGAAGGTAGTTTTCTTTTATACTTCTATATCTTTCCCTTCTGCTACCACTGTATCTCGCCACAACACAAGTAGTTTTCTAAATTCAGAGGTCTCAATTTTACATTGGTTATTTGGAGCACTCATAAATAAGTTAATAGCACTGGTGTAATTAGGTTCAATGTAGACTGCTGCTACGTTCCCTTCTATTTCATATTGCGGAACTTTTTGGTCTACTACATTATCTAAAATTTGTATATACTCATCTGCTTCATCATCTAAAATATCTTCCAAGAAATGAGAAATTATAGAAATTTCTTTTGGCAAACGTATTCTTAATCCGCCAAGTCCATCACGATAAAATTCGTATGTATATTTCATTTTTTACCTCCTAGTATAAACAGGATATGCTGTTATGATCTCATTATTTTGTATAATCATTTCTACTTTAAATCCGTGGGATGTTTGTCCTACATATCTAACTGTATCGACTTGAATCTTATTATCTTATGCTTCTTTGATAGAATCAAGTATCTGTACTCTATCCCAATCCTTAGGGAAAAATGAAGAAAGCGCATTTTTTGTTTCACCGTCTACTTTTACTTTTGCTCTATATACTCCCGCAGAATTTGGTGCATGGGTAATTCTAACTATTTCTCCTCCACCCATCATACTTTCATGGTGATATCCAACAGCTTTTAGTCCCCACCATTTTTGTTTTAGTTCCCCGTGAAAAAGGTGCTCCATAAGTGATGAATCAAAACTATACGGAACATTGCCACCATTAGTTCTGCTACTATTAATTCTTCCACTACTAGCAAATTGATAGGTAGAGAGTTTTTCTTCAGCTTGTTTAAAGTCTGGTGTGTCAAATCTAGATCGCAAACCATCTCCACCAGCAAAAGCAAATCGATCTTTTAATGGTAAGTGGCTTGAAATATAAGGTGTATCACCTGAAAATTTCGTTAACTTTACAGATCTCCAAGGGAAGTTACTTTTCCAATTTGGCCTGCTCCTTTATCTCCAATCCATCCTAAACCAAACTCCATAAAAATATTTGTTCCTCATTGCACCCATACCTGCTAGTGGCATAACTTGCTTTGTAATTTCAGTATTTGTTCTGATTCAGTCAATCTCTTCAATTTGTTCTAATAGTTCTAGTTCAACTACATCTGTTGAAGCGATCCTTAATTGAAATTCGGTATGAAAAGCTTCATTCTTATCATTAAGAGCTATCAATTCCTTACTAGAAATATTTGATACATTGAAATATTCTTACATGGTATAATTTTCTTGATGATTTTGGAACTAGAAGGGGTTTAAATGATGGGAAACTTTCAAAGTAATTTTCAAACGGCTACACAAATTGCTACACAAATGAAAAATGCATCGGATACAATTCAAGGTGCGACAAATCGTTCTATAACAAAGGCGAGCCGTACTACACTATCTGTTAATGCTCAGGCGCAAGAAGCGAATCAACAAATGCTAGATTTGACTAGACAATTTTGTGGGGCCTTTCAACAAGCAATTGATAATATTCATTTAGTAGCTAAGGATTTTGAAAGAATGGATAACGAACTACAAAAGACATTTCGCTAATGTGGCAACCTACGGTAAAGGGAGAAGGGTAGGAAGAATAAGATGAGTCAAGATGTGGAAAAGCAAATAAATGAATTTAATCATGAATTACGGATAGTATTTGAAAAACAGGATCGAAATCAAACGGAGATCCAAATCCAGAGACAAGCAGAAATGGACTTTCACGAATTGAGAAATCAAAAAAACCGTTTATTTAATAGGGTTTTAGAAACATGGCATGGTGATAAAGATGTTTCTCATTTTTTTATGAATAAGCTTCAAGAGTCGCAACATATTGAGCGGAAATTAACATTGGAATTGGAAAATCAAAAAGAAACATTACTTAAAGAAAGACGCAATCTTATTGATTTAGAAACCGACCTTATCTATCGGCAACAGCGATTAAAAAGGGAGGATAAAGCATGAGTTTAAATATGTATTTAGGGGAAGTACAAAATCAAACCCAAAGCATGAATGCTGTATGTGTCGCTACTATCCAAGCTATGGAGCAAGTAATCCAATCAATTGATACCTTTGCAACTGATACAGTTTTACAAGGGCAAACATATAGTAGTGCAAAAATATTTTTTGTCCAAACTTTTCGTCCTTTAGCACAAGGTATCATTTATTTATGTGAAGAATTAATCCGTCAAAACGATGCATTTCCAAGCGATTTTCAATCACAAGTTGCTTCCACAGATGTCATTGAACAAGAAATAAGAGAGCAAATTCAAGAAATTAATCGAATGGTCGCAAGTATAGAAGCGATTAGTATTGCTACAGTATTGCCTGGAATAGATGCCATGGTTATTGTTTTAGTCGAGATGAGAAAAAAACTGCAAGAAAAATTAGAGCATCTATATGAATTTAACTATACGTCCAGTAATAACTACCACACAGCTCTTCAACTTGTAGCTAGCCTTACTGCCGGCCTTGCTGAAGTCCAAAGTGGAAAAGGATTTAGTCCTGTAAGTGGTACGTTTAGTACACAAGGATTAAATATGGATTGGACCGTTTCGATCCAAGAAATTGCTGATGAAAGAAAACGTCAAGTTGATAATCTTTTAAAGGAAGGATCAATAGAAGAGGGAGCGGTGTGCAAGAAACCTCCTGAAAAATCTACTTCTGAAAAAATTATAGATGGTATTTTAGCAGGTACGGGTCAAGCAGTTGAAGATACAATAGATGGTATTGTCGCACTTGGTAAATGGGAAACATGGGAGAACATGGGGTACGCTTTTACTCATTTAAATGAAACCTTACCCGCTATGTGGAACACATTATCAGATTCGTTTATTAATGATGTAATAAATGGAGACGCTGAAAGTCGTGCTAAGTGGGGAAGTTATGCTTTTACACAAATTGGACTTGGACTTATTGGTGATAAGGGGATAAGTAAAGTCACTACATTAGCAAAAGGTGCAAAATTCTCTACAGGAGTGTCTTCTTTCGCAAATAAATTGCCACTGACGGATCGGTTGGCATTTGCAGGTGCAAGTGGATTTGGAAGCAATCAAATAAAAAGTTTTGAAGTCTTACAAAAAGCTCGTGAAACATTTATGTTTTCTACGACTGGTAGAAAAAGTAGAGTTAAGGATGTACAAGATGTAATTCAGGAATATGCAGATAAAGTACTTGATAGGGTAACTGTAGAAAAGGAATATCCTAATTCTTATACGGCATCTCAAGTGTTACGTGAAGAACTAAAAGATGCTGGAATTGATCCGCCTCCATACCATAATGCCGCACATCATATTGTACCGTGGAACGATGGTAGGGCTGTGGAAATACAAAAATTAATGAAAGAGTTTGAAATAGATCCTAACTCTGCTGCTAACGGAGTATTTTTACCTGGATATCGAGCAATAGATAGTAAATATGTAACTACGGAGGCAATGCATATAGGTAATCATGGACCTGAGTATATAGAATTAGTATATAATACGTTGACAGAGATTAAAGAGTTTGGTGGTACTCAAGCTGATGCTGTTGCAGCGCTCCAAACAATCAGAGAAGGATTATTAGATGGCAGTATAAAACTAAATCAACCAAAGTAATAAAAATTGAGTAAGTAACAGATCCTGTAGGAGGGAAAGTATGAAGATTTGGGAATTAAAAAGTAAGTTTAATAACTATGAGTCTTTCCAGTTATTAAATTTTGAAGAAGATCACAAAAAATATATTGATGGAAAAATAAATTCAGTAACTCATTTAGCAAATTCATGGGGAAATATATATATAGAGTGTATTGAAGGAGATATTCATAGTGATTTCCCTAAATTTTGGGGAGGAACTGGTGCTCCAATGATTAGTGAAAAAGCCAAGCAAGTACTTGAACCTTTAATAGGTGATAATGTTGAATTTTTACCACTCTTACGCAATTCAACTAGTGAGGTATATTACTTGGTCCACGTGTTGAATGTACTAGATGCGATTGATGGTGATAAAGCAATCTTTAAAAAACTGATTACAGGCCTTATAGTAGGTTGTGAAAAGTTCGCATTTGATTTTAATATAGTTCAAAATGAAATGATTTTTAAAGTTTACATAAATGGAAAAATTCATCCGACGGTTGTCTTTATTTCAGACGAGTTGAAGGCTCTTATTGAACAAAGTGAATTAAAAGGTTTTGAATTTATTGAAGTATGGGATTCGGAAGAGGGTGCCTAAATAATCTAATTTAATTAGATACCCCTATATCTAATATAGCAAAAAATAAAAAGCTTATGCAATTGTATAAGCTTTTTATTATAAATAAGTAAAGGTTCAGAAACAACAACATATTACTCAGTAGTAAAGGAGAATCGTTATGAAGATATGGGAATTAAGAAGTTCTTCTGATAACTATGAGTCTTTTCAATTATTAAATTATAAAGAAGATAAAAAGTTTTTTGAAGGGAAGTTTAACTCTACAATAAAACTAATAGATTCATGGAGAAAGTTACCTATTGAATGCTTAGAAGGAGGAAAGACCACTGATTTTCCACACTTCTGGGGAGAAATTGGTGCCCTAATGGTTAGTGAAAAAGCAAAAGCATTATTAGAACCTTCAATAGGCGATAATGTTGAATTCTTACCACTTTTACGCGATTCAACTAGTGAGGTATATTACTTGGTCCATGTGTTGAATGTACTAGATGCAATTGATAGTGATAAAGCAATTTTAAAAAAACTGATTACAGGTTTAATAATAGGATGCGAAAAATTCGCATTTGATAGTAATACTGTTCAAAATGAGATGATTTTTAAGGTTTATATAAATGGGAAAATTCATCCCACGGCTGTTTTTATTTCAGATGAATTGAAGATTCTTATTGAACAAAGTGATCTAAAAGGTTTTGAATTTATTGAAATATGGGATTCAGAAGAACTTTCGTAAAGAAATTTAATAAAATCACATCAGATTAATGATGTTAATTAATACCTAAGAGAGTAATAAATAAAATAGAAGAAGCTTATGTATTTGCATAAGCTTTTTCCTATGGTTATGTATAAAAAGGCATACTAATCAATATTAAATATATATTTTGAGGTTGCAAAGTAAGTGGTGATTGTGCTCCAGGACATAAAAATATAGCTGCTGATAATCGAATACAATCACATCATCCTATACAAAATGAATGGGCTATTAAGGGTGGATTTGATTATAACGAAAAGAAAGCACAACCAATACTTTTACCATCAAGTTTTGGTTTTCCTCATGCGAAAATTTCCGCCATACAAAGAAAACGAAGAAGACTTGAAGGATATGATACTGAAATAAATTATGAATTTAATGTAACCTATAGGGAAATGATTGAGGCAGGTGTTGATCAGAAAACTGCAAGAAAAGTATTGGTAGAAGATTATAAATGTTTAGATGTTTCGGGAGGTTTTGTGAAAAATGATAAATTTATCTAATGTTTCTGGTTTAATAAAAAATAAGCCAGCAAATGATATTGAAATTCAAGAAATAGAAGATGTAATGAAAGTTGAATTACCAAATGTACATAAAGATTTATTGAAATATACAAATGGTTTTTCTATAGGTGGATGGTTAATAATTTATCATTTTAGCCAAGAAGACTCCTTCCTCAAGGAGCGTGAAGGGTCATAGTCCAGTGAGTAGGTGGGAGATGAATTGGCTTCGAACAAGGGATGGCAGGAAGCCATCTTAATTGTTCGACATATAGAAAGTATTACTCCACTACCTATCGAATGTACGTTTGGTGTATAATAGTCATATACCGAAATGGAGGTGAATGAAATAATGATGAATAAAGCCTATAAGTTTCGTATCTATCCAAATCAAGCACAAGCAATTCTAATTAACAAAACGATTGGGTGTTCTCGTTTTGTATTCAATTATTTCCTATCCTTATGGGATCATGCATACAAAGAGACAGGAAAAGGCTTGACCTATGGTACATGCTCTGCCAAACTACCTGCCATGAAGAAAGAGCTTGTTTGGCTAAAAGAAGTGGATAGTATTGCGATTCAGTCGTCCGTTCGCAACCTTGCGGATGCTTATACGCGCTTTTTTAAAAAACAAAATAGCGCACCGCGCTTTAAATCTAAGAAGAACAACTTACAATCTTATACCACAAAACAAACAAATGAAAACATTGCCATTATAGGGAATAAAATAAAGTTGCCGAAACTAGGCCTTGTTCGATTTGCCAAAAGTCGTGAAGTAGAGGGACGTATTGTAAATGCTACAGTTAGACGGAACCCTTCTGGTAGATATTTTGTGTCACTATTAGTTGAAACAGAAGTACAAGAACTTCCGAAAACACATTCTTACATTGGAATAGATGTAGGACTAAAAGATTTCGCTATTTTGTCAAATGGAACACACTATAAAAATCCGAAGTTTTTCCGATCATTAGAAGATAAGTTGGCGAAAGCACAGCGTGTTCTTTCTAGAAGAATGAAAGGATCTTCTCGCTGGAATAAACAACGAGTAAAGATAGCTAGAATTCATGAATACATATCAAATGCTAGAAAAGATTACTTGGACAAAATCTCAACTGAAATCATCAAAAACCACGATGTTATCGGTATAGAGGATTTGCAAGTATCGAATATGTTAAAAAATCATAAGTTAGCAAAAGCAATTAGTGAGGTATCTTGGTTGCAATTTCGATCCATGTTAGAATACAAAGCAAAATGGTATGGCAAACAAGTCATTGTCGTATCGAAAACATTTGCTTCCAGCCAATTATGTTCCTGTTGTGGATATCAAAATAAAGACGTTAAAAATCTAAACCTACGTGAATGGGACTGTCCTTCTTGTCGTACACACCATGATAGGGATATTAACACAAGTATCAATCTAAAGAATGAAGCGATAAGGCTTCTAACCGCAAGGACTGCGGGGTTAGCCTAATCAATTAGAGTTCGATAGAACTCTTTACTTAGGAATCCCTCACTTCTAAACGAAGTGAAAGTGGGGGTAGTTCAATGAGTGGGTAAATACGGGGTGTTTGAATCAAAAAATACAGAAAATAAAAGAAGAGATCCCTGGTACGTGTAATATAGTGTTAATAGAAATTCCTAATGGAGGATTAAAAGATTTAGTAAAGATAAAAAGTGTACTAGCACTTGATATTTCAACAGGGGAACTATTAAAAGGAGCTCCATATGGTAAAGCAAAAAAAAAATTGGAAAATTAGGATCTATTGGTTTAGCACTAAATACAATACCAATGGATAAAAATAATTAATGTTAAACATAATTTGAAATTCATTTTTTATTTTTTACAAGAATTAAATAAGGAATGTGAACCCAAACGGTGTTACATGGAATAGGAAGAGATTTATTAGAAGGTAATTTGCGATTAAATGGACCCAACAAATAACTATATAAATAAATGGTAATAATAAAGGAAAATATATATGAAGATTTGGCAATTAAAGAGCTCGACTGATGATTATGAAACCTTTCAATTATTGAACTATGAAGAGGATAAAAAATATTTTAAAACTAGTTTTAATTCTATGGTGAGTTTGTCAGATTCATGGACGCCTAAGTTTATTGAGGTAAAAGATGAAGGGAAATCAAGCGATTCCCCTATTTTTTGGGGAAAGTCTGGTGTACAAATAATTAGTGAAAAAGCCAAGAATGTTTTAGAACCTATAGTAGGAGATAATATTGAATTTTTACCATTAATTCATAAACAAACAAATAAAAAATACTATGCTATGCATGTTTTAAGGGTGTTGGAAGCACTTGATACTAATAAAACAATCTTTGATAAGTTAAGTTCAGGTTTAATAATAGGATGTAAAAAATTTGTATTTATTCCTTATGTTGTACAGCACGAACTAATTTTTAAATTGAATATAAATGGGAAGGTACATCCTAACTATCTTTTAGTATCAGATCAATTCAAAAATGCAATTTTAGATAGTGAATTAAAAGGTTTTCAATTTACTGAAGTGTGGGATTCAGAAGAGGGTGCCTATCAATAATCTAATAGAGTAAAAAATAAAAAGCTTAAGCACATTGAAGTGAGCTCGAATATTAGTACATGATAAAAACATCACCTGAATTCGCATTCTAATCTTTCTCGTTTTATCTTTTTGCAACGATGAATGAGGAAGAATGCTTAACATGTTTTAACATATTTCCCGAAAGAATTCTCCTTCCACAAGCGTGTGAAGGGCGTAATCCGACAATAGGTGGGAGATGAATTTTGGTTTGGCGGAGCCAAAAGGCTTTGCTTTTTAGTAGTCGATGAACAATCACACGGGTTGGGATTTTATCAGTCATTCCTACATAAGCGTTGGATTATTTTGCAGGTTTGTCTAGAATGAAAAGAGCTTATTAAACCATCCATTATTCACGTTCTTCTTCATATATTTGTACCACAATTATTTTTTTGTTATTAAAACTAGTTTTTAAGAAGCATATGCTTTAGCAACTGCAGAAATTCTGTATCACTTTTATCATCTTTTATATAATCCTGTTCGTAGTTAAAAATCATTCGTACTAACATAAAAGCTGTAAGCGGTAATGGTACCTTATGCAAAGCTCCTTGCTGATAACCTTTTTCGAGTAAATTACTTATCATGTTAATTGCTTCTTCTTCAGATTGTTTAAAACAAGTTGTAATTTCAGGTGAATGGTACTCTTTATATTCTTGAAAGAGTGTAGAAACAAATGGATCTTGATGATATTCTAGGCTGATATAATGAAGAATTTTTTGTATTCGAAGTAAAACGTCTTTTTCTTCTTTATATAAATTAAATAATTGTGAGCGCTTAAGCTGAATATGACGCATATAGCAGTCGCATAATATTTCAGTTTTATCTGTATAGTAATAATAAATAGTACCTTTACCAACTTTAGCTTTCTTTGCAATTTCATCAACCGTTGTGTTACGGACACCACGCGTAGAGAACAGTATTGTGGCAGATTGAATGATTTTCATCTTTTTATTTTCTTTTTCTAATTTGATCATTGTCTACACCCTATCCTTGAAATATTTAGCGAAGTTTTCTGTCTTTACATTCTGTATCAGTTCATTTGTAATTTTGTAACTCCTAATAGAAAGTCCTTTATTTGCTTCTTATAGAATAACATACACCATTCTTATTTCTAGTATATAACTATAATAGAATGCAACTGTATAACTTAGGATAAAAATGAAAGTTTAAGGTAATAACTATTTAATTGGACAATGAAAATTCAAGTGAAAGGGGACAGTGATTTCTTTATCGATTGAATTATTTGATTTTTTATTCAATTCATTTTATTATATAAACATGACTAAAAGATGTTTTTAGTCGGATTTTTTTACAGAAAACCGACTGATATTTAATTTTAGTCGGTTTCTATACTATTTGAGAGAAGGTAGACACTATGTGTGGAATTGCAGGGTGGATAGACTGGTCTAAAGATCTGTCTCATGAACAAGAAACGTTAAAAAAAATGACAGATGCTATCATTCACCGAGGACCTGACGCAGAGGGGCATTGGTTTTCAAAACGAGCGGCATTAGGTCATCGACGTCTCATCGTCATTGATCCTGAAGGTGGCCTTCAACCTATGCTGTATAAAGATGGAAATGATACGATTGGCCTTACGTTCAATGGAGAAATTTATAACTATCAAGAATTACGTAAAGAACTTGAGGAGAAAGGTCATGAATTTCAGACCAAGTCAGATACAGAGGTATTACTACATGCTTACTTAGAGTGGCAAGAAGATTGTGTTCAACACTTAAATGGGATTTTTGCTTTTGGTATTTGGGATGAAAGATTTGAGAAATTGATGCTTGGTCGTGACCATCTAGGCGTGAAGCCTTTATTTTTCGCTAAAAGGGGAAGCGCAATTCTTTTTGGTTCAGAGTTAAAAGTTTTACTTTCGCATCCACTTGTAGATGCTGAGGTAGATAAAGAAGGACTTTCTGAAATATTCTGCCTTGGACCAACACGTACTCCTGGTCATGCTATTTTCAAGGATATACATGAAGTGCGTGCTGG